>NZ_JBWAVA010000001.1:0-731470 GCF_056121505.1 Paenibacillus sp. LS-5 | reverse complement strand
CTTACAAAACTTAAGCTAATGCTTACGAAGCGAGTTTTGTACGAAGGAGATCACAGAAGCGGATGCTTACAAAACTTTTAGGAGGGGCGATATGCTTCCCATTGTGCAGTTAAAGGAAGTGACGCATGCCTATTTGGGGGATCGTGAGGCGTCGCTTGCCATCGAAAATTTCAGTCTGAACGTGGAAGCAGGCGAGTTCGTCAGTCTGGTCGGACCCAGCGGCTGCGGCAAAACCACGCTCCTGTCGATCATCGCCGGTCTGCTGAAGCCCTCGCGCGGAGATGTATCTGTGAACGGACATGCGGTTAACGGCCCTTCACCTGAGGTGGGGTATATGCTGCAGCAGGATTATCTTTTTCCGTGGCGGACTATTCTGGATAATGCCTTGCTGGGACTGGAGCTTACCGGAAGTCTGAACGAGCAATCCAGGAAGAAAACGATAGAATTGCTTGCTGAAATGGGTCTTGCCGGCAAAGAGCATACGTATCCGGTTCAGCTCTCAGGAGGGATGCGCCAGCGGGTGGCGCTGGTACGGACGCTTACTACAGATCCTGGCCTGCTACTGCTGGATGAGCCCTTCTCTGCGCTAGATTATCAGATCAAGCTGCAGCTTGAGGATCTGGTCTCAGAAACTCTGCGCAGCCGCGGAACTACTGCTATTCTGGTTACCCATGATCTGTCTGAGGCGATTGCAGTCAGCAGCCGGGTGATCCTCCTGCAGCCGAATCCCGGCAAAATCCGCAAGATTTTTATTGTACCCGAAGCGATCAGGCGTACACCTCCTCTATATGCGAGGGACTTGCCGGGGTTTGCAGAGCTTTTTCATGAAGTGTGGAAGGAAATGGAACATGCGGGGAGGGAAGGTCTATGAAATCGGTTGAACAAATAGAATTAGCTGCCTCCCGACAGTTGTGGCTTGAAGAGAGTCATGCCCAATATCAAAAGAAAAAACGGCGATGGCGCGCCCGTGTAATAGGAGTCCGTGGAAGTCTGCTTGTCCTGTTCTTTGTGCTCTGGGAGGCTGGCGCCAGACTGGGCTGGCTGGATGAGCTGTTGTTCAGCTACCCCACCAAGGTCTTCCGGCAAATTTGGAGTGATATGATCAGTGGAAGTTTGTGGCCGCATCTGGGTATGACCGTTGGTGAAACGGTGGTAGGCTTCGTACTTGGGACACTATTAGGCACTCTTCTTGCCATAGTCATCTGGTGGTCGCCCTTTTTATCGGCAGTACTTGATCCGTACATGGTCGTCTTTAACAGTATGCCTAAAGTAGCGCTGGGGCCGATTTTTATCGTGATGTTCGGAGCGGGCTTTACGGCGATTGTGGTAACAACGTTGTCTATCACTGTAATTATTACAACACTTGTGGTGTACAACAGCTTTTGCAGCGTGGATCCGAATCTGGTGAAGGTGGCAAAGTCGTTTGGAGCCTCACGGGTGCAGGTGTTCAATAAGGTGATTCTGCCGGCTTCCTTCCCCACGGTTGTATCAACATTGAAAGTGAATGTTGGCATGTCCTGGGTGGGTGTGATTGTTGGCGAGTTTTTGGCGGCCAAATCCGGCCTTGGGTATCTGATTATTTACGGATTTCAGGTGTTCAATTTCACGCTCGTGATGTCCAGTCTGCTGATTATTGCCGCTGTGGCTACAGCCATGTATCAGCTGGTAGTATATGTAGAGAAGCTGCTTTTGTCGAGACGATGAAAAACATGTCATATTGTGCAGCTCCGCAAAATCTTGTACCATGTCTATATCTTTACCTGAACATGATTGCCAACCTGTTAAGCTGGCGTGACCGGGTTATGCTTCTCATGAAGCCAGCCAGGAGCCGCCTGACTTACAAAGACCGCAAGGAGAGGTATTTACATGGGATTTCGAGTTATCAAAACAGCGGCTGCGACACTACTGTCGATCCTGCTGGCAGCCGCTGTGGGCATCCCGAACGCGCAGAGTGCGGGTCTGCTGGCGATTCTGGGTGTGGAAACCACCCGCAAAAGGAGCCTCCGTACGATTACTGCGCGGTTTCTTGCCTCATTGGTCGGACTTTTCTTCGGCTGTATTTTATTTTATTTATTTGGGTTCCATTACTGGGTGCTGGGGATGTATGTCCTGGTAGGGTTCCCGATGATTGTAAAATCCGGTTATAAGGAGGGAATCGTTACCAGTTCCGTTATTGTGTTCCGTGTTTTTGGACAAGCTGAGCTGTCGGCACATGTTCTGCTGCAGCAGATCGAGCTCCTGTTTGTCGGCCTTGGCTCTGCCGGATTGATTAATTTGATCTATATGCCTCAGACCGGCAGTGTCATTGCTGCCATTCGTAAAGAGGTAGACAGTTATTTTTCGGTCATTTTTACACAGATGGCCCGAACCCTCCGTGATCCGGGATATCTATGGGACGGTAAGGAACTGATTGGAGCCAATGAAGCGGTGCAGCGGGGACTGACAGCGGCCTCCAGAGAAATGGAGAATCATGTGATTCATCCGGATGAAGCATGGAATGTCTATTTTTATATGCGCAAGGAACAGCTTGAATCCATTCAGAACATGATGCAGCTACTCTCTCAAGTCTACCGTCAGCTGCCACACGGGGATATGGTTGCAGACCTGTTCGATCAACTCAGCAATGATGTGCTGGCTGAAGAATATACAGGCCGGACGGAAAAACTGCTGGCGCTGCTGGAACAGGAATTTCAAAAAATGGATCTGCCTGAAACGCGGGATGAATTCGAGGTCCGTTCAGCCATTTTGCAATTATGCCGTGAGCTCTCCCTGTATCTGAGTATTGCCAAAAGATATAAGATGCCGGTCGATATCAAACCGGTGAAACGGCCTGTATCTAGATAAAGGAAACTAGGTAAGCCGTAGACAAATGATGTTAGCGTCCTCTGAAGGGAAATTTTAGGTATTCATATTTTGGTGGGAAATAACGATAAGAGATATAGGAGCAAAACAGCGGTTGCTTATTTAGTGCTGCATTCACCATGCTCTAAAGCCAGGATATCCTATAATATCAAGCTGAATGGAGCGGCACAGATTTCAAATTACGCAGCTTATTCACATCTTGTGAATTCTGCACTGGCAGGTGAGAAAGATGAACAACAGCAACGAACAATATATCGGCAAACAGCTTATAGACAATCTTTTTAATCACAACGGTGTGTTTGTATTGCCCGCTATGACACTACTGAGCTCAGAGCATATCCGTCTGATTACCCAACATCGGATCATTCTTCAGCCGCATGATGTGCTCCAGCTGGACAGTGAGGCTTTCTATCAGCTGGCGGTGGATGATTGTACAGAAGCTATGGAGAATATTTTTGAGCAGTTCCGTTATACCAAAAGCAAGCGGCTGCCAATGCTGGAACTAAGAAATGAAGTCATTCCATTTATCCAGCAGGTCAGTGAGAAAAATGATTTTTACGGAATATTGGCTGCGCTGCAGACTAAAGATGACTATACATACAGACATAATGTTGCCGTAGGTATTCTGTCAACGCTTCTTGGCAGGTGGCTTAAGCTCAGCCCGGAAGAGCTGGGGATGCTGACTATTGCCGCAACTCTTCATGATATCGGAAAAGTTATGATTCCAGCCGAAATCCTTACCAAACCCGGTCCCCTGAATGACGAGGAACTGGCCATCATGAAAAAACATACTACACTCGGATATGAGATGATCAGGGATACAGTGGGGACGTCGCATATGCAGGCACTCGTTGCACTACAGCACCACGAAAGAATGGACGGCAGCGGCTATCCGTTCGGGGTGATGGGACACCGGATTACGGATTTCAGCAAGATAGTAGCCGTCACGGATATTTTTCATGCCATGACTTCAGACCGGTATTACCGTTCTGCCGCACCCTTATATGAAGTGCTTACGCAGATGGAGGATAACTCTTTCGGCAAGCTCGACCCCTATATTTGCAGTGTGTTTATCAATAAACTTATGCAATCCATGATAGGCAACGACGTGTTGTTGACAGACGGGCAGATTGGTAAAATCATCATGATTCTGGCGCATGATCCGCTTCGCCCGCTAGTCAATATCGGTGAGGAATTCATTGATCTCAGCAAGCATAGAACCCTTGGCATTGTTCGAGTCCTACCACAATCGAATGGATAATAAAGGCCCCCGCAGAGCATATGCGGGGGTTTTTGTGCGGATCAGGACTATCCGGGAGTCTGCCTGTTTAAGATGGGGTGATTCATTTCTTGGGCAGGATTTCGATTATGTACTCATATCTAAGCAAATTCATCAATAAAATGTAGCAAGACCCAGCGGCGCAGCAGCTTGGAGGGCTTACCCAAATTTATTTATACTCTAACAATCAACAAATGCCCAGAACGTGCATACACTTGATAGTGAATGATTGTATGGAGGAGGTTCAAAGATGTCATTAAGCCATAAACGTCAAACAAGGGAGATCATTACGAAGGCAATTTGCGGCAAAGGTCGTAAGTTCTCTACAGCAACCCATACCGTGACTCCGCCACACCATCCGACGAGTATTTTGGGGGCTTGGATTATCAACCACCAGTACGAAGCGGTTGCCGCCGGGAACGGAATCGAAGTAATTGGTACTTACGATGTGAACATCTGGTATTCGTATGACAAAAATAAGCAGACCGAGGTAGCTAAGGAAACGGTCTCTTATGTGGAGCTTATTCCACTGTCATACCTGGATCCCAGACACCGCGCTTCCACAGTCGAGGTATCTGCGGAGGCAACGCAGGAACCCAACTGTGTGGAAGCAGGTGTGTCTCCTGGAGGAGGAAGTGTGACGCTGCGTGTGGAGCGGGAGTTCGAAGCGGAACTGGTTGCTGAGACCAAGGTTCGCGTGTTTGTGACCGATCAGAGCGATGATCCGGAAGACAAGGATTATGACTTTGAGGGTGAAAGCTTCGATTATGATGATCTGGACCCTGACGCCCTGGATGATGAACTGTAAGGAAGAGGATCGCCGCTGCCCACTGAATATCGGTGGGTTATGATCCATTATATGTTGTGGGGGTGGCGGCGAGAGGGCGGATGCCCTCCTTTTTTATTTTTATTTATCTCCATGCATAGGCTTGAAGAATCCAAGAGGAGGCTGAGTGATGAATGAGGGCGTTCAGGTCTTCCTGCAATTATCTGCTGCCCAGCGGGAAGACAGGCTTCGGCGCATCGGACTGGAAGCTTTGCTTACGCAAAACGGCAGTGCAGGATCTGGCGAGAATACATACGAAAATGTACCGGGAGCAAAATTGTACAGACAGTTCTATGAGGTCCGTGTATTTAATCTGACGATTCTGGAAATTCTGCCTCTGGGGACAGGGGCAGCGATGAAGCCGGCTTCATTGCCGGGGTTAAAGGTTACAATGTCGACCGGGGATATGGAGATGGACGGCCATGAGGAAGGACCGGCGCGTGTTGTCCTGCCAAATGGAGAATGGCCCAGGGAGTTAACGGGGGAGAGCGGCGGGGCAGTATCGGAGACAGCTTCCGGCAGACCAGCTGTCAGTTCTGCCTCTTCCGGCCAGCGACGCGGTGCGGCGGGGAAGATAAGAGATACAGCGATAAAGACATTGTACAGTCTTGGGCTGGACAGCGGAGAGCTGCTGCTGGAAGCCATGGGCGGCCGCCACTACAGGGTTCTCAAGGTTATTCCGCTTCCGGCGGCCCCTGGCGGGGAACTGCCGGAGCCTTACCGCGCAGCATCGCTGGCACTGAGGCGCGCACTGGCTCTGGAGCAGCCCGGCCGTCCAGGGCTGCTGCTGGGCATGGACCCGGAGTTCCTCCTGCTCCGGGAATTCACGGGCCGCGTCGTGCCGGCGTCGCGGTACCTGCCCACGGACGGCGTCGCCGGCTGCGACGCCGGGCCTCCGGGAACGCGGGGCACGTTCCCGGTCGCTGAGCTGCGCCCTGCGCCGCGCGGGGAACCGCGCGCGCTGCTGGCGCAGCTGATGTCCGCCGCGCGTACGGCGGACCGGCTCATCGCCGACCGCTCGCTGCGCTGGCGGGCGGGAGGCATGCCGCTGACGGGCTGGGCCCTCGGCGGCCACCTGCACTTCAGCGGCGTGACGCTGTGCGCGCCGCTCCTGCGGGCGCTCGACAACTATCTCGCGCTGCCGCTGATGCTTCTGGAGGACACCCGTGCAGCGGCACGGCGTCCCAGATACGGGGGGCTCGGCGATTTCCGGCTTCAGCCGCATGGCGGCTTTGAATACCGGACCCTGCCGAGCTTCCTGGTGTCCCCGGTCATCGCGAAGGGAGCGGTCTTCCTGGCTCACCTGATCGTGAGCCGCTATGAAGACCTGAGACTGCGCCCGCTCGACCGGGAAGACCTGCACGCCGCCTACTACAGCGGCGACAAACCCCCGCTGCGCGCCGCGTTCCCGCCGCTTGCAGCTCAGCTTCGCGCTTTGCCTGGCTATGCGCAGGCCGCTCGTTATATTGAGCCGCTGTTCAGCTGCATTGCTGCAGAACAGACCTGGGATGAGTCACGCGATATCCGTGAGCTTTGGTCCGGCCAAAAAACACCTGTGAACGCTCCAGGAGGAATGTCCGCAGGTGCCTGTCTAAATTAATAATTCATTATCCTGAATCCAGAATCTGAACTAAGCTTTCATCACATATATAACATCGTCCAGAAGCCGATATCCTGAAAACCCAGTTTGTGATAGATCAGACCAGCCTGAGGATTGTCGTAGAACAGGCAAGGCGTGATGCCTTCTGCCTTTATGTCTGTGCATAAGCGGGCCACCACCTGACTGGCCAATCCTTGTCCCCTGTATGCAGGATGGGTGGCAACAGCAACAATCATTGCTGACATGGAGCTTTCCGCTGAAGTGGAGGCCGTAGCAATTACCTGGCCATTCTGTTCGATATAATAGGTCCGGCCGGTTCCGGTCTCCAGTGTTTTTCGCAGGCTTCTACGCGAATCGTCCGTATTGCTCATGAATTCCTCAATTTGATCCGTAAGCGAACAGACAGCTTCCACATCGTCAACGGTAGCCTTTTTAATAACATGTGATGTTACTGTGGATGTATGTACTATGCTGTTCAGCTTGCGTAGCTCGGCAAACCTCATTTGTTTCTCTATCCGGAAGTTCAAATGCCCGGCAACTGCCGTAACCACCTTCGCAGAACCGGAGACCATCTCGAATTTCTTGCTCTCCTTCATCAGCGCCGCAAATCCTGCCGCATCAAAAGGGCCGTCCGCATAAGGCAGGAAACTGCCAAAAAACCTCAGCAATACGGCAATTAATTTGCCATCAGCTTCAGTGAACTCACCCCAGAGTTCCATGAAATCCTGTTCAAACCCGAAATTCTCCACATCCCCGATAATGTACAAATTTATTGCGGGATCCTTGCTTAACAGCGACATCAGCGCCCCACGGTCGGCCTCTTCCAGTCTACGGATCATTCTGTTTTCCTCCCTTGATCATCCTTTGGCATCCTTAACCCCTTACAAAGCCGAGTTGAGGTTTTACCAGATGGTTCCCGTCCATTTTTAGGATATAAGCTTATCAATTATAGTGATTTTACTGCATCAGCTCTCAAAAGCATACCATTTCAAAGCCTTGCTGCCCAAGGTCTACATTATAATCTCAGCATATTATAGTCTGCGGTGCAGATTTGCATTTCGGTATGGGGAACAGAGGCCATGGGTGCGGCGAACACGTACAGGATGACTTTGACAGGCAAGTTTCTGCTATAATGGAGAACAGTATGAAGCAGGTATGGAGGTTGACGATGGCAAATTATACGCCGATGATACAGCAGTATTTAAAAGTAAAGGAAGGGGCTAAGGATGCTTTCCTTTTCTTCCGTCTGGGCGATTTCTATGAAATGTTCTTTGAAGATGCCATACTGGCTTCCAAAGAGCTAGAGATTACGTTAACGGGCCGCGAGGGTGGGGGCGAAGATCGTATTCCTATGTGTGGAGTGCCATATCATGCCGCCGAGGGTTACATCCAGCGCCTGATTGAAAAAGGTTACAAGGTCGCCATCTGTGAGCAACTGGATGATCCGGCTGTAACCAAGGGGATGGTTCGGCGCGATATTGTCCGCGTGGTGACCCCGGGTACGGTGATGGACGGCAAGATCATCTCCGACAAAAATAACAATTACCTCGTCTGCGTGACTGAGGAGGACGGGATGATGGCGCTGGCGGCTTGTGATTTGACCACAGGTGAGCTATATGTGACTTCCGTGCTCGCAGGTGATGAATGGCTGCGTGATGAGATTGGTATCTATGAGCCGGCAGAGATTATCGGGGATGCAGCGCTGCTGGATATGCTGCGGAGCGAGGCCTCGCTGCTGGCCAAACCAGTAGTATATACACCTTGGGAGAAAAGAGAAGAAGGGCTGGCCCGCCGCCAGTTCGGCGAAGCCGCTTGGGTGCGTCTGGAGAAAGAGCGCGGACAGTGCCTAGCGCTGCTGATCTCTTATCTTAACGAAACTCAGCGGCGGTCTCTGGGCCAGCTGAGCCAGATTTCGCCTTACGAGCCGGGCAATTATATGATTCTCGATCCGTTTACCCGGCGCAATCTGGAACTGACTGAAACGGTACGTGAGCGTTCCAAAAAAGGCTCGCTGCTCTGGCTGCTCGACCGGACTGAAACTTCGATGGGTGGCCGTCTGCTACGCCGAAGAATAGATAAACCGCTTCTGCAGCGTGCCCCGATTGAACGCCGGCTAGAGGCTGTCGATTATTTGTACAACCAGTTCATCGTGCGCGAGGATCTGCGCGGAGCGCTGAAAGAGATCTATGATCTGGAACGATTGGTTGGCCGGATCGCCTTTGGCAGCGCCAACGGCCGGGATATGAATGCCCTGAAGCTGTCGCTCGAACAGATTCCGTCACTGAAGCAAATGTGCCTGGATTCCGGATCGGCAACTTTGCGTGAGATTGGCGCCTCTATGGATGAATGCGCAGAACTGCGCGAGGATATTGACAGGGCGATTGTTGAAGAAGCTCCAGTCTCGGTGCGTGATGGGGGAATTATCCGTGCCGGCTACCATGAACGTCTAGATGAATTGAAGGAAGCGAGCAGCAGCGGCAAACGCTGGATTGCAGAGCTGGAGGCCAAAGAACGCCAGGCCACGGGTATTAAATCCCTGAAGATCGGCTACAACAAAATCTTCGGATACTATATTGAAATTACCCGTTCCAATCTTTCTTCCTTGCCGGAAGGGCGCTATGAACGCAAGCAGACACTGGCTAACGCCGAGCGTTTCGTTACACCGGAACTGAAAGAGAAAGAGGCATTAATTCTGGAAGCCCAGGACAAGATGACGGATCTGGAATACAGCTTATTCATAGAACTGCGTGACCGGATTAGCGCGCAAATTCCCCGTCTCCAGGCTCTTGCCGAAAAGGTGGCCGAAATCGATGTCTACCAGTGCCTGGCCGCAGTCAGTGCCGAGCACCGTTTTGTGAAGCCGAAGCTATCGGATGGATATGATCTGCGGCTGGAAGGCGGACGACATCCGGTGGTGGAGGCAGTGCTGAAGGATGCGGCTTTTATTGCTAACGGCAGCACACTCAGCAAGGATGAAGGCAATATCCTGCTGATCACCGGCCCGAACATGGCAGGCAAAAGCACCTATATGCGCCAGGTTGCCCTGATTTGCATCCTCGCCCAGATTGGCTGTTTTGTGCCCGCTGGCAGCGCTGAGGTGCCGCTTATTGACCGCATCTTTACGCGGATCGGAGCAGCGGATGACCTGATTGGCGGCCAGAGTACCTTTATGGTGGAGATGGCTGATATTCAGGTGATGACAGAAAAGGCAACAGCACGCAGCCTGATCATCATCGACGAGCTGGGCCGGGGCACTTCGACCAGTGAAGGTATGGCCATTGCCCAGGCCGTTATCGAATATGTTCATGATACCATTGCCTGCAAGGCCTTGGTCTCGACGCATTTTCATGAGCTTGCCCATCTGGAGCAGAGCCTCGCCGGGCTCCGCAACTACTCCATGGCAGTACAGGAAAGCGGCGATAAAGTGAATTTCCTGCGCAAGCTCGTGCCGGGGGCGGCGGACAGCAGCTACGGGATTTATTGTGCACGGTTGGCAGGACTCCCGGAAGGTATTATAGACCGCGCCTATGGTCTACTTCAGAGCATTGAACAGGCTGCTCCTCCGGGAACTGTTTCGTTGAATTATGGCACGGGCTACATTGAACATACCGTGCAGGAAAATCAGGTCATGCCTTTGCAGCCGAATGCTGGAGGAGGTCCATCCATTGCTGGACAACCTTATTCCTCAGCGCATAGTGGTAGTGTTCATTTTGACGACAGCTCTATCGTGACTACGAATGCTGCGGCTCAGCTAGAAACGGCCGTCTCACTTGCTTCTTCTGCAGCGGAGGAGGACAATGAAGTTGTGCAGCTCTCTATTTTCGGTGAAGAAGAGCCTCGCAAGAATCGTAAAGGCAGTGCAGGAGCACCAGTAGTGAAAGAGAATCCGCTTCTTAGAGAGCTAATCACCGCTGTTCAGGGTGCTGACCTAATGAATATGACACCGCTGCAGGCGATGGGGTTGCTGAACGAGTTGAAGATCAAAGCTAAAGAGCTGACCCTTTAATTAGCCATACAGCTTCTTAACAGATGTCCAATATTTATACTGAATTACATTCATATATAAGCCTAATCGTGAGGTGAAAAGAACATGGCCAGAATTCATGTGCTTGACGAGCACATCGCCAACCAGATTGCTGCAGGAGAGGTGGTGGAGCGGCCTGCTTCGGTAGTTAAGGAGCTTGTAGAGAACGCCATTGATGCCGGAAGCACCCGCATTGAAGTGTCGGTGGAGGAGGGTGGACTGCAGAGCATCCGGGTAAAGGATAACGGCTCTGGGATTGATCCCGAGGATTGCGAGACTGCCTTCTACCGCCATGCGACAAGCAAGATTCTGAACGGCAGGGATTTGTTTCAAATTACCAGCCTGGGATTCCGCGGAGAAGCCTTGCCCAGTATCGCTTCTGTGTCCAAGCTGTCCTTGCTTACTTCAAGCAATGAGGATGGAAGAGGCAGAGCGCTCGACATCGAAGGCGGGAAGCTGATCCGGAATGAGGACGAGCCCTCCGGTAGGGGGAGCGACCTTGCGGTAAAGGAATTATTTTACAATACTCCGGCGAGACTGAAATATATGAAAAGCGTTCAGACCGAGCTGGGTCATATTTCCGATGCAATGTACCGTATGGCACTGGCGCATCCGTCTATCTCTTTCACTCTTCATCATAACGGCAATCAGCTGCTGCATACGCTTGGCAACGGAGATCTGCTGCAGGTCATTGCCGCGGTATACGGCACCTCCGCCGCCAAGGCAATGCTGCCGGTTGCTGCGGAGGACCCTGACTATCGGCTCTCAGGTTATGTAAGCCGGCCGGAATGGACTCGTTCCAACCGCAATGCAGTCACTACAATAGTAGGCGGGCGGTACATCCGCAGCAATGGGCTGAATGCTGCCATTATGCGGGCATATCATACACTTCTGCCGATCAACCGTTATCCGCTCTTGGTGCTGCAGCTTGATATGCATCCTTCACTGGTGGACGTCAACGTGCATCCTGCCAAGCTGGAGGTCCGGTTCAGTAAAGAAGTGGAGCTATATACTTTTGTTGAACAGGAAATTCGCAAGGTATTGCTCGGTCAGAGCCTGATTCCCCGGCCCGGCAAAGAAATGATCGGTTCCAAGGGCAGCAGCTCATTTATTCAAGAGCAATTCGCTTTCCCCAAGGGAGCTGTTCCTCCGCCGCCGGAAGGTTCCGGCAGCCGGAACGTTCAGGACACGGTTGATCCGGGCAGCGGGTTTGCTGCTGCCTCTGGTGCAGTAGAATCTGCCCAAGGGCAGCAGAATGGGTTGCCCACCCGTAATGAAGGAACCCGGAGCGGATTCCAGTCGCAGGCTCCCGGAATCCTTGGGAATAACGGCAGTAATGCTCCACTATTCGACGGGACAGCTGAAGGAGGGACGGGACGCTTTAGCAACCCCTCAGCACCTGGTTTCCAGACACGGGAAACGACATCAGCTTATCGTGGTGGCAGCGCTCCTCCATCCGTTACGCGAACGAATGATGGAAATGGCGGGAGTTATCGCCAGTTTCCGGCTTCGAATGCCCCGCGGGCTCAGATGCCTACTGCGGAAGAGCTTTATGCTCCTCCTTCCAGTGAGGATGCTGGACTTCCGCAGTTTCCAGAGCTGAATTATATCGGTCAGCATCATGGGACTTATATTATTGCCCAGAATGACAGCGGTCTGTATCTGATTGATCAGCATGCTGCCCATGAACGGGTGAATTACGAATATTATTATGAGAAATTTGGACGACCTGAAGACGCTTCGCAAGAGTTGCTGCTGCCGATTACACTGGAGTTTACCCCCTCTGAGAGCCGGCAGCTCAGCGAGCGGCTGCACTGGTTTCAGCAGGCGGGAGTATATCTTGAACATTTTGGCGGTCAGACCTTTCTAGTCCGGTCCCTGCCATACTGGTTCCCGGAAGGGGATGAGAAGGCAGTTATTGAAGAAATGGCGGAGTGGGTGCTGAGCGAGCGGACCATTGATCTGGCGAAGCTGCGTGAGAAGTCATCGATTCTGTGCTCCTGCAAGGCTTCTATCAAAGCTAACCAGAAGCTGACGGAGCATGAAGTGGAGTCGCTGCTCTCCCGCCTGGCCGCTTGCCGTCAGCCGTATACCTGCCCGCATGGGCGGCCCATCGTGGTATCCTTCTCCTCGTATGATCTGGAGAAGCTGTTCAAACGCGTGATGTAAAAGAAAGTTCTGAATTTTGTTATAAGCAGGAAACGGAGGCAACATGATTATAACCACGGGCTTCGACCCGATCCCGGATATTGAAATGCGGGCCAAGAGCCTGGCAGAGCGAACCGGAACGATCTATGTTCAAAGAGGCAAATGGTCCATGGCCAAGCTGGTGCAGCGTTATGGGGACGGAGAAATTCTGGTAGTCCTGCAGGAGGCCGTCCGATTGATTACTCCCGACATGCCGCCGATGGAATTCCATCCAAGCATGGGTTTCGTCCGCGCCAAACGGATTATTCGGGGGGAGCATGATCCGATGCTGGAAGCCGCTGGAATGGTGCCGGGAGACAGTGTGCTGGATTGTACCGCAGGACTGGGCAGTGATTCCCTGCTGTTTGCAGTGTACGGCGGAGAAGAATCTGTGGTAACGGCTCTGGAGAGCTCCCTGCCGCTGAGTGCACTGCTTCTCGAAGGCATGAGCCATTATATTTCGGGCCAGGAAAAAGTGAATGCTGCGCTGCGCCGCGTGCGCGTTGTGCATAGTGATCATTTAGCTTACTTGCGTGAACAACCGGACAACAGTATAGATATTGTCTATTTTGACCCGATGTTCCGTGTGCCGCTGACGGATTCAGCGGCGATTTCCCCTCTGCGCCAATTCGCGAATGCAGCAGCATTATCCCCGGAGAGTGTCGCCGAGGCCGTCAGAGTCGCCCGCAAAACGGTACTTTTGAAGGAAAAAGCCTTAAGCGGGGAATTTTCCCGGCTTGGGTTTACAGAGCTGCTTCGGGCCAGCGCCAAAACTTCGTACGGGGTGATATCCATTGACAACTGAGACAAAACGCAGGGTTCTGGTGCTGCTTGGCCCGACGGCAGTCGGCAAAACCCGGCTGAGCCTCGAATTGGCAGAGGCCTATAATGCTGAGATTATCTCTGGCGATTCGATGCAGGTCTACCGGGGGATGGACATCGGAACAGCCAAAATCAACCCTGAGGAAATGATGGGAATCCCCCATCATCTGATCGATATTCACGATCCGCAGGATTCTTATTCTGCTGCTGAATTTCAGGAACAGGGCGGGCGGCTGATCGAAGAGATCAGCCAAAAGGGAAAACTACCTTTCATAGTAGGCGGAACGGGCTTATACATTGAGTCCCTCTGCTATGGATTCCGTTTCTCGGAGGCGGTAGCAGATGAAGCTTTCCGCAGCGAGCAGGACGCCTTTGCAGAGGCCAATGGAGCTGAGGCACTGCATGCCCGTCTGGCCGCGGTAGATCCGGTTAGCGCAGCCAGACTGCACCCTAATGACCGCCGCCGGATCATCCGCGCACTGGAAATTCATCATCAGACAAAGGTCACATTGTCCGCATCCCATGCGGACCAAAAAAAGGAATCTCCCTATGAACTATGCCTCATCGGTTTGACAATGGACCGGAAAATACTATATAAACGTATTGAAGACCGAATTGATCAGATGCTGGCAGACGGGCTCGTCGCTGAGGTGAATGGACTGTTGCAACACGGCTACAGCAGAAGCCTGGTGTCCATGCAGGGGTTGGGCTACAAGGAAATTGCCGCTTACCTCGAAGGCGAGATGACGTTAGCCGAAGCAGTGACACTTCTTAAACGCGATACCCGCCGTTTCGCCAAAAGACAGTTGTCATGGTTTCGCCACATGAAGGAGATTCAGTGGATCGACGTCGATGAGAGCCAAAACTTTTCAGAGAATTTTGCCAAAATACGTGCTATAATAGCAGGAAAGTTTCTCGAAGGTCTTGAATATACTTCTGAACAATCTAATTGAACCATTGGGGGTACGTCATATGAACAAGTCCATTAACATCCAAGATACGTTCTTGAACCAACTGCGCAAAGAGAATATCCCTGCTACAGTATATTTGACCAACGGCTTTCAAATCCGGGGAATCATCAAAGCCTTCGACAACTTCACCATTGTCATCGACAGTGACGGACGCCAGCAGATGGTGTACAAGCACGCGATTTCCACCTTCACACCGCAGCGCAGCGTATCGCTCATGCAGGACAATGGAAGCGAAGAATAAGATTTTACAGTCTTAAAGCGAAACCTTTTTGTTTATAAATCGTTTTTAATAGTGAGTGCGAGAGAGCAACCTGTGAAGGTTGTTCTTTTCATTCGTGCACTCCATTACAGGAAAGTTCCGAGAGGGAGTCAGGAGGCAACATGTCCAGAGACGAGATATCAAGGACGAACCGCAATAGAGACAGAGGAGTACAGTCTTCGAACTCAAGTTCGAATTCTAATTCAAAAGGCAAGCCCAAGAAAAAAAAGAAGTTTCTAACTAAGAAGCGTGTGCTGTGGACGCTGTTTTTTGCCACGGCGCTGGCGATTTTTTGCGCTTTAGGCGGTTACCTGTTCATTATGTTGAACGGGCAAAAGCTGCTGGATGCGAACCAGGATAAACTGTCGGTCAACGAGACTACGAAGATATATGACCGTAACGCGAACCTGATCGGTGAGCTTGCGCTGGAAAAAAGCGAACCTGTTGAGTATGATGCGATTCCGAAGCTGCTGGTCAATGCTTTTGTTGCGACCGAGGACAGACGTTTCTTTGAACACAGCGGTGTTGATTTATGGTCGATCGGCCGTGCGGCAGTGAAGGATATTGCGGCGCGCAGTATGGTCGAAGGCGGAAGCACAATCACTCAGCAGCTGGCGAAGAACATATTCCTAACCCGGGACAAAACCTTTTTCCGTAAGGCAACCGAGGTTTCCATCGCCGTAGCACTGGAGAACAAATTCACCAAAGAAGAGATTATCACTAAATATCTCAACCGCATCAACTTTGGCGGCACGATTTACGGGATCAAAGCGGCATCCATCCGTTATTTTGGCCAGAGTGATCTCAATAAACTCAAAGTATGGCAGATCGCCACTCTCGCTGCAATGCCGAAAGGGCCTTCCCGCTACAACCCTCTTCGCAATCCTGAGCTCTCGAAGGAGCGGCGCGGTGTAGTACTCCAGCTGATGTACGATCAGGGTTATATCACCAAGGCGCAGATGGATGAGGCTAAAGTGGTGGATTACAACTATAAGCCGCCGGAAAGCAAACAGCGTTATCAGGCTTTTATTGATTATGCTATTGATGAAGCGGAAGAAAAGTTCGGGTTGACTGAAGATGATCTGAATATCGGCGGATACAAAATCTATACGACCATGGACGCACATGCCCAGGAGACGGTAGAAAAGGCTTTTGCCGACAGTGATAACTTCGAGAAGAGCGTCGACGATGAGCTGGTACAGGGTTCAATGACGATTATTAACCAGGAGAATGGCAGCATTGTGGCCCTGCTTGGCGGTCGGAACTATGAGAAAAAAGGTTACAGCCGTGTAGACGGCAGCCGTCGTTCTCCAGGTTCGTCCTTCAAGCCGCTGGTAGCTTATGCACCTGCGTTGGAATCCGGAAAGTTCACGAATGATTCCGTGCTCAGCAATGAGAAGCAGTGCTTCGGCAAATACTGCCCGAACAATCTGCACGGCTATTCCAAGACGATCAGCATGTCAGAGGCCTTGACGAAGTCTGAGAATATTCCAGCCGTATGGCTGCTGAATGAAATCGGTGTGAATACCGGCTTTCAGTTCGCTAAGAGCCTGGGGATTCATCTGAAGGATGAAGATAAAAACCTCTCGTTGGCACTCGGAGGGATGAGTGAAGGTACGAATACACTGGAGATGGCTCAGGCATACAGTGCCTTTGCTAACGGCGGTGAACTGCGTGAGGCTTATTCGATTAAATCGATTACGAATAGTGATGGAGACACCGTCTATAAAGCAAATACCAAGCCTGAACGGGTAATGAGCGAGAATACAGCCTACCAAATGACCGAAATGATGCAGAAGGTTGTAGAAGACGGGACGGGTAAAAAAGCCAGAATCAACCGTCCGGTAGCCGGCAAAACCGGTACCACTCAAAGCGGATACGAAGGTATCAGCTCGAACCGCGATGTGTGGTTTGTCGGATACACTCCGGAATGGACCGCTGCCGTGTGGATGGGTTATGACAAACCAAGCAAAACCCATCTACTGAAGAACAGCAGCCCGCTCGCAGCAGCATTCTGGGGCAAGGTAATGGAGGAAGCACTGGAGGGCGTACCTAAAAAGTCGTTCCCGCAGCCTGAAGGCGTACAGGAGGCGCAACCATCAGCCTCACCGGAAACGGCGCTGCCTGTGGCCGGCCTGAATGCAGCCTATGATGCATCAACAATGACGGTGAACCTGAGCTGGGAGCCTGCAGCGGTAGAAGGAGTGGAGTACCGGATCTACCGGCGTGAAACGTCAGAAACGGAATTCAGCTCGCTGCTCAACACTGTCTCGACCAGTGTCGGAGATATCAGTGCAATGCCTGGATTGACTTATGAATATTATGTCACGGCATATTATCCTGAACTCGATGTGGAGAGCGAACCTTCTGCTACAGTCACCGTAGAGGTTCAAGACGAACCGCCAACACAGGAGCCGGAAGCGACACTTGATCCGAATCTTCCTACAGATGGAACGGGTAATGGTGGTAATAACGGAAATGGCCAGCAAAATGGCAATCCGAATGGGAACAACGGGAATGGCAACAACGGGAATGGCCACGGAAATGGGAATGGAACAGGTGCTGGAGATAACCAGGGTAATGGTAACCCTGGCGGTAGTAATAATGGTGGAGGAGCACCATCCGATTCACCCCAAACGTCGCCCACACCGGCACCGGCTGCTACAGCTCCTACCGATCCAGCTGTAACCAATGGAACAGGAAGCGGAAGTGGCGGTACAGAAGGCGGTGCAGTTCCCTCGGCCGATCCCGCTGCAGGAACAGTGAATGATGGCAGTGTTACACAGTAGATTTTCTATAATTCTATAATGAAATGGTTCAACTGCCCCGTCGGCTGAGAGTCTTCCCTTTTAAGAGGAGACTTCGGCTGACGGGGTTTTGCTATGACTTTAATAAACAGTGTCTGCCGGAATTTACAAGGGATGTTTTGAGTGTAACTTGCAAATGTGTTAAGCTGAATACACCATTTCTTGAGAGGGTCATTCATATGAAACGTAAATTCGGAGACCGGGCCAACTGGCGCCGGATTACGCGCCGCCATTTTGCCTGCCGCTATGTGGAAAGCCGGGAATTCAGCGGATACATCACCCTGTATACGATCTATGGGCTGAAGGAACCATTGTGGAAGAGCTACGGCAGGCATACATACCGCATAGCAGACAAAGGGTACTCATGGCTGCAGTATTTTCCCAAAGACAGCCATTATATTGTGACGGCCATGTTCGACGACCGGCAAAACATAGTGCAGTGGTATATTGATACCTGCAAAGTGCAAGGAGTCACCGACCAGGGGGTGCCTTGGTTCGATGATCTATATTTGGATGTTGTGGTGCTGTGGAATGGAGAGGTGTTTCTGCTCGATGAAGATGAGCTGGAGGAAGCGCTGGAACGTGAGGACATTACAGACAGCGACTATAATTTGGCCTGGGCTACAGCGACCAGTATTCTTAACAGCATAGATGCTCATGCTTTTCCTTATTTCTCTCTCTCCTTGAAACATCGCGCCGAATTGTTCCATCACGGAGAATTCAGGAGGAAATAATAATGGAGTGGTATGTCTATCAAAGAGGTTCATCCCCGATCCGCAAAGTTTCCCGCAAAGGACAACGTTTCCGGCTGCGCCGGAATCTGTTAATCCTTTTGATTATTTGTGCAGTGGCCGGACTTCTATGGTGCGCGTCTGTGCTTGGACGGATTAATAGCGGAGTTACAACGAATCCGATGCAGGAAGCGGATGCGGGTATTATTCTCGGTATGTCTATGTGGGGAGATGAGCCGAGTCCCGGACTTAAGGAACGGCTTGACTATGGGCTGGGACTCTACCGGGAAGGCAAATTCACCCGATTTATCGTGTCCGGCGGACTGGACCAGGCAGACTATAAATATACCGAAGCCGAAGGCATGAAGAATTATCTGGTAGGCAAGGGTGTGCCTGAGACGGCTATTTTTATGGAGAACAAATCTACCAGTACTTATGAGAATCTCCAGTTCAGCCAAAGGGTGATGGAATCGGAAGGATTAAAGACAGCTATTATTATTACACATACATTTCATGGTCAGCGTGCATTTGAAATTGCCAAAGAGCTGAATTATACCCGCCCTGAACTGGGATTGACCGATTCAAAGGTCATGTCGATGTATAAATACAAAACACGCGAGATTCTGGCCTATACGAAATGGAAGATGCAGCAGCTTTTTTTGTGAAAGGGCAAAGCCCTGCGGACTTTAAGTAACGGTGTAGCCTAATTTGTCCGCAAGTTCCTGAAACTGCTAATAAGACCTCATGATCCGGAATAGACTTGAGATATGATATAGAAAAAGTCAGCCCTGGATAATGAGGTGAACAAGGTGAACGGACGCGTAGCTGCGGCAAGTGGACGGGAGGAAGGCAGACCGTCACGTCAAATCAATATTGTATTGCGGAATCAGGAAACATCAGCAGTAGCCCATACGGCTGCAGATAGTGCCGCGCAGATTGCTGTTCCCAAAAATAACGGACACAGTGAGTTGTTTCAGGAGCTTAGCCGGGAGCTGGACGCACTAGTAGGCCTGGATAATATCAAAGAGCTGGTGTTCGAGATATATGCACTGCTGCAGATCGCGCGTATGCGCAGTGAAGCAGGACTGGCCAGCGGGAGTCAGGCTTATCACATGGTATTCAAGGGCAACCCGGGAACGGGGAAGACTACAGTAGCCAGGATTGTTGCCAAGCTGTTTCAGCGGATGGGTGTTCTCAGCAAAGGTCATCTGATTGAAGTGGAACGCGCTGATCTTGTAGGTGAATATATCGGTCATACAGCCCAGAAGACAAGAGATCTGGTTAAAAAGGCTCTCGGAGGCATTCTTTTTATTGATGAAGCATACAGTCTTGCCCGTGGCGGAGATAAGGATTTTGGCAAAGAAGCAATCGATACCCTGGTGAAATCCATGGAAGATCACCGGAGTCAATTTGTATTAATCCTGGCCGGGTATTCCAGTGAGATTGATTATTTTTTAATGAGTAATCCCGGACTTCCCTCCAGATTTCCTATTCAGGTTGAATTTCCGGACTACACTATAGACCAATTGCTGCAGATTGCTGAACTGATGTCCAAAGAGCGCGATTATATTCTGATGCCCCAGGCCATACTCAAATTAAAGCAGCATCTGCTGCTGGAGAAGACGGAGAGTCTCCATGCCTTCAGCAATGCACGTTATGTACGCAATTCTATTGAAAAGGCGGTACGTGCCCAGGCGGTACGGCTGCTGAATCAATATGAGAGCAACAGCCCTGGGAAGCAGGAACTGATGACACTCCGCATCGAAGATTTCAAATTGTAGGGACAATATTCACCACGGATGATACACAACTGATGTGTACAACGACAAGGAGCATGACATTCATGGCAATCACCACCCACGATACAGAAACAGAAGTACAGGACCGGGCTATTTTGGTGAGTCTGGTTACGGACAAAATCAAGCGTACAGGCATTGACCCTGAGCTATCTCTGCAGGAACTGGTTCAGTTGGCGGAGACTGCCGGAGTTCAGGTGCTCGATGTGCTGCGCCAGAACAAAGAGACTCCCGATTCCAAATGGTTTATCGGCAAGGGTAAGGTAGAAGAGCTGCGGATGGCTGCGGACGGTCTCGGAGCTAACACAGCTATCTTTGACCAAGAGCTTTCCGGAGCACAGGTACGTAACCTTGAGGAGGCCCTGGACCTCAAAATCATTGACCGGACCCAATTGATTCTGGATATTTTTGCCGGCCGGGCCAAAACGCGTGAGGGCATCATTCAGGTAGAGCTGGCACAGCTCTCGTATTTGCTTCCGCGTTTATCCGGCCATGGTAAGAATCTGTCCAGGCTTGGCGGAGGAATTGGAACCAGGGGTCCAGGGGAAAGCAAGCTGGAGACGGACCGCCGTCATATCCGCGACCGGATCACAGAACTGAAACGTCAGCTGGACGAGGTCGTCAAGACTCGTGAATTACACCGTGAACGGCGCCGCAAAAGTGGTGCTGTCCAGGTTGCGCTGGTGGGTTATACCAATGCAGGGAAGTCTACACTCTTGAAGCAGCTTACAGATGCGGATGTTTACATCGAGAATCAGCTGTTCGCTACTCTCGACCCCACCTCGCGAGTACTGCAGCTGCCTGCAGGCAAAGATGTAGTCCTGACAGACACCGTAGGGTTCATTCAGAATTTGCCTCATGATTTGGTGGCATCCTTCCGTGCAACTCTTGAGGAAGTCAATGAAGCCAATCTGGTCCTACATGTGGTAGACGCGTCTTCACCTATGAGAGAAGAGCAGATGGATGTCGTTCAGTCTATTCTGCAGGATCTTGGTGCTGCCGGGAAACCGCAAATTGTTCTCTTTAACAAAAGTGATATTTGTCAGCCCGAACAACTGCAAATGCTGCCTACGGGTCCTGGCTATCTGAAGATCAGCGCCTTTAACCCGGAAGATCTGACGCGCATCACAGAAGTAATAGCCGATGAGCTGGCGGGTGATACGTTGACCTTCCGCATTCCCGGAGACCGTGGAGACCTTTCATCGCTTCTCTACCGTGTAGGAGAGGTTCTTGAACAAAGTTATGAAGAAAATGATGTATTGTATAACGTGCGTCTTAATAAAGAGGATTACGAAAAATGGAGCTACAAGCTGGCTGAGTATGTTGCTCAGGACTAGAGCAGGCTCATATTTTCCTGAATTCTTACAAGAAGAAGCGGTGGTTCTTCACCGTTTCTTCTTGCTGATCTGATTTTATGTTTGAAGGATGAACCATTGGTAGAAATAGACTGTGAACCTTATGTCATGAAAACAAGGATGAACGACATATTCCTGTCTCCTCATGGCAAGTAGATGTAATATAAGGAGAGAAATAGTGAAATGGCAGTATTTGCAGAGGATATAATTCAGGCGGCAGAAGCCGCTGAGCACGAGATTGAAAGTGCAGTGAGGTCACTAGATCAGATAGTGGATCATAATCAGTGGAAGGTGATTGAAGCTTTTCAGCGCCAGCAGGTGAGTGACTTTCATTTTGCGGGTTCTACCGGATATGCCTATAACGACCGGGGGAGAGAGGTACTGGATTTGGTCTATGCCGAAGTGTTCGGAGCTGAGGCGGCGTTAGTGCGTCCTCATTTCGCTTCAGGCACACATACCATCTCAACTGCACTTTTTGGTGTGCTGCGACCCGGAGATGAACTGCTGTACATTACAGGACGCCCCTATGATACATTGCACAAGGTAGTCGGCAAACCTGGAGACGGGACGGGTTCACTGGCGGATTTCGGAATCAGCTACCGCGAAACCGCATTAACAGCTGAAGGTGAAATCGATTGGGAAGAAGTGAAAATGGCTATCAATGAGAAGACCAAGGTCATTGGTATCCAGCGTTCGCGTGGTTATGACTGGCGTTCTTCATTCACAGTGGCTGAAATAGGCGAAATGGTGAAACTGGTCAAATCGCTCAAAACTGATGTGATTGTATTTGTAGATAACTGCTACGGCGAATTTACGGAAAAGCTCGAGCCGCCACAGGTGGGGGCTGATCTTGTAGCGGGTTCGCTCATTAAGAATCCCGGTGGCGGAATTGCCGAGACCGGCGGTTACATCTGCGGCCGTCAAGATCTTGTGGAGCTGGCAGCATACCGTTTGACTGCGCCGGGTATAGGCGGAGAAGTAGGGGCCATGCTGGGCACGACGCGCGGACTGTATCAGGGACTGTTTATGGCGCCTCATACGGTTGGTCAGGCTGTGAAAGGTAGTATCTTTGCTGCTGCCGTGTTTCAACGTTGCGGCTTTACTACCAAGCCAGCCTGGAATGAGCCGCGCACGGACCTGATCCAGGCGGTGGCGTTTGATGGCCCTGAACATTTGATTGCTTTCGTCCAGGGCATTCAGCGTGCTGCGGCTGTGGACAGCCATGTGGTTCCAGAGCCTTGGGATATGCCTGGGTATGAGCATCCTGTCATCATGGCGGCAGGTACCTTCATACAGGGTGGCAGCTTGGAGTTATCTGCTGACGCTCCCATTCGGGCTCCGTATATCGGATACATGCAAGGTGGATTAACGTATTCTCATGTGAAATATGGAGTTATGATGGCGCTGCAGAGTATGAGAGATCGTAAATTACTGTAAATTTTTCTATAATTTAATTTACATATTCCTCCAAGTATTATATGCTTGACTCATTGTTCGGCAGAAATGCGCAATCCCTGCTTCAATTGAAGCAGGGATTCTCATTGAATACATAAGGAAGAAGGGGTATGGAATGGTAACCCAGCAACCTGGCTTTTTTTATGCAGGCGGATTGAGTGGACTGTTTTTTTTATTTTGGCTGGTTTGCGTTGGACTTGGAATTTATGCGTTTGTTCTGTTTGTGAAGCTGGCCCGTAGAGGTATTACGGCCCTGGACTTATACAACTATGCAAAGAACCGTGAAATCCGGGAACGTTATGAGTCGGTGCCTAAAGACGATCAGTTATAAGTTCTTCCTAATCAATTTATATTTCCTCAGTTTGTGACATGCGCAGTTCTATAGTATAGCTCATCCGCTTATGCTGATGAGTTTTTTTGTGTGGCACAGTAATCAGTCTTTTGCTTGTCAATTGATCTCTGTGATATACTTCGGAGGTCATGTTATGTTTTAGCTGACACTCACTTCACTTGATTTCTACAGGTTATATAAAATGTTGTGAGAATATCTTACACACCATTGACACGCCAAATAAGGAAATGTACAATGAGATGAGAAAAAGATCATTGGAAGGTTGGATGAGTCATGGGTGATGAAATCCGCAGAAATATGGCATTATTTCCTATAGGAATCGTAATGAAGCTAACCGATTTATCTGCAAGACAAATTCGTTATTATGAGCAGCACAGCCTGATCGTGCCCGCGCGCACATCCGGCAATCAGCGGTTGTTCTCATTCAATGATGTAGAACGCCTGTTGGAGATCAAGGCATTGATTGAGAAAGGGGTAAACATTGCCGGTATCAAGCAGGTGATGAACCCTGTATCGAAGGAATCGGAAGAGGCTACTGTCATTACCCCTGACACTGAGGTTAGACGTAGAGAATTATCTGATTCACAGCTGCACCGTTTATTGAAGCAGGAACTGGTTTCCGGTAAAAGACCGGGACAAGTATCTCTTATTCAAGGCGAGCTATCCCGGTTTTTTAATAAATAATACAAAGAGACGTGAAAGGGAGAGGGTAAAGTGAGCTTCTCAAAAGAAGATATCCTTCGTATCGCAAATGAGCAAAATGTCCGTTTCATCCGCCTGCAGTTTACCGACCTGCTCGGTACTATCAAGAATGTAGAAATTCCTGTTAGCCAGTTGGAAAAAGCCCTAGACAACAAAATGATGTTCGATGGTTCTTCCATTGAAGGTTATGTACGTATCGAGGAATCTGACATGTACCTCTTCCCAGACCTCAGCACCTGGGTTATCTTCCCTTGGTTTACTGAAAACCGGGTTGCACGTATGATTTGTGATGTGTACATGCCTGATGGAACACCTTTTGCCGGAGACCCGCGCGGTATTCTCAAACGCTGCCTTAAGGAAGCCGAAGAGATGGGCTTTACGGCGATGAATGTAGGACCGGAACCGGAGTTCTTCCTGTTCAGAACCGACGAGAAGGGTAATCCGACAACAGAATTAAACGATCAGGGTGGATATTTCGATTTGGCGCCGATGGATCTTGGGGAGAACTGCCGCCGCGAAATCGTATTGACGCTGGAAGAAATGGGTTTTGAAATTGAAGCTTCCCACCATGAAGTAGCTTACGGTCAGCATGAGATTGATTTCAAATATGCGGATGCCATTAAGGCTGCCGACCAAATTCAAACCTTTAAGCTCGTCGTAAAGACAATTGCACGTCAGCACGGCCTGCATGCTACTTTTATGCCTAAACCTCTTTTTGGTATGAATGGATCCGGAATGCATGCTCACCAGTCCCTGTTCAAGGGCAGTGAAAATATGTTCTACGATGAGAGTGACACTCTTGGACTAAGCAAAACTGCCCGTTATTACATGGCAGGTATCTTGAAGCATGCACGTGCTTTTGCAGCCATTACGAACCCGACAGTGAATTCTTACAAACGTCTTGTACCTGGTTATGAAGCACCTTGCTATGTAGCTTGGTCTGCCAGCAACCGTAGTCCAATGATCCGTATCCCGGCTTCCAGAGGACTTAGTACACGTATTGAAGTTCGTAACCCGGACCCTGCAGCTAACCCTTATCTGGCACTTGCTGTAATGTTAAAGGCAGGTCTTGACGGTATCAAGCGTCAGTTGGAGCTACCTGCTCCTATCGACCGCAACATTTATGTAATGTCTGAGGAAGAGCGTATTGAAGAAGGAATTCCTAGTCTTCCGTCAGACCTGAAGGAAGCACTTAGCGAATTGATCCGTAGTCACGTTATCACTGAAGCCCTTGGTGAGCATGCACTGGCTCATTTCTACGAGCTGAAAGAGATCGAATGGGATATTTACCGGACACAGGTTCACGAATGGGAAAGAGATCAGTACATGACTCTTTACTAAGATGTAGTTGCCCTTGACGCCTTTGGCGTTGAGGGCTTTTTTGCTGTGGAAAATGATTGTGATTTATCATAGTAGCCTGCTTCAGAATATGTTATGTAATGTATAGATCTGAACATCCCCACGCCAAGTCCCCACTGCGTGGAGTCTTTTTAAGGAGATACTCATGAAAATCCATGTGTTGGTTCAAAAGACAGGACTTACTGCTCCAACCATTCGCTATTATGAGAAGGAGGGAATTCTGGATCGCCGCTATGTGCATCGGGGAGTTAACAATTACCGGGATTATGAAGAAGATATAGTAGGGGAATTACTAATGGTCAAAATGCTTCAAGCAGCCGGATTCACATTAGCGGAGCTTAAGGAGCTGAACCAGGCTGTTGGGGGAGAAAGCTTGCGCGTGAACCGTAAAATAGCGTTCCTCCGACACAAAATGAAAGAAATCGAACGTAAAAGGAGAGAACTGGAGCAAGTACAGTCCCTCCTTGAAGATAGGTTGGCTACCAAAATTTCATTACTTGAGACTTTAAACAATAGAGGTGCGGAGTGAATAATACTTTTTCTTATTGGCGGCATTTGGTCAGTCACTGTGGAAAAAGTAAAGCCCCGATTGCCGGGGCCGTTCATTTGAAATCAGGATTTAGCATATTTAATGATTTCATCAGGAATCTCTGTTTCGCCTAGGATTGATTCGACTGCCTTCCAAGCTTCAGCGAACTGCTTACCAGTATAATTGGTGCGGCTGCTTCCCGGGTTTGAGAGTGACATATCAAAAACGATATACTCACCTTCCTCCTCAATCACCCTAAAGCTGACGGCACGGTCCTTTTTTTGAATTCGTATTTCTTCCAAAGTGCATTCTCCTTATCATCCAGTCTGGGAACAAACTAACTTAGTCTTATCAAATCTAGGGAAGAAAGGCAAGTCAAGTCATGAAATTGACATGCAAATCCAGGAAAAGCAACTTCCCATTAAAAATTATTAAAAATGAATAATACTGTTATTTTAATAAATTAAGCTCGCTAAAAAACGTTTACATATTGTTCCATGTGGCTGTATACTACCTATAGAATGAAATTTACACCCTTGCTCTGATTAATGGACACATAAGCGTGGTATTTAAGTAGGTAACTACTATTAGTATTCTAGTGAACTACTTGCCTCAAGGAGTATTGCTGAATTTTGATTTTTACATAATGTGTTTGAAAACATGTGATTTATGAGAATAAGAATCAGGAGACAAGGAGGAGCTGTTTTGAAATCAACATATAAAGTTCTGACGAGTGATGCCGATTTGTTCGCGGCAGCTCTCGCTCAAGTTAAAGTATACGTCGTCCAATTGATTGAGGGCAAACCCCATGTCATTGCAGATTATGCCGGACCTGTGCAAAGATGGACGCCTGAAGATGTACTTGTAGCAGGGATGTGTTACAGCCGGGAAGGATTTGAGTTCAGGGTCCGTGTACCGAAGAAGCAAGAATAGTCTAATAGAATTAGGACGTTTGCGGACTTACATAATGGATTTTGGCGGGCGGCAAACACATTAATCCGGCGAATGTTATATCCATTAAGATTAAGGAAGTTTAAACAGACTGTATGAGCTGCTGAATAGCGGCTCTTTTGCTGTTGCTGTGGATTGTGTCGACAGAACGCGAAAGATATCTTACTATAACGGACGGTTAATGATGGATGAAGGATAATGGAAGCCTGTAGGATTACTGAGGCAGCAGGAAACTGGCGGAGCAGGTATCAATTCTTGCGGGGCTGAAGACTAATTAAGAGATGAACCCGGATATGAGCAAGTCTGTGGTAAGGCACAATGCTCCCGGGTTTTGAAAGTTATAAGAAAGGTCGCCGGGAGGACATTAGCCGATTACTGCTTCTATATGTAGTTATACGCAGGTTTTACATGAAGTTGAAGGACGTTATTTGCTCAGCATAGACAATCAGCTGTTTATATTCAATTTCAGTAGCGAAGTTGGCGAATGGCCGTACAACGACATTATCCAAAACTACGAAATTGTAATTGAAAGTCTTTTCAGGATGTTCTGCACCTAAGTAGGAGATGTATTCATCAACAATGACATCATCCATCAATGATTTGAGATTAAATACATCCTCATTGCTGTTAGTCGTTGCTACATTACCTTGGATGCTGCCGAAGGCTGTAAGGATATTAACCTTGCGTTCCCCATGATTATTGTTGAGTAGAAGATTGGAGAGCTTACCTAATGCATCGACTTTAAAATCGACATGTGTTCTAATTTTGGATTGATTCAAACCAGACACTTCCTTTCAAGATTTAATTTGCCAATATACAGGTTTCGACATATTAACTCAGAATTCCTGTTAACGTGAGAAAAAAATGTTTGAACATGACAGGGGTGTCCCGAAAAAGCCGTGAAATGGCTGCTTGGGACGCCCCTTTGTTTTACAAATAGATGTAATGTTGACACTTGTGTGGGTGCTCTTCGAACGGACTTTAGTTCCAATCACTGTTGGCTCCAAATTTTATTTATTCCCTAATGGTTACACGGGTTCCAACAGGCACTGTTGCTGCAAGGAATAACACATCTTCATTGTACATACGGATACAGCCATGGGATACCCTCTTACCGATGGAGGAAGGGTCATTGGTTCCGTGTATTCCGTAATGAGGCTTGGATAGGCCCATCCAAAAGGCTCCGAAAGGGCCGCCGGGGTTTTTCTGTTTGTTGATAATGGTATATTCTCCGACTGGAGAGACGGACAGTATCTTCCCGATCCCGACAGGAAACCCTCTAATTACAGTCTCATTGTCAAGTAAATAGAGCATTCGCTGGGAGAGATCGGTAATGATCCGATAATTGGGCATCTTGGTCAACACTCCTTTTATCATCAGGATATGATCGGAGTGTAGGGAGAGTTCTGGTATATTTGTTTGATCAACCGGAGCGAACAAATGTTCTTGTAAGGATAGACAGGCATGTAGAACGGGAGAGAGCCATCCATTGTGATGAATGTATAAAGAAAATAAGGAAACAATAGATAACTAAAGAAAAAACTGCTCCGCTAGACTGCGGAACAGTTTCATTAAGAGGGGGCTAGTGAATATCGCGGAATAGGCCTATAACTCTGCCCAGGATCGTAACACGATTCAGACGAAGGGGCTCATAAGCCGGATTCTCCGGCTGCAGACGAATATGGTCTCGTTCCTTGTAGAAGGTCTTAACTGTTGCCTCATCTTCTTCGGTCATGGCTACAACGATATCTCCGTTATCTGCAGTCTGCTGCTGGCGGACGATTACATAGTCACCATTCATAATGCCAGCATCAACCATACTGTCACCTAGCACAGAAAGCATGAACACTTTATCATCACCTACATAATGAGCCGGCAACGGAAAGTAATCCTCAATATTCTCTGTTGCTGTAATCGGTACCCCGGCGGTAACCTTTCCAACGACTGGAATGCGTGTTACCGTCTGAACGAACTGATGAACATTCTCGGAATCCTCTTGTCCTAGCAATTCTATTGCCCGTGGCTTCGTAGGGTCACGGCGGATAAGACCTTTCTTCTCCAACCGGTCCAGGTGACCATGTACCGTGGAGCTGGAAGCCAGTCCTACAGCTTCGCCGATTTCCCGGACAGAAGGCGGATAACCCTTGCTGCGGACTTCGTTACGAATAAATTCCAGGATCGCCAGTTGACGACTCGAAATCTTTGACATCGGAATCAACCCCATATACTATGTTTGGGAAAATTATAACATAGAACTTCCGTTCGTACAAACATAAGTTCTAAAATGATAGAAAGAGTAGATGGGGGCTGAGAATAGTTATTTTGGGCAGAAAATGAGTAGTGAAATATAAGGGAACAATTGTTCGAAGAAATGTGTTGATCAAAACACATGTTCGTGTTATATTGATTTTGAAAGTAAGAACAAGTGTTTGGAGGTCGGTTAATATGTTAAAGTACAGTACTTACCGTAGTATTTACGACGAGGTTCATGAGGACCATACAGCCAGAACCCACTCTGCTTCTTCTGATAGACTAGATAATATTCTTTTGTCCTTAGTGACATCATGCCGAGGAATGTTCCATCAGGACACTCTGGTTAAGGTGGCCTTGATTTTTCTGTTAGTGATTTCGGGATTTACCGTGGTAGGTAATGTTTTTGCAGGATCGGTGTTGCCGGCCAAGCAGGAGAAGAGAGTTGTTGTTGAACGCGGGGACACACTTTGGAGTATTGCACTTAAGAATAAACCGGCTGATATGAAAACGGCTGTATATATAGAAGGAATTAAACGGTCAAGCGGTCTAGAGAATAGTAATATCAAGGCCGGAGATGTGCTGAGCTTACCTGTATATTAATATTAATGAAGTACCTATAGACAGATACCAGGAGCTTTCAGGGAGGAGACCTTGACAAGCTCTTTTTCTCATGGCAAAGTTAGAATGAATTTATAGGGAGGGGAACATATTGAACATTGACGAATTGGTCGCCCGTATCAATGAATTAGCACGCAAACAGAAGAGTGACGGCCTGACTGAGGAAGAACTCACCGAAAGAGCCAAGCTCCGGGAGATCTACCTGGGCAATATCCGCAGTAACTTCCGTGCGCAGCTCAATAACATTGAAATTGTGGACAAATAAGTACATGAACAAGGCAACAGGGCGAGAATAAATGAGGCTTTGTTCCTTTTCATAGATATAATTGGATGACTAGGGGGAACTAACATGGCCCGTTCTTGGGAAAGAATGGTTCAACGTAACACACAGCAAATTAATAAGCAACGCAAGAAGCAGGGGAAAGAATCTATCTATGCTTCAACGACTTCTGCCGCTGCAAAGAGCGGTGATATTTTTAGAGGCCGCAATATCGTGTTTCCTGTAGTGTTGGTAATGCTTGGCCTAATGTTTTGGGTAGTTGGCTCAATAGACGAAGCTAAGAACAGCGGCATTCTTGCCAACTGGCTGGGAGTTGTACTCTATTTTCTGCTCGCGGCATTGCTGTTTTTCCGACGTCCCTATTTGAAAGTTGAACGTGCCAGACTTTCTACTATTAAATACAACCGTGAACGTCATCTTCCTGCAGCGGATATTGAGAAGATTACCGTAACACGTGGCGCAGTTTCCATTAAGTACAAAGGCAAACGCACACAGTGGGTATTCTCCAGGCTGTTCAACCGTTATGACATTAATGCTATGGCCGAACGTTTGGAACAGTTCGCCAAACAAAATCATGTGGAATACGTGAGCGAATAGAAAGATACATCCAGTATAGGGAGAGGGAGAACTATAATGCCGATTTCCGCCGTACTCTTTGACCTTGATGACACATTGCTCTGGGATGAACGAAGTGTTGAAGAAGCCTTTCGATATGCCAGTGAAGCAGCAGGTGAATCCGTCGATCCTAAGGAGCTGGAAGCAGCTGTCCGCAGGGAAGCCAGGAATCTGTATGAATCATATGAAACGTTTCCGTTCACCAAGCTAATTGGAATTAATCCATTTGAAGCGCTATGGGGGAATTTTACAGCTGGGAAGCAGCATGAATTCCGCCAGATGGAGCAGCTTGCTCCTGTCTACCGCAAAGAGTCCTGGCGCCGTGGACTAGCTGCACTGGGAGTGGAGGATGAGGCACTTGCGGCAAAGCTGGCAGCTACATTTGCTACAGAACGCCGCAACCGGCCTTATATCTATGATGAGACTCTGCATGTACTGGATGAACTCAAAGGTAAGGTGAAATTGCTGCTTTTGACGAATGGGTGCCCTGCATTGCAGCAGGAGAAGCTGGATAGTGTGCCTGAGCTGATTCCTTATTTTGACCACATTGTTATTTCGGGGAACTTCGGTAAAGGCAAGCCGGACAAAGAGATCTTCACCCATGCGATGGAGCTTCTCGATATTTCTCCTGAGGATGGAATTATGGTTGGTGATAAGCTGACTACAGATATTCTTGGCGGGCTCAGTGCTGGTCTGACTACCGTATGGATTAACCGCACCGGCAAAGAAACTGATCCTGATATTACACCTGATTATCAGATTGAACATCTCAGTGAGCTTCTTCCACTCGTGAAATCTTTATAGGCCTCTTCCAAGAGTCGTTATCCTGACTAAGTCGGGATGCGGCTTTTTTTATGCAAGAATATTTATTTGATTATGCAATTTGATATGATCAATGTCACAAAATGAGGCAGGAAAAACAGCTTGATTACTGATTATCTGAGTATTATGTGTATAATAGTAAAGAAATGCTTCACAGTATGTCAGTATCATATTATCCTAACTTGATTCGGGGGAACTCCAAATGATCAATCAAAGGAAGCTGGCAGCGTGTTTATCGGTAATCATTGCAGCAACTCTTTCGGGCTGTTCTGAAGGTGCAAAGTCGGAGTCTAATATGCATTCTGCGGCAAATATGTCTATGGAGCCCATAAAAGTAGAGTTGAATTGGAATCCACAGCAGGTTACGGCAGGACAGAAGGTAACTTTTGAAGCACAGGTCACTCAAGATGGCGAACCGGTGGATGATGCAAAAGAGGTGCTTTTTGAAATCGTAAATAACAGTAATAAGGAGCAGACTTTAGAGCTGACTGGTGAATCCGCAGGGGAAGGTACATATAGGGCTGAAGGTGTATTAAAGAGCGAGGGCGATTATACAGTGACATCCCATGTGAGTGCGCGGACACAGCATTCCATGCCTAGTAAAAAACTTGTTGTTCAGCCATAGTATGATCAAAATCATTAATAGCGGGAGTTGCCGCAACCATTACAGATAATGCAGAGTGGAAAGGAAGGCTTTTCGAATTCCGTATATTCTGCTAAACTTACTCTAATGTTTTACTGGGGGGATAGAAAGTGGCTAAATTCACACTTGCTGAAAGCTTACAAAAGCGCATACTGATTCTTGACGGAGCAATGGGTACGATGATTCAACAGGTGCCGCTTACCGGTGCTGATTTTGGCGGAGAAGAACTTGATGGCTGTAATGAAATGCTGGTGCTTACCCGGCCAGAGGTTATACAGGATATTCATGAGAAATACCTGGAAGCCGGAGCAGATTTAATTGAGACAAATACTTTTGGTGCGACTTCGGTCGTACTTGCCGAATATGATATCCCACAGAAGGCTCGCGAGATCAATCTCGAAGCTGCCAGACTGGCCCGTAATGCCGTGAATAAATATGATACAGCTGACCATCCGCGCTATGTGATTGGGGCTATGGGACCAACAACAAAAACCCTTTCCGTGACGGGGGGAGTTACATTCCATGATCTTGTGAAGAGCTATGAGGAGCAGGCGGTTGCATTGATCGACGGAAAAGTGGATGCGCTACTGCTCGAAACTTCTCAGGATACACTTAATGTCAAAGCCGGAAGCATCGCTATCCGTAATGCTTTTGACCAGACAGGTATAACCCTGCCTGTTATGATCTCCGGGACAATTGAACCGATGGGGACTACACTTGCCGGACAGAATATTGAAGCCTTTTACATTTCGCTGGAGCATTTGAAACCCATCTCCATTGGGCTCAATTGTGCAACCGGACCAGAGTTTATGCGTGATCATATCCGTTCACTCTCGGCAATCTCCTCAGCAGCAGTAAGCTGCTATCCGAATGCGGGACTGCCTGATGAAAATGGTAATTATCATGAGTCTCCGGATTCGCTTGCCCGCAAGCTTGCTGGTTTTGCTGAAAAAGGCTGGCTAAATATTGCCGGAGGCTGTTGCGGAACAACACCGGATCATATCCGGGCGATGGCTGAGGCGCTTGCAGAATATCCGCCACGTGGACTGGATGGAGTTCACCCTCCGGCACTTTCCGGAATTGAGCCTGTATATATTGAGAGCGATAACCGCCCATATATGGTAGGTGAACGCACGAATGTTCTGGGCTCACGGAAGTTCAAACGGTTGATTGTGGAAGGTAAATATGAAGAGGCTTCCGAGATTGCCCGGGCCCAGGTCAAAAGCGGTGCACAGGTGATAGATGTCTGTGTCCAGGACCCCGACCGTGATGAGAGTGAGGATATCAAGAAGTTTTTGGAGCTGGTTGTCAAAAAGGTAAAGGTTCCGTTAATGATTGATACCACTGATCCCAAGGTAATTGATCTGGCATTGCAGTATTGTCAGGGTAAAGCAATCATTAACTCCATTAACCTTGAAGATGGTGAAGAAAAATTCGAGCTGGTTACTCCGTTGATTCATAAATATGGCGCTGCCATTGTTGTGGGTACAATAGATGAAACGGGACAAGCTATTAAAGCTACAGATAAGCTGGAAGTTGCGAAACGCTCATACGATTTGCTGGTTAATAAGTATGGTCTGGCGCCGGAAGATCTGATTTTTGATACACTGGTATTTCCTGTAGGAACAGGAGATGAACAGTATATTGGTTCCGCTAAGGAGACAATTGATGGCATTCGGCTAATTAAAGAAGCCCTTCCTGAAGTGCATACGATTCTAGGCATCAGCAATGTTTCGTTTGGTCTGCCTGAAGCGGGGCGCGAGGTGCTTAACTCTGTATTTCTTTATGAATGCACCAAGGCCGGACTGGACTATGCCATTGTGAATACGGAAAAGGTAGAGCGTTATGCATCCATTTCTGAAGAAGACCGTAATCTGGCCGAGCAGTTGATCTATAATACCAATGATGATACACTGTCCGCCTTCGTTGCTGCTTTTCGCGGTAAGAAGGTGGAGAAGAAAGAGAAAATCTCCAACCTCTCGTTGGAGGAACGCTTGGCTTCCTATGTAGTGGAAGGGACCAAGGAAGGCCTGATTCCCGATCTGAACGAAGCGCTGACCCAGTCAGGACCGCTGGAGATCATTAACGGACCGCTCATGGCTGGAATGTCAGAAGTCGGAAGACTGTTCAACAACAATGAATTGATTGTCGCAGAAGTGCTGCAAAGCGCTGAAGTGATGAAGGCCTCTGTCAGCCACTTGGAGCAATTCATGCAGAAGGATGAGACTTCTGTGAAGGGCAAGATCATGCTGGCTACAGTCAAAGGTGATGTACACGACATCGGAAAAAATCTGGTGGAGATCATCCTTTCAAATAATGGTTATCAGATTATTAATCTGGGTATAAAAGTACCACCGGAGAATATCATTGAAGCGTTCCGACGGGAAAAGGCAGATGCGATTGGCCTGTCCGGCCTGCTCGTGAAGTCGGCGCAGCAAATGGTGCTGACAGCTCAGGATCTGCGCACAGCAGGTATCGATGTGCCGATCATGGTTGGCGGAGCTGCATTGACGCGCAAGTTCACTAAGACGCGCATCCGCCCGGAATACGACGGTCTGGTGCTCTATGCCAAAGATGCAATGGATGGTCTCGATATTGCCAACCGGTTAATGAATCCGGATGAACGTTTGAAAATTGAAGAGGAAGTGCGCCTTGAAGCAGAGACAGCGGTAGCTGTAGCTCCTCAGCAGGAGATGCCGGTGCTGACAAGGGCAGTCCGTTCCAAGATTTCGGCTGACGCGCCAGTATTTACACCGCCTGATCTGGAGCGGCATGTGTTGCGTAATTATCCTTTGGGACATATTATCCCCTATGTAAATATGCAGATGCTGCTGGGCCATCATCTTGGACTGAAGGGATCAGTGGAAGCTCAGCTTGCTGCTGGTGACCCGCGTACAGTCGAACTCAAAGAAACAGTGGATGAAATTCTCCATAAAGCTATGCTGGAGGGTACCATAACTCCTCATGCCATGTATCAGTTTTTCCCTGCTCAAGGAAGAGGTAATGACGTACTGATCTACGACCCTCAGGATACGACCAGGGTTCTTCATACCTTCACTTTCCCTCGCCAGAGTGTGGAGCCTTATCTGTGTCTGGCAGACTTCCTCAAATCTGTTGACAGCGGAGTTATGGATTATGTCGGTTTCCTGGTGGTTACGGCAGGTCATGGTGTCCGTGAAATGTCTGCAGAACTGAGGGATAAAGGCGATTACCTTCGCTCGCACGCTCTACAGGCGGTGGCTCTGGAGGTTGCCGAGGGATTAGCAGAGCGTGTGCATCATATGATGCGGGATACATGGGGATTCCCGGACCCAGCCGATATGACCATGAAGCAAAGACATGGAGCACGATACCAGGGAATCCGCGTATCTTTTGGTTACCCTGCTTGTCCGGATCTTGAGGATCAAGGACCTTTGTTCAAGCTTATGTCACCTGAGGATATTGGCGTCGAGCTGACTGAAGGGTTTATGATGGAACCAGAGGCTTCAGTATCAGCAATGGTATTCGCACACCCTGAAGCTCAGTATTTTAATGTGGAGAAGCAATAAGCTCCTTTTCCCATATACTCAATCTACAGGGACTGCACCCTATTAGAGCGGAACCTCCCGTAACCGGGAGGTTTTTTGTTGGAGCTGTACGATTATCGGAAAGATGATTTTTTGTTCCAAAAAGGGTAGAATTTGATGAGTTCCAAAGAATATAGAGAGGAGGAGCATGAGTGGAAATATACTTTTTGGGTACGAATGCAGGTGTGCCTACTCTGCAGCGGAATGTAACGTCGGTTGCACTCCGGCTGATGGAAGAACGCCGAAGCTTTTGGATGTTCGACTGTGGAGAAGGTACTCAGCACCAGATTCTCCGTTCACCGCTTCGGCTGGGGAAGCTTGAGAAGCTATTTATTACCCATCTACATGGTGATCACCTGTTTGGTTTGCCGGGCCTGCTGTCCAGCCGAGGTTATCAAGGCGGCACAGGACCGCTTACTGTATATGGCCCACCGGGTCTGAAAGCTTATCTGGATGTCTCCTTATCAGTCAGTCAATCCCGGATTCCATATTCCATTGAGATTGTTGAACATAGCGGAGGACTTCTCTTCGAGGACGATAGCTTTAAGGTTGAAGCTGGCCTGCTGGAGCACCGGATCGATAGCTATGGATACCGGGTGACAGAGAAAGACAGTCCGGGCAATCTGAATACAGAATTATTGCAAAGCTATGGCCTGAAACCAGGTCCGCTCTATGGCATATTGAAAAAGGGGCAGGATGTAACGACTGAGGAAGGCATTCTGATCCGTGCTTCGGAAGTAGTGAATGCACCGAAAAGAGGCCGTATAATAACCGTGCTGGGAGATACCAGACCCTGTGAAGGAGTACTGCCTCTTTCCCTGGGTGCAGATCTGATTATTCATGAGGCCACCTTTGGTCATGATCTGAAGGATATGGCTCATCAGTACCATCATAGCACCGCCGTCCAGGCTGCTGAGCTGGCCCGTGAAGCTGGTGCGCGGGAGCTGCTCCTGACTCACTTCAGTTCCCGCTACACTTCACAAGAGGAGTTGCTGCCGCTTCTTATGGAAGCGCAGGCAATATTCCCTCAGACACTGCTGGCTGAAGAGTTCTGTACCTTTCCTGTATATCGCAAATCGCCGGGAAATCCTTGAGGAAATGATCCGGGAAAGTGAATTATTTTCCGGGAAAGCGCAGGAAATGACAGTTTTGTGCCAAAAAAAGACCGGCGGGGCGGGTGTTCGCTAGCGTTCGACGAGGTCTGTTGAATGAAAAGAATTAACAGGCTGAAAAGATAACGAAGAAACTAAGAATTTGACGAAAAAACAGCAAGCTTTACACCGGAAATGCCCATGAAATCAGCTTATTTCCCGATGGAGAACAACTGGAAATTTTGTATATGCAATAGCTGAATAAAAAAATAATGTGGTTAAATATTTATGCTATGAACTAAAGGCGAAATGGAGGCATCTATGAACTCTATTGGAGGATTGTTGATCGATTTGGACGGAACGTTATACCACGGAGGACAGATGATTCCTGGTGCAGATCTGCTAATCTCCGGACTTCGCAAGGCGGGAATCCCCTATTTGTTTGTAACGAACAATTCTTCCCGGACTCCCGCCGGTGTAGCGTCTCATTTGCGTGGAATGGGGATTGAAGCAGAGCCACATGAAGTCTGCACATCCTCCTTAGCGGCTGCACGCTATATCGCTGGGGAATCCCCGGGGGCAACGGTGGCGATACTTGGGGAAGAGGGGTTAATCGAAGCCTGCCGTGAAGCGGGGCTTGTCCTGGTGACCGAAGCGCCGGATTATGTTGTACAAGGCATTGACCGGTCTTTTACATATGATTCCCTTGCGCAGGCTTCCCGCTGGATTCGTGAAGGGGCAAAATTCGTGCTCACGAACCCCGATCTGATGCTTCCTTCGGATGACGGTGTTATGCCTGGAGCTGGTACGCTGGGCGCCGCAATTGAAGCGGCAAGCGGATTTTCTCCTGTTGTCATTGGCAAACCTGAAGCGCACCTCATAACCTATGCTACATCGCTGCTTGGAATTGACCCGGGTGAGGCTGTTGTGGTTGGGGACAACATGCGAACCGATATTTCCGCAGGTGTGCGTGCAGGGTGCAAGACTATTCTGGTGCTGACGGGGCTTACAACAAGGGACAATCTGGAGGACTATCAACGCTTAACCGGAGTGACACCGGATGAAATTTATACTGATTTAGCTGAACTTATGCTTGCACTCGGTGTATAATGTCAAAGGTATGCTTTTACCTACCTACGAAGGGAAGATGTAATTATGCCGGAACTGCCGGAAATGGAGAATTACAGAAAGCTGCTTAGCCAGCATCTTATAAATGTTCCAATTACGGGCGTAACCGTAAACCGTGAAAAAACTATTAATATTGAGGCTGAAGCATTCACCCAGGCGCTGCTTGGAGCCCGCATAGTATTTGTGGAGCGGCGAGCCAAACATATCCTGTTCCATCTTCATGATGGCCGCAGGCTGCTGCTGCATTTGATGCTTGGAGGGCTTTTGTTCTACGGGACTGAGGAAGAGCGTCCTGACCGCACAACACAGGTGGAGCTTGCTTTTGGAGAACACATTCTGTATTTCATGGGACTCCGGCTTGGATATCTGCACCTTCTGTCCGTTAAGGAGAGCGAAGCGGCAATGGGCAAGCTGGGGCCGGAGCTGCTGGACCGGCGCATGACGCCGGAGCGGTTCGCGGGACTTCTGAAAGGCCGCAGGGGGTCGCTGAAGAGTCTGATGGTCAACCAGCAGGTTATGGCCGGGGTTGGCAATTGCTACGCTGATGAAATAGCTTTTGAGGCAAAGCTCCTTCCAACCACGCTGGTGCAGAATCTTACACCGGAAGCAGTGGGAAGGCTGTACGACAGTGTACGTAAGGTACTGACAGAAGCTACTGAGATCGGCGGTTATATGGAAATGCCTTTTATGTCCGGGGACACGGTTACCGGATCCTATAATGATCACTGCAAAGTGTATGACCGTGAAGGCGAACCTTGCTTACGCGGCGGGGGGAATATTGTCAAAATCGAGCTGTCCGGACGCAAAGTGTTCTATTGCCCGGATTGCCAGCATGCCGAATAGGCCCAAAATCGGGGCACATGTCAGCACTCGCGGCGGATTCGGGCGTGCAGCCCGGTTTGCCTGGGAGAGCGGTGCTGAGTGTTTTCAATATTTTCCGAAGAATCCACGCAGTCTGCAGCTAAAGCAGATGGACTTGCGTGATGCGGAGAGCTGTGCCGCCTTTTGCAAGGATAAGGGGATGGAATCGATCGCACATACTCCTTATCCTGTCAATCTGGCGGCGAATTCAGCAACGCGGAAGATGATGGTGGACTCTCTTCTGAATGATCTGGGGATTGCTGAAGCTTGCGGTTCGCTGGGCATTGTGGTCCATTTTGGACATTTTGGCGGCATCGAGCCATTACAAGGTTATCAAAATATTATACAATGTATAAATGACACGCTGGTTAACTGGGACGGGCAGGCCAAGCTGCTGATTGAGAATCAGGCTGGTAATCATGGCAAGGAAGGCATAACGCTGGAAGAACTGGTCAAGATCCGTGAACTGAGCCGTTACCCGGACAAAATCGGATTTTGTCTGGACACCTGTCATGCATTTGCCGCCGGGATCTGGAATCCGGAATCTACTGAAGACTTCATCGTTAAGGGCACGACCCTTGGCTACTGGAAGTATCTTGTGGCAGTTCATCTGAACGATTCGTTATATGCTTTTGGTTCGCAGAGGGACAGGCATGCAAATATCGGCAAAGGCTGTATAGGTGAAGCTGGCTTGCGCAGTCTGTTGATTACCGAACCATTTCAACGGGTGGCCATTGCCCTTGAGACCGGGAAGGGACCGGACGGGACTCACCGCCAAGAAATGGCTATCGTACGCAGATGGTATGAAGAGGAGGTGCAGCAATGATCAATTTATTCATGGACGACTGCCGCAGACGGCCTGAGGGCTTTACACTGGCACGTTCCACGGAAGAATGTCTGCTGCTGCTCCGGGAATGTGAAGTTCGTATCTTATCGCTTGATTATGATATGGGGCCGGATGACTTCAGCGGCAGCGAAGTAGCTAGACGAATCGTGCTGGAAAAGCTTTTCCCCCTCGAAATATATCTGCATACCTCCAGTCTGCAAGGACGCCGGGAAATGTATGAAATTTTGTATCCAGCTCTACCTGATGGTGTTAGACTTCATAATGGCCCGCTGAATCCGTCCAGACTTCTGGAGATAACCTCCGGGACGGTGAGCCGATGAAAGAGATGAACCAACAAGAATTGCTAAATGCACTGGAACGCGGGAGCGAACCTTTGGTGATATTTTTATATACACCGCTATGCGGAACCTGTAAAGCCGCCCGCCGTATGCTGGAGGTAACTGAGCATCTACTGCCGGAAGAACTATTGATTGCAACGGGTAATGTAAATGTGCTGCCGAGGTTGGTGAACATGTACCAGATTTCCAGTGTGCCTGCACTACTGGTTGCCCCGGCTGACCGCAGTAAGGTTCCGGCTGTTTATTATTCAATGGGCTCAGTGGAACGGATGCTGGACTACATAAGGAGTGTGACCTCATAATGATATCTTTACAACATCTGTCCCTGCGCAGGGAGCATAGCCTGATTCTGGATGATGTATCACTTGAAATGAAACAAGGCGAAAACTGGGTAATTCTTGGCCGCAACGGCTCAGGCAAAACCACACTGCTGGAAATGATGACTGGCTATCTGTTTCCAAGCAAAGGTACGGTTGAGGTGTTAGGATATAAGTACGGCCAGTGTGATCTGCGCGAGGTGCGCAAGGAAATTGGCTATATCGGACCCTCTTTGATGGAAAAGCTGTCGCTGACTGATCCCGTATGGGAGGTAGTCGCTACAGGTGCCTATGCATACCTTCGTTTCTATCAGGAAATTCCGCGTACGGTGCATGACCAGGCGATACGGATGCTGGAGGATATGAATCTCGGTGAGATGGCCTATCATCCGTTTGGAACCTTGTCCCAAGGGGAACGTAAGAAGGCAATGCTGGCACGCTGCCTGATGGCAGAGCCCAAACTCCTGATTCTGGATGAGCCCTGTGCCGGACTAGATCTATACGAGCGTGAGAAAATGCTTGCCGAGATCGAAAAGCTGAGGCAGCGTGACGTATCCGTTGTATATGTTACCCATCATGTTGAGGAAATTGTACCGCTCTTTACACATGTAGCGTTAATCCGTGGCGGCAAGCTGGCTGGTTCTGGCCCCAAAGAAGAAGTGTTAACAAAAGAAATGATCTTGGCCACTTACGATATTCCTGCTGATATAGAATGGGATAGCGGTCGTCCCTGGATAAAAATAAGACCTGGAGGCACAACCCTTTGAACGATTTTATAGAATTAACTCCCCAGCATACTCATGCTCCGGAGGAAAAGGTACATTCGCGGTATATTTGCACCGCTAATCACGGCTTTGCTCCATATGCTCAAGAAGAGCTGCGCCGCTTGTTCGGCTCGGTGAAAAGCACACTGCTGCTGCCGGGTGAAATATTCCTGGCCACGCTGGAAGCGGAGCCCGAAGAGGTATCCCGCAGATTGGCCGCTAGTCTGCCGATCTTTCTCCGGCATATTCAGCCTGTTGAATTCCAAGACCAGGGCGACATGTCTGCGCTGGAACGGCTGGCTGTCTACCTGGGACGACGAAGTGAGCTTGAAGGGTTGAAGGTGTCCCTGCATGTCCGTAAGGGCAGTAGCTCCTTCTGGCCGGACAGCCCTGGGGAATTGCGTGAATGGCTCCAGGAACGGCTGCAGGATCTGGGTGCGGAGTTCACCGTACAAGAACCTGATTGGGTCATTTCGGTGTATGCCGATGGTGAAGCTCTGTATGCCGGTGTATCCCGGCCTGAGGACAACCTGTCGAGCTGGAATGGCGGTATGATCCGTTTCCGTAAAGAGGACGGGCAGATTTCAAGGGCAAAGTTCAAACTAATGGAAGCAGAAAGGGAGTTCTCCATTCCGTTCCAGAGCTTCCGGAATGCCGTGGATATTGGCGCATCTCCAGGCGGATGGACATCGTTTTTGCTGGAACGGGGACTTAAGGTGACTGCGATTGACCCGGCGCTGATGCATGAGTCGCTCCGTAAGAATCCGTCACTTAAGATCCTGCGCAAAAATGCCGGGGAAGTAAAATTCTCGGATAATGAGTTTGATCTGCTGGTCTGCGATATGAGCTGGAGTCCGAAGCTGATGGCCAAGCTGGTCACGGGTCTGCTGCACAGCTTGTCACCTGGTGGAACGGCTATTGTCACGGTGAAGCTGATGCATAAGAAGCCGCTGGCGGTATTTAAAGAAATTATCGCTATGTTCGAAAGCGAGCGGATGCAGATTCAGCGCGCCAAACAGCTGTTCCACAACCGTGATGAAATTACACTTTATATGATTAAGTATTAAGAACTGAATGGATTGTACAGAGGGAAAGCATCCCGTTACCTGTATAGCCGGCAATATGCCGCTGTATATGAGGATAACGGAGGCTTTCCTTTTTTATTGTGGATCATAAAGGATTGAAATGGAGGAGATTACGGTGATCTTTGAAACAAAACTCAAGGGTGGAGCAATACTCGGGAATCGATATAGAATCGCTGGAAATCTAGGAACAGGGGGGATGAGTCATGTATATCTGGCTGAAGACCTGCGTCTGCCGGGAAAACGCTGGGCGGTGAAGGAGAGTATCGACCAAGAAGGTTCCTATGGAGATATTCAGGCAGAAGCTGAACTTCTGATTTCTTTGAGTCACCCCTTGCTTCCAGGTGTGGTTGATTTCTTCCCGCCAGACCGGGAGGGTCATTGTTATTTGGTTATGGATTACATAGAGGGTATCACTTTAAGCGAATATCTTGCGCAACATCCTGGACCGCTGCCAGTGAAAAGCATCCTCCGTTATGCGCAACAGCTGCTTAAGGTATTGGATTATTTGCATGGGCATCATCCGCCGATTGTTCACCGGGATATGAAGCCTGGGAATATTATGCTGACTGGACGGGATGAGCTGATGCTGATTGATTTTGGTATTGCACGCAAGTTTAGAAAAGACGGAAATGAAGACACTGAAAAGCTCGGTACGGTTGGCTTTGCTGCTCCTGAACAGTATGGCGGAGGACAAAGCGAGCCTGCCTCCGATCTGTATGGATTGGGAGCGTTGCTGTTGTATATGGCATCAGGTGGGCAATTCAGCCGTTGGCAGGCAGGGCTGGAGGAAAAGCTGCGTTCCCACCTGCCTGACCCATTGATTCCGGTGATCCGTCGGCTGCTGCGCCAGCATCCTGAAGAAAGATACCCTAACGCGCAAGCGGTGTTAAGTGTTCTGGAACCGATTGAAAGTGAAACGGAACATGCTGATAACCGCAAATATCTGCGCACCCAATCAGACTTAGACCGTTCAAGCCAGCATACGGTTGTGGTTGCATTTCTTGGTGTTGCTCCGGGACTGGGCACAACGCACACCTCAATAGCGGCCAGTGTTTGCCTGCGGCGGTTTGGTACAGTTGCTTGGGTAGATTTCAACCCCGCTTCACGGATCTATGACCGAATCTGTGGTCTGCTGGGGGAACCGGAATCAGAAGTTGAATCTGGTAGAATAGGGACGCCTGTTAACTGGAAAGGGGTACATTACTATAAGAGGACATCAGAAGGTGAAATCAGTTACATGACGAATGAATCTTACAATTTTGTGATTCTGGATCTGGGAACAGGGGGGTATGAGGAGGCTATAGAGCAATTTAAGGCAAGTGATATTCCAGTGCTCATAGCTTCTGGAGCAGATTGGCGGATGGAGGATACCTTGCATTGGCTGGTACGCACTGACCTTGCACCCATGCCGAACTGGAGAATCTGTCTTCCGCTTTCTACTCCGTCTGCAGCTGATCTACTGGGCTCTGCCTTGGGCGGAGTCAAAGTGCACAGCTTACCTTATCAGCCTGATCCTTTTCATGCAAAGGGAAAGCTCTCTGAAGCACTTGAACGTCTGCTAAAAGAATATGATAGGAGAAAGATTTTTACGAAAAATCGTAGATTATTTCAGAAAAAATAGCGAAAATATTTGTATTTGTCTTCCCGTACTGCTGTTTTAAGCTAATCTTCTGTATCAGTGCGGCGCTTACTTGTGCTAAAATGAATCGTTGTATATTTTGTTAGAACTGAATTCCGCCTCATTTTTAAATATAGATAGGAGCATATGGAGAATATATGAGTTTACTTACAGTAGAAGACGTTTCGCACAACTTCGGAGGCCGGGAGCTGTTCAAGGACGTATCTTTTCGCTTGCTTCCCGGTGAGCATGTGGGCTTGGTAGGAGCGAATGGCGTCGGTAAATCTACGCTAATGAATATTTTGACGGGCAAATTGCTTAAAGACAGCGGGAAAGTCGAGTGGACCCCAAAAGTCCGTTATGGCTATCTCGACCAGCATACCATTCTTACTGCGGGCAAAACTGTGCGCGATGTGCTGAAGGATGCTTTTCTGCCGCTCCTTGAACTGGAGAATGAAATGATGGCTATTACCGAGAAAATGGGTGAGGCAACCTCTGAGGAGCTGGAACTGCTGCTGGAGCAGATGGGAGAAATTCAGGAACAACTGGATATCGGTGATTTCTATCTGATTGATGTAAAAGTAGAAGAAATGGCTAATGGACTCGGTCTGGCCGCAATCGGTCTGGATCGCGACGTAACGTCACTCAGCGGTGGACAGCGTACCAAGGTTCTGCTGGCGAAGCTCCTGCTCGAGAAACCGAATGTACTGTTAATTGATGAGCCTACCAACTACCTGGATGTGGAGCATATTGACTGGCTGACGAACTATCTGAAGCAGTATCCATACGCGTTCATTCTGATATCCCATGATACCGATTTTATGAATAAAGTCGTGGATGTCATCTATCATCTGGAATTTGCCAAATTGACCCGCTATACGGCCAACTATGAGCGGTTCCTGGATATGGCCGACATGAACAAGAATCAGCATATCGATGCATATGAGAAGCAGCAGGAGTTCATCAAGAAACAAGAGGATTTCATCCAGCGCAACAAAGCGCGGGCTTCCACTTCAGGCCGGGCGAAGAGCCGTGAGAAGCAGCTTGGCCGGCTGGAGCGGATTGAACGTCCGGATGAAGCTGCCAAACCTTCATTCTCGTTCAAGGAGAGCCGTGCCAGCGGGAAGACGGTGTTTGAAGGGATTGACTTCGAGATCGGTTATGATCGTCCGCTGCTGCCTAAGCTCAATATGATGATTGAGCGTGGAGAGAAAATTGCTATTGTTGGCTGCAATGGGGTAGGTAAATCAACACTGCTGAAGTCAATCCTGGGTGTTATCCCTACTTACAGCGGCAAAACATACCTCGGAGATTTCTTGAATGCTGCATACTTCCAGCAGGAGGTGAAGGCTGCGAATCTAACTCCGATTGATGATGTGTGGAATGAATTCTCCAGTCTCACCCAGAATGAAGTGCGTGGACATCTAGCCCGTTGTGGATTGAAAAATGAACATATCACCCGTCCGCTGAGTATGCTAAGCGGGGGCGAACAGGCCAAAGTGCGTCTGTGCAAGCTGATGATGCGCGAAAGTAACTGGATTTTGTTCGATGAACCTACGAATCACTTGGATGTAGTTGCCAAGGCTGAGCTGAAGCGGGCATTGCAGGAATACAAAGGTACGATTCTGCTCGTCTCCCATGAGCCTGATTTCTATGAGGATTGGGTCACCAAAATTTGGGACGTTGAGCAATGGTTAGCACAAACGGTCTAATATAAACAGAAGTCGGAGAAGAGCAGCCTGTGCTCTTAACCGGCTTTTAAATATATGGGGGTGTCTTGGAATGAACCACATGGAAAAAGATGAAGCACTAGCTGACCGGGAACGCGGGCGGAACGGCCGGTATTCGCGCCAGGTAAGATTCACCCCTTTTGGTGCAGAAGGACAGGCTGGCCTTGCCCGTTCCTGTGTGCTGATTATTGGAGTGGGTGCGCTTGGAACTGGGATTGCCGAGACTTTAGCCCGCTGCGGAGTTGGACGAATCATACTGGCTGACCGTGATTATGTGGAATGGAGTAATCTTCAGCGCCAGCAGCTCTTTACGGAAGAAGATGCCTTACAGCGGGTGCCCAAGGCAGCAGCGGCCAAGGCGAGGCTTGAACGGATTAACTCGGACATCGAGATTGAAGCCCAGGTGATGGATGTGCGGGCTGAAGAGCTGGAGAGTCTGCTTGTCGGTGTAGATCTAATCATGGATGGAACCGATAATTTCGACACCCGGCTGATTATCAATGATATGGCTCAGAAGCACGGCATTCCTTGGATTTATGGGGCTTGTGTCGGCAGCTATGGAATAACTTACACGATTCTGCCGGGTGAAACGCCCTGCCTGAACTGTCTGCTGGGGGCTGTCCCCCTTGGCGGAGATACCTGCGACACGGCGGGGATTCTTCCGCAGGCTGTGCAGCTAGTTACCGCAAATGCGACCTCAGAAGCACTGAAGCTGCTTGGCGGGCGCCGTGAACATCTCAGAGGCAAACTTCTGTCCTTTGATGTATGGCGCAATGAGCATCAGGAGATCGGAGTGATGGCTGCCAAAAAAGACAGCTGTCTTTCCTGTGGCAGTCATCCTGTTTACCCTTATCTGACAGCTGCTAATACAGAACGAAGTGATGTGCTGTGCGGCAGGGATACGGTGCAAATCCGCCCAGCTTCCCGCCGGAAGCTGAATTTGCAGGAAACGGCTGCAAGGCTCGCTAAGCTCGAAAGCGGCAAGGTCGAGAGCAATGCTTATTTAGTTTCTTATACTGAAGAACCGTACCGGATGGTTGTTTTTGCCGATGGACGGGCTTTGATTCATGGAACCAATGAAGTAGCGGTTGCACGCAGTTTTTATCACCGTTTTTTCGGATAATGAGGATATAAAAAAGCCATTCCATGGAATGGCTTTTTTGCTTTGAGGGAAATCTAAGCCTATACTGCAGCGGCTATGCCGTCGCAAGGCTGATTTGATGCGGGGGATAAGAGTGAATGAGACCATTGCTTGGTTTGTGTCCGGGCAGTCCGCAGATGCCCTTGAAGGCCTAGAAACAGGAGATGGCAAGGGAGAACACCGGAATCTGGTGCAGGCGGTTCAAGACCTCGGGTTAAATACAGCAATAAGCGAAGATCTCGAGAATCTTCGCTTATTGCTGACCAGAGTGGAGCCCGTATTGCTGATTGCTGAGTTGGATCATGCCGCAGAATGGGCGGGGTGGAGGTTGATATCGGATCTGAGGGACCAAGGGAAAAAAATTCCGGTGATGGTGATTTCGGGCGGAACGTATGGGGAGGCGGCGGCGGAAGCTTTTGGAGCGGGTGGCAATGAATATATGGTGAAGCCTGTACATACTGGTGAATTCAAATGCAGAGTGGAAAATATTATAAGGCTTACTGGCTCCCGCCGCGACCGTTCATCCCTGCTGAAGGTGGATGGCTTGACACTTGATCCTACCCGCAGAGTGGTCCGCCGGGATGGAATGGAACTAAAAATGACGCCCAAAGAGTTTGATCTGCTCTATTATCTGGCTGAGAATGTGGGGGAGGTTTGTCCCCGTGGTGACATCCTCCAGCAGGTCTGGGGTTATCATTTTCATGCAGATACCAATGTGGTTGATGTCTATATCAGACATATCCGGCTCAAAGTGGACAAAGGCCATAAGAATAAACTGATTCATACGGTACGTGGTACCGGATATGTAATGAGGGCGCCGGAAGGCGCGCCACATGCTGATACCATACTCTGAACAAAGCCAACCGCTTTTTTGTCAATAGAGCCGCCGTAAAGCCTGAAAGAGATTCGTATAGAGCTGTTACAGAACGCGGCGCGCTTTCAGGTAGGTTCTTTTCCAGTTGCCGGAATTGAGATTAGAGATCGTTACACCGGGTGAACCGTAAGTGTGAAGGATTTTGCCATTTCCCATATAGACAGCCACGTGCGTTACATTTGAACCGTTCGCTCTGCTGCCGCTGGAGAAGAATACCAAATCGCCTGCTTTCAAATTCGCTTTGGATACGGCTCTTCCTACTTTGGATTGAGCTACAGAGGTGCGGGGCAGATTCACGCCGTATTTGGCGAAAATATATTTGGTAAATGATGAGCAGTCAAAAGTTCTGGTAGACGAAGTAGAAGCACCGAATTCATAACGTACACCCATATATTTTTTGCCTAAATTTACGATATTTTGACCCGTTGAGGAAGACACTGATGCTGCAGCAACAGGTGCTGTACCTACTCCGGTTGCCATTAGAGTACTCAGTCCAATCGTTGTGCACATGCCTACTACAATTGCTTGTTTAACCCATTGATGTTTCTTCATGTTGTATTTCCTCCCAAATAATATATAAATGTCTATCTTGTTGCCTGTTCGTAGTATAGCAGGTTATGAATCGCCTATTTTTTGGTTAGGAGACTTCAAAGCCTTGCGGGGATTGGGTTGAAAGCGGTTTATTAAAATCTCATTAAAAGTTACAAAATATTAATATTTTGAAGAGTCTACAACACAAAAAAGACGGAAAATCCCTTTGGCAGTAAGGGAATCCCGTCTTTTCCTTTTTGAATCAAAGGTTACAACGATGTCTCTTAATTTGTATGTATGACCTCAATCTTTGCTTTGAATAATGAGCAGTAGTCCGCTGTCTATAGATACAGTTCCGCTCTTATCCGATAATACGTTGCTTACTCCAAGGGATTGTCCCAGTTTTAGAGTGGCATTTGTTAAAGGATATTGAAAGCCCTCCAGCGTGATGCCGGTTACCTCAGGGGTCAGGGGCAGCAGGGAGACATAAGTATAGCCTCTATCCAGAATCTCGGTTTTGGAACCGGTCAATGTAATATAATTATGCGTGTCCATTACTGAACAACATACCTTGCGCTGCAGTGCTCTGGTCATCATTTGAATACTGGCAAGGGTATGATCAATGCGCGTGCCTGTTACCCCGAACAGCAGGATCGAATCCGGCTGGGTATCCAGTGCCAAATCAAGCGCCATTTCACTGTCGGTTAAGTCCTTGTCTATAGGATCACAGGCTATGGTTCTTTTGCTTCCCGTTTGGATAAGTTTCAGGTCATCAGATGTCACGGAATCGAAATCCCCAACTGAAATGTCAGGAACGATCCCGTGTGAAACCAGGAATAAGGCTCCCCGATCTGCTCCAATTATGAAATCCTCTTCATCTAATAGTGACAAATAATGCGCCGACAGATCTCCACCGGCAAAAATAACAACCCGTTTGACTGGCATAGAGTACCTCCTGAATGGTGACTGTGTAGTTAGTTTTTCCAGACCCAGTATAATGCAGAACGAAAAGTTGTACAAATGATGCTCTCACGATAAAATAAATAGTGTACAACTATTGTACTATATTAAAAGTAAAGAAATGTGCTGGAGGTGAGAAGGATCGTTAAGGTTCTGTTTGTATGTCTGGGCAATATTTGCCGCTCGCCAATGGCTGAGGCTGTTCTTCGACACAAAATCCTGGAGCGGGGGCTGCAAGAACAGATTGTAGTCGATTCTGCAGGTACAGGAGATTGGCATATTGGAAAAGGACCGCATGAAGGAACTCGGAATATTCTTGATGCCCATGGGATCAGTTACGAGAATATGAAAGCGCGGCTTGTAAGCAGTGATGATTTCGATGATTTTGATTATATCCTCTGCATGGATCAGTCCAATGGTGATAATGTTCGTAAAATTCCCGGTGGAGATAAGGCGAAGCTCCTGTTCTTCATGGACCTGTTGCCTGAGCAAGAGCTGAGGGAAGTGCCAGACCCTTATTTTACTGGAAACTTCGGGCAGGTGTATCAGTTGATTGACGCTGGGTGTGATGTGCTTCTGGCTCAGATAATTAAGGAAAAGCTCTAAAGGTTTGTCCGTGGAAAATATGGCTTATTCGGTTGCCTTTATTAAAAGAAAGGACAGGCACCGGTCTGCCTATCCTTTTGTGAAAGCGCCATCAAGGGCAAAAGATACATATGTTCTTAAGATGTTCACTTTTTTGTCTTTCAAACCTGTTTTATTGGTTAAAGAAATAGAGAAGCGATTCTGGAAGCTCTTTCTGCCAGAATCCCCAAAGATGGCGGCCGTCTTTTTCCCGGTAGGAAACGGTTGCTCCACGTGACTCCAGCAGAGACTTGGTATCCCGGTTCATCTGCACGAAATCATAGACGCCGGTATCGGTCTTATACTCGGTTTCCTGTAGCCCGACCACCATGTTGATATCGAGCCAGGATAGATCTTCTTCCTGTGCAAGGATTTCACGTGTCTGCGGATAGTAAGCACCGGAAAGACTCAATACGCGGCTGAACAAAGCGGGATAGGCCAGTGCGAGATGCAGCGAAACGCTGCCGCCCAGCGAATCACCGGCGACGATTCGTTCTTCCGGTGTGCGCCTAACCGGATAATTATGTTCAATAAAGGGTATAATTTCTTCGGCAAAGCATGAGAGGTACTGCTTAAACCGGTTGCCGAAAGGGGCGTATTCCTCTGTCCGGACGGCTACATTCACTTCTACTCCTACAATAATGAAGGGCTCAATCTCCTGCTCCAGGATCAGTTGTCCGGCAAGGGTCGCAATGCGGCCAAAATTGAAGAACTCTTCTCCATCCTGGCAGTAGACTACTGGATAGCTGAGCACCTCATTATAGCCTGGGGGGAGATAGATGCGCAGCTTGCGCTCTTCATTAAGATGCTCGCTCCATAAGGTTTGTTTCACAATTGTACGTTTCAGAAAAACAGGCTCACTCATAGCTGAATCGTCACCTTTCCTGTCGAATTTTGCATTAGTCTCTGGGTTGCGCTAAAATTACCCAAGCAGTGAATGTGTTAAATATCATTTACTTGCCGAATAATCGTCACTCTGTTATAGGATAATTTAGATCCTGTTATACATACAAAATTTATGAAAACATAAATTTTATGCGTATTTCTTTGACGAAACAGATAAAACAGGTGTATAATAATTCTATAACAGAGGACACTGATATTCAAATTTTTTTATTGAGGTGAAGATGATGACTAAAGTTCCTTACGAAGTGTATACAGAGGATGTGGAGGCCCTTTCGGTGCTTTCCCCCGATGGAGAAGTTATCAATAAGGATAAGATGCCTAAGCTGACCGATGATCAGCTGAAAGAAATCATGTACCGTATGGTATTTACCCGGACTTGGGATGACCGTGCAGTCAACCTTGGCCGTCAGGGCCGTCTTGGTTTCTATGCGCCGGTGTCCGGCCAGGAAGCTACCATGATCGGCAGTGAATTCGCCCTTCAGAAAGAAGATTTTGTATGCCCGGGTTACCGTGATATTCCACAGCTGGTGTGGCACGGACTTCCATTATACCAGGCTTTCCTATATTCTCGCGGACATCAGCATGGTGGACAGATTCCTGAGGGTGTAAACGTACTGATGCCACAGATCATCATCGGTGCACAAATTCTGCATGCCACTGGTATTGCAATGGGCTTCAAGCTCAAAAAACAGCAGAATGTAGCAATTACCTATACAGGTGACGGCGGATCTTCCGAAGGCGACTTCTACGAAGGTATGAACTTTGCCGGACGTTTCAAATTGCCGGTTATCTTCTTCGTACAGAATAACGGCTATGCAATCACCACTCCGTTTGCTAAACAAACGGCAGCCAAATCAATCGCCCACAAAGCGGTTGCTGCAGGTATTCCCGGCATCAAGATTGACGGCATGGACATCTTTGCAGTTATTTCTGCAGTACAGGACGCTGCTGAACGTGCCCGCAAAGGTGAAGGCGCAACGCTGATTGAAGCTGTAACTTACCGTTTCCGTCCGCACTCTCTGTCTGATGACGCCAGCAAATACCGTTCCAAGGAAGAAGAAGGCCAGTGGAATGAGAAGGATCCGATTGCCCGTCTTGCCAAGTACTTGGAGAAGAAGGGACTCTGGACCGAAGAAGACACGCTGCGTGTGAGAGAAGAAGCGAAGGCTACTGTGAACGAACAGATCAAGAAAGCTGAGCAAACCGAAAAAATGACCGTTCCCGGCTTGATCGACAGTATGTTTGAGGTAACTCCGAAACATCTGGAAGAACAAAAAGCCGATTTTGAATAAGGGGGATATCAGGCAATGGCACAAATGAATATGAAAGAAGCAATCCGTGACGCAATGCGCGTTGAACTGAACCGTGACCCGGGCGTTTTGATCTTCGGGGAAGATGTTGGTAATGTAGGGGGCGTTTTCCGTGTAACGGAAGGCCTTCAGAAGGAATTTGGCGAGGATCGCGTATTTGATACTCCACTGGCTGAATCCGCAATTGGCGGTTTGGCATTTGGTCTGGGCGTGCAAGGTTTTCGTCCAATCGCGGAGATCCAGTTCGTCGGTTTTATCTTTGAAGCACTTGATCAAATCGTCGTTCAGGCAGCACGCCTGCGCTGGCGTTCCGGGGGCAGATTTAATGCTCCTGTCGTATTCCGCACTCCATTTGGCGGCGGCGTAAAAGCAGCCGAACTTCATACAGACTCACTGGAAGGTCTTATTGCCCAGAGCCCTGGGATTAAAGTTGTTATTCCTTCCAACCCATACGATGCTAAGGGATTGTTAATCGCCTCAATCCGTGATAATGACCCTGTCTTCTTCATGGAGCACTTGAATCTCTATCACGCATTCCGTGCCGAAGTGCCGGAAGGTGAGTACACCGTGGAGCTGGGCAAAGCTAATGTTGTCCGTGAAGGCTCTGACGTCTCGATCATTACTTACGGTCTGATGGTACATACAGCTACCAAAGCGGCCGATCAGCTTGAGAAAGACGGCATCAAAGCCGAAATTATCGATCTGCGTACGGTCAGCCCGATTGACATCGACACTATTGTTGCTTCTGTGAAGAAAACAAACCGCGCAATTGTGGTTCAGGAAGCTCAGAAGAGCTCCGGTGTTGCAGCAGAGGTAATCGCACAAATCAATGAAAAGGCTATTCTTCATCTGGAAGCTCCTGTGCTTCGCGTTGCAGGTCCTGATACCATCTATCCGTTCGCGCAAATCGAGGATTCTTGGATTCCAACCCCTGCACGTGTAATCGCTGCTGTTAAGAAAGTAATGGAATTCTAAAAATACATCTACCTGCCGTCCTTATATAAGGGCGGCCACCCGTTTCTGCATGATCTATATACAAATTAGCAGTTTTAGAAGTCATGCTCCATATAACTTTTAGGAGGTAATCAAGGTGGCAAAATTTGAGTACCGGTTCCCAGAGCTGGGCGAAGGTTTGCATGAAGGTGAAATTATCAAAATGCATATCAAAGCCGGCGATAAAGTGACCGATGACGATATCGTAATGGAAGTACAGAATGACAAGGCGGTAGTTGAAGTGCCTTGTCCAGTTAACGGCACAGTGCTTGAAGTCTTCACTAAAGATGGCCAAGTCTGCCATGTAGGTGAAGTTGTAGCAATTATTGATGCAGAAGGTGATGTGCCTGAACAGGAAGGCGGTCATGCCGAAGCGCAATCGACTCAAGAAGCGGATGCTGCCAAAGGGGGAGCAGATACAACTTCTTCTCCGGCAGCTACCAGCCCTGCAACTGGCGGAGCTTCCAACTTTGAGTACAAGTTCCCGGAACTGGGTGAAGGTCTTCACGAAGGCGAAATTATTAAAATGCATATCAAAGTCGGTGACAAAATCACAGACGATGATATTATCATGGAAGTTCAAAATGATAAAGCTGTCGTGGAAGTTCCTTCCCCTGTCAATGGTACTGTCCTTGAAGTGTTTACTAAAGACGGCCAGGTCTGCCGTGTAGGTGAAGTAGTGGCAATTATTGCTGCAGAAGGCGATGTTCCTCATCAGGAAGGCGGTCATACCGAAGCTTCAGCTGCACAGGCAACTCCTGCTGCAGCACCGGTTGCAGCAGCTGCTCCAGCTCCTAACCGGGATGTTCTGGCTACACCAAGTGTCCGCAAGTCTGCCCGTGAGCAAGGCGTTGATCTCGCAAAGGTGAATGGCACCGGCAAGAACGGCAAAATCACCCATGAAGATGTGGAAGCCTTCCTGAAAGGCGGATCCGCAGCACCTGCGGCAGCACCAGCAGCGGCGGCACCGGCTGCAGCTTCAACTACAACTGCTCCAGCCGCAGCACCAGCAGCTAAGACTTCAGCTGCTCCAGCCGCAGCTTCCGGCAATGTTAGTCTCGAAGAAGAACGTGTACCGTTCAAGGGTATCCGCAAAGCCATTGCCAATGCTATGGTTAAATCGGCATACACCGCTCCGCATGTTACTATCATGGACGAAGTCGATGTTACCGAGCTGGTAGCCTTCCGTGCCCGTATGAAACCTGTTGCCGAGAAGAAAGGCGTGAAGGTTACTTACCTTCCGTTTATCGTCAAAGCCCTTGTGGCAGCATCCCGTCAATTCCCTGCGCTTAACGCTATGATTGACGAATCAACCAATGAAATTGTCTACAAGAAATACTACAACATCGGTATCGCAACGGACACAGACAATGGTCTGATCGTGCCGGTAATCAAGGATGCAGACCGTAAGAGCATCTGGATGATTGCGAGTGCCATTACCGATCTGGCTGTACGCGGCCGTGACGGCAAACTGGCTCCGAACGAAATGAAAGGCAGCACTATTTCCATCAGTAACATCGGCTCCGCTGGCGGTATGTTCTTCACTCCGATCATCAACTTCCCTGAAGTGGCGATCTTGGGTACCGGACGTATTACCGAGAAACCGGTCGTTAAGAACGGTGAAATTGTTGCAGCTCCTGTAATGGCCCTGTCCCTGAGCTTTGACCACCGCATCATCGATGGTGCAACAGCACAGAACTTTATGAATTACATTAAGACCCTGCTTGCAAATCCTGATATGTTAGTTATGGAGGTGTAATAAATGGTAGTCGGAGACGCTTCAATCGAAATCGACACATTGGTTATTGGTGCAGGTCCCGGCGGGTATGTGGCGGCAATTCGTGCCGCCCAGCTCGGCCAAAAGGTCCTGATCGTGGATAAATCGGAACTCGGCGGCGTATGTTTGAACCGCGGATGTATTCCATCCAAAGCATTGATCTCGGCAGCACATCAATTCGAAGCTGCACAGCATGGTGAAGTTTTCGGAGTTACCACTGAGAATGTCAAAGTAGACTGGTCTAAGACACAGGAATTCAAAAACGGTGTCGTTAAAAGAATGACCACAGGTGTAACCAGCCTGATGAAAGGCAACAAAATCGAGGTATTCAGCGGTGAAGCCATGTTCATCAGCACGAACGAAGCCCGTTTGTTCAACGAGCATGAGTCCCCGCGCTACAAGTTCAACAACTGCATTATTGCAACGGGTTCGCGCCCGATTGAACTGAAGCCGTTCCCGTTCGGCGGACGCATTCTGTCTTCGACAGAAGCGCTTGATCTTCCGGAAATTCCTAAGAGCATGATCGTAATCGGCGGCGGATACATTGGAGCAGAGCTTGGCCAAATGTACTCCAAATTCGGTACCAAGGTAACAATCATTGAAGGTCTGGACACTGTTCTGCCTGGTTTTGATAAGGATATGACTCGTCTGGTTGCCAAGAATATGGCTAAGACAGGTATCGAGATCGTAACCAATGCCAAAGCTGAAAGTGCAGTTCAGAACGACAAGGAAGTTACCGTGAAATACTCCGTAGGCGGAGAGTCCAAAGAAGTAACTGCAGATTATCTGCTGGTAACTGTTGGACGTCGTCCAAACACCGATGGCGAACTGGGACTGGATCTGATTGGCGTTGAGCTTGACGAACGCGGACTGATTAAGGTCGACCACCAGGGCCGTACGAATATCCCTAACATCTATGCTATCGGCGATATCGTTCCAGGCCTGGCACTGGCACACAAAGCTTCCTACGAAGGCAAGATCGCCGCTGAGGCCATCTCCGGTCACAAATCGGTTGTGGACTACAAAGTCATTCCAGCAGTTGTGTTCACTGATCCTGAATGCTCCAGCGTAGGTCTGACTGAGAAAGAAGCTAAAGACAAAGGCTTCAAAGTAAAAGCCGGCAAATTCCCGTTCGCAGGTAATGGCCGTGCGGTTTCCTTGAATGCTCCGGAAGGCTTTATCAAGATTGTTGCTAACAGCGAGAATAACCTTGTACTCGGCGCACAAATCGTTGGTATTGAAGCCTCCAACCTGATTGCAGAACTGGGACTTGCGATTGAAATGGGCGCAACGCTCGAAGATATCGCACTTACCATCCACGCGCACCCAACCCTCGGCGAAATCGTTATGGAAGCCGCTGAACTGGTTGAAGGACACCCGATTCACGTTGTGAAATAATAACTTAACATTGCTTTGCAAGCATACCCATAAGGATGTCTTCAAAAGCCTGAAATAGGGCTGATGAGACATCCTTATTTTGTTTCTGGGTATACCTTGGAGTGGATTGTGATAAAATTTAGGAAAAGCTTCATACATGGTTGTGAGCGGTTTGCAACCTATGAAGAGGAGGACGTTATCGTGAATACCATGTCGTATGAGAAAGCCCGGCAGTATGCAAAATATCGGCTGCCATATTCCATTGAAGCCGCCAAGTTTGTCATTGGGGAGGCAGGAGTAAGCGGAGGTGCAGTTGCAGATATCGGAGCAGGCACAGGGCTGCTCACACAGCATTTTGCCGGTCGGTTGCACAGGTATATGCAGTGGAGCCTGAGGATGAAATGCGGCGGCTGGCCAGGGAATTGATCGGCGGGCATGAGACTAACGTAGAGTACATAGCTGGTACGGCGGAGAAGACCTTTTTACCGGATCACTCGGTGGATTTGATTGTTGCAGCCAACAGCTACCACCGCTTCCAGCCGGAAGCAGCCCTTAAAGAATTCGAAAGAATCCTGAGGCCGGGCGGCTGGCTGGCGGTCTTTTCCTATGCTGATGAATTTAATTTCCTTCGGGATAATATGAATGTTGGCAGAACCATAGAAGAATATTCTAAAAGGCTAAAGGAGACCAGGCATAGCCGGCCGCTGCAGTATTTCTATGGCAGTACTGAGCCGATTAAATATTTGTTTCCGCAGGAGCTGCATGAGCGTTGGGAGGAATATTGGGGTGCTGCAGCCTCAGGGATGGAAGCGCCGGATAAACATGAGGAATGGTTCCGTGATTTCCATACGGCGCATATGGAGCGTTTTGAGGGCCTGCAGAAGGACGGTGAGATTACTGTGAAATACAGCACTGAAGTCTGGCTGGGCCAACCGGATTATCGTTAATGAGTTTAACCTCCCACTATTTACATGTAGAGGAAAAACTATGTCCCATAGCAGTTCATGCGGTATGGAAAACAGCATTTTTCCTTCTTAACAAGTTACAAGGATGGTAAGGTCATGGTAAACTGATAGAAGAAAAATTGTGGAGAGGGGTGCTGGTTAATTGCGTAAATATTTGGAGTTACTTCAGGATATATTGGATCACGGCGCCTCCAAAAGCGACCGGACAGGAACGGGCACAATATCTGTGTTTGGCCGTCAGCTCCGGTTCGATCTGGCAGAAGGATTTCCGCTGGTGACGACCAAGCGTATCCATCTGAAGTCGGTAGTGCATGAGCTGCTGTGGTTTCTGAAGGGGGATACCAATACTTCCTATTTGAAAGAGCATGGAGTCTCTATCTGGGATGAATGGGCTGACGAGAATGGTGAGCTTGGACCCGTATACGGTTCTCAGTGGCGTGCTTGGGAGACTGCAGATGGACGCCATATTGATCAGATATCCGCGGTTATCGAATCGATTAAGAATAACCCTGATTCCCGCCGTCATATTGTCAGTGCTTGGAATGTGGGGGAGATTGAGCAGATGAAGCTGCCACCTTGCCATTTTGTGTTTCAGTTCTTCGTGGCGAACGGTAAGCTGTCTTGTATGCTCACTATGCGTTCTGTGGATACCTTCCTGGGCCTGCCGTTCAACATTGCCAGTTATGCGCTGCTAACACATATGGTTGCCCAGCAGACAGGGCTTGAGGTTGGGGAGTTCATCTGGTCCGGGGGCGATGTGCACATTTATACAAATCATCTGGAACAGGTAGCCACCCAGCTGGCCAGAGAGCCATTTCCACTTCCGAAGCTGGTGATCAAAAGAAAACCGGATAGTATTTTTGATTATACGTTCGAAGATTTCGAATTTACTGATTACGTCTATCATCCGGGGATCAAAGCACCTGTAGCTATATAATACCTGAACAGGAAACATAGTAAGAGTAGGGGGGATCCATGTGAGCATTAGCATGATTTGGGCCATGGCCGCTAACCATGTGATCGGCAAGGATAATGATATGCCTTGGCATCTGCCGCGGGACTTTGATTATTTCAAGTCACAGACGCTTGGAAAGAGAATGCTGATGGGACGCAAAACCTGGGATTCCCTTGGCGGCAAGCCGTTAAAAGGCAGAACTAGCATTGTTCTCACACGGGACCGCAGCTTTGCTCCTGAAGGGGCTGAGGTTGTGCATTCACTGCAGGAAGCTGTAGCTGAAGGACAAAAGGACGATGAGTTAATGGTTATTGGTGGTGCAGAAATATACAAGATGATGCTTCCCTTTGCCGACAAGCTAATGGTAACCCGGATTGAACAGGAGATGGAAGGGGATACGGAATTTCCGGAAGTGGACTGGAGCCAGTGGAGAGAGATCTCCAGTATTCAGGGAATTCGGGATGAAAAAAATCCGTATGATTACCGATTCTTTGTTTATGAGCGTTCGGTTTGATGAAAAAGCGTTTTCTCTGACACAATATGTGAAATAGTACAAATAATCAGCAGATTAGTCCATTACAGTGCGAAAGTATTGGATGCTACTATAATTATTAAAATTACAAATGCTAAAGGTTAAAGTATTATAGAATGTGCAGGTACTTCATTGCGCTGAAAACATAGGGATGACGCAATATGTTACAATGTACTATACATCAACACCAAGAGATCGGATGGGGGAATCGTAAATATGTCTACACCTACTGGATTTATGGAGTATAAGCGCCAGCTCCCAGGTGATCGTGATCCTGAGCAGCGCGTAAAGGACTGGGAAGAGTTCCATCATCATTTATCCGAGGACGAGCTTCGGACACAGGGCGCACGTTGTATGGATTGCGGAACTCCTTATTGCCATACGGGCATTGATATGAGCGGCGGGACATCAGGATGTCCGGTTCACAATCTTATACCAGAATGGAACAACCTGGTGTACCGTGGATTATGGAAGGAAGCGCTGGAGCGGCTGCACAAGACGAATAATTTTCCCGAATTCACCGGAAGTATTTGCCCTGCTCCTTGCGAAGGCTCCTGTACTGTCGGACTGATCGGACAACCGGTTACCATCAAGACCATTGAGCTGGCGATTATTGATAAAGGCTTTGAGGAAGGCTGGGTTGTGCCGAATCCGCCAGAGAAGCGCACAGGCAAAACCGTTGCCATCGTAGGCTCAGGACCAGCTGGTCTCGCCGCTGCGGCGCAGCTGAACAAAGCCGGGCATACGGTTACAGTGTTTGAGCGCAGTGACCGTATTGGAGGATTACTGACCTACGGCATTCCAACAATGAAACTCGACAAACGAGTGGTTCAGCGCCGCGTGGATCTGCTTGCTGCTGAAGGTGTGAAATTTGTGGTTAGCACTGAGATCGGCAAGGATATTCCTGCACAGCAGCTGGTTGATGAATTTGACGCAGTCGTATTGTGCGGCGGTGCAACCAAAGCCCGCCGTTTCAATGTCGAAGGCAGTGAACTCAAGGGTGTTATGTATGCGATGGATTATCTGAACGGAACGATCAAGAGCTACCTGAATTCCAATCTGGAAGATGGAAACTTTGTATCTGCTGAAGGCAAAGATGTAATCGTGCTTGGGGGCGGTGACACCGGTTCTGACTGTGTAGCTACATCCTTGCGTCATGGCTGCAGCAGCATCACCCAGTTCGGCACGCATGACAAAGCTCCGCTAGAACGTGATCCGATCGCTAATCCTTGGCCCCAGTTCCCGAATGTCTATACTCTGGATTATGCCCAGCAGGAAGCCAAAGCATTATTCGGTGATGATCCGCGAGAATTCTCCATCATGACAACCAAATTCGTTGGTGACGAGGATGGAAATCTGAAGGAGCTGCATACTGTTCAAATCCGCCGGATGGTGGATGAGACCGGCCGCAAGATCTATCAGCCCGTTCCAGGAACAGAAGCTGTATACCCGGCACAGCTCGCACTGATTGCTATTGGATTCGACGGACCGGAGCAGGATATCATCGAGGAACTGAAGCTGGACACGGATCGCCGCAGCAATGTGAAGGCCCGTTATGGCAAGTTCAACACAAATGTGGATAAGGTGTTCGCTGCCGGGGATATGCGGCGTGGACAAAGCCTTGTGGTATGGGCAATCAATGAAGGGCGCGAAGCCGCTCGTGAAGTAGATAAATATTTAATGGGCTCGACTGTCCTGGTGTAAGCCGGGCAACACAGCCGAACAAAAGCCGTCTCTTCCGCATCATGCGGGAGGGACGGCTTTTTAAATGTTTATTCTTATATTTCCTTCAACGGACGGAAGTCTACGCCTCTAACTTGAACCGTTCGACCTTCTGCTGAAGGTCGGTTGCCATCTTGGACAGCTCCGTGGAGGAGGCGGCGATCTCATCCATGGAGGCCAGCTGTTGCTCCGTAGCCGCTGTAACATTCTGAAAAGCATCGGATGTTGAACGTGCAATATTGGAGATTTCCTGCACAGAGGCTGCAACCTCTTCCGCACCGGCAGACATCTGTTCAGTGATGGCAGAAATATCATGAATTTGTCCATTGATTTTGGCTGTTGACTGTTCAATGCTGAGGAATGCTTCTTTTGCTTCAGCGGTGACTTTAATGCCAAGCTCAACATCAGCAGCGACGGTGTGATGGATGGCTTCGTAAGTAAGGTCAATAAGCTCGGTCATCTGCTCAATGGTTTCCTGGATGTTACCCGCGGTAACTTTGGACTGGTCTGCCAGCTTCCGTACTTCTGAAGCCACTACTGCGAATCCACGGCCGTGTTCGCCTGCCCGGGCTGCTTCAATGCCAGCGTTCAGCGAGAGCAGATTGGTCTGGACGGCTATCGTTGAGATGGCGCTGCTCATTGCTGAAACTTGACTGTTCAATCCGTTGAGCTGTCCGATCAGTTCAGAGGATTGATGGGTAGAATGACGAATGGCATCCATTTGTATGGTCATCTGTTCGATTGTGCGGCTGCCTGTGGATACGTCGGCTTCAGTGTCGGCCGAGGAATCCACAATGGAAGCTGCAGCCTCAGCTATTTTTTGAATGCCTGAAGACATTTCTTCCATGGCCCGGGCAGTTTCAGCCATTGCTGCGGTTTGCGTCTCGGCACCGGTAGATGAATCCTGTACTAGTTCAGCAACATAACTGGTTGCTTTGGAATTCTCTTCGGTAGTGGCGGTTAGCTGCTGGCTGGACGAGGCGAGCAGGCCCGAAGTATCAGAGATATCGACAACGATACTACGGAGTGAGTCAACCATTAGATTATAGTTCTGGGCCAGCTGTCCGATCTCATCGGAACGGTTAATCTGGATCTGTTCATTCAGATAACCCTCACTTACCCGGCGTGCAGAGCGGTTAAGGCTGAGAATTGGGCGGGTAATGGCCCGGATAATGAAATACATCATGCTCAAAGCGACAAGCAGTGCGGCTCCCAGAACCATGAGTCCATTGTATAAAATGGGCATCGAAGCGTCGGAGAATTCCTGAGTGGAGAGCACACCGACAATTTTGAACCCGGTTGTTTTGTCAGTAGTATAGTATCCATGCATCTGTAGTCCTGTATCCGGACTAGTGTACGATAAAAGGCCGCTGTCTTTGTCTAGCAGCTGGATAATGTCAGGAGCTACGTCTTCGCCAGCTGCTTTGACGGGATGGGAAACAAATTTATGATTGCCGTCGACTATGTATATATAGCCGTTTTTGCCTAGCTTGATCTGGTTAACCATTTCGCTCAAATGTTTAAGGTTAAGAGAACTCGTAACTGCACCGTTGCCATCTTTAAGTGATTCAGAGATATATAGGTTGTAATTCCCTGTGGTAGCGGATATAAATGGATTAATAATTGTAATCTTACCGGTATTCTTCATCGCAGCCTTGTACCAATCTCTGGTTCGCGGGTCATAATCCTTTTTGCCGCCGTTAGGAGACTTCATCCAGGCACCATTGTTATTGCCGAGAATAAGAATTTCAAGCTCAGGATGCTCTTTCATGAATAAATCCATCAGCGCGCGGGCCTCAGGTTTTTGGATATCGATATCACTGGAGATGAATTGCTGGCTGAGCTGTTGCACATTGCGTGCAGCGGCATTTACAGTTTCATTAATGGTTCCTTGCAGGATTTCTACACTATCCCGGGTGGAATCTTGTATTTTAAGTTCCAATTGCTTCTTGGAACTCGAATACGAAAAGTAGCTTACAAGCAGAATAGGGATGACTAACATTAGGGTGAACATTAACATGAGACGTTTCTGCAATGATCTGGATGATAATTTTTGAATAAGCTGTTGGATCGGTTTCATATTGGTGGCTCCTTCGTGGATACGCAAAATGATCTGGGGATCTCTGCGTTACCGTTCTTTGACTAACTCTAATGTATTTCGGTTGTTTGGCACATTTATTTCATATCTAACGCAATATATGAGAAATATTTAATATACACTTTTCATTCTTTGGTGTTTCCAGCTCTGTGTTACTGGTGAAAAGCTTTAGAGCTGAATAAACTGACTTGACGTTGTTGGTAAAATCAGATAGATTAAAAGCATTCTTCATATCGAAAAGCATTGACCGAGGATCTATGTTTCCAGGATCGTTAGAACAGAGAAGGGATTCACCGGCTGAAAGGTCCCTCAAAGAACGAGCGAAGCATATCCTGCCTTGGTAGCTGCAGCATCTTATGCTGCCGGCATCGGCCGTTATCCGCATTGAGGATTGTCAGGTGTATGCACCTGCGGTTGAATTAGGGTGGTATCACGACACATTCGTCCCTGACGGATGTGTCTTTTTTGCGTTGATCTTAAGGAAAATGAAATTCACTTATACACATAAGAGAGGCTGATTAGTATGCGCCAGAGCAATTTGTTAGCTACAACCCTTCGTGAAGCACCGGCGGAAGCAGAGACCATCAACCACCAGCTGCTGCTGCGTGCAGGATACATCCGCCAGCTGGCGGCTGGAATTTATACTTATCTCCCTCTGGGACGACGGGTATTACGTAAGATTGAGAATATCGTGAGGGAGGAAATGGACGCTGCCGGTGTGCAGGAAATACTGATGTCTTCCATGCAGCCCGCCGAGCTCTGGAAAGAATCGGAACGTTATGAGGTGTATGGTAAGGAACTGATGAAGCTGAGGGACAGGCACGAACGTGAATTTGTACTGGGACCGACACATGAAGAGGTAATTACATCTCTGATACGGGGGGAGATCAGTTCGTACCGGAGGCTTCCGGTCACGCTCTATCAGATCCAGACCAAATTCCGCGATGAGCGCCGTCCCCGTGCGGGATTAATGCGTGGTCGGGAATTTCTGATGAAAGATGCGTACTCTTTTGATACAGACTGGGATGGGCTGGATGTCACATATGCAAAGATGTATAAAGCGTATCAGCGGATTTTTGAGCGTTGCGGACTTACTTTCAAGGCCGTGCAAGCAGATGCCGGGGCTATCGGTGGCGAAGGTGAAACTCATGAATTCATGGCTTTGTCAGATATAGGCGAGGATACGATTGCTGTATGCTCTTCCTGTGATTATTCCGCTAATCTGGAGCAGGCCGAAGTATATTCAGGAGATGGGGAGGTTCACCGTAAGATTGACATTCTTCCTGCAGCGGTAAAATTTCATACTCCTGGGATTCGCACCATTGATCAACTGGAACAGGAACTTCAGATTGCCCCCGATCAAGTAATTAAGACGCTTATTTATCAAGGCGGGGGTAAAATCTTTGCCGTGCTCGTTCGCGGGGATCATGAGGTGAATGAGATTAAGGTAAGGAATTATATAGGAGCTAGCGAGATTGCACTAGCCGATGTTGAAACGGTTCAAGCGGCTGCAGGAGTAGAGAATGGGTATGTTGGGCCGGTAGAACTTCCGTTAACCGTGCTGGCCGACTGCGCAGTAGCTGTAATGACATTTGGGATTACTGGAGCCGGAGAAAAGGACTACCACCTAAGTGGAGTAGTGCCTGGCCGGGATTTCGATCTTACACATGTTGGGGATTTCCGCACAGCTAAGGAAGGGGAACGCTGCCCTGTTTGCGGCACTGGCGTCATTCATCTACAGCAGGGGATAGAGATTGGGCATATCTTCAAGCTGGGGACAAAATACAGTGAGAAGCTGGGGGCATCATTCCTGGATGCAACCGGCAGAAGTAAACCTGTGATTATGGGCTGCTACGGTATCGGAATCTCGCGTCTGCTGGCTGCGGTGGCTGAACAGCATAACGACGAGCAGGGGCTGATCTGGCCCGTGGCGCTGGCGCCTTATAAGGTACACATCCTACAGTTATCTGTTAAAGACGAGGTGCAGAGGGCTGTTGCAGAAGTGCTGTATGAACAGCTTACACAGCTTGGTATTGAGACCTTGCTGGATGACCGGGATGAACGGGCGGGTGTGAAATTTAAAGACTCCAGTCTAATAGGCATACCAGTAGCCATTGTTATCGGCAAGGCAGCGGGAGAGCACAAAGTGGAGTACATCGACCGGAGATCGAACAGTAAAGAGCTGATGGACATTACAGAAGCGGTATCCCGTATCGTTCCCTGGCAGATCGGATAACCAGACAAAGTTTCCTGGAATACGTTAAAAAGCGGCAGACTTAATGGTATAATAGACTACTGGACGTATTTTGGAAGAATGAGGCTAAGGAGCGAATCTTTTTGAAGACACTTATTATTGCGGAGAAACCGGATATGGGGCGGAATATCGCCGCCGCAATAGAACCGAAGGCCAAAAACTACCGTTCTTATCTGGAAGGTGAGCAGTATATCATTACTTGGGCTATCGGTCATCTGATCGGCCTGGCCGAACCGGAAGCGTATGACTCAAAGTACAAAAAGTGGAATATCAATGACCTGCCGATTATCCCGGAGGAGTTCAAGCTGGTGCCGAATGCGCGTACTCTGGATCAGCTGAAGGTGATTGGGGAGCTGGCGAAGCGCAGCAATCTGCTGGTGAATTCCTGCGATGCCGGGCGCGAGGGGCAGCATATCTTTTCACTGATTCAGCGGCATTTGAAACTGGCACAGCCCGTGAAGCGTCTATGGATCTCTGATCTGACCCCGGAAACGATCCGCAAAGGCTTTCAGGAGCTGAAGGACGGATCGGAATACGAAAACCTGACTAAGGCTGCGAAGGCGCGCAGTGAAGCGGACTGGCTGATTGGAATGAACGGCTCGCGTGCTTTTACCACTAAACATAATGTACTGCTGTCGGTAGGCCGGGTACAGACCCCTGTGCTTGCGTTGATTTATGACCGGCAAAAGACGATTGAAGCTTTTGCCTCGCTGAAATTTTTTGAAGTCGAAGGGCATTTTGCCCAGCATGAGATGAATTACAAAGGTATGTGGCAGGGTGAACGGATGACGGATGGAGCCAAGGCGGAAGCACTTGCCGCCAAGGTGAAAGGCAAACCGGCACGGATTGCCTCCTACGAGGTGAAAGAAACAAAGGAATATCCGAACAAACTGTATGACTTGACGCTGTTGCAGCGGGAAGCTAACGGTAAATATGCATTTTCCGCCAAAAAGACGCTTGATCTCGCCCAGGCGCTCTACGAAAAGCATAAGGTGATCTCTTATCCGCGTACGAATTCCAACTATGTGACCGAGCAGAATATTCCGGAAATGCATAAGACGCTGTCTGCGCTCCAGGGAACGGCCTATGACGAATGGGTCAAAGGTGCGAACCGGAATCTGGTGCATAAGGGCAACAAATTCATCTGTAACCCGTCCAAGGTAGAGGATCACCATGCCATTCTGCCAACGAACCGCAAGGCTTCCGGATTAAGTGCCGATGAAGCCAAGCTCTATGATCTGATTGTCCGCCGATTTCTCTCGCAGTTCTATCCGGCCGCGGAGTATAAGGTGCATACGGTAATCACTGAGGTGGAAGGTGAAAACTTCAAGACAACAGTCAAAGAGCTGCTGAGTCTGGGCTGGAAGGTCATCTACGGGGATCAGAAGAAGGACAAGTCCAAACCGGCTAAAGGCAAAGGCAAGGAGGACGAGGAGGAGGAGGAAATCGAGGTAAGTGAGCCATTCTCGATAGATCCCAATGCTGAGGTTCATTGCAGTGATGCCATTGTGAAAGAGAAGGATACCCAGCCGCCCAAGCACTATACCGAAGGAACGCTGCTCAAAGCGATGGAAAGTGCGGGCAAGCAGATTGAAGATGAAGAGCTCCGCGATGCAATGAAAGATTCAGGGCTTGGCACACCAGCTACCCGGGCAGCAACCATCGAACGGCTGAAAAATGTAGGGTATGTGGAAATGCAGGGTAAAAAAATTGCCATTACCCAAAAAGGCCGTACCGCGATTGAATTGATCCGTGGAGCGGGTGTTGAACTGCTGACTTCCCCGGAAATGACGGGTCAGTGGGAGCGCCGACTGAATGAAATTGCCCGGGGAACCGCTGCGGACAGTCAATTCATGGCGAATGTGAAGCGCTTTGCTTCCATGATCGTGGATAAGGTCCGTGTGCAGTCCCGGGCGGACAGAACCTCCTTCGAAGGGGAGACGCCTTCACTTGGCGGTGGAACCAAAAGCCGTAGCACTGCAGGCTCCCGGACAACAGCCAACAAGGCATCAACACCAAGGAAACGTAGTGGGGAAGAGGGAAGTGCAACTGCAGCAGTGAAGTCTTCCCGCAGCAAGCAGACTGTAGCAGATAGCAGTACGGATAACGGTCCCATGGTCATCGGATCTTGCCCGCGCCCGGGCTGCGGCGGTATGATTTTTATGGGCCGCAAAGGCTACGGCTGCTCCCATTACAAGGAAGGCTGCAAGTTCGTAATCTGGAAAGAAACCTATGGACGGTCGCTTACGGATTCTCAGGTGAAGGCGCTGATCGAGAAGGGACATACCGGCAAGCTTAAGCTCACAGCGGAGGACGGCTCATCGCTGGAGGGCAAGCTGGTTCTAAAGAACAATGATACAGGCCAGCTCGGAGTAGAGTAAGCTCATCAACTGCCGACCACCCGAAGCTCGCTTGTCTCATTTATAAGCAATACAAAAGAGGATGCGCTCCAGTTGCCAGGGTCCCTGGCCGGATCGCATCCTCTTCTAGTTATTTATGAAATTATTGGGCAGAGGACAGGGCAGAATCAATAGCGGCAGTCAGCCCCTCGTATGAGGAGTCTGGCAGCAGCTCTCCATTAACCATAAACTTCGGCGTACCGTTCACACCATAAGAGCCGGCGATTTTGAAGTCTTCTTTTACATCGTACATATAAGTCTGGTTCTTGAGATCCTGCTCGAACTCGCTATAGTTAATGCCTTCGATGTTCTTTTTGACGAAGCCTAGAATGAATTTTTGGGTAGCCCATATTTTGCTCTCATCACCCTGGTTCGCGTATAGCTTATGCACATACTCCCAGAACATCTCATTGCTCTGCTTGTAGATGGCTTCACCGGCACTGGCGGCAAGATAGGAGTCACGGTCGAGAAAAGCAAAATTCATGAAAAAGAACTGTACTTTGCCGGTATCCACATATTCCTTGATGAACGTATCCAGATAAGCGGCGGTCCACTTTTTACAGGCAGGACATTTGAAATCAGCGAATTCGATGACCTTCACTGTGGCTTTTTCGCTTCCCAGATGCGGCTGCTTTTCGTATTTGAGCCCGTCCACAACGATGGTTCCTTTGACATCTGTGTAGTTCGGGAGTTTGTCGAGTTCGGCTGTTTCGTCTACTTCGCCTCTTGTAGTGACAAAGACAAGAACACCGATCAGCAGAATGACAACGATCCCAAGCAGCATGGGCAATAATCGTCTGGTAGTCGCTGTGTTGTCAGGGTTTGTTCTTTTATTCATTATTAACCTCCTGCGTGGGATGAAAATCTACTCAAACAGTATAATCATCCTGCTGCAGGCTGCATATGTCATTTGTAACAAGGGCTCTCCCGGGACTTCAGCCGTGGCTCTTATACTGTACTGCAGACCGGATAACCGGAGGCACTTCACTAATGGAGGAGATTGTAAGAACGGACTGCTGCATCTCGCGCTGCAGCTCAATGAGATTGTACAGCCATTCATTCTGTTGCTTCAGATAGATGCTGTTGATACCCGCTGTAATAGCCGGAAGCACATCCGTACGCAGGGAGTTGCCGATCATCCACGTGTTTTTGCGGTCAAAACTGTGGGTACTCAGGATATTTTCGAGCGACTCGATATTTTTATGCTGGCGAATGTAGATCCGGTCGTCAAAATAAGCATCGAGTTTCATTTGCTCAATTTTGCGCTGCTGAATGGTATCATCGCCTCCGGTGTAGAGGTAGAGAGAATGACCGTCTTGCTTCAATGTGTCCAGGGTTTCTACCATTCCCGGGTAAGCCTCGACCTCCTGATCATACACGCTCATTCCAAGTTTCATGAGCTGCTGTTCATGATAAGGGTCAGCGGGACGGCTATATTTGATGCAAAAGAAACGGTAGGTTGCAATGAGGGATTTCGGAAAATTATCGCTGGCGAGGCCGCTTGTGCTTACGGTTTGCACATCAATTTCTACCTGCTTGCTGCGGAATTCAGCGGTAGTCGCACCGTATTCACCGAACCACTCTGACATCAGCTCGAAATATTGCCCCAGAATGAGGTCGAAGTATTTGTTGCAATGCACCAGGGTATCATCAAGATCAAAAATCACTTGCTGTGTCAAATATTTCATAACGTTCACTCCTAAAAGTTTTGAGAGCAGTTGCTCCTTGTTCGGCTTCGTTCAAAACTCACTTCGGAAGCATAGTCTAAGTTTTGAGAGCAGTTGCTCCTTGATCGGCTTCGTTCAAAACTCACTTCGGAAGCATAGTCTAAGTTTGAGAGCAGTTGCTCCTTATCTGTATCTCTTCCTGTACTGTATACCTATTATAATCGGATATAAGACTCCAGAAACATCTGAAGCTCCGAAGCGCCGTCCGGCCTAATACTGTATCGTTCCGTACCTTCACCCCGAAGGTGCACTCGCAGCAAGCCTGCCACACGCAGAATGAGCAGGTGATGCATCAGCATTTCCCGGGATTGGCTAAGTTCGGACTGCATTTCCCATAAAGACTTAGGCTCGTGGGCAATGAAGCGCAACATTCGAAGCCGGGTCGGGTCCGAGAGGGCTTTGGTCAAGCGGAGCAGTACAGTTGGCGGCTCATCTTCACTGTCCAGAGGTACATCGACAGGATACTGTACCAGCATCATTGTTTTGTAGAAGCAATAGGTATTGATCGGCCGGTTATGGATGGTGGGCAGCAGCACGATGGTTTCCAGCTCTGGGATGTCCTCCATAACCATTCCGCCGGAAGCATATTCAATCAGCGCCACGATATCCATTTTACTCTCCAGCATTTTTTTCTCGGCGGCGTCTTCGATCATCAGCGGCAGAATCTTTTGCTCCGTATGGCGGAAATACTGCTCGTACCATAGACGCAGGAGCGGGGTGTACCCATATTTTATCCTTGCACATTCTTCAAGATTGAATTCCTGGAAAAAAGGCGATGTGCGCTCGAAGCATTCTTCCAGCGTGCAGGCTTCAAGATCGTCGAGGAATTGCGTCACCTTGGAAGCCGGGCCTCTGCTGTATGCCCATGCGTATAGAACATCATAATCCTCAAAAGGCCACTCTGCGGCCTGACGCAAAGCGGAAATTTGCAGTGGGGCTATGCGGCTGTCTACATCACGGATCCAGTCAGGTCCGATATCAAGATTGGAAATCCATTTTCTAGTTACATATAACATAAAACTGTCCAGCAGTTCGTATACCGGCGAGACATCAATTTCTAATTTATAGTTCATGAAGCTTGCACCCCCAGGAAATCGGTCACTTCTATTATTATCTCTTGTTTTGAAGAAGGTTGTCCACTATAATGTTCCGTGTTTGCCAGGGCGGTGTCACTACCACAATCATAGAATTACATAGGAGGATTCATCTGTGTCAGACGTTCATTCAATATCTGTGAATCAGAGCAGCAAGCTCAATTACATCATTCTGATTACTGTTATCATTGCGGCTGGACTCAGCCAAGGCTTGTTGCTGCCGGTTTTATCCATTCTGCTGGAGCAAAAAGGGGTTTCATCCTCACTCAACGGATTGAACGCCGCTGCACTATACGTAGGTTCCTTCGCCATGACATTGGTAGCGGAACGGATTCTCAGCGCCATCGGATTCAAAAAGCTGATCGCAGCAGGCGTCAGTCTGGTCCTGGTGTCCCTCATTTGTTTTCCGCTGCTGCCAGGTGTCAAGGCATGGTTTTTGCTGCGTCTGCTGGTGGGCATCGGAGATTCGGCGATCAATTATGCTGCCCAGCTCTGGGTGCTGTTAATGACGCCTGCTGCACACCGTGGACGAAATCTATCCCTTTATGGTATGTCTTACGGCCTGGGGTTCAGTCTGGGGCCGCTTGGCATAAGTCTGCTCCGTTTCGGGCAGGCGGCACCCTTTGCAGCGATTGCGCTCTTATTCCTGTGCGTACTAATCCTGGTGGCGCTGAAGCTTCCGGACTCTCATCCGGACAAAGTAGAGCACGGTGAAGGACAGACCCGGCGGTTCGCCCGTAGCTACAGTCTGGCGTGGTATGCGCTGATCCCTGCTCTTTTATACGGATATATGGAAGCCAGCCTGAACAGTAACTTTCCTGTCTACGGATTACGAATCGGCTTCAGTACCAATCAGATTGCAGCGCTTCTTCCCTTTGCGGGGATTGGCGGATTGTTGCTTCAAATGCCTTTAGGCATATGGAGTGACCGTCACGGGCGGAAAAAGATACTGATTTTCTCAGGTGTGGGAGGGGGCTTGGCGTTCGCGCTATTGCCGCTTACAGGAGACCATTTTCTGTGGACACTGGCTGTGTTTATGATAGCAGGCGGACTTGTAGGCTCTTTTTTCTCACTCGGACTCAGCTATGCTGCTGATATCCTCCCGCGCAATTTACTGCCTGCCGCTAATGTAGTCTCTTCTTTTCATTATAGCTTCGGCAGTATTATTGGTCCGGGTATTGGCGGTTTGCTGCTGCAATTTGGCTGGGGCGGAGGCGTTTTTGTGCTCCTGGGTGCTTTATATATGGTGTTCGGCCTGACGGGGTTATTATTCTCGCCACGGAAGCCGATTTGAGGTAAGATAAGAACGAGTGCTCGCATGGAATTTGATCCCGCTTTCAGAGTACACTATAGAGTAGAGTAGAGATGAAGACAGGGAGAGGCTGAACTATGATTACAGTTGAACATTTGGCCAAAGCAGTAGGGGATGACAAGGTTCCGGTACTGCAGGATATTGGCTTTCAATTAGAAGCAGGTGAATTTGTGGTTCTGCTGGGAGCCAGCGGAAGCGGCAAATCAACACTTCTGCGGTGCCTGGCGCTAAAGGAGAAATGGGACAGGGGAAACTTCAGGGTAGATGGAACGGATATTAAGAAAAGCCCCTTCGCCGGCAAACGCAAAATCAGCCGTGAGTGGGCTTATCTGGAACAGAATGCTGAGCTTAATCCGAACCGCACGGCTCTTAAGAATGTATTGATTGGACAGTCCTCACAGACACCGCTGTGGCGGATGGTTACAGGTATGGTGCGTTCAGATGATTATATGGGTGCAATGGACGAGCTGGATTTATTGGGCTTGCTCGACAAGGCGAAGATGAAGACCAGCCAGCTTAGCGGCGGGGAACGTCAGCGTGTGGCGATTGCCCGGGCACTGGTACATGGTGCAAAGGTTATTCTGGCAGATGAGCCGGTGACCGGTCTGGATCCCAAAACAGCGGAGAATGTGCTGGAGACGCTACGCAAGCTGTGCAAGGAAACAGGACTTACCGTGATAACAGTAATCCCGATTGAGCTGGCGGAGCGGTATGCTACACGACTCTGGGTTCTGGAAGATGGAAGAATTAAATATGATGTCAAGGGCCGCCGACTAACCTCTCAGGAGCGTGCCCATTTATAGCGGAATGAACCACGTAACCGGGAAAGAGTGATGAAGTTGAGTAGGCATATTATAAAGCGTCTGGCGGCGTTATCACTGTCACTGTCTTTATCTGTGATGTCAGGCTGCACTTTCATCAGTGATCCTGTTTCGCGGATGAAGGCACCGCAGCTGTCGGCTGACAAGGCGTCCTTGATGACAGCGATTAATTCGCTGAAGCCTGCCGGTTCCACGCTGATTCGTCCGGCGAATGACGATGATAGTTCTATTTTTACGGACGATCTCGACAAGGACGGTATCATGGAGACGCTGGTGTTCTATCTGACCAAGAACGAAACGGTACAGATTCACGGGATGATATTGGAGAAGCAGGATGAGGGCTGGGTGAAAGAGCTTGTGTTTGACGGAGATGGGATGGAGCTCGACTCTGTCGACATTCTGGATGTAACCGGCGACGGCAAATTGGATATCATAGCAGGATATTCGCGCGGTGAAGAAAAGGGCATGGTGGTATACCGTTATGGGGGCGGAGCTCTGGAGGAAGTACTGACACAGCCCTATACCAAATACTTACTGGATGATCTGAACGAAGATGGGATTGAAGACATCACGGTTGTGAATTTTAAGCGCAATGAATTTGCCACGATTACTACCTATCAGTACAGCGACGGATTCAAGGTTCTGGATGAGCTCGATGATCTGGACCCATATTTCAATAGTTATTACAATATTGTCTCAGGTAAAGTAGCTGAGCATAAAGAAGGTATTATTCTGGATGCGGCAGTGGATTCCCGCTCTGCATACTCAACCATGGTTGTTATGGAGAACAACAAGCTGCGGGTGGTCGTTCCGGGAGACGCACGCACGTTCAAGGAACGAAAGATTGTCAGTGAAGACATCAATGGTGACGGCATTTTGGAGATCGGCCTTCTTGAGCCGCCTAAGGGCTGGGAGTATTTCGACCCGCAGACCATCCCTTATTTTAATTCCTATTATAAATGGGATGGGAAGAACGGCCTTACGTTCTCCGACCAGCTGTATCAGGACCCTTCGGACCGCTTCACCATCAACATTTTACCGAAATGGTATGGGAAGGTGACGGTTGACACCAAGTCTGTTCAGGATAAATTTCTAAGATTTATTCTGCTGGATACCGGAGAGACGGTCGCTGAGGTTTCTTTCTTTACTCCTGCGGAATGGGAACGGGAGAAAAACGGCGGCTGGGAGCTGTTAGGAAGCGATCTGGACAAAATTATTGTTTACCGGGGAGAATTGGAACAGAGTACAAGCGGAGGAGACAACAATACAATCACCTCGCCTATTGAAAGGAAGGGAATCGATGAGTAAGGTATTAATCCTGGAGGATGAAGAATCCATCCGGAGTTTTATCGTGATCAATCTGAAGCGTAACGGGTTTGAGGTGCTGGAGGCAGCAGATGGTAACGAGGCGCTGCATAAGCTGACAACTGTGCCGGATATTGATATTGCCTTGCTGGATGTCATGGTGCCAGGCATCGACGGCTTTGAGGTGTGCAGAAGGATCAGGGAAACCAATGAGCGGCTTGGGATTATTTTTTTGACGGCTAAGGTGCAGGAACAGGATAAAGTCTATGCCCTCTCGGTAGGTGCGGATGACCATGTCAGCAAACCGTTTAGTCCCACAGAGCTGATTGCCCGTATCCAGTCGCTGCTGCGCCGGGTTAATGTCCACCGTGAGCAATCCGCCAAGGTCTCCTTTCATTCCGGGCCGTTTACACTTGATCTGATCTCCAAGCAGTTCAAGCGCAGTGGAGAGGCCATCGAGCTGACACCGACGGAGTTTTCACTGGTTCAGTATTTTCTGGAGATGGAGAATACCCCGCTCAGCCGGGATTCGCTGCTCGATCATGTCTGGGGCAAGGAATATATGGGGGATCCCAAGATTGTTGATGTGAACATTCGCCGTCTGCGCCAGAAGATTGAGAATAATCCTTCTGAGCCGGAATATCTTCAGACCGTGTGGGGCCACGGTTATAAGTGGAAAGGCCAAGGACAATGATCAAGAAGGGGATGCGCAGACAGATTGTATTGCACTATATCTTTGTCGTCTTTGTGGCGCTTCTCCTCGTTGAGGTTATATTCCTGCTGGCCATCCGGACCTATTACTATGACAGTGTATACAGTAAAATCACCCTGCATATCGGGATGGCGGAGGATTTCCAGAAATATGAGATTTCCGGAGAGCATTCGCCTAACCAGCTGCAAAAGCTGCTTGATTTCTTTCAGATGGACTATACCGAGCTGCAGGTGCTGACACTGGATGGGAATATGCTGATCAGCTCCACTGGATTTCAGCCTGACCGCACGATTACGACGAGTGATGTGCCGGAGGCAGTGGGTGGAAGCTTCGGCCGCTGGGTTGGACGCCAGCCCGGAACGAACGAGAGTGTAATGGCGGTGTCCAAGATGGTGCATATTAACGGCCGCGAAACCTATGTGATCCGTTATGTTACCTCTATGGAGAGAATTGACAGTGATCTGCTGAACCTAACGCTGGTATCCATTGGAATTGGTGTGGCGGTTATGGCAATCGTGGTTTTGTTCAGCTTCGGTCTGGCAAATTCGATTGTGAAGCCGCTGAAGAATATTACTGCGGTCTCAGCCCAGATGGCCAAAGGAAAGTTCACGACGCGGATCAAAGGCGATTACAAATATGAAATTGGCGATTTGGCCTCAACACTGAATTATATGGCGGATGAAATTATCCGCAGCAATCAGATTAAGGATGATTTCATCTCCTCCATTTCGCATGAGCTGCGAACCCCGCTTACAAGCATTAAGGGCTGGAGCGAAACGCTTATTTCAGGTGGATATGATCCCGAGGAAACCAAGCTGGGCATGGGCATCATCTCCAAAGAAAGTGACCGGTTGATCGGGCTAGTGGAAGAGATTCTAGATTTCTCCAAGCTGCAGCAGAATGAGATGAAGCTGTCCATGGGCCGTGTAGATATCAAAGTGCTGCTTCAGGAGACGATTTTGAATATTTGGGCCAAAGCAGAAAAGAAACGGATTCATCTGTTGCTGGAATGTGAAGAGACATTTTATATTAGAGCGGATGCTAACCGGTTGAAGCAGGTATTCTTGAACTTGGTGGATAACGCTGTGAAGTTTTCTCCCGAAGATTCGAGCATAGTTTTGTCTGCACACCGTCTGAGCTCCAGTGAACTGGCAGTTGTGGTTCGTGACAGCGGTATAGGGATCAGTGAGGCACATCTTGGCAGAGTACGTGACCGGTTCTTCCAGGTAGATGCATTGAATGGCGGTACAGGTCTGGGCCTTGCCATTTCGCAGCAAATTGTGGAGCTTCATGGCGGCAAGCTGGAAATGGACAGTGAACTTGGCAAGGGAACGCAGGTAACTGTAATTTTGCCAATGACGGAAGATCAGCCTTCCACGGTTTCTCCAGCCATTGAACTGCTATGAAATAAATAGGGTAATAACAAAAGGGATGCGGCAACTGCAGGTGACAGTTGCCGCATCCCTTTTAATAATTATTATAAGGCTTAAACGAAAGTAGGCTCTTTAAAAGTAAAGTAAACCGTTTCAATGGTTATGCCTAACGGGGAGGAACTTGCATAAGAATTAAGATGGAAGTCCTTCGGCACGCAGACGGCCTGTTTTTTCGTATACCTCCTGCAAAAGACGGGAAGGCTGGGTTTTGATGACCGGTTTGGCCGCCACAATCTCATTCGGTCCAACAACCACAATGTTGTCGGGGCTGCCTTTAATCACTGCACCATCTTTAATTACCGCGCCTTCACCAATAATGGCATTCTCAATCCATACACTCCGGCCGATTTTCACACCTGGCATAATGACGCTCTGTTTAACCAGGCTTAACTTGCCGATTTCAACTCCACCAAAAACAACCGACCGATTCAAACTGCCTTCCAGCAGACAGGACTCGTTCACCAGACTTTCAGTAGCTGGCATCTGAAGGCGTGGTTTATGTGGAGCTGCTTTTGTCCGGCGGGCACGGCTGTACATCGGCCAATGGGAATTATCGAGTTTGAAGCCGTTATCTTCATGAAGCAGGTCCATATGAGCTTCCCACAAGCTGTCAACTGTACCCACATCTCTCCAGTAACCTTTGAAACGGTAAGCGAACAGATCATCATTGCCATCAAGCATCATTGGAATGACATCCTTGCCAAAATCATGACTGGAGGCCGGATTAGCTGCATCAAGAAGCAAATGTTCTTTCAGGTATTTCCACTCGAATAAGTAGATCCCCATCGAAGCAAGGTTACTCTGTGGAACCTTTGGTTTTTCCGCAAACTCAGAGATCTTAAGATCCTCATTTACGTTCAGTACTCCGAATCTGCTGGCCTCATCCCATGGAACCTCCATGACTGAAATGGTGGCTTTTGCTGATTTTTCGACATGATAATCCAGCATTTTCTTGTAATTCATATGGTAAATATGATCTGCCGACAGAATTAAGACATGCTCCGGACTGTGGCTGTCAATAAAATCAATATTTTTATAAATAGCATCAGCTGTTCCAGTGTAGCTGTCTCTGCCTTCAACGCCGGAAGGAAGCAGCTTTACACCTTTGTTAGACTGGGTATGGAGCCCCCATGGCTCACCCGCTCCGATATGATTGTGCAAGGAATTAGCTTCATATTGTGTCAGTACCCCAATAGTATCAATATCAGAATTCACACAATTGCTGAGGGGAAAGTCAATGATTCTATACTGTCCGCCGAAAGGGACTGCAGGCTTAGCCATGGTGGTAGTCAAGGGAGCCAGTCTGCGGCCTTCCCCGCCTGCCAGAAGCATGGCGATACATTCTTTTTTACTCATTTGTTATCCCTCCCATTTTTTTGTCAATGCTTGTAATATACACGCAGAGCAAGCACTTGAAACGCATAGATGAAATATATTGCCGTACTTCTGCAAAAATTACATAAATAATTTTCTTGATACAAAATATAGTGAACTTCTGGACTAAATCATTTTCAAAACAGGTACATTCGGGTAATGTTAAAGGTGCATCCTATTCTTAGAAGGTGGTGATGATTTGGCCAATAATTCAGCAACAGTTAACCTCCCGTCATCCGATGATATTTATTTGTTCCATGAGGGCACGAATTATCGCAGCTATTCGATGCTGGGCGCGCACATTGCCGCTGAAGAAGGAATACCGGGCGTACGCTTTACCGTGTGGGCTCCTCATGCGACATATGTAGGATTGGCTGGTAATCATAACGGCTGGGATGGAACCGAAGACGTGGACTCGTTATTTAAGATACCCGATTCAGGATTTTGGAGTCGTTTTTTTCCGGAGATGAAAGCGGGAACTTTTTACAAATACAGGATTGTCGCTTCAGACGGGTCAAGCTTCCTCAAAGCAGACCCCTATGCCTTCCAAGCAGAAGTGCGTCCAGCTACAGCATCCATTGTTGCAGAATTGGGGGGGTACTCCTGGGGAGACGCTGCTTGGCGGCGGCGGAGTAAGGCGCCTTATCAGACACCGCTGAATATTTACGAAATGCATTTTGGAACCTGGCGTCAGAAGGAAGACGGTGAACTGTACACATATCGTGAGATGAGCGAGCTGTTAATTCCTTATTTGGTGGAAATGAGCTATACCCATGTAGAGTTCATGCCTCTGGCTGAACATCCATATGATCTGTCCTGGGGATATCAGGGCACAGGATATTTTGCTGCGACCAGCCGTTATGGGGAACCGCAGGATCTGATGTTTCTCATTGACCAGCTGCATCAGGCAGGAATTGGTGTACTGCTGGACTGGGTTCCTGCTCATTTTGCCAAAGATGCTCACGGCCTTAGAATGTTCGATGGGTCACCGCTGTTTGAATATGCTGATCCGATGCTGGCAGAGAAGCCAGGTTGGGGCACACTTTCTTTTGATTTCAGCAAACCTGAAATTTCATCTTTTCTGATATCGAATGCTTTGTTCTGGTTCGAGATGTACCATATTGACGGGATGCGTGTAGATGCAGTCACCAGTATGCTCAGACTTGATTTCGAAAAGAAAAATCATGAGTATCGCAGAAATGAAAACGGCGGACTGGAGAATCTGGATGCCATCCGGTTTATTCAACAGCTCAACAAGACCATATTCCAGTATTATCCGAAAGCATTGATGATGGCAGAGGAGTCCAGCGCCTGGCCGGGGGTTACCGCTCCGGTGCATGAGGGAGGTCTGGGTTTCAACTACAAATGGAACATGGGCTGGATGAATGACACACTGGGCTACATAGAACATGATTTCGGGGCGAGACCCTATTATCATAATTTGTTGACCTTTCCCATCTGTTATGCCTATGCCGAGAATTATACGCTCCCTCTGTCCCACGACGAGGTGGTGCATGGCAAGAAGTCTCTGCTGGATAAAATGCCAGGAACGTATGAGCAGAAATTCGCAGGTCTTCGCCTGCTCCTGGGTTACCACATCAGTCATCCGGGTAAAAAACTGCTGTTCATGGGTGGAGAATTCGGCCAATTCATCGAATGGAAGGATCAGGATCAGCTCGACTGGCTGCTGCTGGATTATGACAGCCACCGCCGCATGCTGGCCTTCACGGCTGCACTTAACAAGCTCTATGTTACCGAGAGGGCACTATGGGAGCTGGATCATGACATGGAAGGGTATCAATGGATTGATGCCGACGACAGCAGCCAGAGCATTGTTTCCTATATCCGCCGTGGTAAAAAGCCGGTCGATACCTTGCTGATTATTATCAACTTTCAACCGGTGGAGCGGCAATTGTACCGGATTGGAGTTCCGCGTCCTGGTACGTATGAAGAGCTGTTCAGCTCGGAGAATACGGAATTCGGGGGAAGCGGTGTGCACAATGGTCCGATGAAAAGCACCAAACAAGAATGGCACAATCAGGTGAACAGCATCGAATTAACCATTCCTCCGCTCAGTTTCCTGGTACTCAAGAAAGCAGGCAGGAAAACAATAAAATAATAGGGTTCGCAGCTCATACACAAAAGGGGGATATCGAAATATGAAGGTTTTATTCGCTGCAGCCGAAGCGCATCCGTTTATCAAAACGGGAGGGCTGGCCGATGTCATAGGAGCGTTGCCCAAAGCACTGAAGAGTGCGGGAGTGGATGTCCGGGTGATTTTGCCTAAATACCGGGGGATTCCGGAGAAATTTGTTTCACAAATGGAACATGTGGTTGAATTGAGCGTACCGATCGGCTGGCGCAATCAATATTGCGGCATTGAACGGTTGATATATGATGGCATTCCAATATATTTTGTGGATAACGAATATTATTTTGGGCGGGACGGCATTTACGGCTATATGGATGATGGTGAACGTTTTGCCTACTTTAACCGCGCAGTTCTGGAGTGCCTTGAAATCATTGATTTTCAGCCGGATGTGCTGCATTGTCATGACTGGCATGCTGCTGTGATTCCGATGCTGCTTCAGGGTCATTACCGCCACAATCCGTTCTACAAGGATATTCGTACAGTGTTTACCATTCATAATCTGCTATATCAAGGGGTATTCCCTTATTTGGTGCTTGGTGAATTACTGGGTCTTGATGATAGCTACTTCCTCGGGGTTGAGTATTACGGGAACGTGAATTATATGAAAGCAGGGATTGTCTACAGCGATCATATCACTACGGTTAGTCCGACTTATTCTGAAGAAATCCGCACTGCGTATTATGGATATGGACTGGATGGACTGCTGAGCTCACGGGCAGACAGCCTCAGCGGAATCGTCAACGGCATTGACACCAAGATCTATAATCCGGCCAGTGATCCGCAAATATACACCCGGTATCGTTCCAATCTAGCCAAGAAAGCCGAAAATAAGCTCGCCTTGCAGCAGGAGCTGGGACTTCCGGTAGCGCCCTATATTCCGATGGTTGCGATGGTTACCCGCTTGGTCGACTCCAAAGGTCTGGATCTCCTAACCCGGGTAATGGATGAGCTGCTCTATTATGATGATATCCAGTTCGTACTGCTGGGTACAGGGGATGAAGTCTATGAACGCTGGTTCCGTGAAGCACAGTGGCGTTATCCGACCAAGCTGTCCTCACAAATCCTGTTCAATGATGCACTGTCCCGCAAAATCTATGCGGCAAGCGACCTGTTCCTCATGCCGTCCAAGTTCGAGCCTTGCGGAATCGGCCAATTGCTGGCCCTGCGATATGGAAGTATTCCGGTAGTCCGCGAGACAGGCGGGTTGAACGACACGGTACATGCATACAATGAAGACACGGGAGAAGGCAACGGATTCACCTTCAAAGATTACAACGCTCATGACATGATGTACACCATCCGCCGGGCGGTATCGTTCTATCAGAAGCCGGAGCACTGGAAAAAAGTGACGAAAAACGCTTTTGCCGGTGACTATAGCTGGAATGTATCGGCTCAGCAGTATATTGATATTTACAACCGTATTCTGGAGTAGATCAGAAGCAACTTATAGTAAAAAGGACGTTTTGCAGATCTTATTGATCCTTGCAAAACGTCCTTTGTTTGTTACGGGAAGGGTTTCAGTGGCGTTCTAAATAATTAACTCAAGTTCCGGCTGAGAATCCGGTATCCGTATGGGTCGAGCGAGATATGCATCATCCCATCTTCCGGGGCGACCGGCTCGCCGGTGAGCGCATCCTGCCAGTCGTCGGTTTCCATAGGATGGCTAAGAACACGGGATTCCGGAGAATTATTCATCCATACGGTAAAATGAATGACATCATCCGAGCGTTCATAGACGATACAGGAGTCATTCTCACACGCCTGCAAAATTCGGAAACGGCCTTCACGCAGCGCCTTGTTCGTTTTACGAAGGGTAATCATCATCCGGTAAAAGTCATACAGTTCACGGTCCTGCTTATTTGGATCCCATTCCATGCATTTACGGCAGTCCGGGTCCTCGTTACCGGTAAGGCCGATTTCGTCGCCATAATAGATGCAGGGAGTACCCATAAAAGTAAAAAGAAATACAACAGCCAGCTTAAGTCTCCGCTTGTCTTCATTCAATACGGTCAAGAGCCGGGGGGTATCATGACTGCCGAGCAGATTGAAGACCACTTCATTCGTCTGCTGCGGATAACGCATTAACAGGGCCCCTATCCTGTGACCAAAAGTAATACCATCCATCCCTCCATTGAAGAACTCCAGTACCGTACCCGAAAATGGATAATTCATAACGGAATCAAACTGGTCGCCAAGCAGCCAGGTTAGCGAGTCGCTCCATACTTCGCCCACAATATAAGCTTCCGGGTTGGCTGCTTTAACGACCTTACGGAAATCGCGCCAGAAATGGTGATCCACTTCATTGGCCACATCCAGCCGCCAGCCATCCACCTTTATTTCCTTGATCCAATATTCAGCCACTTCGAGCAGATAGGTCTTCACTTCGTGATTGGCGGTATTAAATTTCGGCATGTTGCCAAAAAAACCGAAAGTGTCATACGTGGGAATACCGTCGACAGTTTCGGCCGGGAAGGAGTTCAGGTGGAACCAATCTTTGTATACCGAATACTCCCCCTTCTCCAGAACATCCTGAAACGGCGGGAACTTGTCACTGCAGTGGTTGAAGACAGCATCTAACATGACGCGGATACCCCTTTGGTGACATTCCTCAACTACGGTTTTGAGCAGCTCATTATCGCCGAAATGGGGATCAACCTTCTTATAATCGACGATGTCATATTTGTGGTTGGAGGGAGAGACGAAGAGGGGGGTGAAGTAGACCGCATTGATCCCGAGCTCCTGCAGATCATCTAGATGATCCAGCACCCCTTGCAGATCTCCGCCAAAAAAATTATTCAGTTTCGGCGTTCCGCCCCATGGTTCTGTACCCTCTGGATCATTCGAAGGATCACCGTTGGCGAACCGTTCCGTCATAATCTGGTAGAACACCGCATCTTTGGCCCATTTTGGAACCTGAAACAGATCTATTTGGTGTATGTAGGGGAACTCATAGAAGTGATTGGGCGGTTGCGGGCATTCCGAGCGGACCCCATTGTCAAGCAAATATACATTTTCGCTGCCTTTACTCACACGGAAAGTGTAACTGAGGCGTTTATATTTAGGCCGTACCGCCGCTTCCCAGTAATCGAACATATCGTCCGAGGCCGCTTTTTCCATCATGATATCGTAAGAAGTAGCGTTCCAGTTGTATTTGTCCCCGGTAAGCGCGACTACACAGTCCACATCATCACGCTTGGTGCGAACACGCAGATGTATAGTCTTTGCATCGTAGGCATAAGCCCACTTGTCGCGGGGAACATGGTACATAGCCTCAACCAGCATGATTGCACCTCCTAAAAGTTTTATGGAGCCTAATGCTTTGTGAGCATAACACTGATCTAACGAATAGAATTTGCTTAACTAGCATAAGTTTAAGGTCGTGGACTATGAAGTTAATACCACCCGCAGAGTCTGCATGAACCATTCCGGTTATTCCGGGAGCAATTGGAGATAGTACATAGTATATACTTCTTTTAACAGCATGTGCAAAATGGCGGGAAGACCAAGCGCTGCTGCTCTTTTTTTTTCTGTACAATTTACAAGCATTGTCACAAAATTGTCTTTGCATATTCATGCGTAGTGATTTATAATAAATCGGTCAATGGGACAGCTAAGAGAACTTAAAGAGAATAGGGGAGATACAGAGTATGAATAAATGGGGCAAACTTTCACTCGGAATGCTGCTGGTAGCAGGTCTGATGACCGGCTGCGGCAACAATAACAAAGACAATAATGCAACTACTGGTAACAGTGCGAATGCAGGTAATAGCGCTGCTGCCAAGACACTTACCCTAGGAACCAGTGCGGACTTTCCTCCATATGAATTCCATAAAGTAGTGGATGGCAAAGATACCATCGTTGGTTTTGATATCGAGATCGCTAAGGATATTGCGGCTGATATGGGTGCGGAGCTGGTAATCAAGGATCTGTCCTTCGATTCCCTCCTTAATGAACTGTCCAGCGGCAGAATAGACATGGTTATCTCCGGACTCAGTCCAACCCCTGAGCGTGCCAAGGCAGTAGGGCTGTCTGATATTTATTATAAAGCAGAGCAGGCAGTGGTTGTGCGGGATACCGACAAAGACAAATTCGCGACCATGGATTCCCTGAAAGGCATCAAGCTGGGAGTACAGACCGGATCCATCCAGGAAGACATCGCCAAAGGCATTGAAGGCGCACAACTGACTTCCTTGGGTAAAATTTCCGAAATCGTGCTGCAGCTGCAATCCAACCGTGTGGATGCATCCATTATGGAAGGGCCTGTTGCCGAAGCTTTCGTGAAGAATGTCAAAGGCCTGGCCATTACTGCCGCCAAACCAGTGGTTGAAGATGATGGTTATGTTATTGGCGTTAAAAAAGGAAACGACGAACTTCTGAAACAAATTAACACCACGCTGACCCGGTTGAAATCTGAAGGCAAGATTGACAAGTATGTTGCTGCTGCCAGCGACCTTGCCGTGAAATAATGTTTTGGGCTGTTTTAGAAGGGTAACATTAGCCGCCCCTGCAGGTTTCTGCGGGGGAAGGTTTAATAATTAGAGTGGAGATGAAAATGGCGGTGATCCGCTGTTTTCTATTTTTTTGCAGACAGGAGGTTATGCCAAAAATGAATGTATTCGATATGGCTTATGAGTACCGCAATTTTTTTCTTTCCGGTTTGAAGTACACACTGCTGCTGGCTGTGCTGGGGGTATTCTTCGGTTTTGTGCTTGGTATTGTAGTTTCCTTGTTACGTATGTCCAAATGGTGGATCCTGCGTTTCATTGCGACAGCATGGGTCGAATTCTTGCGTGGTACACCAATGCTGGTTCAGCTGTTTTTGATCCATTACGGGCTACCAGAGTTTGGCATTGAGTTTTCTCCGATACAATCCGGAGCCATAACATTGACCATTAACAGCTCCGCTTATCTGGCTGAGATTTTCCGTGCCGGCATACAGGGAGTGGACCGTGGACAAGTTGAAGCGGCCCGTTCGCTCGGGATGCGGCAAGGGATGACGATGCGGTATATTGTCTTGCCCCAGGCCATCAAGAATGTGCTGCCTGCAATCGGCAATGAGTTCATCACGATTATTAAGGAATCTTCCATTGTTTCAATGATAGGGGTCGCCGATCTGCTGTTTGAAGCGAGATCCGTTACGACTATAAGCTATGAAGGACTGAGTCCTTTGCTGGTAATTGCTGCGATGTACTTTATTCTGACATTTACGTTGTCTAAGATCCTTGGTTTATTGGAAAGGAGGTTAAGAACAGGTGATCACCGTTAAGAACCTGCAAAAAAGCTTCGGCAAGCTGGAAATCCTGAAGGGCATTGACCTGCAGATTCAAAAAGGGGAGGTCGTCGTCGTTATCGGCCCCAGCGGATCGGGCAAAAGCACCTTTTTACGCTGTCTGAATCTGCTAGAGCAGCCTACAGGCGGAGAAATCACCTTTGAAGGTGAATCGATTACGGATAAGAAACATGATATCAATGTGACCCGGGAAAAAATGGGTATGGTCTTTCAGCAGTTTAACCTGTTTCCGCACAAAACCGTGCTGCAGAATATTATGCTGGCTCCCGTAAAAGTGAGAAAGCAATCTGCTTCCGAAGCGGAAAAAATTGCCACTGAACTGCTGCGCACCGTGGGTCTTGCAGACAAACGCGATGCTTACCCGTCCCAGCTATCCGGTGGACAAAAGCAGCGGATTGCCATCGCGCGGGCACTCGCCATGCAGCCGCATGTGATGCTGTTCGACGAGCCGACCTCGGCACTTGATCCTGAGATGGTCGGTGAGGTTCTGGAAGTCATGAAGAAGCTGGCTGAAGATGGCATGACCATGGTGATCGTTACCCATGAAATGGGTTTTGCCCGTGAAGTAGGTGACCGTATCTTGTTCATGGACGGCGGAGTGATTGTGGAAGAAGGCGAGCCGTCACAAGTATTCGGCAATCCGCAGCATGACCGGACGAAGGATTTCCTGAGTAAAGTCCTATAGTACAGCACCACACGGCCCCGGAACTCTATCCGGCGGCCGTTTATTTTTGGTTCGCGGCGGAATGGGTGATATAGTATACATAAATGGCCAATCAACTTGAAAAGGAGTACATACAGATGAGAGATGATCTTTGCCGGATTGGCATTATTGATATTGGTTCTAACTCCATTCGCCTCGTGATCTATGATACGACGCAGGAAGGAGGCTACAAAATCATCAAAGAGTGCAAGTACTCCGCGCGTCTGAGTGAAAAAATCACTAAGGACGGCAGGCTGGAGCGCAAGGACATGGATACCATTGTGCCTGTCCTCCACCAATTCAAGGAGATTTGCAGCGCTTTTGAAGTCGATAAAATCCGTGCCGGCGCCACTGCAGCTATTCGCAACGCGGCAAATTCTGAAGAAATTATCTCCTACCTTTCGGAGGCAACGGGGATTCAAATTGAAGTAGTCAGCGGACATCAGGAGGCTTATTTCGGATTTTTGGGTGTTATTAATGCCTTTGATGTTCAGGATGGCTTTGTCATTGACATCGGAGGCGGAAGCACGGAGATCACCCTATTCCGGGAACGTCGTTATCAGCATAGTATTTCTTTTCCGTTTGGTGCGGTCAATACCAATCTGATGTTTAGCCATAATGGCAATTGGAACGGAGAGCAGGTACGTAAACTTCAGGCCTATGTAACCGGGAGATTGGTGGAGCATGACTGGTTGAACAGCGGTCCGGGTCTTCCGCTGTATGGACTTGGAGGAACGCTGCGTTCTCTGGGGAAGCTGGACCAGAAGATGCGGGATTATTCTCTTCCGAATTCCCACGGCTATACTTTGTCCAGTGAGACCATAGATCAATTTATGGAGACGCTGCCCTCCATTCCATATGAGAAGCGTAAGGATTTGGACGGACTGTCCAAGAGCCGGGGGGATATTATCGTCTCGGGCCTGATTATTTTCCACACGGTTTTCCATTATATTGGTGCCAGCCAGGCATTGATCAGTGGAGAGGGACTTCGCGAAGGGATGCTGCATGACCTGCTCGAACCGGAGCAGCCTGTGCGTGAAAGTGCGCTGGAATTCAGTCTCAATACGATCATCCGTTTTGATATCCGAACATCGAAACGGCATCTGGATCATATCTACAAGCTGGCTCTAAGCCTCTTTGACGCTTTTAGTGCAGAAGGGGAACGGGATGAGCAACGGATGCTGATCTACGTCTCAATCATGCTGCATCGGACGGGTTCCAATATCAACTATTATCAATCCAAGCGGCATACACGTTACTGGCTGATGAACTCTCCGATCCGCGGATTAACGCACCGTCAATTGATTCTGGGAGCCTTGATAGCCTCCTACAGCACAAAAAGCCGGAAGCAGAAATTGTCCCTGATCCACAAGGACATTTTGCTGGCTTCCGACGAGGAGTGGATTCATAAGCTTGGCGCACTTGTCCAGTTAAGCATTGCACTGGATAGTACTGAGATTGGTATCGTAAGCGGACTAGAAGCCCGCCTCCACGGCAATACGCTTGATCTGGAACTGCAGGGAGCGGGCGAGCTTCTGATCGGATTAGAGGACATTGAGAATGCCCTCAAAACGTTCAGGAATGTTTGGGGATTGAAGGTAAAACTCGGCTTCCCTTCCAACGCGTAACATCCATAGCGGCGAACTGGCTCCGGAAAGGGGCCTTTTTGTCGTCTGCACGCTCGTAATACCCATTCGGCTGCAGGAAACTGGACTTTACATTATCCTTAAGCGTCAGATCTAGGATCTTGACAATTTGTTTACGGATTTGGTTGTCTTTTACCGGACACATCAGCTCAATACGCCGGGTTAGATTGCGTGTCATCCAGTCAGCACTAGACAAGTAGACCTCAGGGCTGCCACCGTTCTCGAAGTAATAGATCCGGGAATGTTCCAGAAAACGGTCCACGATGCTGCGTACCGTAATGCGTTCGCTAAGGCCTTCAATCCCTGGACGCAGGCAGCATACCCCGCGCACAATCAGATCAATCGGTACACCAGCCTGGGCTGCGCTGTACAGATTATCAATAACCTCTTGATTGGAGAGGGAATTCATTTTGGCAATGATCCGGGATGGCCGTCCGGCGGCGGCATGCTCAGCTTCGCGCAGAATCAGTTTTTGCAGCGAAAGGCTCATATTGGTCGGTGCGACGATGAAGGAATTCCAGTCATAATTGGCGGAATAACCCGTCATCTGGTTGAAAAGCTCGGAAGCATCTAGACCGATCTCGTTGTTCGCAGTGAACAGACTGAGGTCTGTGTAAGCTTTAGCTGTGCTGTCATTATAGTTCCCTGTTCCGACATGAACATAACGGCGCAGTTCCAGCCCTTCCTGGCGGACAATCAGCGTAATCTTGGCATGGGTCTTGAGTCCAACCAGCCCGTATACCACATGGCAGCCCGATTGCTCAAGCTTGCGCGCCCAGGCGATATTGCGCTCTTCGTCGAAACGTGCCTTCAGCTCTACAACTACAGTGACCTGTTTACCCGACTCCGCGGCATTGGCCAGTGCTGTTATGAGTGGAGAGTTACCGCTGACGCGGTACAACGTCATTTTGATGGCCATGACCTGCTCGTCCTCTGAAGCCTGAATAATAAAGTCGGTCATGGCATCAAAGGATTCATAAGGGTGATACACTAATACATCGCGTTCCCGGAGCACCTCAAAGAAATCCTCGTTCTCATCGAATTCAGCAGGATAGAGCGGTTCGATAGGAGCATCATGCAGATAGCTGAATCCCTTTAGGCTGCCGGCAAAGCCGCGCAGGAATCCTAGGTCCAGCGGGCCTTCAACCTCAAACACGAAATCTTCAAGCTCGAATTCAGCCTGCAGCTGCTCCAGTGCATAAGGATGAATCCCTTTTTGAACCTCCAGACGGGCGGGGACACCTCTCCGACGTTTGCGAAGCTCTTTTTCTATCTCTTCCAGCAGGTCTTCCGCACCTTCTTCATCAATGGTGAGGTCAGAATTACGTGTTAAGCGGAATTCACTAACAGCCACGGGATCATAACCGCTGAACAAAGTCTGGATATGATGACGGATAACATCCTCAATAAATACAAACTGCCGTTTCTTGCTGTTGGAACGGTGGGGAAGGGGAATACATCTTGGCAGATTGGAAGGAATCTGCAGAATTGCAAAGTAAGGGTCCTCTTCCAGACTATCCTTCCGTGTCAGCACAACCGCAAGATAGATGAATTGACTGTGAACGAGAGGGAATGGGCGGCTCTGGTCAACAGCCATTGGCGTCAGTACGGGGAAAATAATATCCCGGTAATATTGTTCAATCGAGAGCTCCTGAGCCTGTGTCAGGTCCTCGTAATTTACAAACACGATACCTTCCTTATGCAGACTGCGGGAGATATCCCGGAATGTCCTGTATTGGTCGGCAACGATCTTAGTAACCCGTTTGATAAGACGCTTATAAAGGCCGGAAGGGGTGTAACCGGTAAAATCTTTTTTGGTATAGCCTGCCCGGATCTGATCTTGAATCCCCGCAACTCGGACACTGATGAATTCATCCAGATTACTGGAGACAATCGCCAAGAACTTGGCCCGCTCCATTAGAGGGTTATCTGCATCCTGTGCTTCCTGAAGTACGCGCCGGTTAAATTCGATCCAGCTTAAATCACGGTTCAGATAGGCTGTAGCCGGGCTGGTATGGATGTTTTTTTTCTCTTCTGTATTCACGTTCATAGACCCTCCAAGTGCTTCAATGTCTTTATCTTCTCTCATTCTACTATTTGCCAAAGAGAGAAATGTTAAATCTGTGTAAAATTTATGCGAAAATGTTCAGGAGATACAACAAAACAATGAATTTTGGGATGCTTTTATTAAATTAATATTAATTTTAAATTAAATGATAACGCTTCAAAACTCCATTTCTGTCAAAGTGGTAACAATTTCATAAGCATTGGTTACAAAATTGTGATATATTAATATCTGTTAGTTTTACAAACACCAGGGCATAAGCAAACATACATACGTCCGGAGTTATTTTGAAGCAGCGTGAATGGGATTTCCCGGATCTGACTGCGCCACTAATGAAGGAGGAACTCATGAAGATCAAATTCAGAGCCGTTGCAGCTCTCGCTGCAGCCTTAAGTATCAGCACACTGATTCAAGCCGCACCCGTCCAGGCAGACAGTATACATATCGCAGGTAATACTACTACCTATTATACTCTATCTAATCATTACGGTATAAGCATGGATAAGATAATGGAGGCTAACCCCAATATTTCAGCGGGTAATATATACCCTGGCCTCAGGTTATCGATCCCCGGCATTCTCAAAGCACAGAATGTTGCAGTTGCCGAACCCATTACTAAAGAATCCACAGGGACTTCACTTTTAAGTGTGGAACCGCAGACAAATACTGTTCAAGCTTGGGGCAAAGTCTACAGCTACGATAAAGTACTTCAGGTCAAAGCAACGGCATATTCTTCTGCAATCAGCGAGAATGGCAAATGGGGTGCCGTTGACTACTTTGGCAATCCGCTGAAGCTGGGTACGATTGCTGTGGATCCAAGCGTTATCCCGCTGGGAACCAAAGTCTTAGTAACCGGATATTCTCATCCTGGGTTGCCTAAACAGGCATTTCTTGCCACTGCAACCGACATGGGAAGCGCGATCAAAGGGAATCGGATAGATATCTTTATCCCGGGCAGTCAAAGCTTTGTCGCAGATTTCGGTTTCCAATATGTGCAGCTCTATATGATTGAATAGATCTAAGACTCAGAAGGAAACGAACCATGCCGAATCAGGCAGGCTTCGTTTCTTTTTTTGTATAGAGCCTGAATTAAGGCCAGTCTGTTTTCTATTTAAAGGTCTAACTTTTCTTTGCTGATCTGAAGCATCTGAGGGAGAGTGACAAAAGTATACCCCCGCTTGTGCATGATGTTAATGACTTCGGGGAGAGCCTGAATCGTTCCCTGTAAATTGCTGCCCCGGCCCCCGCCACCATGCTGCAGTACGATAGCTCCCTTACCCGCATGGGTGATGATATTGTTCCGTACCTGTGTTTTCGAAAGCCCTTTCCAGTCCAGAGAGTCTACATTCCAGTTCACAAGCTTGTATCCGTGGGCTTTGGCCCATTTCAGCTGCTGTTCACTGATGTCTCCATAAGGTGGACGAATTAGCCGCGGCTTATAGCCCGCAAGCGTATTGATAATATCTTCCGTGCGGATAATCTGTGTGCGAAATGCGTTTATACTGATTTTGCCAAACTCTGGATGGTTATAGGAATGATTGCCGACGGCATGGCCTTCCCTGATCATCCGAGCTACAAGTTCAGGGTGCTTCTCAGCCCGGCTACCTACAATAAAAAAAGTGGCATGGACATGATATCTTCGCAGCATGTCAAGCACTTGGGGTGTAAAGCGCGGGTCAGGCACATCATCGAATGTAAGTGCGATCTGTTTGCGCCGCGGACCTTGGGTTTTAATAGTCTCAGGGTATTTGCGGAGCAGTTGGCTGAGGGTAAGTGTTTTCCCCCGTTTTTGTAACTGTGACGATGTACGCGAAGAGCCTGCGGGGATTGCTAGATCTTCCTTCGGCTCTGCTACTGCTCTCTGACTGCTATCCGGTTGCTGTAACAAGCGGGGATCCTCGGAAAAGGCTGCTGTAGGCCCCACGGAGGAAACGGGGCTGAGCAGGCTGAAGCAGACAATGGCTGACAGGAGCAGCTTCCGGCTCATGTGCAGGCTTTTCATCAGGGCATGCCTCCTTTTGTAGATACTGGAACTACATAGAATACTCAGAGAATAATTCTGCTTGTCTTGTTATCCCCTTCCATTGACTGAATTATGCTGGTTTTACATGCTTGTGATTATGATTTATCGGTGTGGAAAATACGTGTATACTGAATTGGACGGGAGAACAACCCGGGCTATTGAATTCGTGAACAACAGAAAGGAAGGAATAGAAATGCCGGAATTATTTGCTCCTTACGAGCTAAAGGCTTTGTACTTGAAGAATCGAATCGTAATGCCTCCAATGTGCCAATATGCTGTAGTCAAGCAGGATGGAATCCCAAATGATTGGCATTTCGTTCACTATGTGAGCCGCGCTATCGGGGGGACCGGATTCATTATTGTGGAAATGACAGGTATCCATCCGGATGGAAGGATTACGAATCAAGATACAGGAATTTGGAGTGATGATCATATTGATGCTTACCGGAGGCTAACTGAGGCAGTACATGCTCAAGGTGCCAAAATAGCCGTTCAGTTAGGCCATGCAGGCCGCAAAGCGGTGGATGCCGAGCCTCCTGTGGCTCCTTCAGCCATCCCGTTTGATTCCAAATCCAAAACGCCACAGGCGCTCTCTAAAGAAGGGATCAATGAATTGATAGCAGCCTACCGTGAAGGGGCAAGGCGGGCGGTGGAAGCCGGATTTGATACGGTTGAGCTACATGGAGCTCATGGTTACCTGATTCACCAGTTTCACTCTCCGCTTTCTAATACCAGAGATGATGAATACGGTGCAGACCCCATGCTGTTCGGAGAACAAGTGACCCGTGCAGTTCGGGAGGTACTTCCTGCTGAAATGCCGCTCCTTATGCGAGTATCTGCCAAGGAATACGTAGATGGCGGTTATGACGAAGCCTACGCTCTTGAATTCTGCCGGCGCTATAAGGCAGCTGGAGTGGATATGTTCCATGTTTCATCTGGCGGTGAAGGGCCAATCGGTTCGAATGGTGGCCCTAATGCCGGACCGGCTTACCAGGTTGATCTGGCTGAGTACATCCGCAGTGAACTCCAGATTCCTGTGATTGCGGTAGGACGCCTCGAATCCTATGAAGAAGCGCAGTCCATAGTTTCCGAAGAAAAGGCGGAACTTGTTGCAATAGGCAGGGGAATGTTAAGTGACCCGTATTGGGCGCTGCACGCAGAGGAAGCCCTTGGCGGTGTGGATAAGGCTAATGTGCCTAAGCCATATGAACGCGGGATTTGGAAACGGAAATAGACACCGGCGAATGTGAACTATATCACAGATTTTAAGTTCCTTCTAAGGCATGGTTAATAAGATTAAATTTGAAGGAGCTTGATAACTTGGCGACTGTGATTAGTAACGAACGACTGACGAATGGCGTGTATCACCTTCGGGTGGAAGGGGATCTCGGGGGTACAATGGGGCAATTCTACATGTTGCGGGCATGGGGAGACTATCCTTTGCTGTCCAGACCGCTAAGCATACATCAAGTGAACGACGATGGTGTGGATTTTCTGTATCATGTGGTGGGTGAGGGGACGAAGATACTGGCTGGACTGAACCCTGGAGATCCTATTGAACTCGAAGGGCCTTTTGGTACCGGATTTCCGACAGTTGAAGGAAAGGTTGCATTAGTAGGCGGTGGCATTGGGATAGCACCTCTTTTATACTGTGCACAGGAGCTTCCTGGCAGCGATATTTATCTGGGCTTTAGCCGTGAGGCGTTCCGGACGGAGGCATTTCGACCACTGGCTGCCGAGTTGACAGTCAATGTGGGAGGCCTGGTGCTTGACAGCGTCGATTTTACCAGCTATGACCATATATTTGTCTGTGGGCCGCATCCGATGCTCAAAGCTGCGCAACTGAAAGGCATAGCCGCTGAAACGGCAGGCCGGAGACCTAATGTTTACTTATCCCTTGAGAACCGTATGGCTTGTGGAATCGGGGCCTGCCTCGTATGCAGCGTTTCCTGCCGTGATGGTCAGCGCAAGGCTTGTGCTGACGGACCGGTATTTCTCGCGGAAGAGGTGATCTTCCATGATTAATCTGACTGCCAATATCGCAGGTGTCCACTTTAAGAACCCGATCATCATGGCTTCCGGGACTTTCGGTTTCGGCCGAGAATACGGCAAGCTATATGATGTATCGCTCCTCGGGGGGATTTCCGGCAAGGGACTTACACTACACGCCAAGGCGGGTAATCCCGGTGTGCGTGTGTTTGAGACCGCCTCGGGTATGCTGAACAGCGTCGGACTCGAGAATCCAGGCGTTGAAGCGTTTCTCGCCAAAGAGCTTCCCTATTGGGAGACGCTCGATACTGCCCGTTTGGTGAATCTGGGAGGCAACACGCTGCATGACTATGTGCTGGGTGCGGAACTGATTCAGCGTGATGCAGATGTACGCAGCGCATCCGGCAAACCAGCAGTGGATATGATTGAGCTGAATATTTCTTGCCCTAACGTTAAGGAAGGCGGCATTGCTTTTGGTGTTAAGACACCTGCTGCACAGGAGGTAGTCCGTGCCGTCAGAGCTGCAACCAAGCTTCCGCTGGCTGTGAAATTATCCCCGAACGCTGAGGATATCGCAGGAATGGCTGAAATGTGCCAGGAAGAAGGCGCAGATGCCATTTCACTAATTAATACGATCTCTGGAATGAAGATTGATGTCCGCCGCCGCCGTAGCGTATTCAATAATTTGTATGCCGGATTATCCGGTCCTGCCATCAAACCGGTCGCACTGAGAATGGTGCATCAGGTAGCGAAGAGGGTATCCATTCCGGTGATCGGTATGGGCGGAATTACCTCGGCAACAGACATTATCGAATTCATTATGGCCGGGGCAACGGTTATTCAGGTCGGAACGTATAACTTCATGAATTTGCGCGCAGGCAGTACGCTTGTCGAAGAATTGCAGCAGTTTATGATGGAGGAGAACATTTCGTCACTGGATGAAATCCGCGGCATTATATAGATGATTTCATGTTTAAAGGGCAAAGTCTTCTCTTTCTGAGATATCCTCGAGTGCAATGGTTAATATAATTGGGAAAGGGGAGAAATTCATGTCTTCTCCAGAGCTGTACCCAGGTGATATTGAACTGTCTGCCACTGAGGTTGGCCGTGATTTGCTGCTGCTGATTACCGGTGGTATCCGTCACATCGGCTCAGCCAGTACCGCCTATGTAGAGGAAGGGGATATTAAGGTAACCACTTCAGCAGTTCCTCATCACAAAGAACATACGATCAGTGAGTCGATTGCAATGCGGGTTGCGGCTGCTCTTAATCGGACGGTTACTGTAGTTATGGGCATTCATTACGACCATTTGAGCCAGGAGGGTATAGCCCAAGTTGTAGAAATCGTAAATTTCAAAGTAGATCAATATTTATTTGGGCAAATTTTGAAACGATAAGGGCACTTCCTGCGTAAATGATAACAAATGAGCACATCACTTTTATTTTGGAGGAATGAACCATGTCTATATTTAAAAGATTGCGTGATTTAACGATGTCCAATGTGAATGCGATTATCGATAAAGCAGAAGACCCGGTTAAAATGACGGACCAATACATTCGTGACATGACGGAGGATTTGGAAGACGCAGAAAAAGCTGTCGCGGCACAGATTGCCATTGAGAAAAAATTCAAGCAACTCTATGAAGAACAGGAAGCGCTCGTGAACAAACGTAATCAACAGGCGCATGCTGCCGCTCAGGCAGGCAATGCTGACCTGGCGCGCCGTGCCCTGGAAGAGAAGAAGGCTGCAGAAGCCAAGCTTGTGGAATATAAGACTAGCTTTGATCAGAACAAGGCGTCTGCGGACAATCTGCGCGGTAAGCTGGAGGAAATGCGTAAACAGCTGACCCAGATGAAGAACAAACGCGAGACCCTGGTTGCACGTTATAATGCAGCCAAGGCGCAGACTGAAATCAACAAAGCCATGAGCGGTTTCAGTTCTGATTCGGCTTCAGCTGGTCTCAAACGCATGGAAGACAAAATGCTGCAGGCAGAAGCCCAGGCAGAAGCCAGCAACGAAATGAGCGCCGGCAACAAATCGCTGGATGATGAATTCGAAAAACTCGGCAAGGATCAGGCCGTTGAAGATGAATTGGCTGCACTGATGAAGCAATACGACAAACAACAATAACATATTGGCATTAGCCTACTTCTGGGCTAGTGTCCACAGGCGAAGGGGAGACAGATAGAACGTTTCTCCTTCGCCTTCTCTATGCTGCCTGTATGGGCGGGCAAACTGATCATCGGAGGCTAAACAATGGATTTCCATATTCTGGTGTCCATGGTGGTATGGACGGTGAGCGGCTCGGTGCTGCTATCTGTGCTAATGTACGTGGATTCGCTCTTTACCCGTTACAACGATTTGGAAGAGATTCGCACAGGCAACATGGCGGTAACCATGAGATTCGTGCTTAAGCTACTGGCACAAGGTTATATTCTGTCGTCTTCCATTGCTTCATCGAACAGTTTGGGTGATGCACTTATCGTCTCCATAGTCTCCTTTGTACTATTATTCTTCTTAGAAAAAATAGTACGATTACTCCTGTACCGCTGGGCGAAGCTCGATCTGGACCATGGTACTCTGCTCGGCAAAATAGGCTACGGTGTATTGGCAGGCTCGCTGCATATGACCGGTGCTTTGATAATAGCGGCCTTTATAAAGAGCTGAGGTCTTAGATCGTTCAAGATTATGCTTTTGTACAAAACCTTTAAAAGGAATGATTCGTTTGAGTATCTGGAAACGTATTGGCAATATCTTCTCTAAACCTGAGGCGCCGTCTGTACCCAAGAGCATGTTGAACCTCTCAGCCGGAGATATTTGTGAGGTATCCCTGGTGACCTATGAGGTCACAGGGCGTACGCAAACCAGCGGCCGCAATGCTGTGGTGCTAACCTTGCGTGACGGCAGCCGTATTGCATATCTGCACATTGAAGAACGCGAGCAGCTGCAGTACGCATTATATCAGCCGATTGACGGGCGGCTGGATGATCCTGCTGAGGTGCCTGCAACCTTGGAGCTGGACGATTACACATTTTATTTGGAAGAGGAATATGAGGGATATGCGGCAGTGACAGGCCAGACTCCTTATATGAACGGCGGGCAGCAGCATGTCTGGCAGTACCAGTCTGATGAATCGCGGCTTCTCCGCGTTGAATGGCAGAATGGACGGTTCATGTTATACGAAGGTGAGAAAGTGATCCCGGCAGATGTTAAGGTCATTCGTGCCTAAAACCAACACCAAGCGTATTGTCTAATCCAGCTTGTCTAAACGTATCCTGACAAGAAGCCTCCGCTTACAGCGGGGGCTTCTGTTTATTGCGAAGAGAGATGAACAAATATCGCTTTACAGGCTGTCGTGTTAAAATAGGTTTGAATTAAAGCGGCTCAGCCCGAGTAATGACAATACGGGACAGAAGAGGATGGTGCATATGAACAACAGAGAAGAAATAGCGCATTCTAAATTTCATCGTAAAGCCCTTCAGGTGAAGGATGCACAGTCACGGATTATTGAATATGCGAAGGTGCTTGATATGGAAGAGGTGCCTTTATATCAAAGTCCAGGACGTTATCTGGCTGAATCTGTCAATGCGCCGCATCCGTTTCCGGCTTTTAACCGTTCCGGAATGGACGGGTATGCGCTTATCGCAGCCGATACGGAGGAGATAGAAGAAGGAAATCTGGTCTGGCTGGACATCGTGGATAACATTCCTTGCGGTGCAGTGCCTGCTGTCGATATACGGCGGGGGACGGCTGCCCGGATTATGACAGGAGCAAAAGTGCCGAATGGTGCAGATACGGTTGTGATGATTGAAGCTACAGAGAGCAGGGAAGTTGGTGGTCTCCTCCAGGTAGGAATCCGCAAACCGCAGAAGGCAGGCCGGAATGTTACACCCCGGGGTTTTGAACTCAAGGAAGGGGAGTTAGTACTTCCAGCCGGACGGGTGATCACTGCTGGAGATATCGCGGTTTTGGCCGCTTTTGGAATTCCTTTTGTGAAGGTGATCCGTAGACCCAAGGTAGGCATATTTGCAACCGGAACCGAACTGCTGGAAGTACATGAACCGCTCGTGGCAGGCAAAATACGGAACAGTAATTCGTCTATGCTGGAAGCACTGGTGCGGGAGAGCGGCGGAGAACCGGTAATGCTTGGTGCTATAGTAGATGATATAGAACTGGCACGAAGCAAGGTGCAGATGGCACTCGAAAATTACGATCTGGTGATTACCACGGGCGGAGTATCCGTTGGAGACTATGACATCATGGGGGATCTAGTCCGCGAGAACAGTGGAGATATGCTGTTCAACAAGGTGACCATGCGTCCAGGTAGTGTGACAACAGCTGCTGTACGTGGAGGAACGCTTTTGCTAGCATTGTCGGGTAATCCCGGAGCTTGTTTTGTTGGATTTCATTTATTCGCCCGGCCAGTGATCATACAAATGCAGGGAGCAATTCAGCCTTTCCTGCCGGAATGGACAGCGGTACTTGGAGCGGAATATTCCAAAGTAAACAACTATACCCGGTTTGTCCGTTCCCGGCTGGAGATCCATGAGGGTCGGCTGTATGCCTATCCGGCTAACATTGATGAATCGTCTGTGATGGTAACTATCAAGGACAGTGACTGTCTAATTGTGATTCCGCCGGAGGAACGGGGGCTGACTGCCGGAGATTCGGTGAAAGTGCTTAAGCTACCCGGGGAAATTAGGGGTTGAGAAGGCAGGGCTGGATCATTAAAAGTGGGAGGCAACTGAATGAGGCGTCGTAGACAGCAACCGCTAAAGAGCTTAAAAAATGTAAGCAGCGGGCCAGCAGTGTTACAGATCGTAGGCTACAAAAATAGCGGAAAAACGTCCCTGATCTGTGACTTGATCCCGCTCTTGCAGCAGAGAGGTTGTAGCGTGGCGGTCATCAAGCATGACGGGCATGACTTTAATATGGACCATGAAGGAACGGATACCTGGAAGCATCGGCAGGCCGGGGCTTCAGCGGTTGCTATCACAAGCAAGGGAAGGACTTCGGTCATTCGGGAACGGGGAAGCAGTCTGGCTGAACTAATCGATACTTTTGCAGAATACGATTTTGTGCTGGTGGAGGGATTCAAGCAGGAGCGATATCCCAAAATCGTATTGATTCATAGAGAAGAGGATATATTTCTGCTAGACGGGACGAGCCATATTGTCGCGATGGCGGTTTGGAAATCTATTCAAGATCATCCATCTCTGCTGCTTCACAATCCGGATATTCAGCGATTCGACATTAACAACCGGACAGGATTAGCCCAGTTTTTGTGGCAACAACGAGATTATTTTCAAAATTTCAACACATGAAAAATTCACAATAGAAAACACAAAGTGCAACAACTACCACACTTGTTACATCCCCAAAACCCGTCACAAAGAACAGCGGCCAGCCCCTTCAGATGAAGGAGTACATGGCCGCTGTTTTGTTGTCAGGAACTGCTTGAACTGAAGTACAATGATCTGGTAGCCAGCTACAATGAAGACCAATGCTCAGGACGCACAAGTGCGTCAGGAAGTTTAGTTGAAGCATCACCCTTCGCAGCATTAAGCTGAGACTGGGTCAGAAAGAGTGTACCTGTTAGATCAGCTCCACACAGGTTCGCGTCGCGAAAGTCGGCGCCTATCAAATCGGCTCCTCTAAGATCTGCTCCGCTAAGATCAGCTGCAATCAGATAAGCACCACGCAGGCTGACACAGCGCAGATCGGATTTTTTGAGCTTTGCTCCAATCAGGTCGGCGCCCCGGCCGTAGTTTTTGGGCCGTTTGGGGGCATTGATCAGTTGACGTCTTGCCGCATCGCGTTCGAGCTCGCTTGTCCGCAGCAGAAGCTCGTTAATCTCTGCACGGTGAGCATTCACGTCTACTTGCAGCAGTGCTTCTGCCGGCAACAGAGTCAACTGTTCAGTCTGCTCAAGTGCAGCATGAAGCTGGCTGTGGATCGGCTGGGCGGCCGGAAGCTCAAGCGCTTGGGCTAAATAATACATCAGCTCATGAAGATGACGCATGACGGGGAAGACTTCGAACATTTGAGCTGCTGATTCCGGAGCCGCCCGCCAGTCCCGGCTGGCAAAGGTGAGATGGGAAACCTTTGGTCCAGCGCCGAAGCACTCGTAGACCGTACAACCTTTGAATCCTTTGTCTCTTAGTCCGGTATGAATCCCGCAGCGAAAGTCATTCCGAAGATTGGGACAAGGCTGACCCGCATTTTTGTCTATGGCAAAGTCTGTTGATGCAGAAAAGGGCAATGCGGCACAGCAAAGACCAAAGCAATTTTCGCAGTTGGACTGTAAAACAATATGGCTTTGATTAGGTGCAGCAGATAATGATTCTTGTTGGTGAAACATTTGAGACAATGAAATGAACTCCCTTCATGAATAGGTATTCAGCTCTCCAGACGCCGCTCAATCGCTTGAGACATCGTTTTGTCTGTAAGATGGGCATAGACTTCGGTTGTTTCCGTTGAGGCATGCCCAAGCTGTTCCTTTGTTTTGTAAATATCATTTTGCAGATAATAGTCTGTGGCAAAGGAGTGACGCAGCTTATGCACAGTCAGATACGGCTTGCCGAACCGTTTGGCGTATTTGATGATCATCTCCTGGATTGCCCGTTTGGTCATCCGTTTTCCTTCATGACTTCCGTTCGGCAAAGCAATGAATAATGCTTTCTCTTTCTTGGGTGTTTTATAACGGGACTGGCGCAGGGTAAGATAGAGTGATAGTTCATCCTTGGCCTGTTCACGGAAGTAGACCGGTGTCTTAAAAGTCTCGTCATTATGGCCCTTGCGGTAGACATACAGCAGCTTATTGTTCACATCCAGATCATCCACATTTAGGTTAACTACTTCCGAAACACGAAGGCCAGAATTAAGAATGAGGCTGGCAATGCAGGCATCACGCTCACGGTTGAGCTGGAATGAATAATAGGCTTGTTTATTGGCTTCAACATCTCGGCCGTACCCTTCATATATGTAGCCTACGAATTCCAGCAGTTCTTCGTCCTCCAGAATTTTGCCTTTCAGCTTGGCGGCGGTATCTTTCGGTTTATGAATACGCTTGATTTCTACCTTGGCCATTACATTACGTTTGAGCAAAGGATAGAAATTCTCGTCCTCGGCAATCTGGCTTAAATAATGGAAAAGAGAACGAAGGGCAGACAGCTTGCGGGAGACCGTAACTTTGGAATTGGTTCCCTCTGCACGCGTAGTAAGATGCAGCCGGTAACCGACAACACTGTCCATATGCAACGTCTCCAGATCCAGCAGAGTGATCTCTGACAGGCTAGCAGCCTGCGTTAGGCCTTCTGCACGAAGCCAGCCAAAGAACGATTCATAATCACGGATATACTCCAGCAGGGTAGAGGGGGAGAGGTCTGGACGTTTGTAATCAATGAATTGCTGCACAAACCAGGGCATGTGGAGCACTTTTTGGTCAAGATGTGTTCGGTCAGTGTTTTTTTGAATGCTCAAAGCCTGTTCACCTGCCTTAAGGTTGCTATTATTCAGCGGATATGTCTTTTTGGTTTCTTCCTATTTTATCATGTTTCGCAGCATTTGGCCGGATTTCACATCTGGGGATACAGGGTTCGCCTTGCTCCAGTTGTAACAAAGTTATAGAATGTGTAATAAAAGTGAATCTCAGAGGTGACATCATGGAACTTGGAATCGAACTGGTTCCCAAAGAGCAGCGCCACACGATCAGCAGTCTGATGCAGTATTATCTATATGACTTTACCCGTTATCTGGAGCTTGATGTAGACCGTGATGGGACTTTCCCCTCCTATCCCGGACTTGAGGCTTACTGGAATAGCGGAAATAATAAATTCGCCTATTTGTTCACGGTGGACGATAAAATTGCCGGATTTGCGCTCGTGGACAGGCTTCTCCGCAGTTCGGAGGGACAATTTTACATGACAGAGTTTTTTGTAATGCAAAGATACCGCCGCAGCGGGGTAGGTACTTGGGCAGCACATAGGTTATTCGATATGTTCCCCGGCGACTGGAAGGTATCGCAGATTCGCGCAAATACACCCGCCCGCAATTTCTGGCACCGGGTCATTGGTTCGTATACAGGCGGTGAATTCAAAGAACGCTTCAATCCGAAGCAGGGGAACCCTAGTCAATATTTCAGCACATTAAGTATTAATCGGGTTAATAAATGATCTAGAGCAGAAACAAACCTGAAGTGACCAGATTAAGGTTAGGGCTCTTCAGGTTTTGTTTCGTCTATCCCATTTGGAGATACAGGGGTAACCCATACTTTATACACTAGGCCTTCGTTGGTATAGTCATAATTGGTGTACACCAGAAATTGAGAGTTTGAAATGGTATTCCGCCAAATTTTTTCATACACAAGAACATGGGCCAGCATCCAATTTGTTGTTATATAACCATGGTAAAGATATCCGATCTCGTTGTAAGGACCACTCATTATCCATTCATGGGCTTCACGATAGCTGTCGACATTCATAGTGTCTGTGTACCAGACTATATTTGAGGGTTCTTTCTTATGACGTGAGTGGGGGAGACTGGATATATTGGGAAGCGGCTTGCTTATAAATTCCACATAAGATTCATCCGCTTTGTCGTCATCCTTCAAGAGGGACCCTCCTTACCGTTATTTTCCTTATTGTAGCAAAAAAGCCGTCTCAAAGTTAGGGAAATCGCGGAATTCAGATTGTTTATATCACAAAGTTAACATAACTAAAAATACGTTAACAAGAATAGGACTGAGATCGCCAAAGCAGGCACGATACTTTTCGGTATCTATTATCCTTATTTCAACATATGAAAAATTCACAATAGAAAATCAAAACCACCACTCCTCCCAGCTCACAACATCTGAAGACACCATTTCAATGTTCCTGTGTTACTAAAATCCAGAGAAAGGGTGGATGCTTATCTGAAAATATATTAATGAGCAGCTCGTATCGCTAAGGACGATTTATATCTAAAAAAAGTCGGGATCTTATAAAAGATACATAATTAAAGTTATGTTAACTATTACTGAAATCATCCGGAATTGACTAGTATTTCTTTACAAATGTTAAGACGGGCAGGCTATTTGAAAGCGTTTTTATTTTAGTCTATAATTTTTATTAATCATTCACTTTTACGTTAAAGGAGAATTCTTTTAGAAGGCGAGGTAAGTAAAGATGGAAGAGACCAAAATATCTAGAAAAAACCCGGTAGGATTATATCATCCCGTAGGGAACTACTCGCATATAACCAAAATTCCAAGAAACTCAGAGTTGTATGTGACTTCCGGTCAAATCGGCGCGGATCTAGAGGGGAAGATTCCCGATAGTCTTGACGAGCAAATTAAGAATACTTTTGAGAATATCAAAAAATTGTTAAGTTCAGAAGAGTTATTACCAGAACACATAATCAAAGTAAATATATGGGCAACCCAAAAATTTGATTGGAATTACTTATATGAAGAATGGGAGAAATTATTTGGTAATGATTATCCCGCAATGACGATTGGCTATATTTCTGAATTAGGATTGCCCGAGATAAAAATAGAAATCGAAGTATGGGCCTCTAAAGTGTAATTTAGGTACCTCAACCCCTATATAATATGTTTCGTTGATATGTACGTTTGATTAACTTACAAATCATCGGAGCCAAAAGATCAGAACAAGAAGAAACGTCACCTTATTACGTGGTGGCGTTTTTTTGTACGTTATAAGTGGGGACTTAGGTTCTATCAGCGCAGGAAGCGGAATTTTGTTGAGGGGAGATATTCTTCCTGTAACTACGCGCTTTGCGAGCTGATTTCGGCATTCATGCGCTCTCTTGCATTCAATCTTTTGTGTGCGGTAATGAGGAAGGGGAGCCCCAGTGCTGTGCTTAAGGCCAGTGGAACAAATACTGCAGGGCCATTCGTGGCACCAAATTGGTCAAGCAGAAGACCACCCAGGATAGGGGCCATTACGTTTCCCAGATTATTGAAGCCAATTGTACCGAAATAGGTGCCTTTCCATTCAGGTTTGGCAATCCGGTCGATCAGCATATCCATCATGGTAAAGAGTAGAACCTCGCCAATCGTGAACAATACCACGCTGAACATTAAGAGCGCTACTCCGCTGGCAAACCCGAACAGGAGCATGCTCAGCGCTACACACAGATTCCCCAGAATTAAAGGAATAAGCGGCGGGAATTTACTGGTTGTACGGACGATCGGGTATTGAACTACCAATACGGTGATTGCGTTAAGCGACAGCATGTAAGAAAAGATCTTACTACCGTTCGAGAAATGAGTATCAACCGCCAGGTACTGGGCCAGCGTGGAACTGAAATGCCCATACCCCAGTACACAAAAAATGGTTCCCACTAGCACCGGCAGGAATACCCGGTCCCGGGTGGTGACGGACAGCGCTTCACGCAGCTGTGGAGCGCGTGCTTCTGAACGGACGGGCAGACTGGCCCGATGGACCGAGAATTGCATAAACAGTACAATCCCGTAAGCAACATAGACAATTCCTGCTATCACAAACGGGAAGGTAGACTTGGCAGACCCCAGCTGCAAACCGATAATCGGGCCGAATACAACGCCCAAATTGATCGCTGCATACCGAAGATTGAAGACCAACAGTTTTTGATCCGGAGCTGTGATATCCGAGAGCAGCGCACGAGAGGTTGGTTCAAATACGGCACGGCACAGACCATTCAGCGTATTCACCAGGAAGAAAACCCAGATAACCTGAGCGGATGAGAAACCAAAAAAGACAAAGGCCCAGCCGAATACTGAGACTAACATGACGATTTTGCGCCCAAAGATATCCGATATGTAGCCGCCATAGAAGCTGATCAACACACCGGCTAAAGAGCTGACAGCCACCGTTATACCGGTCTGCGAATGCGATGCACCGAGAACCTGGGTTAAGTAGATCGATAAGAATGGGATACTCATCGAGGTCACGAGGCGCCCGAACATCGTGCCGATAATAATGGTCCATGCCAGGGGATGGATGTGGCGCAAATGTTGTTTCATGTGAACGTGGATCTCCTATTCTAATTGCGGAATTTGATCAAGCCACAAATGACGTTGACTATAATCTTATGTATAATTGTATAGATAAAAGGGGGAAATAAAAGTGTAAGCTTTACACCCTCTCTTTCACCTTTAAAGGAGAAATTATTATGGACAGCAACGTTGTACATTTCCTGCGGCTGGCCTCAGCCTTGAATACACCCTTCAAACTTCAAGAACCCATACCAGTAACAATAGAACTGCTTGCTTTAGAACTGTGCTGTACTGAACGCAATGTGAAATTCATCTTGCGCAAGCTGGAAGAGAAGGGGTATATTCAGTGGCAGCCAGGAAGGGGGCGGGGGCATAAGTCCGGACTGGCTTTTATACGAAATGTGGAAGAGATATTGGAGGAGCACCTTCAGGAGCTGATTGGGAAGGGTAAAATCAAACAGGGTATTGAGCTGATTGGTCAACCCGAGGTCCACGGTGCTCTTCAGGAGCGACTGCTATCGTTATTAAATAAGCAAATGGGCTACCGCAGCGAGGCGGAATCCATCACAGGGCTTGATATTCTGCGCATTACCCGTAACCGGCGTATGGAAAAGCTGGAACCGGCCTCGGTCAATAAAGCCTTCGAATCGTATCTGATCGAACAGATCTGCAGTACGCTCGTAACCTATGATGCGAAGACAAACAGCTTCTTACCTGGACTTGCCCATATGTGGGAGAGCAACCGGGAGCATACCAGCTATATTTTTTATCTGCGTAAAGGTGTGCGCTTTCATCATGGAAGACTCCTGACCTCTAGAGATGTGAAAGAAACGCTGCAGCGGCTGACAGATCTGCAAAGTCCGGTTTTGTGGCATTACCGAGATATTGAAAAGATAGAGCTTCAAGGGGATCACCGTATTCGCATCGATCTGGCAAGGCCTAATCTGTTCTTTCTTCATCTGTTCAGCTGTGTGCATATGTCTATTCTTCCTTATGATGTGGATTTCACGCTTGAACCGGTAGGAACTGGACCTTACCGACTGCTGGATTACAATGAAAATGTGCTGGTTCTGGCAGCGTTTGATGATTATTATGCCATTCGTCCACTACTAGACCGGGTTGAAATCTGGTATGTACCGAATCTAGGCTATAGTGACCGTTCGTATCAATTACCGGATGCAGAGCTGGATGAGGTGGAGCCGGAGGGATGTGCCAAGCACAGTATTGATTATCCGGCTCTGGGCTGCAGATATATTATGATGAACTTTCGTAAGGAAGGAAGACAGCATCACCCATTATTTCGACAGGTGTTGAAGATGCTGTACCACCCGGAAGCGCTGATAAGTGAATTGGGAGAATACCGCATCACACCAGCAGATAGCTTTCTGCCCTGGAGAAGCCGCCTTAAAGTTTGGAATGAGCCTAGCCTTGAGGAAGCGGAGGAACTGTTGCGCTCCAGCGGTTACGAGGGAGAAGAGATCGCACTTGCCTTTGCAAGTAGAAGAACAGAAGAGTGTGAAGAAGCAGAATGGCTGAAGCAACGCGGGGCAAGAATCGGCATGAACATACGGCTGGCTCCTTATACGGATTTTAAGATAGAAGAGATTCAGCAACAGGCAGACCTGCTATTGTCAGAGGAGGTATTGGAAGACGACTGGCAATGGGGGATGATGAACTATTTCGTTAATCCGTCCAATCACTTTACATCCATGCTTATGCCACAGCAGCTAGAGGAGATTGCCGAGCAGCTAAAAGGATTTGCCGGAATGCCGGATGAAGGCAGAAGTCTTCTGCTGGAACGAACAGAGGGATTTATTCGTGAGAATTGCTGGATACTATACGGCTGCCATGTGAACAAAAGAGCACAGCTTAATCAGAACCTCTTTGGGCTGCATACCGGATCCTTTGGTTTTCTTGACATCTCCAGGTTATGGATCAAAACAGGGTTTGCAGACAGAGTGGAAGGAGCTGGCTTGCCAGCTACCGCTAATCTGTCCACAACCGGGAATAGGCAGAATCCAGATGTTTGACGGTTAGATGCATGAAGCGATGTTTATCTATTTGTCAGTATTCGATGGGACCCAATGCGGATGAAGCTAAGAGTGATAGAACCAGGCTTCAAAGGGTTAAATACTTACATGGACCCACTGCAATGGCTAATCGGAGCCTCTTTTGACGGGGACGCCACGATACAGACAGTATAGAACCGAAGGAGGCATACATCGTTATGGCGGAAACCAGAGAAACACTTGGAAGTCTGATCAAAAAAGGCAACAAATCCTCAGGCTCGGCAGCAATCGGCAATACTTGTATTGCAGTGATCAAGGGCATCGCATTTGCCCTAACCGGCAGTGGTTCGATGTTCGCCACCATGATGCATTCGATCGCGGATGCAGTGAATCAGATGTTTGTATTTACGGGGAGTGTGCTTGCTGAGAAAAAACCAACGCGCCGCTTTCCAGATGGCTTCGGCCGTGTAATTAATTTGTTCTGCATGGTGGCAGTGATTGTCGTGACCATTATGGCTTATGAAACACTACTTGAGGGCTTTCATTTGTTAAAGCATCCTGCGGCCGACACCAAAGGTTATTGGATCAATGTAGTCGTACTGCTTCTCTCTATCGCTGCAGACGGATTTGTCTGGGTGAAGGCGATGAATGAAGTACTGCACGAATCCAGAGTCGAAGCGAAAGGGATGAAGAAGTTCACAGCATCCATCAAAAATGTAAAAAGAGCCGCACCGCCAACCCGTCTCGTATTTTATGAAGATCTGGTGGCGACAAGCGGCGGAGCACTGGCAATGATTGCCGTTCTGGTGACCGCTTTTACCAACTTCAAAATGCTTGACGGCGTGTCCAGTATTTTGATTGCTTTTATGATGATCGGGGTGGCCTTCCGCGTAGGATATGACAATATGGTTGGACTGATCGGTGTGGCAGCACCTCCAGAGATCGAAGACCGGGTGGCCCGTATCATCTTCGACGATCCGCAAGTCACAGATATTTACCAGATGCGTATTCTGCAGGAGGGGCGTTACTATCATGTGGAGGGGTTAATTGAACTGCAGAAGGGAATGACCCTTGCCGATGCAGATGATATCAAATTTAAGGTTAAGGACAAGCTGATGGCCGATCCGCATATTTCAGATGTGACACTCGGAATTCTGGAGGATAACGGTATCCGCAATTGGGAGCCGCAGCAAGAATTGCAGGATTTCACTTAACTGTGACAACAAAGGGGAGTACCGTACAAAACGGTGCTCCCTTAACTATGAGTGCTATACACAGCCTGCATTAAGTGGGGCTAAGCGGTTAAACCGCCTGCTTACCATCACACTTTTTGCAGACATCCAGCTTGCTGCCGTCGGCACTTTTGCCGATATAGAGCAGTTTAATCCGTGTGCTTCCACAGATTGGACAGGTTCCTCTGCTGCGGGACGGCACCCGCCAGAGTGCTTTGCCGCGTTTATTCTTGGACATCAGGTTTCCCACCTTCACTCGTAATACCCTATCCTATGCCTGTCCTGGCAAGACTAGTACTTTTCACATTGACATACCAGTTATTACTCTGTTCCTCCTCGTAGATAAAAATCTCCTCAACGGACAGGTTGAAATAACGGACGATCCATTTTGTTGAGGAAGTTGTTGAGCGCACCGCATATTTAAATGGTTCGTCATTTTGGTCAAAGAGCAGCTCATATCGGCCTTAAAAAACAGCGTATAACATAAATTATACGCTGTTTTGGATGAGATCGATTATAGATGGGAAATAAGACACTTGTACGTCTCAAAACCGATAAGTAAATATACATAAAATAATATATATGTTTATTAATAACAACTTCTTGCATCTACAGAGTTTCTTCAAAATTTTACAAAATCAACTTCTGCTTCACCATGCTATAATAATTCAAAAAACAAGTAGGTGGACTCTTTTGACATTTAGTAATTCCAGACGAAGCTGGAGATCGGACAAACTGTCCGGGCTGGGCTCCTCGATTTTTGCGGAAGTAGCAGTATGGAAAGAGGAGGCGGCAAAATCCGGACTAGATGTGATCGACCTTGGAATCGGTAGTCCCGATCAGGCGCCTGCTTTACAAATACGTCAGGTTCTAAGTGAAGCAGCGCTCAGGGAGGATAGCTATTCTTATCCATCATCCAGGGGAAGTGAAGCATTCCGCAGGCAGGCAGCAGCTTGGATGGAAGCACGGTTTGGTGTAACGGTGAATCCGGATGATGAAATCGTGTCTCTCATGGGCTCACAGGATGGATTGGCACATTTGGCGCTGGCTGTCTGCAATCCGGGAGATCTGGCGATAATACCTGATCCGGGGTATCCTATTTATTCCGGTTCACTCGCGATAGCCGGTGTGACAGCCTGGACACTGCCGCTGCTGGAGAAGAACGCCTTCATTCCTGATTTGGACAGCATTCCGGATGAGGTGTGGCATAAGGCTGTTTTTATTCTGCTCAGCTTTCCCGGCAATCCTATAGCTGCTACGGTGGATCTTGCGTATATGGAGAAATTAATTCAACTGGCACGCAAATGGAAAGTTCTTGTTATACATGACCTGGCCTATTCGGAAATGGGATTTGATGGATATAAACCTGTTAGCATTTTGCAGGTGCCGGGTGCACACGATACTTCGGTTGAATTCCATTCCTTCTCAAAAAGCTTCAACATGGCCGGCTGCCGGATTGGCTTCATGACCGGTAATCGCGAGGCGGTTGGGGCGCTTAGAGAACTTAAGAGCAATGTGGATTATGGTGTATTCGATCCTATCCAGGAAGCAGCGGTAGCCGCGCTTGAGCTAGCGATGAAAGCCGGGGAGAATGAGGGAGTTGCACCATTGTATGAACGGCGCCGGGACGTATTAATTACCGCATTGGCTCAGGAGGGCTGGGTGGTACCGAAGCCTAAAGCAACCATGTTCGTCTGGGCGCCACTGCCTGCTGAGTACCTGATAACCGGACAAGCAGGAGCTTCACGTGTATTTGCCCGTAATCTTCTTCTGCAAACAGGTGTAGCTGTCATACCTGGTGATGCCTTTGGAGCACAGGGGGAAGGTTTTGTCAGAATTGCCCTTGTAGAAGAGGAGGGGCGGCTTCTGGATGCTGCCAGCAGAATAGGGGAGTTTTTGCGAGCGAACAGTTAACTTTGAGGAGTCATTAATGCCAATCTTTTGGAAATGCTACTGCAATGATGTTGAATGGAGTCGGGATCAGCGCTATTCCGTTGACGATGGCGATTTTGCCGAAATAAGGTAGGGTGGATTTGGCCATCCCCATATGGGTTCCAACAGACACGTTTAAATAGAATATTACCATATTTATTATTATGTAAACTATAATTCCCCATTTACTTATTTTAGTAAGTTATCATTGTTCCGAGTGTTAAAGATCAAACGTATGCGACACCAAACAACCTGTTATGAATGGAGTATCCTATTACTCCGCTTCAAACACACTTTATGCAAAAGATAATGCTACCGGCCATATTCGTTGGATTTATTAATCCGGGGAGTATCCGAACGCCCCATAGAGATTGGCGGGCAAGCCCTCCTGATGAACGGAGAAAATCTATTTTGCTAATGAGAGCGGGGGCGACACGGCCTACCACCCCGTTCTCCACAATATATGAAGGCTTCTAAAATTGGCTGGCAGGCCCTACTGGCGAAATGGCATTCTTTCGAAAAGTTCCCCAAATGTTGATACCGGAGTGTTATCGGAGGGAGTATGCTTAGTAAATTAACTTTTGCATAAAATTATAGGGTAGAGAAGCAAGAGTCCTTTGCTTTGCAAGACCTAGTTGATAAAAAGTTAATATCACGCCATATAAGTAAACATAACAAAAAATATGTTAACATTAAAATTCAATTCCGTGTTATTGGGGTAATTAAGGTACAACTACAGTCAGCATGGGAGGTACATTATGGGATTTAACCTTGGAGGTTTAGGAAATATAGAGGATGTGATCAATAAAGTGAAAGAGGGGGGCGTTGGCGACCTGCTGCAGAATCTTCCGCTGGATCAGCTACCGCTGAATCAGATCTTAGAAAAACTGCCGCTGGACCAGCTGCTATCCAATCCGTTCCTGGAGAAATTCACTCCCTTCGAGTCTATTAAGGATTTTCTACAAAGTGGGGGATTCAGTGTTTCCACAACAGAAGACCTGAAGTCATTGCCTCAGGATCAGCTCAATGAGCATGTTAGGAAGACCACATCCTTCGGATCGCTCAAGGACATGCTGGTAAAAGCAGCAGAGTTCTATGCACAGCGCAAGTAATAGGTGGGATATAGACAGTAAAATATATAGTCTCCTCAACAAACAGGCCTGCACTGGAGAATATCCATGGCAGGCCTGTTTGCTGTTATATTAGATGAAGAAAATGCTCAACTGCGAAGCCAACTGGTAGCCAGCAGCAATGCTCCTTTTTTAGCGTTGGTCTCAGCCAAGGCATTCAACATTACAAAGTCATGAATAATTCCCTGGAAACGGACCGCGGTTACGGAGACACCTGCTTCACGCAGTTTATTAGCGTAGGCTTCGCCTTCATCACGGAGAACATCGGCTTCACCGGTTATAATCAGTGCTTCTGGCAGTCCGCTTAGCTGCTCCAGGCTCGCCCGAAGCGGTGAAGCGGTGATCTGGGCACGTTCTTCTTCACTGGTAGTATATTGGTCCCAGAACCATTTCATCCCGGTCCGCTGCAGGAAATAGCCCTCAGCAAAGAGATGATAGGATTCGGTATCAAAAGAAGCATCTGTAACAGGGTAGAACAACAGCTGCTTGGATATCGTTGGGCCGCCCCGTTCTTTGGCCATCAGAGTGATGGCAGCTGTCATATTTCCACCAACACTATCGCCTGCAACGGTTAATTTATTGGAATCAAGGCCATATTCCGATCCATGATCGGCAATCCATGTCAGTACCGTATAAATCTCTTCAATGGCCGTGGGGTATTTGGCTTCCGGAGAGAGACTGTATTCAGGGAATACGACTGCTGCTCCTGCACCGGTCGACAGTTCCCGTATAAGCCGGTCATGGGTATGGCTGTTGCCGAAGACCCAACCCGCACCATGAATATACAGAATGACTGGCAGTGTTTCACGCGAAGTGTTCACCGGGCGGAGAATCCGCACCCGAACTTCACCGCTAGGGCCGCCGGGCACTGTAAGATCCTGAAGATCTGCTTCCGGTTTGTAAATTTCACTGGATTGTACGGTGTTCACCGTTTCGCGTCCTTTTTCAGGTCCCAGATCAGGCAGAAATGGAGGTTCGGAATTGTCATCAGCAAATTTCCGTGCTGCAGCTTCGAGAATGATTTTATTATCTTTTGGCATGGTCAATCGTCTCCTTCTATCCCATTTTGGGCAGTCTTCTTTCATTGGATACCCATATTTCCCTTAGCTGAAACGACATTGCAGGACGGATTTATCAAGCTCACATAATAAACAACAGGCCGCAGCGACCTTGGTGACAAGGACGGATGCGGCCTGTTTGTTATGTTGGAAGGTATGCTAAACACTTATCACTGATGATTAAAGTGCTTTTTGCTTAACTTCTTCTTGATCTCCGGACAGTGGTTCCAGATGTGTATTTCTGTAGCCCGTTATGGTATAGACAATCAGGAAGAAGAGGGCAGTAATCACCAGCGGATAACCAATCGCCCACCCGATAAAAGGAAAGACAGCCGCAGTTGCGGCAAATGAAATCCAACTGATAACTACACCCGTCCGCTTGCCTTTCAGGAGACGGATTCCCGCTGCGCAGCCCCCGATATACGTCAAAATGAAGGTGGCATTAGGAAACTGAATCAATGTCGTAATCGATAGCAGGCCACTGCCGTAGAGAAATAGAACAGTGGCAAAGCATAACAGCAGGAAACCAATGGCCCCGGTTGGTGTCTGGAACCTCTCTGACAAACCACCCATCCATTTAGGTGCATAACCTTGCCGGGACAACGCATACGCTACGCGTGAAGCGGCTCCGGTATACGCGATAATAGTCGCTGTGCAGATGAAGAGTCCGGTCAGACCGGCGATGAATCCACCCCAGGAGCCAAGCGGCTGGCTGATAATCCAGACGAGCGAAGAATCCGCTCCCCCCCGCAGATAGCTCTGGGTACCGACAGTGGCGAGTGCGGACAGGAAGTACAGTACTCCTACTATAATAGCAGCTATAGTGACGCCTTTAACCGCAGCACGCTCTGGATCCTTGAATTCCTCAGACAGATGCGATACGGCTTCCCAACCGATAAAGCACCAGAACAATATGGCTGCCGCCTGGCCGACGCTCATCCAGCCATGCGGAGCGAAAGGTGTGAAGTGGACACGTTCTAACCGGGGAAGTGCGGCAGCAAATGAAAATACTAAAACGGAGACGATGGCAATAACCACGGCGATCTGTACTTTCCCGGCTACTTGCATTCCAATCCAGTTCGTAATCAGTCCAATCCCCAGCATGGCTGCTGCCATAGCGATTCTGGCATTGTCTCCCCAGCCCATAGCTGCTGACATATATCCGGCTCCGGTTAAGGCAGCGACAGGTCCTCCTATCGGGACTGACATCAGGAAGAACCAGCCAACCAGTGCGCCCGCCTTTGGGCCAAAAGCCAGAGTGACAAAGTGAGAGACTCCCCCCGCATTCGGGAATTTGGCGGATAGCAGACCCATGGACAGGGCTAAGGGAAGGATCAATAACGTCATAAATCCCCAAGCGAGCAGAGATGCAGGCCCAGCCATTTCCGCAGCAAGGCCAGGTACAATAAGAACTCCTGAACCCAGCACGGCTCCAATGTAAAGAGCGATGGCCTGCGGCATTCCAATATTGCGTTGCAAAGTTTCTTTCATAATGATCATGGCCCGCTTTCCTTGTATTTATGTATAGAGTATCAGATAATAGATCCATTGGAAAAACGGAATTATTAGATAACATCCATTCGAAAAACCGATGGATACAGTTCAAAGCTGAAGGAGGTGGTCTCCATGGAATCACGTCATCTGTTTACATTTCTTATCGTAGTCGAAACCGGGAGCTTTACGCGTGCCGCCCAGAAGCTGGATTATGCGCAGTCCAGCATTACTGCCCAGATCCAGGCGCTGGAAACAGAGCTGGGCCAGCCGCTGTTTGATCGTATCAGTAAAAAGATTATGCTCACGGATGCAGGACGCCGCCTGCTCCCCTATGCCCAGGAGATCTCCCGGATGCATACGATGGCTGAGGTGGCGCTGCGTTCGGAGACCGAGCTGACCGGAGCCCTCCGGATCGGCGCCCCTGAATCTTTGGCTGCTTTTCGGCTGCCGGGCATTATTAAAGAATTCCGCGGAAGATATCCACAGGTGCAGATCACACTGAAACCTGGCGCCTGCTGGGAACTCACTGAATTTGTCCGCTCCGGGGAATTGGATCTGGTGTTTTTACTGCAGCCCGAGAAGGAGTACAAGGATATCCATATCGAGACGCTTATTCAGGAGACTATGACGCTGGTTGCCCCCCTTGGCCATCCGCTCCTGGATCTGGATGAGGTGCTGCCGCTTCATCTGAAAGATGTAACTATTCTGCACACTGAAACCGGATGTACCTACCGCACCTTGTTCGAACGTCATTTGAATAGCCATGGCGTGTTCCCCGATCCGAAGCTGGAATTCTGGAGCATTGAAGCGATTAAGCAATGTGTGATGGCCGGGCTCGGCATTTCTTTTTTACCTCTGATTACGGTTCAAAATGAGCTGGCTGAAGGCAAGCTGGCACGTCTTCATTGGAATGACGAATCTCAGCGGGTAGCTACCCAAACTGCTTACCACAACAAAAAGTGGAAGTCACCGGCTCTTGCGGAATTCCTGTCCATTGTAAATAATCATGCAGCCGGATGGAGAACCGGAGCAGCTGATCCTGATAAATCACACTTATTATCTACATCATTTCGTGATGCCAATCCATGGTAGAATCGATTGCTAAGAACACGGGAGGGAACCGAGACATGAACTACTCAGAGCCTGACTATGAGGAAGAGCTGGATGCTTTTGTAATCTGGATGAAGGATGCCGGATTTACCCCATATACACAGAAGTCCTATCTTGCCGATGTGCGTGAGTTTTTGGCCAGTCTTAACGGCAAAAGTCTGGAGACTGTCAAGAAGCTTCATATCGTATCCTATCTAACCTCGGTCCGTGAACGGGGAGTCAGTGATACAACACGTAACCGCAAGCATGCATCCGTTAACTGCCTGTTCAAGGCGATGATGGAGCTTGAGCTGCTGAGTGCGAATCCTGCTGCGGGCATCAAGAAATCCAAAACCGAAAAAAACCGCGAACCTGTCTATCTGGAGGAGCATGAACTGCAGCGGTTTTTGTCTGCCGTTACAGGGAAATACAAAAGCCGTAACCTGGCGGTTTTTCTGCTTATGTCTTATATGGGACTGCGGGTAGGTGAGGTTCATACCCTGAATCAAAGTGACTATAATGCAGAACGCCTTACACTTAGAGTATTCGGAAAGGGACGCAAATGGCGTAATATTCCTGTGCCTGGAGAACTGGCCCCTTATTTGGAGCAAGCCCTTGCTGATCGGCTTGAACCTTGGCGCAGTAAAGAGGATGCTATGTTCATTTCGCAAAAAGGGCGCAGACTCTCGATTCGCGGGATTCAGGGCATTGCTGCGGATACCTTTGGACGTTTCCAGAATGAAATCCCTGCGGCCCACCGCAGACCTTACTCCAGCCACAAGCTGCGCCACTCCTTCGCCACTATGCTGCTGCGTAAAGGGGCTGATTTGCGGACGGTTCAGGAGCTACTGGGCCACTCATCTATTCAGACTACCACGGTATATACACATATCACGAACCGGGAGAAGGAAGAAGCGATGTCCAGACTGCAGATCAGCATGCCGCAATCATAGCGGTGCTGCTAAAGACAAGGACCTATTTCATTGGCAGATATGACTATTCATGTTATATTTACGGGTATCAGAAACTCCGTCCTTTCAATATTGGGGGTTATTCTCCATGACCGGAAGGACGGTTTCTTTTGTTTTCCGCAAAAAAAGACTATCTCCCCCTGTCGGAAGGAGGAAATAGTCCGGAATTAGAGCGTGCAGCTTATAGTTCCAGCTTTGAGATTTCACTTTTCAGCTTCTCACCGGATTTCTGGAAAAGGGCTTTCTCATCTTCACTAAGCGGCAGATCGAGTACTTCACGTACACCGGAGCGGTCAACCACACATGGGGCACCCAGGAATACATCCGAGACTCCATTATAGTTGTTCAGCAATGTGGAGACGTTCAACACAGCACCTTCGTTGTGCAGAATGGCGACGACGATCCGATCCAGCGCCAGTGCGATCGCATACGAGGTTGAGCCCTTGGCATCTATGATCTCATATGCGGCATTTTTTGTGTCTTCAAAAATATCCTGTCGTTCGGCTTCGTCAAACCCGAGATCAATCCCGGCAACGTTAGCCAGACTCCATACGGGCAACTCGGAATCCCCATGCTCACCGATGATTTGTCCGTGAATGCTGCGCGGGTCGATTTCTTTATGAAGGCCAATCAGGTACCGGAATCTTGCACTGTCGAGCACTGTACCGGAGCCGATGACTCGTCTGCGGTCAAAACCACTGATCTTCAGGGTGGCGTAAGCCAGGATATCCACTGGATTCGTTGCGATCAGCAGAATGGCATGCTGGTTGTATTTTGTGATTTTCTGGATAATATCTTTGAAAATCGAGATATTTTTGCGCAGGAGATCAATCCGCGTTTCACCTGGCTTTTGGGAGGCGCCAGCAGTCACGATAATGATATCTGCTTCACGGCAATCTTCATAAGTTCCTGCCCAGAGCTTCACGCCACCGACAAAAGGCATGCCGTGATTCATATCCAGCGCCTCACCAAGGGCTTTCTGATGATTAACGTCAATAAGAACCAATTCCTGCATGCGTCTGCGCAGCAACAATGTGTAGGCCGTTGTGGTACCAACAGCACCAGTGCCGATCACTACGACACGATTTGGTTTGAATGGGGGGGCCATTGCTACATCTCCTCCTGAAGTTTTGAATTTTTTGTGTCCAATCTTATCCATCATAAGCGCTAAGGTTAGTGTTTTCAAGCGGTCTGCTTTTAATCCATTACCCGAAAAAGGGCAAACTAACATGAATATTGGAATAACGGAGACAGTAAGAGTTAGTATTTCCACGTTTTTTGTATTTATCGGTGTTATCTGGGCTTTAGCTTGTCCGTTTCTTTATAGCAAGACCTATGTATATAGAAGACAGGGGAGAATGAACGAATGGATTTATTCCGTAAGAAACCTTTGAGCGCTCCGGTGACCGCCGAAGGAGACAGGCTCAGCAAGACATTAGGCGCTCTGGATTTAACCTTACTTGGGGTGGGAGCAATTATTGGTACAGGTATATTTGTAATGACCGGAGTGGCAGCAGCGGAACACGCTGGGCCCGCTCTAGTGCTATCTTTTGTGCTGGCAGGTATTGCCTGTGTACTGTCGGCTTTATGTTATTCGGAGTTTGCATCCACGATTCCGGTATCCGGCAGTGCCTATGCCTACAGCTATGTGGCTTTTGGTGAACTCTTAGCCTGGATTCTGGGTTGGGATTTGGTGCTCGAGTATGGCGTTGCAGCGGCAGCGGTGGGCAGCGGATGGTCCGGATATTTCCAGGGTCTCCTTGACGGCTTTGGCCTGCATTTGCCCACTGCGCTCTCCGGGGCTTATAATGCGGACAAAGGAACCTTTATCAACTTACCTGCAATTATTATTATTTTGCTGATCTCCTTCCTGCTGACCAGGGGGGTGAAGGAAACCGCCCGTTTTAATGCGATAATGGTCGTAATTAAGCTGTCGGTAGTTATTTTATTTATTGTTACCGGCGTTTTCTATGTGAAACCAGATAATTGGACTCCCTTTATGCCCTATGGATTCCATGGAGTAGTCAATGGTGCTGCCACCGTATTTTTTGCCTATATCGGCTTCGATGCCTTATCTACAGCTGCAGAAGAAGTAAAACGTCCACAGCGGGATCTGCCGATCGGGATCATCTCTTCTCTGGCGATCTGTACAGTGCTCTATATCGTAGTATCGCTCGTACTTACCGGGATCGTTCCTTACCAAAGCCTGAATGTCAGTGATCCGGTATCCTTTGCGCTCCGTTTTGTGAACCAGGATATGATTGCCGGGCTGATCTCAGTGGGGGCTATTGCCGGAATGACTACGGTTCTGCTTGTGCTGTTGTATGGCCAGACCCGCCTGATGTTCGCGATTTCTCGGGACGGACTGCTGCCACAGACCTTGTCCAGGATCAGTCCTAAGACGCACACCCCTGTACGCAGCACATGGATGGTGGGTGGTATTATTGCTGTGGTCACTGGTTTTGTCCCGCTGGACCGATTGGCTAACCTAACCAGCATTGGCACACTTTTCGCCTTTCTTGTTGTTTCACTGGGTGTTATCGCACTCCGGTATACTCATCCGACTCTGAAAAGAGGATTTAAAGTCCCATGGGTTCCTCTTGTCCCTTTGCTTAGTGCGGCAGCCTGCGGATATTTGATGTATAATTTAGGCAGAGATACCTGGGCCGGGTTCCTGATATGGCTGGTCATTGGATTAATGATCTATGCATTATACGGTTACAAGAGAAGTGCGCTGAATCATAACAAATAATAAATGAAGGAAGAGGAGAGAGCATTGTCATTTAAGATTACAGGTTTCAAGGCTCTAAGAGCTGTAATTACGGTGCTCCTGGCCTTGCTTATACTGTCTGCCTGCTCTTCTCCTTCTCCGGAGCCTTCCCAGCCCCCGCAGCCGACGGAAGCGCCGGAAGAGGGGCAGACCATTACCTTAATTACACCAGATGCCCAAAACATCGACAACGAAAGCAGTCCAAAATATCAGATCCAGACCCGTCTGACAGATTTCAGGCTGCTGAATGATACGATTGGACTAGCCTGGGGCGTAACCAAAAATGAGCTGCGGATGTACATGACGATGGATAACGGCAAGACCTGGAGCAACATCTCGCCCTCTTCGAATGTCCAGTTTTTGTCCAACCCTGTCTATGGCAGGGACATATTCTTCACAGATCCCAGCAATGGATGGATCATCCGTAGCGCGTCAGGGCATTCGGAAACAGTGGTACTCCGCACAACAGATGGAGGAAGCAGCTGGAAAATATCCTCTTTTCCTGATGCCAATGCGATAACTTCAATCTACTTTAATTCCCCTGAACACGGATGGTTGATGACCTCCTGGGATGCCAAAGCCACCAAAGAGAGCAAAGCGCTGTATGCTACCGAAGATGGGGGAGCGACATGGAACCTGGTTATGCAGAACGAGCAATATAATCCTAACTTGCCAAATAATACAATCCCTATATCAGGGGTGATCACTGGGATGGTGTTCAAAGATTTTGAACATGGATTTGTAAGTTTGCAGACTGGTGCGCTTCCCAAAATCTATATAACCAAAGACGGTGCGGCAACATGGATACAGGGTCCGGAATTCCTCGTTAATGAAGAGTTACGCGGCTGTGACCGGGTAATAACAGGGGAGCCTGTTTTTTTTGACAAGGCCAGCCTGAATGGGTGGATGTCTGTAGGTTGCCAAACGGACAAAGAAGGCAGCATTACCTACAATGGTTATTTCACTGCCAACGGGGGCGGGAACTGGAAATTTGTGACCTTTGGACTGGGTGCGCAAAAGGGCGTCAACCGTCATATTCCTCCTGCCTTTTTGAATTCTCAGCTCGGCTGGACTCTGAAGAAGGATGTGCTGTATAAGACAACGAATCAGGGCAAAATCTGGACGGCACTTCCTGCCAGCGGTGTGCTGCAATCGAAGCTAGCCGAATATCCGGAGATTGTGAAGCTGCAGTTCGTGTCTTCTGAGGTGGGATGGCTGCTGATAGAGAAAAAAGAAGACCGCAAATCTATCCTCCTGCAGACTACGAATGGAGGGTTAAGCTGGCGGGTAATGTAAATTCATATCATGAATACGAGAGTGTCTATCAAACCAATTGTGGCTTGATCAGGCACTTTTTTTATTGCATGGATTTCAATTATGAAAAAATAAAGCATCAAAAATCTTATTTAAAATTTTCTTTAAAAATGTGAAAAAAATCACATGACAAACAAAGAATACTGTGATATATTTAACACATAGAGAACAAGTTCATTTTTTCACAAACTTTCATCCCGAATAGGAGAGATTAAAATGAAAACTTTCGAAACGGATTATGTAACCAGAAACCTTCTGCAACTGTGCTACAACTGTGATGATGCTCACCTTTGTGAAACCGAAGAACAATGCAGAGCTTGCTGGGCAGACAGCGGAATGCTTCCTGAAGAAACAGATGAAACTAAGCAATTATTGGATCTCGTACACGCGTAATCGAGGCTGCCGGATCAACGTTAATGAAGACCACTTTTAAGCTCTGGGAAGATAGAGCGGAGTGGTCTTTTTGACATATTTGTAACTACAGATCACACGAAATAATGTTTTTGTAATGCTTTATGGAATAGCTGGGGCATATACATGTACAGAAGCGCCTGCATCCGAGCAAGAGCAGGACAACATGGGGAATAAGGGGGATTAAGTCATGGGAATGGGCCCGGATCCATCTTGGATGTTTGATCTTACGGGGACGGTAATACCGATCTTTCTTGCTGTAGTGATTGGCATTGTCGCTGTTTCTGCAGGCAGGGGGCTGTTTGTGTGGAGCCGCAACAACAGCTCGCCCCTATTGACCATCCCCGCCCGTATCGTCAGCAAACGCAGTGAAGTCCGGCAGCAGCAGCTACAGGATGACACCAATAACAGCCGCACGAGTACTATCTACTATTTAACCTATGAGCTGGAGAATGGAGCGCGGATGGAATTCAAAGTAGACGGCAACGAATATGGTATGAGTGCGGAGGGTGACAGGGGAATTCTGACTTATCAAGGTACAAGGTACCAAGGATTTCAGCGGCAGCCCCGATACTCCACAGCGGAATAGAGCATTGTACTCAACATATTGGCGCAGAGCAGAACTTCCCCTTGTTTCCGATTTGAGGAACAAGGGGATATTTGTATTATGAGAAATCTGATTACATAGGGGAGTGGATTGAATATGAAATATCTTAACAGAACAGTCATAGTAACCGGTGCAGGTCATGGGATTGGAAAAGCTATCGCCAAGGCCTATGCAGCCGAAGGTGCAAATGTAGTGATTGCTGAGCTGGATGATTACACTGGGCGTAAGGTAGAGAAGGAGATTCGTCAAGCAGGCGATTCAGCCGTATTTTTCGCCTGCGATGTCAGCAAGGAAGAACAAATCATCGCAATGACAGCTTTTACTGTCCAATCCTACGGAACAGTGGATATATTGATCAATAATGCAGGTATTGCGAACCCGCATACACAGCCATTATACGAATTATCTGCAGAGAACTGGGATCTGGTGATGAACACCAATGCCCGCAGTGTATTTATCGCTTCCCGTGAAGCTGCGAAGATCATGAGGATGAATCCTGAAGGAGGGGCGATAGTCAATCTTTCTTCGACGCGGGCACTGATGTCCGAGCCCAATACTGAAGCATATACAGCTTCAAAAGGTGCTATCTCTGCGCTGACGCATGCTATGGCGATCACACTTGGAGGAGATGGAATCACGGTTAACTGCATCTGTCCGGGCTGGATTGAAACAGGCGATTACGAAGAGCTGAGAGAAATTGATCATCTTCAGCATCCATCCGGAAGAGTAGGCCGGCCAGAGGATATCGCCAGGGCCTGCCTGTATCTGACTTCAGCCGATAATCATTTTGTCACAGGCGCTCAGCTGGTGATTGACGGTGGCATGACACGAAAAATGATCTACGAGCCATAATTAGAATATTCAGAAAAATGGACGGGCGGTAATCGGTGCTAACTGTCACCTCTTGGGCGAATGCACATACAATACAGCGAGCAGTTGAGAAAGTGTAGGCTAAGGAGGAGAAAGTGTGGCCGTAATTAAAGCAAACTCGGAGGATGTAAAAGTGCTTGCACGGTTGATGCGGGCAGAAGCCGAGGGGGATGGCGAGTCGGGCATGCTGATGGTTGGCAATGTAGGTGTCAACCGGATACTGGGTAACTGTCTTGATTTCAAAAACATCCGCAATGTTAACGACATGGTCTTCCAAAGCCCTGGCGGCTTCGAAGCACCACAGAAGGGATATTTTTACCAGCGTGCCAGGGAATCCGATATCCGCCTCGCCAGACGTGCCATCGCAGGAGAACGAACCAGGCCGGCGTCAAATGCGCTCTGGTTCTTCCGACCCGTAGGTGACTGTCCTGCGACCTGGTACAATCAGCAGAATACCGGTCGTTACAAAGCACATTGCTTCTTCACCCCCACCAGTGAGGATTGTCCTGCAGTATATTAGAGCGTTCGGGTTCAGCGGATGCGGAGCCAACCGGAAGTCCGGTGCTTCGCTTCCGCAGCTCAGAAGCAGTTCTAATTCTCTCAGAACGAGCTACAACTTACTTTAGACTGGCCGAATCAGCCTGCACACCAACAATAATTAGGAGGTTTTTTAGAGATGATCGTTCAACCTTACCGCCCTGTGACGTATACCATTGGCAGCAACCCTTCAGGTGCAATGAGCAACATGGACAATATGAACAATGTCAGCAATATGAACAACATGAACAACATGAATCATATGAACGTCATGCACAGCATGAGCCCAATGGGAATGGGGAATATGGGAGCTATGGGCACAATGGGCAGTATGGGTACTATGGGAACCATGGGAAGCATGGGTTCAATGGGTACCATGAGTGGAACACCTCCACAAGTTACAAGCGGCAGCCCAATGACTCCAGGCGGCGGCGTAGTATCTACTACTGCTCCAGTATTCGAGCAATCATACATCGAAAACATTTTCCGGCTGAATCTTGGTAAAGTCGGCACCTTTTACTTCACATACGAGAATAACAAGGATTGGAACGCCAAGATATACACAGGGGTTCTGGAGGCTGCAGGCCGTGATCACATCATTATCAGCGACAAGACCACCGGTCAACGCACTGTGCTCCTGATGGTGAATTTCGATTATGCGACCTTCGAAGAACCTCTTGTTTATCAGTACCCTGGCACAATCGGCAATCCGCCGACTACACGTAATTGTCGTTAAGGGAACGTTACGCAGAGCCATAATTAACATGGAAACGGCAAAGCCTTTACGAGGGCGGTGCCGTTTCTTGATATTTTGGGAGCAGTGCTGCATTGACCAAACAGGGAATTAGAAGTGAAATGGAAGGTGGCGGTACTAAGGTTGACGGAAAGATATTTAGGATTTAACCTAAGATTGAATTAGTATATATTCTTTCAGGGTTTACTATTATTAATACAGAATCATCAAAGATCATATTTTTACACTTGTTCACACCTGTTTTTATACGCAAAGTAATATTATAATAATGTGTATATTTATATTCGTGATTCCAGTCAGGAGATGAACACACTTGGGAAATTGATTGAGAAAGGAATTGTTGCTGTAGCAGCAGACATTTTGAACAAACGAAGGAGGTGGGCCTATCCGCCTGAATCGTGGAGACGGTGGATAGGAGTATAAATTGAGCGACCCTTTACCCGGTATATTACATGTAGGTCTTATTATTTTGTTGGTGCTGTTTAATGGCTTTTTTGTTTCGGTTGAATATGCGATGGTGAAAGTACGAAGCGGACGCATTGATTCCCTGATGGAGGAAGGCAGCAAACAAGCAGTGGCAGCAAGTAATATCGTACACAATCTGGATGGTTATCTGTCCGCCTGTCAGCTCGGCATCACTCTTGCTTCTTTGGCACTTGGTTGGCTGGGTGAACCGGCAATCGCCATGATTGTGGGACCCCTTGTAACAAGCCTTGGATTTGGCGAAACTTCAGTATATGTGATTTCGCTGATTATTGCTTTTATGTTCATCACAGTTCTGCATATTGTGCTCGGAGAACTTGCTCCCAAGACAATTGCAGTGAACAAAGCTGAAGCGGTACTTCTGCTAACTGCTGGTGCAATGAATGTTTTCTTCCGGATCATGTATCCTTTTATCTGGATCGTCAAAGGTCTGGCCAGCAGTCTGCTGCGGATATTCCGCTTATCGCCTGCGTCGGAGCTGGCAACAGCGCATACGGAGGAAGAAATCCGCATCATTATGCAGGAGAGCAACAAGAGCGGACTAATCGATAATACGGAAATGACCCTGGTGGATAACATCTTTGAGTTTGCTGATACGATGGCACGCGAAATCATGATTCCGCGCACGGAAATGATCTGTCTGAACAATAATCTGACGGTTGAAGAAAATATGGAAATTGCCTTTGACGGGATGCGTACACGGTATCCGGTCTGCGACGGGGATAAGGATCACATCCTTGGATTTATTCATATCAAGGATCTGATCCGGGACAATGCACCCAAATACAATGAATTGATTCGTCCCATTCTTACCGTACCGGAATCGATTCAGATTAGTGCCCTTCTCAAAGTCATGCAGCGTGCGAAGACGCAAATCGCGATTCTGATTGATGAATACGGCGGTACCTCCGGTATGGTTACACTTGAAGATATTATGGAGGAGATTGTCGGTGAAATTCAGGATGAATTCGACGAGGAGCGCCCGGGGGTAGAGAAGCTGGGTGATCATGAATTCTCCATTGACGGCTTGATGCTGATTGAGGAGATCAACGACCGGCTCGGGCTGAACATGGAAACGGATGACTATGATACGATTGGCGGCTGGTTGTATTCCAAGCTAGAAGTCAATCCGCCGCAAAAGGGGCAGACCGTTGAATTTGACAATCATCTATTTGTGGTAGAAGAAACAGACAACAAACGGATATCTCGTATCAAGGTAATGAAGATCGAGTTTCTGGCTGAAGAGGCAGGAGCTTGAGGATAACCTAACTCTTGTTCCAAGACATGGCGTGAAGCAAACGCTGTGTCTTTTTTTATACATAAAATCCCATAAAGTATAGAGATTTTTGTCGATTCGAGTCGTTTCGCACAGGGTAAAAAGAGTGTAACTGACAGGATTACATTCTTTTTAAAATAAGAAAGGAGAGTGGCCGATGACGAATCACTCATTTTACAGCGAGCTGCTGGCCCTCTTTTCTATTGTAATAGCATGGCTATCCAGCTTCATAGCAGTGGAGCTTACTGAAAGAATGGTACGTAAAAAAAGAAGTGTGTTCTATGTCCTATTGAGCGCCAGCAGTCTTGGAATTGGGGTATGGAGTATGCACTATATTAGCATGAGTGCAGTTAAGCCCGGGAACAGCATGTCTTATGATCTGCTTCTGCTGTTATTTTCACTGGCCGTGCCTATAGCGGCGTCTTTTGTGCTTCTAATGATATTCAATAATCCCCGTACGCGCAGGAGCAAGTCAAATCTCGCCTTGGGCGGCTGTTTATTCAGCAGCGGTATCCTGATCATGCATTACAGCGGGATGATGGCTATGCAATATTCAGCGGCTTTTGAACAGAGCATATTATCAATATTCGGTTCTTTAATACTCTCGCTTGCCATTCCTGTGGTTGCAGCCTCCTATAACTTCAGGTGGATAGAGCAGCGGTATAATATGTTTTCTGCCGCCAAAACCAAGCTTATTCTGCTCCTCACTGCAGTAATGTCGGGAACGAATTATATAGCTATGGCTGGAGCTTCTTATGTCAACACAGAACCCTCTATGTACACTGGCAGAACTCCCCTTCTGAATGATTCGATGCTGGGAATGATCCTCGCCGGTACGTTTCTGCTGGTTGTCATTGTTGTGCTAATTCTTATGTATAAAGACAGGAAACGGGTGATATTTACTTCACAGTTTAATGAGCAGCGCTACTCTGCCTTATTTGAGTTCAGCCCAGATATGGTGATATGCATCGACCCATTAGGCAAAAAGGTGATCAGTGCGAATCCTTCGTTAAGGCGGACAACGGGTTATGGCCAAGAGGAGTTGAGCGACTATAAGAATGTGTTATTCAGTACCCGGGATGCACAAGCGCTCAAATCAGTCATAAAGCGTGCTGCAGCCGGGCAGTCCGGGAAGCTTGAAGTAAACGTAAAAACTAAAAACGGGAGCAAGTTGATCTGCAGTGTTACTGTCTTTCCTTTAATGAGCGAAAAAGAGAACTTCATCTATATTATTGCAGAAGATATCACAGCGCTAGCTGAACAACAGAAAGAGCTTCTAATCACCAAAAATGCCGCTGAAAGCGCTGCGCGGATGAAAACTGAATTCCTGGCTACGATGAGTCATGAAATCCGTACACCCCTCAATGGTATTATTGGCATTAACCAGCTGCTCGCCGAGGAAATTACAGTTCCGGAGCAACTGGACTTATTAAAACTTCAATATACGAGTAGTCATGCCCTGTTGAATGTGATGAACGATGTTCTGGATATATCCCGCCTGGAAGCAGAAAACATACTGCTGGTAAAAACGGATTTCAATCTTCCTGTTTTGATGCGGGAGTGTATGAACCTTTTCAAGGTTGCTGCCACCCAAAAAGAATTGGCAATGTCACTTCAGCTGGACCCCGCCGTTCCGGAACTGTTCATCGGCGACAGCGCGCGCATCCGGCAGATTTTGGTTAATCTAATCGGCAATGCAGTCAAGTTTACTCATCATGGGGGGATAACAGTATCCGTAGCTCCATACAGCGCTCTGGGTGCGTCTATGGTTCTTGAATTCACGGTGAAGGATACAGGGATTGGGATCACGCCGGATAAGTATAAAATGTTGTTTCAGCCTTTCTCCCAGGCAGATGCTTCCCATACCCGCAAATATCCCGGCACAGGTCTCGGGCTGGCGATCTGCAAGAAACTCGTAGAACTTATGGAGGGAAGCATTTGGTCGGAAAATGCCACAGGCGGGGGGAGTGTTTTTAGCTTCAGAATCCCTCTGCAGCGGATGGAACCTATTCCTCAACAGGAGGTTTGCCAATGAGAGAGTTTTAATTATATAATTTTAAAGGAAATACCTTCACCACAACAGTCCCGACGGGACAGAAAGGAACTCTCATTTGAACAAATCAAATAAAAACAATGTCATGCTTCCCCAATTAAGCAAAGCGGAGAAACGCAGGGCACAACAGGAACAGGACAAGCAGAAAACGAGAATCCTGATTATTAGCACAGTGGCCATTGTAGTGATTATCTTCACCGTGCTTATTCTTTTGGCATCGAAGGACTCTTCTTCCAATGCAGGTTCAGGCGAAGCGGTTCAATTCAATTACAGTGAGCTTCCAAGACTGGGCAAAGCGGATGCACCGGTTAAAATCGTCGAATTCGGTGATTTCAAATGCCCGGCGTGTGCCAATTTTGCAGGTGTCATCAAGCCACAGCTGGCTCAGGAATATGTGAATCAGAATAAAGCAGCTATTTACTTCGTAAATATGGCCTTTATCGGTCCGGATTCTGAAACGGCTTCTCTGGCAGCCCTCTCGGTATATCATCAGAATAGTGATGCTTTCTGGTCTTATTACGATGCAATTTATGCCAATCAAGGGGATGAAAATGCTGAATGGGCTACACAGGATTTTCTGGTGAGTCTGGCAGAGAAGGAAAAGCTGCCCATTGACTTAGATCTGTTGCGCAAGGATATCAAGGAACGGACCTATGAAAGTGAACTGCAAAAGGATATTACTCTTGCCAAGGATACCGGAGTCACCTCCACACCTACTGTATTTATTAATGGATACAAAGTAGAGGAGCCATTCAATATGGAAGCCATAGATGCACAGATGAAGTCTGCTTCCGAAGCAGTGAGCGCCGAGTGATGAAGTTCTCTACGTTCTGCAGGCGCCACTGCCTCTATCTGGCCTGGTTCGTGTCCGTTATTGCGGTAGCGGGAAGCTTGTATCTTAGCGAGGTCCTGAAGTATGAGCCATGTAAGCTGTGTTGGTTCCAGCGTATATTTATGTACCCGCAGCTCATCCTGCTGGGCATTGCCACATACCGGAATGACAAAAAGATAATTCCTTATGTGCTTCCTTTAAGTCTAATTGGGGGCAGCATAAGTGTTTATCATTATGCCGAGCAGAAGATTCCTGCACTCAGCAAGGTGCTCCCATGTACGATTGGCGTACCCTGTAATAAAGATTATCTTAATTTTTTCGGGTTCATTACGATCCCTTTACTTGCCCTGATCGCATTTGCTCTAATCACGATTTTGCTCTGGACCGGGCGTAAAGAGGACACCGTAGACTAGACAGAGCCACAGCAGAATATAGAGGGCAATCATTCCTGAAATTTCTGACACAAATATAGATAAAAATCATGAAAAAACCCGGTATGAAGGGATATTCGCAGAGAATGAAAGATCGCTATATCCCTCATCTTTGTTTTGCGTAAATTGGATGTTTTTTCATTCTTTTTTCATTTTTTTCACCGCTTTACGGAAGAGGCATTGTAGACTATCATTAGACCTTGTGAGAAGTTGAATATGCGCTGAATTTTCTGTAAGGAAAAACGGGGGAACCAACATTGGCCAAGCGCCAAAGGGGTGAATCGGGAACGGTCCGCAAGGGCCATAACCGTAGGGCTACCACAGCCCGAATCCGCCAGCTAACCTCGTAAGCAACGGTGGGATAATGACGATGCGTAAGCATGCGGATCATTTCCGTATGCTTATTTTTGTGCCTGCATTTATGAAATCCACCAATGAAAACAGCGCACGGTATTACCGTTTCAACGTAAGCAAAGAGAGGAACTGTTACTACAATGGTAAGCAAGGTAAAACGACTATTGATCGGGCGTCCGATGAAGTCGAACGAACTCGATCATGAAAAGTTATCCAAGGTGAAAGCACTGGCTGTCCTGTCTTCTGATGCGCTCTCGTCTGTAGCCTACGGAACGGAACAAATCCTGATTGTGCTGGTAGCCGCAGGCTTCACAGCTATCTGGTACTCATTGCCAATTGCATTAGCCGTATTGGGCTTGCTGGCTATTTTGATTTTATCCTATCGCCAGACTATTTTTGCTTATCCGCAAGGCGGAGGCGCGTATATCGTTGCCAAGAGCAACCTCGGGGTTCCTACTGGACTCTTAGCAGGCGGATCGCTCCTGGTCGACTATATTTTGACCGTTGCGGTTAGTGCGTCGGCAGGGACGGATGCGATCACATCCGCTTTTCCTAATCTTCATAATCATAGTGTTCTAATCGCCGTAACCGTTATTCTGCTCTTGACCCTTGTCAACCTGCGAGGCGTTACGGAATCTGCATCGTTCATTGCTATTCCTGTGTATCTGTTCGTAGTATCGATCTTCGTGTTGATCATTGCGGGAATATTCAAATATGCAACCGGCGGAGCCCACGCCAATGTTCCAGAAATCGGGGCTGCTGTATCGAATGTCAGTTTGTTTTTACTGCTTAAAGCCTTCAGCTCCGGCTGTTCGGCCCTTACAGGAGTAGAGGCGGTATCGAACGCAATTCCAAACTTCAAGGCACCTGCTGAGAGAAATGCGGCCAAAACCTTGATGATGATGGGAATTATCCTTGGAAGTATGTTTACAGGAATCACGCTGCTCGCCTACTGGTACGGAATTACACCGGATACCAAAGCTACAGTTGTATCCCAAATTGCTGAATCTACTTTTGGACGCGGTGGTTTGTACTTCTTCATTCAAGGGATTACTGCTGTAATTCTCTTCCTTGCAGCCAATACGGCTTACTCAGCTTTCCCGCTGCTGGCGTTTATGTTTGCCAAAGATAAATATCTGCCCCATGCCTTTATGGTCCGAGGCGACCGTTTGGGCTTCTCTAACGGCATTATCTTCTTGGGTGTATTATCAGCCCTGCTTGTCGCTGCTTTTCATGGAAATACAGAAAGTCTGATTCCTTTGTATGCAGTGGGTGTATTCATTCCTTTTACCCTGTCCCAGCTTGGTATGATGGTGCACTGGTATAAATCCAAACCTAAAGGCTGGCAAAATAAATTTGCTGTGAATACGGTGGGGATGCTTACTACCCTGACCATTACTCTGATCTTTATCATCACGAAGTTCTCGAGTGTATGGATGGCCTTTATCTTCCTGCCGGTTGTAATGTTCGTGTTCCACCGGATTCACCGCCATTATCTCAATACAGCAGATCAGCTGCGTATTTGTCCGGAAACGGATAAACCTTGTATCAAAGGAAGCACCGTAGTAGTTCCTGTCGCAGGTGTAACCCGTGCAGTTCTGCATTCCATCAGCTATGCCAAGTCCTTAACGGATAATGTGGTAGCCGTGTATGTTGGATTTGATGAAGAAGAAATTAACAAAATGGAACAAAAGTGGGAGGAATGGAATCCGGGAGTGCGCTTAATTGTACTACGTTCCCGGTATCGCAGCATTCTTCGTCCGCTTGTCAAGTTCATTGATACAGTGGAGTGGAAGACCGCTTCTACCGACCATATCACGGTACTCATTCCGCAGTTTATAACGAAGCATTGGTGGCAGGCGATCCTGCATAACCAGACCAGCTTGTTCATCCGCTCTTATCTGATGAATCAAAAAGATATCATCGTAGCGACAGTGCCTTATCATTTGCATAAATAAATAGATGTATTACATTAACAGGGCTGTTTCCGGATACTTCGGGAGCGGCTCTTTTGTATTAAGAAGAAAAGGTGAAAGTGAATTTTATATTAATATGGTATTATTATGCCTATCCGAAAAAATAGAAGGGGAGATGCAAATGGCCATTTATTTCATAAGACATGGAATTGATGATGAAGGATTTCGTGGAGGGTGGAGTCAAAGAGGACTCGTTGTTGAGGGATATCGGCAATCGGAGAAGCTGGGGCTTTACCTTAAGGAAAACCAATCGTCCTTTAATATACATCGTATCCTAAGCAGCGATTTGCAACGGGCATTAGATACAGCAAATGAGATCTCCAGAGCACTAGGATTACGAGTTGAAAGCAGCGAAGATTGGAGAGAAACGAACAATGGGGTTATTGCAGGCATGCCCAATGAAATTGTGGATGAACGATACCCTAATCTGTACTTCTCGGGTTTACGGATGGATGAACGTTATCCTGGCGGAGAAAGTCCCATTGAATTTTTTACACGTATAAAAGAAACATTTACCCTACTATGTGAAGAACAAGTGCGAAACCATCCTGTTGAAAATGTAATCGTTGTTACGCATGGTGGAGTCATTAATATAATCTATCATATTTTGAGAGGATTGGAATGGACTAACAAGACCCGAAAAGCATTTTCGGCTTCTTACACAAGTATACATAAAATAGAGTATTGTGAAGGAGAGTGGAGAATTTCACTGGAAAACCTTACACAGCATCTGTGAAGATAAACAGTTGCGTGCAAAAAACTAAATATTTATGTTGACATAGAGAATGAGAATCAATATCATTTAATGGAGTGAGACGTAAAAGACAAGTCTTTAACCGGATCGGATATTACATATAGGATTCTATTGATGTATAGGAGTGAAGAGGATGCCGGAACGTTTGAACACAGAGCAGTTAAGTATTGGATATGCGGAGGCATTGATTGTCAAAGGACTGAACCTGTCTCTTCCAACAGGGAAAATCACAGCCCTGGTAGGGGCGAACGGCTCCGGGAAATCTACCATTCTCAAGACAATGGCGCGTATCATGAAGCCCAAGAGCGGCAGTGTGATGCTGGACGGCAAGTCGATCCATAATCTGTCGACCAAAGAAGTAGCCCGGCAGCTGGCGATCCTGCCGCAGAACCCCACTGCACCGGATGGACTTACTGTATCAGAACTGGTAAGTTATGGCCGCTATCCGCATCAAAAGGGCTTTGGTACGCTTACTCTGGAAGATCATAGTATTATTGCAAATGCGATCTCAGTGACGGGTATGGAAGAGTTCCACGACCGTCCCATTGACCGTCTATCCGGAGGGCAACGTCAGCGGGCCTGGATTGCGATGGCACTGGCCCAGCAGACGGATATTCTGTTCCTGGATGAACCGACAACTTTTCTGGATATGGCACACCAGCTGGAGGTTCTCCATCTGCTGCAGAAGCTGAATCAGGAAAAAGGCCGTACCATTATTATGGTCGTGCATGATTTGAATCATGCTTCCCGTTATGCTCAGCATATGGTAGCGATCAAATCCGGACATGTGATCAGTGAAGGCCCTCCGGCTGAAGTGATGACACCTGATGTACTGCGGGAAGTATTTGGTATTGAAGCGGATATTGTACGTGATCCGCGGACCGGTGTGCCTCTCTGTCTGCCTTATGAACTGGCGGCATACAGTGCAGTTGGGGTGTAATAGGTTATAAATGTGAAATGTGACTCATAATGATAATATATGCAGTTGGCAACAGGCTCCCGTCATTGACAAGGGAGCCTGTTCGTTGTTAAAGTTGTGGTTGCCCTAGTTAACGATTATACAGTGAATCAAGGAATATTATTTTTATGGAGTCGAAGGAGCACTGAATATGAATATCAGCAAAATATATGAGGATCTGCAGCAGCTGGTTCCGACTGGCGTGGTCAAGCGCGGGGAGGCGCTGCAAGGTTATGTATTTACGCGTATCGGCGGGCAGGCCGACATTTTGACGGTACCTGCGACATATGAGGAACTTCAGTCCATTGTTACATATGCCCGTGTAAACGACATTCCATTGACCGTTCTGGGGAACGGCTCGAATGTCATTATCCGTGACGGAGGGATTCGCGGGATTGTCCTGCAGACTGCAGACTTAACCGATATGGGATTAAGGGATAATTTGCTTTACGCCCAGTGTGGTGCAAAGATTATCGATGTTTCCCGATTTGCTTTGGAGAAAAGTCTTGCAGGACTTGAGTTCGCCTGCGGAATTCCGGGAACTGTAGGTGGAGCGCTGTATATGAATGCTGGCGCATACGGCGGAGAGGTCAAAGATGTGCTGCATAGTGCACTTGCTATCAGTAAAGCAGGGCGGCTAGTGACTCTTCAGGGGGATGAGCTGGAATGGGGCTACCGTAAAAGTGTCTTCGCCAGTGGCGAATTCATTGTATTGGAGGCCCGGTTTGCTTTGCAACCAGGTGATCCTGCGAATATCAAAGCGGTCATGGACGATTTGACCTGCCAACGTGAATCCAAGCAGCCATTGGAGTATCCCTCCTGCGGAAGCGTCTTTAAGCGTCCCCCTGGAAGATTTGCCGGGCAGTTGATTCAGGAGAGCGGGCTTCAGGGAACAAGAATCGGCGGAGCTGAAGTTTCAGTTAAGCATGCGGGATTCATTGTTAATACCAATCAAGCAACGGCCAAGGATTATATAGGGTTGATTCACCATGTTCAGTCTACAGTCAAGGATAAGTTCGGAGTAGAGTTAGAGACAGAGGTAGAGATTATCGGAGAAGAATAATTAACATATCACAGGACGCAATCAATTGGATGCGTCCTGTTTTGTTATTTTATAGTGGGCAGTATTCAGCTCTTGGAGATGGAATATTTGGCTCTGTCCGTCCGCAGTTCAACCCGCTCGTCATTAACTTCATCCAGTTGAAGCCCGCTGACAGCAATCTCGTAATTCAACTGGGGCAGGGGGACAAGCTCGCCGTCCCGGTTAATAGTGTTGCCAGTGCCTCGCAGAATCAGAGCACTATCCAGATATTCATCAATGACATCTTCGGCATCCCGATAATCCACGGTTTCCAGATTGAAGTGGACGGTGTCCAGATCCTTCATCTCTTGCTTGTCAATAACCAGAGTTTCGCCCCCTTGGGCGGTCAGCCAATCCATTAATTTCTGTACACTTTGATCCATCAGTTGATCCCATCCTTATCAAGGAGATTATAGAAGTTAAGTTACCCTTTTCTTTGAAATTGAATCCATGCTTCTGTGAATGCATTAGACAGGTGAAGGTGGAAGATGAATTAAGTGAATTAAAGATTAATGAAGTTAACAAAATCTCATCCAGGCCTGCAGCTGATTGTAATTTCCTTTTCGAGTGTAAACTACTATCAGGCACTTCTATTTTATACTTAAACTACATTGGCCAAGGAAGGTGAACCTATTGTGGAGTGCACTGTTATGGGGAGCTATTTCCGGCTCTGCGGTCCTGCTTGGAGCATTGCTGGCGTTATATCTGCCGATTCCGAAAAAGCTGATTGGATTCATTATGGCATTCGGTACTGGGGTACTCATTGGTGCAGCGGCGTATGAGCTTCTGGATGATTCCGCCGCTGAAGGTGGACTGAATCCTACCATTATCGGATTCTTGGCCGGTGCAGTTGTGTTCACACTGTTTGACTGGTATATCTCGCGCAAAGGCGGCGCTGGCCGCAAACGTTCCGGCAGAGACAGCAGCAGTAAGAAGGTGCAGGGCAGCGGAATGGCTATTTTTGCAGGAACTGTGCTAGATGCTATTCCAGAATCAATAATGATTGGTGCCAGTCTAATCTCCGGCCAAGGGGTAAGCATGCTGCTGGTAGCTGCCATCTTCATCAGTAATATTCCTGAAGGGCTGTCCAGTACTTCAGGACTTAAGCAGGACAACTACAGCAAAGGGAAGATCGTCTTGCTGTGGCTCAGCGTCTTATTGATGTCTTCAGTGGCATCGGGTGCGGGATACCTGTTCATGGATCATGCCAGCGGTTCTACGACCGCACTGATAGCCTCTTTTGCCGGAGGAGGAATTATCTCTATGGTGTCCTCCAGTATGATGCCGGAAGCATATGAGGAAGGCGGGCCGCTGACCGGACTTGTTGCCGCAATGGGCATGCTCTGTTCTCTGATTTTGGATAATCTGTGAGGGTTGTCAACCGACCGCCATACATGGTATAGTTCAATTCGCTAGTATTATCACAAAGAAGAATTCTGGGCCTAGAGCCACAGGAGAGGTTCGCGAACTCCCTCTATAAAAAACTAAGCCGTTTTGGCATAACTTATCCCGTATCAGGGGGTTCAGGAAAAGTGTAGGCAGCCGCCTGTGCTTCTTTTGCTGTTATGCTGTGCGCAAAAAAGACAGCGCCTGTCAGTCAGTATGCATATCCGTCAGATTAGACTGGAGGCGTATCTTCTTAGTAGAGCCAAGTTTTCGAAACTCGTTCTTCTTTCCAGTTCCGGATAACACCGGAGGAAAAGAGAGGGGTTTTTTGTCATGTCAGAAGGCAGAGTAAAAGAGGAAATGCAGGAGGTCACCCTGCTGGGCAATCAAGGTACAACTTATAAATTCGGCTATGATCCGGACATTCTGGAGGTATTTGATAACAAACACCCCGGCCGCGATTATTTTGTCAAATTCAATTGTCCGGAGTTTACAAGCCTGTGTCCCGTGACCGGTCAGCCGGATTTCGGCGCCATGTACATCTCATACATTCCGGAGCAAAAAATGGTCGAGTCCAAGTCACTGAAGCTCTATCTGTTCAGCTTCCGTAATCATGGTGATTTTCATGAAGACTGTGTAAATATTATTATGAATGATCTGATCTCCCTGATGGAGCCACGATATATTGAAGTATGGGGCAAATTCACCCCGCGCGGGGGCATTTCCATCGATCCTTACTGCAACTGGGGACGTCCAGGAACCAAATATGAAGCGATGGCCGAGCACCGGCTGATCAATCATGACCTGTATCCGGAGAAAGTGGACAACCGTTAATCCGTAGCTAGTGAGAGGAGACCATAACTGATGAACAAAAAAGCATTAGTCGTATTCAGCGGCGGCCAGGACAGCACAACCTGTCTGGTGTGGGCATTGCAGCAGTTCGAAGAGGTTCAAGTGGTGACCTTCAATTATAATCAGCGCCACGCTGCCGAGATTGAAGTCGCCAAGGAAATAGCCGGGAAATTCAATGTGAAGCAGCATATTCTTGATTTGGGCTTGCTGAATCAGCTTGCACCTAACGCACTGACCCGGGATGATATAGAAATTGCCGCCGGAGAAGGAGAAGAGTTGCCAAGTACGTTTGTGGACGGGCGAAATCTTCTGTTCCTGTCTTTTGCTGCAATACTTGCCAAACAGCTTGGGTATGCCAACATCATTACCGGGGTATGCCAGACTGACTTCAGCGGATATCCGGATTGCCGGGATGTATTCGTGAAATCACTGAACGTGACTCTTAATCTATCCATGGATTATGAGTTCGTCATTCACACACCGCTGATGTGGCTGGATAAAAAAGAAACCTGGAAGCTGGCCGACGAGCTCGGTTACTTTGAATATATCCGCGAACATACGTTGACCTGCTATAACGGAATTATTGGCAGCGGGTGCGGCACCTGTCCAGCTTGTCTGCTGCGACAGCGGGGACTCACGCAGTATGAATCGGAACGAAACGAGGTTGTTTCCTGATGATGGGCGAGGTATCTGTATGCAAAATATTTACTTTTGACTCGGCTCATCAATTGGTGGGACATAAGGGGAAGTGCAGCAATCTGCATGGGCATACCTATAAGCTGGAGGTTGTACTTAAAGGCAAGCCGCTTGTAGGAGAAGGCCAATCTGACGAAGGGTTTGTAATTGATTTCAGCGACATCAAGGCAACGGTAAAGGAAAGTCTGGTGGACCATCTGGATCACGCTTTTCTGGCTATGGGAAATGAGCCTGTATTGGAGACACTGGTAAGCACAGGTTCGAAGGTAGCTATGCTGTCATTCCGAACTACAGTCGAGAATATGTCGGCTTACATTGCTTATCAACTCAAGCGGGCTTCACTTCCGCTCTACTCCGTCAAGCTGTGGGAGACACCAACTTCCTGGGCAGAAGTACTGGCAGCGGATATCCCTGACGAAGGGCCGTCCTACCGCCTGTATGGGGGCTGTGATTGTGAGTAAGCTACCGGTAATTGAGATGTTTGGTCCAACGATCCAGGGTGAAGGAGCGGTCATTGGTGTCAAAACCATGTTCGTCCGCACCTATGGCTGCGACTATCGCTGCAACTGGTGTGATTCTGCTTTTACCTGGGACGGTACAGCCAAGGATAAAGTGAAGATGCTCTCGCCTGAGGAGATAATGGACGAGCTGACTTCGCTCGCCGGTAACAATTTTGATTGTGTGACCATCTCCGGGGGCAACCCTGCGCTGATCGGTGAGGGACTGGGTACCCTTATTAATCTGCTTCATGAACGCGGTATTCAGTCAGCCATCGAAACACAAGGAAGCAGATGGCAGGAATGGTTCTACGAGGTGGATGTGCTTACCATCAGCCCCAAACCGCCAAGCTCAGGAATGAAGACCGATTGGGACATGCTTGACAGTATTATGGACAAGATGAAGATACAAGGGAAGTCTGCCCATAGTCTGAAGGTTGTTGTATTTAATGATGAAGATTACCAATATGCGAAAAGCATCCACGGCCGCTATCCGGAGGTGCCACTCTACCTGCAGCCTGGTAATGAGGATGTTACGGAAGAGGGAGACATCTCGGCCCGTCTGCTTGGACGGCTGGAATGGCTGTTCAATCTGGTTATTGCCGATCCGGAGATGAATAGAGCGCGGGTGCTGCCGCAGCTGCATGCCCTGATTTGGCATAATAAACGGGGTAAATAATCCGGTTACGTATGAACCGGAATACTTAACCGGACTTCTGCACAGTGGAGGTCCGGTATTTGTGTTGTTCGCAGCTTATAACTGCTGTCACATAAATGAAGCCTATACTTCAGCTCATCTGGTATAATCTTTTGGGTAGAACAAGGTACTCCGTTAAATTTATTCGATAAGGAGAGATTATTCCAATGGCAAACGATTCGACAGCGTTAATGATTATCGACGTTCAAGAGGCTATGTTTTCTTATCCGGACATGAAGCTGCATGAGGAGGAGGGCGTGACAGCCAGAATCGTCTCCCTGCTGCATAAAGCCCGCTCGGCTGGCGTTCCAGTTGTGTTTATTCAGCATACGGAAGATCAAGAATACACCAAAGGCACCCCCACTTGGGAGATCAGCCGTCATGTCACCCCCCGGGAAGGCGAAATCATTGTCGAGAAGCCTACCTGGGATGCTTTTCACCGGACAAATCTGCATGACAAGCTTCAAGAACTAGGTATCACTCATCTGGTGATCTGCGGCATGCAAAGTGAGTTCTGTGTGGACACGACCTGCAGACGAGCTTACAGCCTAGGTTACAACAGTGTGTTGGTTGAGGATGCGCATAGTACTTTTGACAATGAAAGTTTACGCGGTAGCCAGATCGTGAACTATCATAATTCGCTTCTAGGCGGAAGGTTTGTAAGGCTGCGGAAAGAGCAAGAGGTGGAATTCTAATAGATACAACTGCTGCTTCATGGATAAACCGCAAGGTTCTGGGGGTATAACATAGTATGGCTTGAAATAGTAACGGCCTGCTGGTTCATATCTCTACTACCGAAGGAGTGGTTGCATAATGAAAGCAGTAACTTACCAGGGCAAGAGAAAAGTTGAAGTCAAAGAAGTCGCTGACGCAAAGCTTGAGAAAAAAGATGATATTATTGTCCGTATAACTTCCACAGCCGTCTGCGGTTCGGATCTTCATATCTATAATGGAGAAATCCCCGGAATGCATGATGACTATATTATTGGGCATGAACCGATGGGAATTGTCGAGGACGTGGGTCCTGATGTGACCAAGGTGAAAAAGGGCGACCGTGTCATTGTACCTTTCAACGTAGCCTGTGGCCAGTGCTTTTTCTGTCAGCATGAAATGGAGAGTCAATGTGATCATGCCAATGATGCCAAAGATACAGGCGGTTTTCTGGGGTATTCTGATTCCTATGGTGGATTTGCCGGTGGTCAGGCTGAGCTCCTGCGTGTGCCTTATGGCAATTTTGGCCCGTTTGTCGTGCCGGAGGATGCTGAGATGGAGGATGAAAAACTCATGTTTCTCTCGGACATTGTGCCGACAGCCTGGTGGGGTGTTGAGAACGCAGGAGTCAAGCCCGGAGATACGGTCATTGTTCTGGGTTGCGGGCCGGTTGGGCTGTTGACGCAAAAATTCGCCTGGATGAAAGGGGCTTACCGGGTAATTGCCGTTGATCATGTGCCGTATCGTCTCCAACATGCAAAGCAGACTAATAATGTAGAGATTCTTAATTTTGAGAAAGTGAAGGATATCGAAGCCCATTTAAAGGAAATTACGCGCGGTGGAGCGGATATAGTCATTGATTGTGTCGGTCTGGATGCCAAAAAAACGGTAGTGGAAAAAGTGGAGACCACGTTAATGCTTCAAGGGGGTTCGCTCGGAGCGTTCAGGATTGCAGCAGATGCGGTACGCAAATTCGGAACGATCCAGTTGATCGGCGTGTATGGGCTTAACTATAATATGTTCCCGCTGGGACATCTGTTTGAACGCAATATCACGCTTAAGATGGGACAGGCACCGGTGATTCACTACATGCCGGCTTTATATAAAATGATAAAAGAAAATGTGTTTGATCCTACGGATATTATTACTCACCGGCTGCCGATCAGCCAAGCTGAACATGCGTATAAGATCTTCAATGACAAAGAAGAGGATTGTATCAAGGTTGTGCTTAAACCGTAGTATGAAAGGTAAGCATTCAGCTAATAAGCTTCATTCATACAAGCATGGACTTCTTCCCGGTAGGTGGAGTTCATGCTTTTCATTTGATTATTTATTGTGAAAAAGGCTGCATTTTTTTTCATTCTGCGATAAATTAACATAGTGAGTTTTATCTAACCTGAAAGGAAGCTATTTGTGAATTCAAAAAAGCCGCCCGTTCCTGTCCCTTTTCTGATGCTGATTGGAATTGTGGCCGTCTCATTTTCTTCTATCTTCATCAAATGGTCGGATGCCCCAGCGTCCATTCAAGGCATGTACCGGCTGCTCTTCACCTCGCTTTTGATGCTGCCTTTTGCCCGGCCATACAGCGGAGCAGCTTTTGCCTTGCGCCGTAAGGACTGGCTACTGCTGGGAGCGTCTGGCTTAATGCTTGCACTGCATTTTTTACTCTGGATGGGTTCGCTAAAGTATACTTCTGTGGCCAGTTCAACTATGATTATGGCGCTGGAACCGGTATTTATAATGCTGGGAGCTTACATACTGTATAAGGAAAGAAGCACTTCAGCCGCTATAATGGGTCTGGCCCTCGCCATATTTGGTGTGGTCTTTATCGGCTGGGGGGATATTGGTCTCTCAGCAGACAATCTCAAAGGTGATCTCCTGTCCATCGGAGGAACTGTTGCGGTTGCCGGTCATTTACTGATTGGACAGAAGCTTGTAGCCCGTATGCCGTCTTATCTTTACAGCCTGATCGTATTTATTTCGGCGGCAGCAGTATTTGGCGTATATAATCTGCTCTCTGGCATTTCATTCTTTAATTATCCACCGCGGGAGTGGGGCATATTTGTTCTGCTGGCTGTAGTTCCAACCGTCTTCGGGCATATCCTTTTCAATTGGCTGCTGCAGTATACTTCAGCAACTACAGTGTCTATGAACATTCTGGGTGAACCCGTGGGAGCGAGCATATTGGCCTTCCTGCTTCTGGGGGAACAGCTGACAATGCTGCAATGGGCAGGAGGAGTACTGGTTATGGGTGGACTCGCTGTATATTTATATTCAGGGCGCAAAAAAGCGGCGAAGATCAAGGAATCCCTTCCTAGCGCATCCTAAGGGATTATCATAAGAGAGTATTAAAAGAGATAAAGGGGTTACTATTACATGAATGAACATGAACAATTCGCAAACATTAATAATCCGGATAGTCTGAGCACAAGCCCTTCCAGTGAAGAACTGTGGAACGAGGATACCTATTCAGCCTGGACCGCCCGCTTTGGCAATCCTGCAGATGCAGCGGCGAAGCTCAAAAAAGATCCTGCTGCCAGACTCTACCCCTTGCTAGGCTACCTCGGTGAAGTTCGGGGCAAGAAAGTGTTAAATCTTATGGGTTCTAACGGCATGAAGGCCGTAGCACTCGGGCTCCTGGGAGCAAAGGTGAGCGTGGCGGATTTCTCGGAAGCCAATGCCCGCTATGCTGCCGAACTGGCCGAAGCTGCGGGAATTCAGCTTACTTACATTGTATCGGATGTGCTGAAGCTGCCGGAAGAACTATTGGATAGTTCATATGACATCGTCTTTGCTGAAATGGGGATTGTCCATTACTTTACGGATTTGGCTCCGTTTATGGCTACGGTATACCGGCTGCTGACACCCGGTGGCCGATTCGTGCTCCGTGATTTTCATCCCATTACGACGAAGCTGATCTCCTCGAAGGGCTCAACCGCCAAGGTTCGTAAGCATAAGGTGAGCGGGGATTATTTTGACACCACATTGGAAGAAAAGAAAGTCTCCTACTCCAAGTATCTGCCTTCATCCGGAGTGCCGCTAGGAGAAGAGAAACATAGTGTCGTATACTGGCGGCGCTGGACACTGGGTGAAATAGTGACAGCAGCAGCCAGAAGCGGACTGATGATCCGGGAATTAGCTGAAGAGCCTAATTTATCTTCTGAAGTCTTTGATGCAGGAATTCCCAAGACCTTCGCCCTGGTGGCGGAAAAAATGTAGTATCTCCATCAAACCAACCGGTATAGCCCTTGACGCTGTAAGCAGTGTCGTCAAAGGGCTGTACTTTTTTTTGAATTATTCTTCTCCTTCAACACCTGCTGCCAAATCTGCAAATGCAAGCTGCAAGGGGGTTAGAGTATAATCTCTTCGCCATGCCAGCGCAAATTCCCCATGTTCGGGCTGTATACCTGGCAGAGGTATGCAGCGTAAGCTCCCGGCAGCGAGTTCAGCCGCAATCATATGCTTGGAACAAAGCCCGACGCCGCCCCCGCTTCGAATGATTCCCTTCATTGCTTCAGGTGAATTCAGTACTACATGTCCCCATACCTTTACTGTGTTCAGCTCTGCCCATTGGTCTGTAATGCCTTGTAGGAAAGAACCTGCCTCATATTGAATCCATGGCTCCAGAACAACCTGTTCAGGTGATATATTCTTGATGTCTGTAAAAGGATGACCTGGTGCAAAAACCAAAACAGCTTCATTACGGGCAACTGTTCGAGTTGTAAAGGAATTGTCCTGCCCGCCATAATTATGCAGAACAGCTAACTGGATTTCTCTACCCCGCAGACGTTCGCGAAGAACAGTATCCGGTTGCACGGATAACGAAATATCCATTCCAGAATGCTGGCGAATGAATTGCGAAACCAAATTTGGCAGAAGATAAGTAGCAGGAACATAAATTGCTTCAAGTTCCAGATGACCGGAAGAGAGTGAGGAGTATTGTTTGATACTTCGTTCAGCTTCAGCTGTGAGTGCTACAATCCGGGAGGCATACTGATACAGCGTTCGTCCGGCATCGGTAAGGAGTACCCGTCCGCTGCGGTATTGAAAAAGAGGGGTCCCCAGCTCGCTTTCCAGGCTTTTCATATGAAACGAAACGGTGGGCTGTTTTAAGCCCATTTCAGCTGCCACATCGGTTACTTTTTTGTATTTCTCAATCAGGACTACAATTTGAAGCTTAACAATATTCATTATGTACCTCCGCAAAAATAGGGATTCATTAATTAACTTTACTCAATGTATAGATTATATCTATATTATTATAGAAATTCTATTATGTTTTTTATCCTGCGCTTTACATACTTAATACTTTTCCCTGACGAACGGGCTCTAGAATAGGAAGAGTCAGATGTGACACGGACACAGTCTGATGCTTCCAAAAGTGAGTTTTGTATGAAGCAAATACCAATAACAGATACTCACAAAACATAGTGGATGCTGAACCTGTGAATGATAAGCAGAAGCTATACAAAACACTCAGGAGGAGACAAACAAATGCAATTCAGAAAAACGTGGGTCATGGCTTTGGCATTAACAAGTGTAGTAGCACTTTCGGCATGCGGCAACAATAACGGTGGAAACAATGCAGCAACCAATAACGGAGGGAACGCAGCTGCCACTAACGCACCTACAGAAACGAGCAGCGGCGCTGATTTAAGCGGCTCTATCCTGGCATCAGGCTCCACAGCCTTACAACCGCTGGTAGAGCAGGTAGCTGAGAAATTCATGGAGACTAACGCAGGTGTAGATATTCAAGTACAGGGTGGAGGAAGCGGGACCGGCCTTACCCAGGTAGCTGAGAAGCAAGTGGATATCGGTAACTCCGATGTATTCGCAGAAGAGAAGCTGAAGGATGCCGATGCTGAAAAAGCAAAAGCGCTCGTTGACCATCAGGTAGCGGTTGTAGCGATTGCTGCAGTTTCTCATCCGGATGCAGGTGTAGATACTTTGACTAAGCAGCAGCTTGTTGATATTTTCACAGGTAAAGTAACGAACTGGAAAGAAGTTGGCGGTGCGGATCAGAAAATCCAGATCATTAACCGTCCAAGCAGCTCCGGTACACGTGCTACTTTTGAAAACTTCGCACTAGGAACCAAAACAGAAGATCTTCAAGGTTCGATCCAGGAAGATTCTTCCGGTACCGTTAAGAAGATTATCGGCGAAACACCAGGAGCGATTGGTTACCTGGCATTGTCTTACCTCGATGATTCAGTGAAGACGCTGAAGTATGATGGAGTTGAGCCATCCGTTGATAACGTGGTTGCAGGTAAATATCCAGTATGGGCTTACGAGCATATGTACACTAACGGCGAACCTAATGCAACGGTAAAAGCCTTCCTCGACTACATCATGACTGATGAAGTTCAGACCGGCGATGTAGTAGAACTGGGATACATTCCAGCTTCGCAAATGCAGGTTTCCCGTGATGTAGCAGGTAAAGTAACTACTAAGTAATTCACAACCACACAATCAAGTGAATCATCCATTAGAACTTCAAGTGATTAGAGGCGGATTTCTTCTGCCTCTCTTTTCACTTTAGAAAGAGGGAGCATCTTGAGGGCAAAACCGAAGAAAGCAAAGATTGAAAAACATCATATAGAAGATTTTATTGGAAAGGCTTATATGTCCTTTTGCGTACTGCTATTGATAGTCATCATAATATCGATGGTATATTTTGTGGCGTCCAAGGGTATATCCACCTTCACCAGTGGAGATGTAAAAGTATCTGAATTTCTGTTCGGGACCAAATGGTCACCTGAGGCAGACACGCCTTCATATGGAGCTTTTCCATTTATCGCCGGTTCCTTTCTGGTTACGCTGATTGCTGCACTGATTGCAAGTCCGCTCAGTATCTGTGCTGCACTGTTCATGACTGAGATTGTTCCAGGATGGGGCAAAAAACTGCTGCAGCCGGTAATCGAGCTGTTGTCCGGAATTCCATCTGTCGTGTACGGATTTGTCGGACTGAGTGTCATCGTTCCATTTCTGCGTAATACGTTCCCTGGTCAGGGCATCGGGGTTGCTGCAGGCGCGCTTGTCCTGTCGGTCATGATCCTGCCGACCATTACAAGCGTGGCTGCAGACGCGCTGGCTTCATTGCCGCAAAATCTGAAAGAATCCTCTTTTGCGCTCGGTGCCACGCGGTGGCAGACCATTGCCCGTGTGATTCTCCCCACTACGTTCCCTGCGATTATGACAGGGGTGGTGCTCGGTATGGCTCGTGCATTCGGGGAAGCGCTGGCCGTGCAAATGGTTATCGGGAATGCTCCTTTCGTGCCGCGGTCGCTCTTTGAATCCGCTTCGACCCTCACCAGTGTTATCACACTTAGCATGGGCAACACGACGATGGGTTCCCCGCAAAATAACGCGCTGTGGAGTATGGCGCTGGTTCTTATGCTGATGACATTTGTCTTTGTCCTCCTCGTAAGAATGCTCGAAAGGAGAAATAAAATTTGAAGCCGAGAACTGCAGACAAAATTGCCACAGCGCTGATCGTATTTTTCGCATTACTTATTGTAGCCATCCTGATAGGACTATTGGGATACATTCTGATTCGCGGCCTTAACCACATCAGCTGGGATTTCCTGACCTCTGCTCCGCAGAAGATCCGCGCAGGCGGAGGGGTTGGGCCACAACTCTTCAACTCTATCTACCTGCTGGTCTTAACCCTAATTATTACTGTACCGCTAGGCCTTGGTGCTGGAATCTTCATGGCGGAATATGCCCGCCCAGGCAAGCTGACTAACTTTATCCGTCTGATTGTGGAGGTATTGTCTTCTTTTCCTTCGATCGTTGTCGGATTGTTCGGTCTGCTACTGATCGTGAACACCTTTAATCTAGGGTTCTCCCTGGTCTCCGGTGCACTGGCCCTTACGTTCTTCAATCTGCCGCTGATGGTGCGGATTACGGAACAGGCCTTCCGCACAGTGCCTAAGCAGCAGAAGGAGGCAGGCTTTGCCCTGGGGCTGTCCAAATGGAAAATTGTCACTACGGTGCTGCTCCCAGTCGCATTGCCGACCATAATCACAGGAACGATTCTGTCAGCGGGACGTGTGTTTGGGGAAGCGGCTGCGCTGATGTTCACGGCAGGCATGAGCAGTCCCCGCCTGGATTTCTCTAACTGGAATCCGGCTAGCCCGACTTCGCCTCTCAATCCGTTCCGGCCGGCAGAGACGCTGGCAGTGCATATCTGGAAGGTCAACAGTGAAGGCTTGGCCCCGGATGCCATTCAGATCGCTGCTGGAGCTTCGGCAGTGCTTGTGATTACGGTACTCATCTTTAATCTGGCTGCGCGTTACTTTGGCCGTCTGATCTACCGCAAGCTTACTGCTTCTAAAAGAATGAGCTAACTGCAAGTATACGATGGATTAATAGGAGGAATATGAGATGGGTATTGCGGAACCAGTAGTGCGTGAATCGTTCCAAACCGAGGATTTGAGCATATTTTACGGCACATATGAAGCAGTGAAAGGGATAAGCCTCCCTTTTGCCCAGAATACAGTTACAGCGCTGATCGGCCCTTCGGGCTGCGGCAAATCGACTTTTCTCCGTTCACTCAACCGGATGAATGATGAAATCTCCGGTTCCACCACGAAGGGAAGTATCTGGATTGATGGTGTGGATATCAATGCCCCTGGTACAGATGTGATCAAGCTTCGTCAAAAAATCGGCATGGTCTGGCAAAAGCCGAATCCATTTTACAAGTCGATTTATGAAAACATCGCATTTGGTCCAAAATATCACGGAATCAAGGGTAAAGCGGCTCTCGATGAAATTGTGGAAAGCAGTCTGCGGCGCGCTGCACTATGGGACGAAGTTAAGGACCGCCTGAAGGATTCAGCACTTGCTTTATCCGGTGGACAGCAACAGCGTCTATGTATTGCAAGAGCCTTATCGGTAAATCCGCAGATTCTTCTTCTGGATGAGCCTGCATCGGCTTTGGACCCTGTATCTACCGGTAAAGTCGAAGAGCTGATCAAGGAACTGAAAGAAGATCTGAGAATCGTTATTGTCACACACAATATGCAGCAAGCTGCGCGGATCTCGGATTATACAGCCTATTTCTATCTTGGTTCACTTGTAGAGTACGACAGAACAGAGAAGGTTTTCAGCAATCCCGACAATCAAATGACTCAGGAATATATTATGGGCCGCTTCGGCTGATTCAACGTATATGTAAAAACAGGTATAACCCTTCATGAGAAGGAGTTGTACCTGTTTTTTTGTGTATTTGAAATAAACATCAACAACATGTAAAATCTACTGAAAATGATTATGAACGAATCCAATTCCGCATCTGCCAGCAGTATTGCCGTAATTCATTCCGTTCACGAGATCCTGAAATGTTGAATCGCATTAATCAATGGAAGGATGTATAAGTATGGACAAAAAAGCCAAAAAAGTATTGCAGACAACCTTTTGGTCCGCGGCGGGTTGGAAGAACGTTCCAGCTATTTATACTGGTGAAGACTTTGAATATGCCAGAAGCCAAGGACTAATGTTTGATCCTGTTACAATAACACATGACGAGTGTGTGCGGCGCATTCGAGAGCTTCATAGCACCGTTACCAAAGATCGGGTAGCGACAGCTTTTGTACATAGTCTTTCGCAGCGGAAAGTTCATTTACGGAGTGCTTTGTCCAGCTGGGCGCTGACGTCCGGGTTGGAACAGCATTCCTATGAACAGCACCCGTTGGAGAGAGCCAGTTATAGTTATTGTGGCGATTGTAACACAGTTAAAATCATGTCTGACAAGAATTATGTTAATGCAGACCTGAATGTGCTTAACTTTGAAAGGGTCAAATGGGGCGGAGTCCGTCTTAACCAGCTTTTGTATTGCTGGCTGGATCTTGAACTGCTGAGTAGAGAAGAAGAACTCAGTGTTAGCAGAGAAGATTTGGAAATCCTCAAACGCATGGTTGAAGCCGTGGAAGAGTGTGATCCTGGCGATACGGCACGCAAACTGGAGAAGCGCTGGAAAGACCTGCTCCCGTCAAGTAAATACGAACGAGATGTGATTATGGAGATTTGGGGTTTTGCGGGAATATTGGTGCCGCAGGAAGAGCCCCGGCTGGGGCGCGGTGGAGATAGTGATTTTATCTCTGTTGCCAACTGGCGGGGAGATGATAGGATCTCCTGGGAGAAGCTGGAGTTTTATTTTGGCACCATGCTATAAATGCAAAGAGAGCAAGCTGTGTATCGTCTCGATTAAAACACTTGAAAAACTAATCACATTAGTTTATATTATAACTAATAACATTAGTTTTGGAGGGGATCTTATGAGAACGACTCAAGTAGGCCAATTGCTACAGCTAACCTGGATGCCCGGATTTTTCCCCGTTAACTGTTATCTGGTAGAGGAAGAGGATGGACTAACATTAATAGATGCAGCCTTGCCATTCAGTATGAAGGGTATTATGGCCATAGCTGCAAGACTGAATAAACCGGTGAACCGTATTGTTCTGACACATGCCCATGGTGATCACGTCGGAGCATTGGATGAACTGAAGAAACAGCTTCCGGCAGCGGTGGTGTATATTTCCGAAAGGGATTCTGCCTTGCTTAGAGGTGACCGGTCCTTGAGGGCTGATGAGCTGCAGACGCCAATCAAGGGCAGTGTTCCGACCAGAATCACCACCGTACCGGATATACTGCTGCAGGAGGGCGATACTGTAGGCTCGTTAACAGCCATTGCGACTCCGGGTCATACACCGGGTTCAATGTCTTTTCTGGATCAGCGTAACGGATTCCTTGTGGTTGGAGATGCTTATCAGACCTTCCGCAGAACAGCTGTGTCGGGGACGGTTGTACCGTTGTTTCCTTTTCCCGCCATGGCCACCTGGAATAGAGACAAGGCACTGGAAAGTGCGGTTAAGCTATATAAGCTGTCACCCAAGCTGCTTGCAGCGGGACACGGAAATCTGCTGAAGGCACCGGGTGAACAAATGGAATTGGCAATTCAGCAAGCCGAAAGACTTCAGAAGAAGGCAGGGAACTAAAATGTCACCAAGAGCCGGATTAGACACACATACATTAATACTGGAAGCTGCAGGAATTGCCGATGAGCAAGGAATAGAAGGGGTAACCCTGGCTGCACTCGCAGCCAGGCTGGGCGTTCGTTCACCGTCGTTGTATAATCACATTAACGGGCTTCAGGGATTGCGTTCGTTGCTTGCAGTACACGGTCTTGAATTGTTATATACAGCCATGACTGCAGCTGTTGATGGACTCAGGGGAGATTCAGCTGTACATGCCATGGGACAGGCTTATGTAGACTTTGCCAGGCAGCGTCCCGGATTGTATGAGACAACACTGCGGGCGCCGGAGGAAGGAAATCCGGAGCTGGAGAAGGCGGGCGAGCAGGTACTGTCCTTAATAATTGGAGTGTTGTCCGGCTATGCGCTGGGTACAGAAGGGGAATTGCATGCGGTCCGGGGTCTGCGCAGCTTGCTGCACGGATTCGCGGCCTTGGAGAACAAAGGAGGATTTGGCATGCCTCTGGATACTAACGTCAGCCTAAGCCTGCTGATTAGCACTTTTATTGCAGGGATCCACAGTATGAGATTAGACAAGTAGATGAGTGTTCTAGCAGCAACATTAGGAATTCCGGGAGGTAATATTTGTGAGCAGTCTAGAAGAACAAGGAACAGTCTTGACTTATGAGGAAATGAAAGAGGTTATTGCCAAGCTGGGTATCCTGCCGTTGGCATCACTCATCCCTGAGCATCCATCCGTGACCGGATTAACCAAAGCTGAGAATTGGCATACGGATACGGAGCTGGATCCCTGGTCCTGGCGTGCCCGCTTCCCTGGTGAAGGTGTGGCTGCATACGGAAAGTTCATTCGGAAAAAAGCAATTTTAGTCTCCAGTGAATGGTTCCCGGCTTACGTAGCGGCTACGGGTAGCCCGCGTTCCCTGGAGGAACGTTATGATAGCGGACTGTGCAGCAGGGAAGCATTAACTTTGCTTCAGATCATCCGCGACAATCAGGGAATTGAGACACGTGAACTCCGCACACTGGCGGAAATGAAGGCCAAGGAGAAGAAAACTGCATTTGACAATGCCGTTACAGAACTGCAAGGCACATTGGACATTGTTATTTCCGGGGTTAAGGAACGCCATAATTCGCTTGGCGAGAAAAATGGCTGGAACAGCACTTCTTTTGAAACAGTAAGCCACTGGATGACAGATAATAAGATACCCTTATTTAAAGGTACGAGGGAAGAAGCGGCAACATGGCTGCGTGTGCGTATGGAAGGGAACTGGCATCCCGGCGCTATTAAATGGTTAGAAAAAGTGTTATCCTGGTAATAGATACGGCTGACACTTTCCACAAGCGGAAGGTGTCAGCCGTAAGCGCTTTCTATCAATCATATATAATAAATCAGCCTCTTACAGCATAGGGGCAAGGTAAGCAATCAGGAAATACAGAAACCCAAACAATAGCATAACATAAGCTGTGTACTTGATGGCATTAGAAGCTACGATGCTCGGGTCGACGGGGGCCTTGACATCCGTGCGATCGACTTCAATGGTTTCCAGGTCGTGGGATAATGATTCTTTCATCGGGACAACCTCCTTGGAAATAGAATCCTTAACTGTATTGTGGCATAATTGTGAACTAAATTCAACAATTTTGTGAATAAAGTTTGAACAATATTTCAAATTTAGACAATTCACCTCCTTAATACTAGGTAAACAGGCAAAAAAGACCCTGAAGCTCTCTTTTTCAAGAGAAACTTCAGGGTCTTTAATAATGTGAATGGATTTGTCAAGATCTGTTAGTTAACTTAAGCCCAGTTACCGTTACGGAAGATAGGTTCAGATACTCCATCATCTGTGATCCCATCGATATTCATGTCCGCTGATCCCATCATGAAATCTACATGTGTCAGGCTCTGGTTCATCCCGTGCGCTGCTAGTTCATCTTTGGTCATGGTAGTCCCTTGCTCCAGGGTAAAGGCGTAAGCGGCTCCTATAGCCAGGTGGCAGGAAGCATTTTCATCATAGAGAGTAGTGTAGTAGAGAATGCCGCTTTCCGAGATAGGCGAGTGGTATGGTACCAGGGCGACTTCACCAAAAAATGCTGAACCCTCATCCATTGCGAGGAGCGAGGCTAGCGCTTCCTGACCTTCTTCAGCAGTAAAATCTGTGACTTTGCCATTTTCAAGGGTTAAGGTGAACCGGTCAATAATCTTGCCGCTGTAGCTCAGCGGTTTGGTGCTGCTGACCTTACCGTTAGCCCCGGTCTTAAGCGGAGCGGTGAATACCTCTTCCGTTGGAATGTTAGCCAGAAAAGGAACTCCGCGTCCGTTCACAGCCCCTGCCTGGCACCAGATATGTCCTTCAGGCAGTTCTAGAGTTAGATCAGTGCCTGGGGCGGTGTAGTGCAGCTTGCGATATCTCTTCGCATTCAGAACATCACAGCGTTGTTTCAGGCCGTCCAGATGGAGGCTCCAGGCTTCCACCGGATTCTCCTGGTCTGCTCTGACTGCTTTGAAGATCGCATCCCACAGGAGTTCAACCTGCTGTTCACGCGGAGCGTCCGGGAATACTTTGGCCGCCCAGACAGCAGAAGGGTATGCCACCAGACTCCAGCTCACATGGTTACCCATCAGCATTTCCCGGTAAGGCACCATGGCTTGACCTGCGGTGCGCTGATTATCGGCAATTCGCACAGGATCTATCCCGTTCAGCAAATCCGGATTCGTCGAAATAATCGACAGGAAGGCCGCTCCGTTACGTGCCAGATCTTCCAGCTCATCTGCTTGCCATTTTGGCGGCTCCAGGAAGCTTTCGGATGGAGCCAGCTCATAACGTGTCCGGGTGACAAGCTCATCCGTATAATTTACTTTGACCAGCTTTGCTCCGGCTTCGTAAGCTTGACGCACAACGAGGCGCACCAATTCAGCGGAGGCAATATCAGCGTTGACCACCAGCGTCTGATCTGGTTGAATGTTAATTCCTATTTTTACTGTCAGCAGTGCGTAATTTTCCAGCTTTTGCTTGAAACTCAGCATAGTTACCGCTCCCCTCAATCTCTCTCTTTCGTTAGAACGCCCAGTTTCCCTTAAGGAATACAGGCTCCTTGGTACCCTCAGCGGTAATGCCGTAAATGTCCATCTCTGGAGAGCCGATCATGAAATCAACATGGGTAACACTTGTATTCAAACCGCGTTCAATCAGTTCTTCCTGATTCATATCTTTGCCGCCTTCGAGACAGAAGGCATAGGCTGTGCCGATGGCCAAATGATTAGAGGCATTCTCATCGAACAACGTATTGAAATACAGGATGTTGGATTCGGATATTGGTGATTTATGCGGGACAAGGGCAACTTCACCGAGATATTTCGCGCCTTCATCCAGACTGATGAGATATTCCAGTGCTTCCTGGCCTTGTTCAGCCTTAACGCTGACGATCCGGCCTTGCTCAAAAGTTATAGAGAAGCCATCGATGATGTTCCCGCCGTAGCTAAGCGGTTTGGTGCTTCTGACGGTTCCGTTAACACCGGTTTTGAGCGGGGCTGTGAATACTTCTTCCGTTGGCATATTGGCGACAAAAGAATGACCTTTGGCATTGATGCTGTCTCCTTGAGCCCAAAGATGGCCTTCAGGCAGCTCGATGCTAAGGTCTGTGCCGGGTGCTATGTAATGCAGGCTTTTGTATTTCTTGGCATTCAGGACATTGGCTTTTTGTTCAAGTGTATCCAAGTGCTCCTGCCAGGCAGCTACAGGATCTTCACGATCCAGTCGAACGGTGTGGAAAATTGCATCCCAAAGCTTGCTGATGCGTTCTTCTGCGGGAACCTCCGGGAATACTTTATCTGCCCATGGCTGTGAAGGAATGGCAACAATACTCCAGCTGACTTTATCGGACATTTGCATTTCACGATATTTGGTCAGCGCAGCTCCACGGGTCTTCTGGAAGTTCGCGATACGCTCAGGATCGATGCCTTTGAGTGCGTCTGGATCCTCTGCGATGACATGAAGAAAGGCCGCGCCATTCTCAGCGAATTCGGTCATTTCTCCGGCAAACCAGGTAGGAGCCTTCGTGAACACTTCCGGCGCTGCATGCTCGAACTGCTGGCGGGTAATGAATTCGTCACTCCAGTTGACTTTTACCTGGCTTGCTCCGATGGCATATGCTTTGGCTGTAATCATACGGACGAATTCTGCAGCCGAGATAGGCGCACTCACGACCAGGATTTGTCCGGGTTGAACATTTACACCAATTTGAACCGCCAAATCCGCATATTTACTAAGCTGAGTTTCCAGTTGGCCCATTGCTAATTTCCTCCAATTTCGATTGTATTTAGTCTTTATAGAACGTGAACTTGAGAATGTTAGGCTCATAATAGGGAGATGCCTTGTTATTCAAGGCGATTCCCTATTATCGTTACCAATTCTCAAGTTCATCTTATATAGTATTAAATTATTAACCGCCGGATGAAAAAAGTCAATCGGCTTACATTAGGTAGGGAAAAGCTTTCATCTCATGATATACTAAGGGAAAGTTAGGTTATGATGAAGGGAAGAATAGAACATGAATGTGGAAATAATAAAAGCAGAAATGAAACGCGAGGAAGATCGAAGTTTCGTAGGCAGAACGGTCTTCACACTTGAGAATCACAGTTCCCCATATGAGATCACATTTTTCAGCAAACGCGGTACGGAATGGGATTACAGTCTGAGCTTTGCCGGTGAGCCTGGAAGTGAAGAACAATTCCTGGAAACCGATGCTCTGCTTGAAAGTGATGACGATGTCTATAATCTGCTGCTGGATGCAGCACTGGATACCCAGGAGCTTCCGGAAGAGGCAGAAGAAGAGTAAAAGAAAAATGCGACCTTTCAAGGCATGAGCTTGCCGGGAAAGGTCGCATTTTTCTGTAGATATAGGGTTATAGCCGTGCCGCTTGTATCAGCCTAATGTAATATTACCTTCGGGATAGCGGTATAGGTCTTTACTTCCCTTTGGTTTGAGCGCATAGGCCAACGTCAGCGGGCCTGTCCGGCCGACGAACATCAGGATAATTACTGCCAGCTTGCCAATTGTTGTGAGCTCAGGTGTGAGTCCCATGGTAATGCCAGAAGTTCCAAAAGCGGAGACAGCTTCAAACAGTACCGTCAAGAAATCAGCACTCTCGGTAACCGACAGGAGCATCGTAGCGGATACTACGAGTATAAGCGAGAGTAGGGACATGGTAATGGCCCGATATACATTCTCTTTGGAGATTCGAAGGCGGAATATGACAATTTCATCCTTACCCCGGATCTTGGCGTAAGCTGTACTGACGAGTAGGGCGAAGGTAGTGATTTTGATTCCCCCGCCGGTAGATCCTGGGGCCGCACCAATGAACATCAGAAGGATCATAAGGAACTGGGTAGATTCAAGCAATAACGGAATCTCGATGGTTGTGACGCCGCCTGAACGAGGTGTGATCGCCTGAAGGAAGGACGCCATAATTTTTCCTCCGGGATGCAGAGGCTTTAAGGTGTTGTTCAGCTCCAGCCAGAAAAAGACCATAGCTCCGCCCAGAATTAAAATGACGGAAGTTGAAAGGACGACTTTGGAGTGAAGGGTCAATCGTCTACGATGGGGATAATCAACTACATCAGACAGGACAATAAAGCCAACTCCGCCCAAGAATATCAACACCATAGAGGTCATGTTTACAATCGGGTCTTCGGCATAACGTGTTAATCCACTGAATGGCCCGTGAATATCGCCAAAAAGATCAAAACCTGCATTGTTGAAGATAGATATGCTGTGGAATATCCCATAATAAATTGCTTTACCGAAATTCATGTCCGAATTAAATCTGATGGTAAAAAGGATGGCTCCACAAAGTTGGATGATAAGCGAATATAGCAGTACTCTCTGGATCAGACGGACAATACCCTGGATTGAATTCTGGTTCATGGATTCCTGCAGCAGCAGCCGTTCTTTCAATGAAATCCGCTTGTTGAGCACAAGAGTTATAAGTGTAGCCATGGTAACAAAACCTAGTCCGCCACATTGAAATAATACCAGAAGCACGATTTGTCCGAATACGGTAAGCTCTGTTCCTGTGTCGATAACAGCAAGGCCTGTAACACAGGTTGCTGAGGTCGCCATAAACAATGCATCAATTAAGGAAATTCTCTCCCCGGTGGAAGCCGCCGGGAGACATAGAAATATCGTCCCGATTGAGATCAGCAGCATGAATCCGAGAGATAATATTTTGGGTGGTGTCAGTTTTTGATGTCTGAAAGTTTTCATATCCTGTGCTCATTCTCCTGACGTCTGAGTAAAAGTTGACAAAATTATACCATATCTTCATTTCAATCCTCAAAAAGGGGAGGGATATGACAGAATTTATCGAAATGGTTAAGTAGTCCAAATATATAAGAAGTTTTATAGAGGAGGCATACTGGCTGTGACAAGTCCGATTCTGAATCAGATTGGCGCTGTTTTCATTCCTGTTAGTGATATTGAAAGGTCGAAGAACTGGTATTGCAGTTTATTGGGGCTTCCGCTAGATGGTGAAGTGCTGTTCGGTCATTTGTATGTGATTCCAATGCAGGGGCCCGGTATTGTGCTGGACAGCAGAATCTTCACAACAGAAGCCGTACTGAAGGTTCCTACATTCCACCTGAACACAGAGGATATAGATGCAGCCTATGATTATGTCAAGGAATCCGGAGCAGAGCTGTTGACCGACATTGAGCATGACCACTGGTTTAGTTTCAAAGATCCTGATGGGAATATGCTGATGATATGCCGATGTTAAGGGAAGATGCAGATTAGTTAACTATATTAAATAACGCAGATAATTAATATCATTAAGTATCGTTAAGCCTAAAAATGCCAATCGATTCTTTTGGCTGTTACTGCACGAACAAAGGCGCTCCAAGTTGGAGCGCCTTTTGCAATATTTAATGTAATTAATTATTCCGACTGTACGTCCTGATATTCAGATCCGGTCTGTCCGATTTCAATCTCAACCTTGCGTATCCGGTGACGGTTCATTTCGAGAACGGTTAGTTTTACATGTTCATGAGTCACGCTTTTACCAACAGCAGGTTCCTCCAGATGGCTGTATAGCCATCCTCCGATAGTGGTGACCTCATCGTCATGCAGATCCAGACCAGTCAGTTCCTTAATTTCCTGGACAGAGACGTTACCGTCAAACAGGTAGTGGGATTCACTGAGCTTCTCGATATTGCGGCGTTCGTCAGCGTCGAATTCATCACGGATCTCACCGACAATCTCTTCGAGAATATCCTCGATCGTAATCAGACCGGAGGTACCACCGTATTCATCAAGCAGCAGGGCGATATGCACACGCTCTTTTTGCATGCGGGTCAGCAGTGTTTTCACTGGAGTAACTTCAGATACGGTGAGCAGCGGCAGAATCAGGCTTTTGAAATCGAATTCCGGATTGTTATCGTATTGTAAGTAAAGCTGTTTCGTATTGATCATCCCGATGATGTTGTCTTTACTACCGTCAGCCACGGGAAATCGGGTGTATTGCTCCTTGCGGATGATTTCCAAATTCTCTTTCAGGGAATGGTCGGTGAACAGGCAAACCATGTCTGTCCGAGGTACCATGATCTCTTTGGCCAGCATTTCGTCGAAGGTGAAGATACGGTTTACATAGCCATATTCGGCTTTGTTGATTTTACCGCTCTCATAACTTTCTGAGAGAATCAGACGAATCTCATCTTCGCTATGCGCATCTCCATGCTCGCTTGCCGGCTTCATCCCGAACATGCGGACAAGCAGGTTGGCAGAACCGTTCATCAGCCAAATCAGAGGGTACAATATTTTGTAGAACCAAATAATCAGCGGTGAGGTAATTTGACCGATTTTCTCCGGAATATTGATAGCGGCTGTCTTCGGAGCGAGCTCACCGACTACGACATGCAGGAATGTGGCGATAATGAATGCCAATGCAAAAGCAATGGGCTCACTCACACTGTGGCTGATATGGCCCAGGTCGAACAATGGAAGCAAAAGCTGCTCAAATGCAGGCTCTGCCAAAGCCCCGATCCCCAGTGCTGTAATCGTGATGCCCAGCTGGCAAGCAGACAAATATCCATCCAGATTAGCTGCAACCCTTTGAACCGCCAAGGCATTCTTCTTGCCCTCCAGCACCATCTGGCTAATCTGGCTGCCTCTCAGCCGTACCAATGCAAACTCCGTCGCTACAAAAAATGCGGTTAAAATGATCAAAATTGCCACAAGCGTCAAACTAAGTCCTATACCCATATAATCTTTACCATCCCTCTCGTCGTTAAAATAGGTTATACTCATATTATGAGTTCATATGAACTCATTGTACGAACTTTTCATTATAAAATCAAATGGCGAAGGGGTGCCATATATGGAAGCTTTTACACTCAGCCGGATAGAAATGTCTGAATTATTGCTGTCGCTGAACGGAGCTATAGAACGGAAACCGTTACATATTTTACAGGCTGCCTGGTCAAAATTTCATCATGAAGCAGTGGAAAATGACTCGTCGCTCCCGGCTTTTCTGTCTACAGAGATTCCTCCCATTCTACAAAAGCTGATCAAAGGCGGGAAAGTGAAGGGGTTGTCACTTGGAGAAATCGCTACACTAGGCCACTTGATTGAGTATTCTACACTTTCAGCCACTTCTATGCAGAACTGGGTGAAACGTGATTTCAAAGAATACCTGGGCTCGCCCCGGGAGGGCAAAAAATATTCCGTTAACCAGGCAGCGCTTCTATTTATGATCGATGATCTGAAGGCAGCGCTTGATTTCGAGAGTATCCGCCAGCTGTTCCGGATGCTTTTTCTGGCACCTGAACGGGACGATGACGATCTGGTTGAACCAGCACAGCTGTATCATGCCTATGCGGAGCTTTTTGAGGAGATTAAGAGCAGTCCTGTGTTGCCAGACCAGGGAATCGGTAACCTCAACTCTCAACAGACTTACTCCTCCAAGGCAGACAGGGTGCTTAAAGCCTCGCTCGAAAATATGATGCAACGGTTGAACCATTTGACCAGGTCCCAGCGTCATGCCGTACGGAATATGCTAATGATTGCCGCTATCTCCGTCCAAACCTGCTATTTCCAGGCATTGGCTAGACAATACTGCAACGCAGCGTTATTCCTTGATTTTTGAACCCGGCAAATTTAGAATGTGTAAGTGATACAAGCAATAAATACCAGGTTGATTAGTCGGACTTGGGGAAGAGGTGCATAATGTTAAATAATATGTCGCTGCTGCAAAATCCAAAGCAAAGAAAACTGCTCTTCAGTGCCGGTCTAAGCTGGATGTTTGACGCGATGGATGTGGGAATGATATCTTTTGTCGTTGCGGCGCTTGCCAAGGAATGGGGCCTCGGACCGGAAAAGATCGGATATTTGACGAGCATCAATTCTATAGGTATGGCGGTAGGCGCAGCCGCTGCAGGTATTCTTGCTGACCGTTTCGGTCGTAAGTCGGTTCTACTGTGGACCCTCCTTATTTTCTCGCTGGCCAGTGGGTTATCTGCTTTTGCCGCCGGGTATGCCATGCTGTGCGTACTGCGCTTCATCGCCGGATTTGGGCTTGGCGGAGAGCTTCCTGTCGCCTCAACACTGGTCTCCGAAAGCATGCCAGCGAAGGAAAGAGGACGGGCGGTAGTTCTGCTGGAGAGCTTCTGGGCGGTCGGGTGGATCGTCTCGGCGTTAATCGCTTATTTCGTAATTCCGGATTATGGCTGGAGAATTGCTTTTGCCATTGGTGCGGTACCGGCTCTTTATGCGCTGTACTTGCGACGTGCGATTGATGATTCCCCCCGATTTGCGGAGATTCAGAAGAAAGCACCTGTTCCTCTACGGAGCCGGATAGCCACCGTCTGGTCCGGTGAATACCGTCGTTCAACGGTCATGCTCTGGATTTTGTGGTTCACGGTTGTATTTTCCTATTACGGCATGTTTCTGTGGCTGCCTACGGTCATGGTGATCAAAGGCTTCAGTCTTGTCAGAAGCTTTGAATATGTGCTGATTATGACGCTGGCGCAATTGCCGGGATATTTCACCGCAGCTTATTTCATCGAGAAATTCGGCCGCAAATTTGTGCTTGTGATCTATCTTCTGCTCACTGCGGTCAGTGCTGCTTGGTTCGGGAATTCTGATACCGAGGGCATGCTGATGGCTGCCGGGATCTGCCTGTCGTTCTTCAATCTGGGGGCATGGGGCGGGATGTATGCCTATACACCGGAGCTGTACCCGACAGCCATCCGCTCAACAGGTGCAGGACTAGCGACTTCCTTTGGCCGCATCGGCGGGATTATCGCACCTACGCTAGTGGGCGTTATGGTTGGTAACAGAGTAGGGATCGGTTCGATATTCCTGATCTTTTTCGGTACAATTATTATTGGTGCTTTAGCTGTATTGTTCCTGGGCAAAGAGACGAAAGGGATGGAGCTCAGTTAGTCTCAAATCTTCAGTAGCAGGCTTGATGTTCATCCGTTAAGAATGCTAATATTAATAGTAAGATGTAGACAGCGTTACTTCATACCAGAAGTACACAAACGGTTCCTTCACTACTGTGAACAGGACCGTTTTTTCGTAAGACCCGAATGGGGGTGGAGACTTGAGAAGAGACGGAAATGAGCCGCATTTTACAGAGCTGGTATGGGAGAGTACGGAGCAGAATCTGCCGATTCCTCCACGTACCTCAGCAGAGGCGGGGGTCCCCAAGGCTCCAGCGGTCATACCGAAGAAAAAAGCGCCGGAAGAATCGACCATTCAGCTTCAGTTATGGGATATGGAAGAAACTCAGGAGCCGGTAACTACGACAGAGAGCCAGTTTGTCATCCGGGCCAGGGAACTGGTGGATCATAGGGAAGCAGCGGCGCTGTTTGTTCCTTTCAAAAGCTATTGGCCGACCTATGGTCATATGACCGGGGCACAAAGCCGATGGTATTTCTTTTGGCGGGATGAGGTCAGACAGGGCAGGTATCCTAAGACGGATCTGTCTTATATTTTTCTGCATGTCTATGAGCTGATTAATGGTGTGGGCTGGGACGAGCCCCAGGAGGGATACCGGCAGCTGAATCGGTTATGGGAAGCTTACAGGGATCAATATAAAAGACTTGATCAATACCTGGGCGGATGGATTGCGGATTTCTCATTCGTGCATCATCTGGAGGTTCCGCTGACGGGCATTGTCGCCCGTTCGCGTGGGCTTGCCGGTGATCTGGCTGAGCTTGAACTGGTGCGCTGTTTGACTTCTGCACCGGAGCAGCTGACTTTTGAAGTGCTGACTGTCATGTCCGATTACGATATCAGCAAATCCAAATTCTATGCGGGAGAAGGTAAAGCGGCTGCAGAACGTTATATCCCGCAGGTGGTTGCGCTGATTGATGCCTATGTGACCCGCAAGCATGGCTCCAATCTGATCGGAATGTTTCCTCCGGGTCCGGCAGTAGTTCGTGAGCGTTACCTGTTCCGTAGCGCAGTGTATGACATCTCATTGTACGGTTATTCTGTTCTTGTGCCTGTGGTGAGGATTAGTAAATCTCCTCCACTGCGCAGTCTGATCACACGCCTGTTCCGGCTCACGGAGAATAAGCTGCGGGCGCTGCTGGGCTATCGGGGCAGATTGAAGGATGTAAAGGTTGATGCCGATATGGAAGACTTGGTCAGCCGGTTTCTGCAGCGTGAATTCAAGAAGGCGGAACAGAAGGAAAAGGGCCCGGCGGTTATCATTGATCCCCGGAAGCTGGAGCAGCTTCAAAGCGATTCCGATATTGTGCGGACACTGCTTACGATAGAGGAAAGCGGGCAAGCCCAGGATCAGCTTACTGAGCTTGACGAGGATATAACAGGAGATGCGGGGATTCATGTGTTTGAAGAGACTGTTTCAATGGCAGAGCCGCTGCCAGATTCCGGCAATGATGATTCCGCGATCATGCATCAGTTCGCTGCTGCGCTGACTCCGCTTGAATTCGCTGTCGTCCGTGCTCTGGCAGAAGGCAAAGGAATGAATGCGGTACACCATTTGGCTGCGGCCGGTGGAATGATGACTGAGCTGCTGTTTGACGGGATCAATGAGACTGCGATGAATCTTCTGGGCGATCTGCTGATCGATGATGAAGAGCTGAACGAGGAATTGGTGCCGTTACTGCAATATTTGGGTGGGGTGAATGATTGATGAGTGTACTGAAGATACCAAAGCGGATGACCACTGCGCTGATAAATTCACTGACAGCGGGTGTTGTTCCGCGTATTGGTCTTGAGCATATCGCGGTGGGCCGCCGGCCCGAGGTCGAGGCCATTCTCCGGGATATGGAGAATATCGCCGAAGGCGGCGCAGCCTTCAAGTTGATTACCGGCAAATTCGGCAGCGGCAAAAGCTTCCTGCTGCAGATTATCCGCAACTATGCCATGGACCGGGACTTTGTAGTTGCGGATGCTGACTTGTCCCCTGAAAGGCGCCTGGTGGGTACCAAAGGGCAAGGCCTAGCTACATACAGGGAGCTGATGAGCCATATGTCTACGCGCACACGCCCCGACGGCGGAGCGCTGGAGATGATTCTCCAGAAGTGGATCATAACCCTGCAGCAAGCGGTTATGCAGGAGAAGGGCTATAGTCCGGATGCTCCTCAGCTTGGTGAAGAGGTGGAACAAAGAATCTATACTGTAGCTTCAGAAATGCGGGGTCTGGTGCACGGTTTTGATTTTGCGAAGGTGTTAGCTGCCTACTGGAACGGTCACAAGTTAGCCGATGATGAGCTCAAGCAGGATTCCTTGCGCTGGCTCCGCGGCGAGTTCGCCACCCGTACAGAAGCGCGCAAGGCACTGGGCGTCGGTGTGATTATCGATGATGACAACTGGTACGATTATATGAAGCTATGGGCGGAATTCACGGGTGCCATCGGGTATCAGGGGCTGCTGCTGTTCATTGATGAAGGTGTGAACTTATACAAGATTACGAACAGTATTTCACGCCAGAGCAATTATGAGAAGTTGCTGACCATGTTCAACGATACCATGCAGGGCAAGGCGGAGCGGCTGGGGATCTTTATTGGGGGGACACCGCAATTCGTTGAAGACGGACGCCGCGGGCTGTTCAGTTATGAAGCCCTGCGGTCAAGACTTGTTGCCGGACGCTATGGCGGTACGGGGCTTAATAATTTTACCGGGCCGATTATTTCACTGGATATGCTCTCCCACGAGGAAATTCTGGTGCTGCTGCAGAAGCTGCGGGATATTCATGCCCTTCATTACAGTTATGAGGCCAGGCTGACGCAGGAGCAGCTGGTGCATTTCATGGAAGAGGCCGTAGGCCGCCTCGGAGCGGATGAGCTGCTCACCGCGCGCGAGGTGGTGCGCGATTTCATGGACCTGCTGCATACACTGCACCAGCATCCGGAAATATCATTCGAGAAGCTTGTAGGCGAGCGGACACCTAAGACTGCCGACACGGAGCCGAATGAACTGGACGGATTCCTGGCGGAGTTTGACTTATGAGCAGCAATCCGTTTTACAGGCTGGCTCCATTTATTAAGGAGTTCATCTATAAGAACCGCTGGGAGACGCTGCGTGAGGCTCAGGTGGATGCATGCCGTGTGCTGTTCGATACACCGCATCATCTGCTCATTGCTTCAGGCACGGCTTCCGGCAAGACGGAAGCCGCTTTTTTTCCGGCGCTTACCCAGCTGTATGAAGACCCTTCGGCTTCAGTGGGGATTCTCTACATAGCACCGCTTAAGGCGCTGATCAATGACCAGTTCACCCGGTTGAATGACTTACTCCGCGAAGGGAATATACCGGTCTGGCACTGGCATGGGGATGTACCGCAGGCAGACAAGACGAAGCTGATGCAGAATCCCTCGGGGGTGCTGCAGATCACTCCAGAGTCACTGGAAGGTCTCCTGATGAACCGTCCTAATGCTATTCCGGCATTATTCCATGATCTTCGCTTCATTATAGTCGATGAAGTGCATGCCTTCATGGGAGCGGATCGCGGTATTCAGGTACTCAGCCAGCTCGCGCGCATCAACAGGATGGCTGGCTGCCACCCGCGGCGGATTGGACTTTCTGCCACACTAAGCGATTACGCTTCTGTAACGGAATGGCTGGCGGCGGGTACCCGCGGAAGTGTAGAGGTCTCGGCACCACAGGGGGGGCGTAAGCTTCGCCTTAGTGTCGAGCACTTCTCATTTCCTGATGCGCGGGACGAAGTGCAGGCCGAGCATCTGGAGCGGGCGCGCCAGGCCTATTATGGTTTCATTTATGACCATACGCATCTGAAGAAAGCGCTCATCTTCACCAATAGCCGGACGGATGCCGAGGAGGCGATACTGGAGATGCGGAGGCTCGCCGCGAAGCGCGGCGAGCGCGACGTGTTCCATGTGCATCACGGAAGCATATCCGCGATGCTGCGCGAGGAGACGGAGGCGGCACTCCGTCAGGGGACCGGCCCGGCGGTGGCAGCGGCCACGCTTACGCTGGAGCTGGGCATTGACCTGGGCGAGCTGGAGCGCGTACTGCAGCTTGGCGCACCCTACAGCTGCGCGAGCTTCGTGCAGCGGCTGGGACGTTCAGGGCGGCGGGGAGATGCCGCCTCGGAGATGATCTTCGTCACGCCGGAGGAAGAAGACGAGGAGGCTCAGCTTCCCGCACGGATGCCATGGACGCTACTGCGGGCCATTGCCGTCATAGAGCTCTATGTGCGCGAGAAATGGGTTGAACCGCTGGTCGTACGGCAGCTTCCGGTAGGGCTGCTCTACCATCAGACGATGAGCATCCTGAAGAGCATGGGTGAAGCGGAGCCAGAGGATCTTAAGGCTGCTGTACTTAGTCTTCCTTCATTCAGCAGTATTGAGCCTGCAGATTACGATGCATTCATGGAATATATGATCGGAATGGGCCATATTGAATCCATGGATGAAGGCAACCTGCTGATCGGACTGGCAGGGGAGAAGATCGTTAATAACTTCCGGTTCTATGCCGTATTCAAAGACGATGAGGAACATGTGGTATATAACGGCACTGAGGAGATCGGTTCCATTACAACAGTGCCGCCGCCAGGCTATTGTTTCACCCTTGCGGGCAAGCTCTGGAAGGTGGAAGAGGTAGATAACCGCCATAAGGCCGTGTATGTCAAAGGCTCGCGCGGCAAAGTGGATACCTTATGGTTAGGTGCAGGAGGAGATGTACACACCCGCATTATGACCAAAATCCGTGAGGTACTGGGATCAACGGCACTATATCCTTACCTGGCCCCAAGTGCGGCTGCACGACTTGAACGTGCACGCCGTCTAGCGAAGGAAAGCGGTCTTCTTAAGCATTCCGTGCTTCCTGCCGGCGGCGATTCCATGTTCATCCTGCCTTGGGCAGGGAGCCGTCAGTTCCGGACTCTGGAACGGCTGTTGAAGAATAATCTCAAGGGACCGCTTGGATTGCGTTCCGTGACCCCCATGGAGCCCTATTATATGGTCGTTGCCGGGAAGGCAGATGCAGAAATGCTGGAACAGGAGATTATCACCGAAGCCACAGCCGCATCCAATCCGATCGCTCTCCTCGGGCCGGATGAAGCACCATACCTTGGCAAATATGATGAATTCATTCCGCATGACCTGCTGCGCAAAGCTTTTTCCCTCGACGGCCTGGATGTCCCGGGATTGGTAGAGGTGCTGAAGCAATGGGGGAGAACAGAGTGAAAACGATGTGTATGCAGTGAAATTGACCTATCCAAGCTTGTCTCAAGGATGGGCCGTTAATTCATATATTGAGATCCCCAATACTCCTGCTTTCTTGCGCAGGAGTATTTTTTTGGCATCCCTAGAAAAAACAAACCTTATTTCTGTAGTTCCCACCTTGTTGGAAGCGCTTAAGCAGAAGATAATTAACCTATCACGAACACAGGGGGCATTGATTCATGGTCAACAGAAAAATGAAGACAACATTCACCGTCGCATTAACTGCAGCAATGGCTTTAAGCGTTGCAGCATGCGGCAACTCAAACGACAACAGTAAGAACAACGCAGCGTCAAGTGCAGCACCTGACAGCACCAACAGCACTAACAGCGGTACAGCAGCGAACACGACGAAGAGTGACAAGAAGGTAACCATTACCTTCCAGAATATTTATCCCGATCCAACCACTCCGTCCTACAAAATGGTCCATGAGCTGACTGACCAGTATATGAAGGAGCATCCAAACGTCACCATTGAACTGGATACGCTGAATACCGACCAGCAAAAAGTAAAGCTCAAAACCCAAGCGGCTTCCAAAGAAGTACCTGATATCACAATCGTTAACCCGGCCGCACAAATGAAGCCTTTTGTAGATGCAGGATTGTTCGCACCACTGAACGATATGCTGGATCAGAACGGGCTCAAAGACACGTATCAAACGGGTCTGCTGGACTACTACAGTTTTAATGGCAATATATACGCCTTACCAGACGGCAATAACATCGAAGTGGTCTATTACAACAAAGACTTGTTCGCACAGGCTGGTATCGCTAATACCCCAACAACCTTTGAGGAAATGCTTAAGGACGTGAAGATTCTCAAAGACAAAGGTATTACGCCACTGGCTATCGGTGAAAAAGATTCCTGGACAGGTTCCTTCCTGTTCATGAACATCCTGCTCCGCACTAACGGCGGCCCTGGCTTCCTGCAGGATGTAATGGATGGCAAGAAAACCTTTGAAGATCCTGCTTTCGTAGAAGCTGTAGACGCATTCCAACAGCTGGTTCAAGCAGGTGCGTTCCCTGACGGTGCAACTTCCATTGACGCTAATGCAGGCGGTAACATCTTCAAATCCGGTAAAGCCGCTATGTGGGTGATCGGATCTTGGGAAACAGGCGCAGTTGATGCTTCTTCCGTGGCAGGTAAAGTAGGAGCGTTCCAATTCCCTACGGTTAACGGCAAAGGCGACCCTAACGAATTCATGCTTGCACCAGGCAGCGCATTCGCAGTATCTGCCAACAGCGAACACCTGCAGGAAACTAAAGACTTCCTCAACTTCTTCGCCAGCAATCTACCTAAGAAACAATTTGAACTGAAAAATGCTGTAGGTCTTGGTCAAAAAGTAGACGGCGACTTGAAAGCAGCCGGTTACTCCGATCTGGCAATCACCATTGCCGGTCTGTTCAACCAAGTTAAGGGCGGCGACCTCTCGTTCGACAACACGATGAATCCGGCTACTTCACAGGTGCACCTCAGCAGTATCCAGAACCTGTTCGTACAGAAAATGGATTCCGCTGCAGTAGCCAAAGAACATCAAACCGCATTCGAAGCTAATAAATAAGCAGTTACCATCGTTCACTCTCGGTGCGAAGTAAGCTGAATCCGGCTTCTTCGCACCGATATTTATCCATGAAACAAAACATCTGATATAGACAAAGAATCTGCTTGTTTAGGAGGCGGGAAAGATGAAAGTACTGAAGGTGCCAGCACGCACAATAGCCGTCTTCGTGTTGCCGTGTCTGTTCTTGTACGTGTGCCTTGTGTTTATTCCCATACTGGTTTCACTGTATACAGGTTTATTGAAGTGGGACGGACTCTCGTCTGCCACATTTGTCGGATTCGGCAATTTCAAAGATATGTTTTGGAATGACCCGGTGTTCTGGCCATCTGTAAGAAGAACCTTGCTCTATGCTGTAGCTTCCATGCTGGAAATTCCACTGTGTCTGGGAATGGCTATTTTGCTTAACCGTTATGTCAGAAGAGGCAACACATTGGTTTCGATCTATTTTACACCAGTTATTCTTTCTGTCGTAATTATTGGACAACTGTGGAAAACGATCTATAACCCGGCCTCCATGGGCGGTATGCTCAACGGTGTTCTGATCTCTCTGGGACTGGACAGCTGGACACACAACTGGCTGACCGAGCCCAAAATTGCCATGTTCGCCCTTTATCTCGTATCCCTATGGCAGTTCTTCGGCTACCATCTGCTGATTCAGTACACAGGGGTACAGAATATTCCGGATGAACTTTATGAAGCGGCCAAAATTGACGGGGCGGATGGCTTTAAAGCGGATCGCTATATCACACTTCCGTTGATCGTCCCGATCTTTAAAATATCGATTGTACTGGCGTTTATCGGTTCCCTGCAGGCCTTCGATCTGGTTATGGTAATGACCGCCGGCGGTCCGGCTCATGCAACCGATGTCATCTCTACACATATGTACAATAGCTCATTTATGTCTTTGAAGTATGGCTACGGCAGTGCGATTGCCAGTTTCCTGGTTGTAGTCTGTCTGGTCTTTACCGGATTCATTAATGCGATATTCAACAGACTTGAACGTAAATTCAATTAGAAAAGGAGTGCGCGATCATGCAAAAATTCAAAAAAGGAATCGTGTATCTTCTTTTCGCAATTCCTGTAGTAACCCAGTTATATCCACTGCTCTGGCTAGTACTCTATTCACTGAAGACCAATGAAGAAATTATGGATGGCAGCTTTTTCTCCTTCCCCAAAACCTTTCAATGGCATAACTACAGTGAAGCCTATACTTCAGGCAGTTATCTGAAATACTTATCCAACAGTGTGTTCGTTACCGGCATTACAATGATCTGTGTTATTGTTCTTGCCTCCATGGTAGCGTATGCGATCTCGCGTTTCCGCTGGAAATACGGCAATATCGTCATGACGATCTTCCTAATGGGTATGATGATTCCGATGCAGGCTACGCTGCTGCCGCTGATGATTATTTTCAAGAACATTCACGTTCTGAATACTCATTTGTCGCTGATTCTGCCGTACGTTGCGTTCTCAACACCAATTGCAGTTTTCATCCTGTCCGGGTTTATGAGAGATATTCCCCACGAAATTGAGGAATCGGCATTTATTGATGGAGCAAGCGTATACCGGATTTTCCGTAGCATTATTCTTCCGGTGTCCATCCCGCCGGTGATGACCGTGTGTATCCTGACCTTCATCAACATCTGGAATGAATACATCCTGGCAGCAACCTTTATCTCTTCCGAAAAGCTAAAAACATTACCATTCGGGGTATACACTTTTGTAAGCCAGTATTCCGTTAATTACGGCGACATCGGGGCATTCCTGGTCATGGGCGCGCTGCCGGTTATCCTGATCTACTTCTTCCTGTCCAACAAAATTACCAAAGGAATGGTAGCGGGTGCTGTCAAAGGCTAATCGTCGTTGCAAAAAAAATTGGTAAAGATTTATAATAGGAAACGGCAGAACAGGGTGTTGAAAGGAGAGAGTCCTATGAAAAGCGGCTTTCATTCCATCCATCATCGGTTGTTCTTGCTGTTTCTTTTTTGCATGTCCAGTATTCTGCTTATTGTCAGCCTGCTCTACTATAACCGGACTACGGTACAATTGCATGAGAAGATTAGTGATTTGTCGCAAAAGAACGTCTCCCAGACGGCAGGGTTGTTCACCTTGCTCTACAAAGGATATGACTCTCTGTCCAAATCACTCAGCAATAACTTCGAGATGATTCGATTGATTAATGAAACAACGGATGAACCAGCAGTGGCTTACATCAATGAGCAGACCGTCACCAACATTATCGGTTCCATATTTTATTCACGGGATGATCTGGTGGGCATCCATGTCATCACGGACAAAGGTAAAATCTATAATTACGGCAACTATATGAATGTCGTAGACCCCAAATATCAAAGTCAGGACTGGTACAAACAGCTTCAATCCTCTTCAGGCAAAATGGTCTGGCTCGGTGTGTATCAGCATTCGTTAATTGACCAGGTGGAGGACAGCCCGGTGTTTGCTTTTGGCCGGCAAATCTATGATCTGAATGAGCACAAACCAATTGGCATTGTTCTCTATGAGACGAATCCACAGCCTGTTCTTGACGCTTTGGAGAACCTTAAGCTGGGTGTGCACAGCCAGGTGTATTTGATGTCAGAGGATGGGCGGTTTGTGACCTCAGCAACAGATCCGGCTCCGGTAAGGGAGACTTTGCCTTCCTTGCAGAACTTCCAGCATGAGAGTGTGCGGCAGGAATCTGGGCGTCTGGTGGTGGCTTCCCGGCTTTCTTTTTCCGGATGGTGGGTGATGAGTATTACCCCGGATAAGGATCTCAATGTGGAACTGAAAGAGATGAAGCGCTATTTGCTCATTGTCATCTCGATTCTGATCTTCGTGTCGACGTTAATCGCTTCTATCGTGTCACAGACGATCTCCTCACCGCTGAAAAAGCTGATCCGCGAGATGAGGCAGGTGGAGGTCGGCAACTTCCGGGGGATGGTCAATGTGTCGTCCTACCAGGAGATTAATATTCTCGTTGCCTCCTTTAACCGGATGGTCCGGCGGATTGAGGAACTGATTGAACGCGTGAAACTGTCCTCTGTGAGTGAGAAAAATGCTGAGCTGCATGCGCTGCAGTCCCAGGTCAATCCGCATTTTCTCTACAACACACTGGATATGATCTACTGGATGCTGGATGAGGAGGGGAATGAGCAGCTCGGCGAGCTGGTTCTTTCCCTCTCATCAATGTTCCGGTACAGCAGTCAGTGGGAGGATGCAGCAGAGGTTACGCTGCGCGAAGAGCTGGAGCAGATTGGCCATTATCTGAAGATTATTTCCATCCGCCTGGAAGGAAGGCTGCAGATTGTGATGGATATTGACGAGCGCTGGCTGAACATCCGTCTTCCGAAGATGACCGTTCAACCCGTGATTGAAAACGCCGTTAAGCATGGACTGGAGTCTCTGGGCCGCCAGGGTATTCTGAAGGTGTACACACGCGAAGAGGATTCCATCCTGCAATTGATTGTGGAGGACAACGGCGACGGAATGACTGCAGGGCAGCTGGAACGCTTACTACAATCCCTGAACGGGAATAGTCCCAAAGAAGGCAGTAAAGGCGGGATTGGACTACAGAATCTGCACCGGCGCTTGCAGCATATGTTCGGAGAGGAATACGGGCTACACATTCAGAGCTTTCCCGGAGAAGGAACCCAGGTTGCTATTGTGCTGCCGATTAGGTTGGAAGGAGATAACTTAACGTGAATATTCTTGTAGCTGATGATGAAAGGGTCATCCGCGAAGGCATCATACGGACCATCGGACAGATCAGTCCGGATCATCAGGTGTTTGTGGCGGCTAAGGCGGAAGAAGCGGTCAAGATTATGGAAGAGCAGCGGATTCACATCGTTCTGACGGATATTTTGATGCCGGGAATGAGCGGGCTTGAATTCATGAAGATCTCCAAGCGCAGATATCCCTACGTGAAATGGGTAGTGATCTCGGCCCATAGTGAATTCTCCTATGCGCAGGAGGCAGTACGTCTCGGGGCGAGGGATTATCTGCTTAAACCCATTGGCAAGAGCAAGTTGCTGGAGATCATCACGAATCTCACTCTTGAAATTGAGCAGGACAACGATATTTCCCGGCAGGGAGAGAGGCTGAAAGCGAGCCTGCGGTTTCTGCGGGAAGGCGTCTTTCAGCGTCTGGCCTCAGGGCTTGATATCGGTAATCTGGACATAGAGCCTTTTATTGAGGATTATAAACATTTCTATATGGTGATGGTGCAGCTGGATTCTGCGGACAGAAGCATACGGCTGGAGCATTTTATTGTGGAGAATGTACTATCAGAGCTTATTGAGCTGCATGGGCGGGGTTTTGTTGTCAGCTATGACCGCCAGAGTCTGCTTGGACTCATTACCTTGCGGGAGGACGCCGAGATTCAGCAGTTTCTGGAGGAGGTCAAAGACCATCTCACCCATTATTTAAAAATCCCCTTTCAAATGATCCACTCCGGTCTCAGCTATGACTTCAGTACAGTCCCGCAGGTCGTCAAACGGATGAGGGAAGCTTCGGCTCTACAGGCCCTGGAGCTTGAGCCGATGAAGGGGAGCGGTGAAAAGGCGGTAGATGTGGCGCTGCACTATATCAAGGAGCATTTCAATGAAGACCTGTCCCTCGAAAAAATGGCTTCGGTAGTATTTCTGAATCCGGCATATTTCAGTCAACTGTTTAAGCAAAAAACCGGGCAGGGTTACAAAGACTATGTGACTTCGCTGCGGTTGGAGCAATCCAAGCTGCTGCTGCTTAATCCCAGACTAAAACTGGCTGAGATCGCCGAGCACGTGGGGTATCAGGACATGAAGCATTTCACTCAGATGTTCCGCAAAAGGTACCAGTTAACCCCTACCGAGTATCGCCAACAGCAGAATATCAATATTCTGATGAGTAAAGGAACGCCGCCGTCATAAAGAACACACTGATAATCCAAGTAAAAAAGGAAGCGGATTCCAGTTTTGAAACCGGTGTCTGCTTCCTTTTTTGACTGCTTATCATGCAGCTGTGTATGGCAGGTTAGATGTTGTTGAAGCTGTTAAAAGCATTATATCCGCCATCATAGTCGTTCAAGAAGATAACTGCAATAATGACAATGGCAATAATAACGGCATAAATAATCGTGCCAACAATTCCGCAGACCAGCCCTGCAATAGCCATGCCTTTACCTTGTTCGTTACGTGTGCGGATCTCTTTGAAAGAAATCGCGGAGAGAATAATCGCAATAATCCCGAATATCAGACCAATATAAGGAGATACAATGGATAAGATTCCGAGCACCAGGGCGGCAACGGATTTGCCGTTTGTCTTGGCAGGCGCGGGTGGCTGCGTGTAATATTCCTGATTTCCAAATTGCGGGGGTTGATAACTCATGTGATAGCTCCTTTTATGTGTTTTGTGAATAATAGCTCCAGTGTATTATATAATATTTTCCAACCGGAGATGTGCGCATTCCACTATTTATTTATATCGGTCGAACTATGTAGTTTATTCAATTTCCAGCAGAGAGACATTTTTCAGCAGGTTCATGCGCAGTTTTCCCAGAATCCTGTCGTACTGGATCATATGAATTCACCTCCTGTCCATTAGAGGATCCAGAATCGGCCATTTCTTCAATATTACTATATAATCCTCCAATTGACCTTAATAATTTTGATGAATAGGATCGGTCTATGCCAACATGAAAAGACTGCACGTTCGTCCAAGGATGGCGGAGTGCAGTCTTAATCTTTAGCTACGTTTCATTTTTGGTAACACCATTTAAGCTTGCTACGTAATCGGCAGCTTTATTGTTGCTAACCATTTGAGGTTCCTCAGTGAGATGATCGTGATTTTGCTGATTGTTCTTCTTATCCGCACGGTTATTGGCGCGGTCGTGTTTGGGATCGGCACTGTTTTTGGGCATAACGTTCACCTCCATCTCTTTGAACTTAGTATGAGACGGTGTTTTGTATTTTATCCCAGCATCTTTCCGGCAGGCTGCCATAATAATTATGCCCATGGACATTCTTTTTTCATTGGATATATAGTAAATACTTGCATATATGTAATTATCATGGTAAATTATTAATATAAGTTTGGGATTCATTTTGGGCCCAATAGTCAACTTAATTAGCTGTAAATGTAAGGCGAGAAGGAGCATTTCCCCCAATGCTCCTTTTTGTTATGTCCAGTTGTTCGTATGGAGATTTCTTTTCGATTAATGTTTCTTTAAGAAATCAGAGGTACACTTAGTGTGATACGAGCCATAAGGTAGGATAAGGAGAGATAGCATGCACCAATTATTGAACGCTATAACCGATGCCGCTCTGAATCTTGTAAGTACGCTTGGAATCTGGGGAATCTGGATTGGGATGGTGCTGGAGAGCGCCTGCATTCCCATTCCAAGTGAGGTGATTATGCTAAGCGGCGGGCTTCTGATTGCCAGAGGAACGTTGTCCTTTCCAGAGGTCGTGACTGCGGGAGTACTCGGCAATCTCGTTGGATCTGCTGCGGCATTTTATGTGGGGGCTCATGGTGGCAGAAGATTGCTGGAGAAGTATGGTAAATATATACTCTTCAATTCCCGCCATCTGGAGCAGTCTCAGCGCTGGTTTGACCGTTATGGAGAGGGAACAGTGTTCTTCACAAGGATGATGCCGTTTATCCGGACCTTCATTTCTTTGCCTGCCGGAATTGCCGGGATGAAGCCCGGGAAATTTATTTTATTCACTGCACTGGGTTCCTTGCCATGGAATATCGCGCTGGTGTATCTGGGATATCGCCTTGGTGACAATTGGACAATCGTCGAGCAATATATGCGGCCTGTGAGTTATACCCTTTGCGGTGCTGTTGTTGTACTGATCATCCTGTGGCTGGTACGGAGAAGCAAAGAACGTACTTCTTAACGGTTATACACAATCTAATCCTCCCGCAGCATCATGCGGTATTCACTGGGCGACATGCCGCAGTATTTGCGGAACTGCCTGGAAAAATATAATGCATCGTTGAAGCCGACGGATGAAGCTACTTGGTCAATGGTAAGAGTACCTGATAGCAGACTTTTGGCTTTGTCCATCCGCATCTTCAGTAAATATTGCTTGGGGGAGAGGCCTGTTTTCTGTTTGAAAGCCTTGGACAGATGCGCACGGTGATAGCCGAGTGTTGCCGCCATATGATCTATACTGATTTGTTGATGGAATTGCAGAGAGATCCAGCGGATGGCCTGGTCGATCTGTCGGTCGATGATTTCCGGCATTTCCATGGGTCTGGCAGGCAGCATGGATAGGTTATCCTGCCCGAAATGGTGAAGCAGAAGCCGAGTCCATCCGGATGCTTCCAGACTTTCCAGACGCGGATAAGCAGACTGCCGGAAGGAGAGACGGATCCGTTCGTAAAGGCTGTGCAGCTCCCGGATGTTCTCGGATTGCAGCAGCGGGCGCTCCCTTGTAATGCCGATATCGGATAACAGTCCGGATACCCCTGTACCTTGAAGCGCCACCCAGGCATAATGCCAAGGGTTAAGATCATCCGCCTGATAGCTGAAGAGAGAGCCTGGAAAGATCACGAAAGTGTCGCCGCTCCTGCACTGCTGAGACGCAGCGCTGCTCTGGAAGCAGCCCTCACCCTCCAGAACCGTATGGATCAGATAATAATCATGGACGGAAGGTCCGATTTTATGACCGGGATAGGGCTGGCCTTCACCGCTGAACAGAACAGCCAGGTCCTGCTCCTCAGGAAGCAGATTGAAGCCGGCGGTAAAGGAATAATGCTCAGGAATCATGGATGATCCACCTTTATATCAAGAATGTGACACACTATTGTCAGGCTACAACAGGTATGTTCTAAATGCAACAACGCTCTATAATACTCTTAAGCCTGAGCAATCAGGCTTTTTTGTTGTGGGCTTAGCAGTGGGTGATTAATAGCTTAGAGTGAAACCTAGACATGAGAAGCAAAATATTGAATATATTTGATCCGCAAGGATTTCTCCTGGTACACAAGTTTCTGCTGCTGTTAGTGTCCTATTACATAATTATGGGCTATAGCAATCTGGATGCCTATACGATGTTCACACTGCCTTTTTATCTCATTGGAGATGTGACAGGGCAGATAAGTGAACCGGTTGAATACGTTAACGTAGATCCGGCTGCGCTGTCCCTGTAGGGAGTGGCGCAGCCGGTTTTGTTTTTATTAGTCACGCATAGCTTTTTCACATGGTATTACCTGCCCTGATCCATCTGATCTACATAATCCTTGGCATCCTTCAGCGATAAATTCCGCGCTTCACGAAGCACCTTAATCGCTTGGATTTTCTTGCCTTCAGCCAGCAGCAGATACAGCCTTCTCTCCAGATCCGGAGCAAACTCCATGTTCTGCACATGAAGAGGTGTCGGTATATCCATCCTTGGCTTGACCAAGCCTCCGTCCATGCCTGAGCGGTTATGGATCCGCTCCAGCTGTGATTGCAAGTCGTTAACCCGTCTGCTGAGGGTCATTACCCTGAGCATTAATAAGCTCGAGAGAGCAAGTGAAGCGATCGGAATCCAATCTGTATTTTGCAAGGAAAGAGCCTCCCTATAGGTCATTGGTATATACTCTATTACTCAATACCCGCCGAGCTCAGTAATGAACACACTTGAAGGTTCTAATGAAGAATGTCATATCCCTTCAGTATATATCATGATATTTTGATCAAAAGTTTCTGGAATGTAGCAGAGGGGGCTTGGATATGATTACTCCACACACACTTGAAGAATACTATGTTAGAATTGGCAGGCTGAAACAGAGATATTTGCAGGAGCGTTTTGAGGCGGATCTGCCCACATTTGCCTCCCACGAAGAGGCTGCTGGCTGGTTCCGCAATTTGTTTGCAGATAACTTCATCTTCGTGGAAGAGATGGATGCGTCCCATTCCGGGAAATACTACCTCTATGACATTATTCATGACAGGGAGATTTGGGAACGCCGGCAGCTAGATTTAAGAGAGAAGGGCACAGCCAACGGGCTTGGCATGCTTCTCTGCACTCAGAGAGTGGATATTTATGAGGATGGCTCCGTACAGCTGGCATTTTGATTATATTTTAACGAGTTATGCAGGTCAGTAATCAGAAATGATTATTGGCCTGTTTCATTTGACTGTTAGAAAGATGAAGGATATGCTTATCTTATAATTAGAAACCTAACTATTTTGCGTTAAAGGAGTTTATCCCATGACTGAACAGCTTTCGAACACGCCATTTTCGGATTTGATCCGGGAGATTGGCTTGAAAAAGAAAAGACAGGCAGATGAAAGATTAGCAGAGCTGGGCATGAATGCACAGCAGGGGCAGATGATCGGTTATATTGCGGAGAATCAGGAAAAAGGTCTGATCCAAAAGGATCTGGCGGAGCATTTCAACCGCAAGGAGGCCAGCATAACCAGCATGCTTCAAGGCCTGGAGAAAAAAGGATACATTAAACGGGTGATTCCAAAAGAAAATGAGCGGCAGAAAAATATCTATCTTTTGGAGAAAGCAACAGCTCTGGTCGAGGAGTTCAATGAGATTTTTGCGGAAGTGGAAAAAAGCATCACTGACAATCTTACTGCGGAAGAGGCAGAAACACTGATGAAGTTATTATTAAAGGTGAATTCGAGCCTGTAGGCTGCTTGACATGAAATGCATTTCACAATTTACAGTAAAGGGGACCCTATAAATATACATGAGGAGAACCTGCTATGAACATCAAGTTAATTGCGGTAGATATGGATGGAACTTTTTTAGATGATTCCAAGAACTATAACCGGAAATGGTTCAAACAGCTGTACGCTGTAATGAAGGCAAAAGGCGTTCATTTCGTTGTGGCCAGCGGGAACCAGTATTATAAGCTAAAAACTATTTTTGAAGAGATTCAGGATGAACTCGCTTATGTCGCGGAGAATGGCGCCTATGTCATTGATGGAACAGAAGTATTGTTCACCGGCAGAATCGCACCGGATCAGGTAAACCTGATCGTAGACAAGCTGAGTCAATATGAGGAGATTTCTGCAGTTATGTGCGGAGTGGATGGGGCTTATGTGCTCGAAAGTGAAAGTGATGAATTTTATGAGCTCATGTGCCGTTATTATCCGAGACTGCAGAAGGTTAACGCACTCAAGCAAGTAAATGACCAGATTTTCAAATTTGCATTAATAACTCCTGATTTGACCGCTGGTGGTGTTAATAAATATCTGCCGCTGCTTATGGAAGAGCTGAAGGGTATAGTTGACCCTGTGACCAGTGGTCATCAGTGTATTGATCTGATCATCCCTGGTTGCCACAAGGCATCCGGGCTTGAACGTCTGATTGAGCGATATGGTGTCCGGCCTGACGAATGCGCGGCTTTTGGAGACAGCAATAATGATATCGAAATGCTGAAGTTATGCAAATACAGTTACGCTATGGATAACGCTTCGCCGGACGTAAAAGCTGTAGTTAATTATTACACGGTGAGCAATAATGAACATGGTGTGCTGCATGAGATTTCATTACTTCTGGGAGAACCATCTTTGCTGGAAAATATAGAGGACGGGAAAATAAGATCCGAAATATTAAGATAACAGGCTTCCCGCACATCTTTATCGTACACACTAATTAGGACATAACCAACTAACCAAAACCAGCAGACCTCAGGACTCTGTTGGTTTTGGTTTATTTTATTATGTTTGTATTGTTATTTTTATTTATGCTATTGTTTATAACAGAATGAATGAGAGATTATAGGTTATTAATCAGATATTATACATAGGAGTGATAGGATGCTTACGAAGATCAGCCTGGAAGGCGAATGGAAGCTGCAATTGGATGAGGCGAAAAAAGGACTGGTAATGCCTTTTGTAGATGTCATTGCTCTTCCGGGCACAACGTCCCACGCCCTAAAGGGACCTAAGAACGAGCAAATACTTGTAGACGCTCTCACAGATGAGTACTTGTTCGAAGGATATGCCTGGTATTCAAAAGAATTTGATATTCCGGAGGCACTTTCCGGGAAAACCTGCATTCTGCATCTGGAAAGAACCAGACTTACCACTGTTTGGCTGGATGATATGGAGATAAGTAACCGTGACAGCCTGAACACCCCTCATGTATATGACCTCGGACAGCTTCGTTCCGGCAATCATATACTAACTATCCGTGTTGATAATACGGATTATCCGACTAAAGGCGGACATTTAACTTCGAAGGATACCCAGACTAACTGGAATGGGATTACGGGACGCATTGAACTGCAATTTTACAGTGAATCTTATTTGAGCGGCATTCGTCTTGATCCGGATGTGTCAGGGCGATCAGTTCGTATCACAGCCACTCTTGAAGGCGCGGATGCAGGCACGCTAGCTATTTCGGCCGTCAGTTTGGGTAGCGAGACTGCACAGACCATAACCGGGCAAGAGTATACCATTTCACGCGGAGAGTTTTCAGTCAGCTATGGACTCGGACCGGATGCACTTCTCTGGAGTGAAGCCGAACCCAACCTGTATAAGATAAGTATTACCCTCAGAGGTACAGGTGAAGGAGACCCGGATGAGCATGAGCTGACTTTTGGACTTAGGGAATTCAAGACTGACGGCGACAAATTTACGATCAACGGACAAAAGACCTTTCTCCGCGGCAAGCATGACGGTCTGATTTTCCCATTAACCGGATACGCCCCAACTGATCTGGAGGAATGGCTCAGAATACTTGGCATCTCGAAATCTTACGGCATTAATCATTACCGCTTCCATACCTGCTGTCCCCCGGAGGCGGCTTTTGCCGCTGCGGACATGCTTGGTATCTATATGGAGCCAGAACTGCCATTCTGGGGAACGATTACAGAAGAAACGGATGAGGGCCATAATCAAGCCGAGCAAGACTATCTGATCAGCGAAGGATATGCCATTCTGCGGGCTTTTGGCAACCATCCATCCTTCGTAATGATGTCGCTTGGCAACGAACTGTGGGGCAGCCGAACCAAGATTGATTCCTTTCTGAAAGACTATAAGGCTTTCGATGATAGACATCTCTATACACAGGGCTCCAATAACCATCAGTTTGTTCCGGAAGTCCTGGAGCATGAGGATTTCTTCTGTGGTGTGCGTTTCTCCAAAGACCGGCTGTTTAGAGGCTCTTATGCGATGTGTGATGCCCCTCTGGGACATGTTCAGACCGATGAACCTGGTACCATGAAAGACTACGATGAGCAATTCGTACCTCCCGCTATAGGGAATGGGAATGATCCAGCAGCAGCAACTGGGGATACCATTCAAATTCAGTATGGCACTGAAGCTAAGACCGTACAGGCCGGAGATGCATCCGGTGAATGGATTCCACGAATTCCAGTAGTCTCCCATGAGATTGGACAGTATGCGACTTATCCGGATTATGCAGAAATAAGTAAATATACAGGTTCACTCAAAGCCAAGAATTTTGAAATTTTCCGCGACCGGCTGGAAGATAAGGGAATGGGACATCTCGCTGAGAAATATTTTGAATGTTCTGGGCAGTTGGCAGTAGCTTGCTACAAAGAGGAGCTGGAGGCAGCGTTCCGTACCCGAAAACTTGCCGGATTTCAGCTTCTGGATCTGCAGGATTTCAGTGGTCAGGGGACTGCACTGGTAGGCATTCTTGATGCCTTCATGGATTCCAAGGGGCTCATTTCCGCAGAGGAATGGCGTACGTTCTGCAGTGATGCGGTTCTGCTCGCGAGATTTGAGAAGTATAACTATGTCTCCGGAGAACGTTTCGACGCGCATGTTGAGTTATCCTGGTACCGGAACGGGTCGCCGGACACCCTTGAACTGCAGTGGGAGTTGAATACTGATGGCGGAACACTGGCAAAAGGTAGTTCTGAAGCAGTAATACCGGCTGGGTCCAATTATATTGATATATGTGATTTGTCCATCGTTCTTCCTGAAACCGTGCAAATGACCAAAGCCGTTCTTTCTTTGTGGATACCAGGTACGGATATCCGCAAGAGCTACGATTTGTGGATTTATCCGCAAAATGATAGCGGGGTGCTGGAAGGTGTGCATCTCTTCGAGGAACTATCGCCGGAAGCGATCAACTTGCTGGAGCAAGGTCAGAATGTACTGCTCATGCCAAAGCCGGAGTCACTTCAGAACGCTGTTGAAGGTTTTTACTGTACAGAATTCTGGTGTTATCCTATGTTCCGTTCCATATCCGAGAGCATGAACAAACCCGTACCAGTAGGTACAATGGGTCTGCTGATCGACAATAGCCACTCTGTGTTTCGCGATTTCCCGTGCGAAGAATATTCCACGTACCCTTGGTGGAACATCATTCAGAATTCAAAGTCCATCATCCTGGATGGAATCGATCGGTCGTGGAGTCCCATTGTGCAGACCATTGACAACTTTGAGCGCAACCACAAGCTGGGCTTCTTGCTGGAATGCAGCGTGGGGGCAGGTAATCTTCTGATATGTGCGCTTGATGCGGACAAAACAAGCGTCACTCCTGAAGGCAGACAGTTCTTATCCAGCTTGACCCATTACATGAAATCCGCAGATTTCAAGCCGCAGTACCGTGCGGACGTTGCTGAGCTTCAGGAGTTACTTCAATAAAAAAAGCTAACAGAGGTGTCCTAAAGCCAAGAGTTTGGCTGATTGGGGCACCTTGTTTTTTTAAACAGGGATCCATGTGATTGCTTGGTGTGCGCTTTATTAAACGTTCCAGAGGGTTTGGTAACCATTACTATTCTAGAAACAGCCACGAGGCTATTTACATTGAGTTAAGGGTGCTGGAGGAAATATCTTCTTGTCTACTTTTCCATAGATTATTGATAAGGTGGAGGAAGTATGGATAAGAGGTGATGTAGATCATGATTAGAAAACACTGTTTGTTCTGTGATGAGATGGTCCCTGTTCAACAGGAAGGCGAATATGACAAATATGCAGGATGCTCCTGTTCGCCGGGCGGGTTCTATAGCTTATTAAGAGACAGCTATGAAGCGATTACCTCACTCCCGCACCAAAAGAAACGCGATTTGCTTCATATTGTATCGGCTTATATCCGGGAGCAGACCGATTGTGGCGTGAAGGTCGTCCTAGCTGAGAATGATGTGGAATCCATTACAAATTCACCGGAAATCCCTGTGACCCTTGAAGATAAGGGGACCCGGTTCTTGCAATATTTGTACAGACACTCCGAGGGCCCGGGAGAACCGGTCATCATTCAGCCGCTCTCCAGCAGTTATAACCTGACGTATTCTCCCAACTTGCAAGAGCTGGTATATATCATTGATAAACTCATCGGCGAGCAGCTGATCATAAGGGAAGGCATGACTTTTAAGCTTACCGATAAGGGATGGAGTGAGACTGCGGCAAAGGCTGGCGGCAAAAAAATAAAACCATGCTTCGTACTCATTCCGGACGATGAGGATCAGCGTACAAAATGGCTGGAAATGCTATTGCCTAAAATCGAGCAGTTCGGTTATTTACCCCGCTTGCTTGCACATGACAAAACGCAGAATCAGGATCATAATTCTCTTGAGTTCATCGGAGACAGCAGACTGATTATCGCGGACTTGACCGGTCATTCGCCAGAGGTGTATTTTACAGCAGGATATGCACTTGGTCTGAACATCCCGGTGATATGGACCGTTCACAGCAGTGAGGCGGATATACTTCGGGTTCAAAATAAAGACATTCGTCCAATCGTCTACGATACCGTGGAAGAACTGGCCGTTATCCTGCAGCAGAGACTTAGCTATGGGCGGATAGATGATTTCAAAATATAGGCCGATAAACGCAAGCCGACATACTTAACAGACGTCTCAGTACTAATAAGACGTCTGATTTTTTGAGGGGAGACCGGATCATACGATCCGGTTTCTTTTCTGTGTAACCAAAAATACTAATCATCGTATTATAGAACGTGAACTTGAGAATGTTAGGCTCATAATAGGGAGATGCCTTGTTATTCAAGGCGGTCCCCTATTATCGTTACCCATTCTCAAGTTCATCTTATATAGGGTTATGATTAAGATGCCCATAATAAATTCAAGCAGAGGTAATAATGCATATGAATGAGAAGACTACGGATCAGGGTGAGACGATGTACAGGGTGGCTGAGCAGAAGGCAGCTCAGTATTTTGCATCCCTTTATATGCAGGTTAAGGACAAATCATATGTCCCTGCTGTGACCAAAGATATTCAGTTGTGGAGACGGAGACATGTTCATAAAAATTCATGGCTGTCTTTTTTTACACGGTGGAAGAAAAGTGCTGTTTCCCAGGATTATGAACAATATATCGAATGGCTGAATCATACCGGGCAATTAGATGACTACTTGGATCGCAGTATCTCCTATATTTATATGAGAGACTTGGGTAAAACGCTGGACGATCCCCGCACGCAGGCACGAATTCAGCAGGTAATTACCGACACGAAGCATCACTTGATTCCTTCCAATACATCCGGGCGGCAGAACCGAGCAGAATCCATTAGTGTCGCCGGATTTTTCCGGTGGGCCCAGAAGGAGGGCATAGCATCGACGGCCATTTGGCTGATAGAGAAGCTTAAGAATGTCGCCACTCATATCCCGAAGGAAATGGATGCCGATCAAGCCGAACGTAAACTCATCAAAATCATTGTAGGGGTCGTCTTGCATGTGATAGAAGAAATGGATGACAATACAGCGTCTGCTGAACGGTCCCGAAGACTGGATGAAGCGATCCGGATCGGTTACTCCTACGGTTTGACGTATCCTTTTATTGACGATCTTCTGGATTCTAAGGTTTTAACCGCTCCCGAGAAAGAACAATATTCCGGTATGATCCGGACTGCGCTGCTAACAGGGATAGTGCCGGAGCTTAGCGAGTGGCCCGGAAAGAACATGGAGATTATTCAATATATCCATGCAGAGCTGCGGAATGCGTTCGAATATATGAAGAGCCTTCAGAAACCGGAGACGGAGACGACCTTTTTCGGGCAGTCGTATGTTTTTTTCAATGCCCAGGACATTGACCGAAATAAGGAACTTACTAATGCGGATTACACCAATGAAGAACTTTATATTCCTATTATTTTAAAATCCTCTTCCTCCAGGTTAATTGTCCGTTCCGTGATCAGCGCACCCGTGGACGAAGGTTTTGATGAGCGGACCTTTTATTACGGAATCTATAATCAGCTGGCTGACGACTTTGCAGATATGTTTGATGATATGGAGGAGGGAGCGGTAACCCCCTATACCTACTATTTGAAATACCGTAAAGTCCGTTTGGATCTGATCAATCCCTATGAATTATACTGGACGGTGATCTCCCATCTGATTCATAATGTATATCACTCTGATCCCAAGACCCTTGAGGTCATTCTGGATCGTGCCATCAACGGACTCAAACGCTATAAAGCACGCATAGGGACTGAACGGTATAACGAGATCATGGAGATCTTTGCATCCGGGAACCCGGAATTTAACCGGCTTATTCAACAAATGGTACGAAAAGCAGATCATGTTGATTTCTTCGACAAGCTGCTTCGGGACCGGATGAACACCCAACTTAAAAATGAACGTAAGGCAAAGCAGGAATTTCAGCGGACCGTTCACACCGCCCGGGACCATATCAATCATCTGCTGGAGATTCCCATACCGGATGGTATTCCTCCCATGAAAGAATCATTGATTGAGGCTGCGAATTATAGCCTGACCGGGGACGGGAAGCGGATACGGCCTATTTTGACCTGGGTCCTGGGTGTCGAGGGATATGGACTTCAGTCCGCAGCAATCGAGCCGCTTCTCCGGTCATTGGAATTCATGCATACCGCATCCTTAATATTCGATGATCTGCCTTCTCAGGATAATGCACCTACCCGCAGAGGAAGGCCAACCTTGCATGAGGTGCATAATAGCGCCACAGCTGAATTAACGGGACTTTATCTGATTCAGAAAGCCATTCAAGAGCAAGCTTCGCTGAAGGCTTTCGATCCTAAAACCGTGCTGGCTTTGATGCAATATTCGGCTGAAAAAGCAGAGGACATGTGTATGGGGCAGGTAATGGATTTGCACTCCAAAGGAAAGGCATTGACGCTTGCGCAACTGAACATGATGTGCTTTTATAAAACCGGATTAGCGTTTGAAGCCTGTTTGGTGATGCCTGCCATTCTTGCTCAGGTGCAGCCTGCGGAAATTGCAGCGTTGAAGAAATTCGCTTATCATGCTGGTATTGCTTTTCAGATCAAAGATGATCTGCTGGATGAGGAAGGGGATCATCAACTGCTTGGCAAGAATACCCGTATGGATGCGGACAATAATAATTCGACCTTCGTATCTATTCTTGGTCCGGAAGCGGCTAGAATCGAGATGTGGGATCACTATTGCCACGCAGTAGAAGCGTTGAATGCGATCTCCCGGCAAGCCGCTTTTCTAAAGCACTTATTAGACTATATTATTAACCGGGACCGCTAAATTTACGGAAGTACTGGGGGAGACCATGAATAAAACTGAACGGCAGCTCGCCATCACACTTGAACTGCAGAGGAGCAAGGTGCTTCGAGCGGAAGACTTGGCTGATCAATTCGAGACGAGTGTGCGGACGATATACCGTGACATTCAAGCATTGAGTGAGGCGGGGGTTCCGATTATCGGCGCTCCCGGGCAGGGGTACTCCCTGATGGACGGGTATTTCCTGCCGCCAGTCGGCTTCACTGCCGAGGAGGCTGTGGCCTTGATTATGGGGACGGACTTCATTGAACAGAGGCTGGACGCTTATTACGGCAGTGTAGCGAAGGCGGTACGGCGCAAAATTGAGGCCGTCCTTCCCGAGCCGGTACGCTCTGAATCCAACCGGGTACGTGAAACGATGCGGCTTCTTCACACCAAAGAACCGGTAACCGGCCATAAGGAAAAAGACTATCTCGGAGAGGTAAGGCGTGCCGTTCTGGAACGACGCAAATTGAGCTTTACCTATCTGAAATCTTTGCCCGGATCCGACGGGAACCGGAAAAGCATGCGGAAGGTTGCCCCGTATGGACTGGTGTTCATTCAAGGGAATTGGATTCTGATCGCACACTGCGACCTGCGGCAGGAAATCCGCCATTTCCGTTTGTCGCGGATGACAGAGCTCGACGTGCTCGATGAGCCGTTCACGGTGCCAATCGGATTTGACCTGAGCCGCTACCGTCAACCAGATGACCGTAATATTCGGGTACAGATACGGGTGAATCCTGAGAAGGCGGACAAAATCGCAGAAACCGGCAGCTTTTATATGGATACGATGGAGGAGCGGAAGGATAGCCTATTATTTACCTTTCGCGTCCGGCACACGGAAGAATTGCTTCCGTATGTCCTTAGCTGGGGCGGGGACGTAGAGGTGCTCGAACCGGAGTCATTCCGCCACAGGATCCGGGAAGAGGCCGATAAAATTCTTAAACGCTACTGACAAGCAAAGTGACCATACGCATAACCCTTTGGCCGCAACCGTGTATATTTATAGTATGAATAGATGAACTTTGAAAATTTCAAAATGTGATTGTAATCCTCCTTTTTGTTTAGCCTCCAAGCTAGAATGAAGTTGTTGATAAACATTATCATTCAGGAGGTTAAGCATATGAACACAGAATACAAGATTGCGAAAGATACTTATTGGGTCGGTAAAATTGATAACCGGGAGGTACCTTTTCATCGGCTGATCCTGGCGAAAGGAACTACCTATAACTCCTACCTGCTGAAAACCGGCAAACCTACGATCATCGACACTGTAGATATGGAGTTTGGACGTGAATATGCGGAGCGGTTAAGCCAATTCATTGATCCCATGGATATTGAATATATCGTAATTAACCATACAGAACCTGACCATTCCGGAGGACTGGCTGCACTCTCCTCAAGGGCACTTAATGCCACGATTGTCTGCACAGCGATCGCTGTGCCGGAGTTGCAGGAAATGTACAAGCTTCACAGCCGGAACTTCCTGGTTGTAAAGGACGGAGATACACTGGATATCGGCGGAAAAACCTTGCTGTTCAAGGAGACTCCGTACCTTCATACGGCTGAGACTATGATCACATATTGTGTGGAAGATAAAATCCTCTTTCCTTGCGATATTTTTAGCACCCATGTTGCTGTGAATAAGCTGTTCAGCGATGAGGCCGGATACGACATCACGGATGACTTCAAAGGCTACTACAGTGCAATTATTCACCCGCACCGGAGATACGTCAGAACACTAATGGCTGCTGTTCAGGACCTTGATATTGAGATGATCGCACCTTCTCACGGATATCTGATCCGGGAAGACATCCGCAAATATATTGATCTCTATGATGTACTCAGCCGTGAGACTACTGAAGGCAAAAAGGCTGTTATTGTCTATACCACACTTAAGAATAACACCAAAAGAATGGCGAATATCATGAAGGATTGCCTGAATGCAAACCAGATTGAGACTGAAGTGTGGGATGCCGACAAGAGTAGTGTGGAAGATATTCTGAACAGTATCGCCTCTGCAGATGCCGTGTTTATAGGAAGCTCTACCAGATATGCTGATATGATCGGCAACCTGGAGCCTATCCTGCAAGAGATGAAGAATATGGATCTGGAAGGCAAACTGGCAGCTGCCTTTGGCTCCTACGGTTGGAGCGGGGAAGCGATAGAAGTGATTCAGGATTACCTGAATGCCACGAATATGACTGTACAGAGTACTTCGGAAGTCATCAAATCCACAGGGATGATCCACATCGAATTCCCGATACGTGTCCGTTTCTCACCTAAGGCACCGGAAAAGGTTCAACAAATCAAAAATGCTGCGGAATTTGTCTCTGATCTTCTGCTCAGTTCTTATTAAGGGGGCAGAACATGAATAAACATTATCTTATTATTGGCAGTGGAGTAGCGGCTGTTCATGCCGCCAAGGCGATTCGCGATCAGGATCCTGATACGGAGATTTCCATTCTGGGTGAGGAGGGGCATTTGCCCTACAACCGGATTAAGCTGACCAAAGGATTGTTCACCGATTTGCACAGTGAAAAGGTACTGATCAAGAAGGAAAAGTGGTATAAGGATAACCGCATCGCTGTGCAAACCTCAACCCGGGTAACGAATATTCATACAGACCGGCAACAAGTCGAGACAGCTGACGGCAGAATGATCACTTACCACAAGCTGCTGCTCTGTATGGGGGCGAGAAACCGGGCACTTCCAGTGGAGGGCGCAGGGCTGAAGAATGTCCATACCATCCGGGATCTGGAAGATGCTGATTCCCTGAAAGCGAGTCTTGAGAGCGGCAACCGTATCGTAACCATCGGCGGTGGTGTACAAGGTCTGGAGACGGCATGGGCCTTACACGAAGCTGGTTATGAAGTGACTGTTATCGAAGCGGCTCCGCGGTTAATGGCTCGTCAACTGGATGAAACCTCTTCAATAAAGCTGAAGGAAACCCTTGAACAAGCCGGTGTGAAGGTTATTCTGCATACCGGTGTGACCTCTATAACAGGTGTGGAATCCGTAACAGGAGTTACACTTGACGATAATTCTGTAATTTCCTGTGATCATGTCGTTTATTCGATAGGTATTGTGCCGAATACAACGCTGGTGAAAGACACCCCGATTGATACCCGTTCCGGTATTGTCGTGAATGCACATATGGAGACCAGTGCTCCCCATGTATATGCTGCAGGAGACATTGCTGAAATGAACGGACATGTGGAAGGTTTGTGGGGAGGAGCTATGGAGCAGGGGCGCATTGCCGGTAATAATATGGCGGCTAATGAACCTGTTGCTTACCGCAAAGCAGTTCCGGTCACTTACTTTAATGCATTTGGAATCTCGCTTTTTTCGATTGGACAGACAGATGAGGCGCTGTGTGACCAGAGTATATCAGCAGTAGAGAACGGGGTATATACCCAGATATTTGTGAAAGAAAACACAATGATCGGCGCTGTTTCCTGGGAGGGGGCTGCGGCCTCGCTGGTCTATAAATCCGCTATTGAGTCAGGCTGCAGCCTGGAAGGCATCAATCTTTCCAGCAGTATTTCAGTAATTATGGAGGAAGTTAAGACGAGATTGCAAAGCAATATAAGTTGAAATTAATAAACATGGAAAAGGTAGGAGTGCGGAGGGGGAGTTTGGAACTGTAGGAGCGAAAGCGACCGCCTTTGTCTGCGGATTTCCACCGCGAACAGCGGTATAAATCAAGAAATCTGCAGACAACAGCGGCCGGAAGTCCAAACATTCCCCGCAGTTACGACCAGACCTTAATATGAAAATCTAAAGTTCAACTTATATAGCCTGCAATAATAAAAGAGGAGATGACCCTGATGAAAAAGTATGTATGTGAGCCTTGTGGTTATATTTATGATCCTGCAATTGGTGATCCTGACGAGGATGTAGAACCGGGCACCGCTTTTGAAGATTTGCCTGAGGATTGGGTCTGCCCGGTCTGCGGCGAAGATACCAGCCATTTTTCACCTATATCTTAGAGAATTCTGCAAAGGAGAGACCCGATATGCCGGAACATTCCTGCCAGAATGCCGCTGAGCCCTGCACCCGCAAAGTACCCATCTTCGCTTCCCTTTCCGGCGCGGACCTCTCCCGGATCAGTGCGATGATTATCCACCGAAAGTACTCCAAGGGACAGTCTCTGATTCTGGAAGAACAGCCGACGGATACCCTGTATATTATTCAGCAAGGACAAGTGAAACTGTCCAAAATGACTCCGCAGGGAAAGGAGCAAATCCTGCACATTTTGACAGCCGGTGATTTTTTTGGCGAACTCAGCATCTTTAACAGCGATGAGCTCAGTAACTTTAGCGCATATGCATTGAAAGATACCAGTATCTGCATGCTGACCAAAACAGATATGGAGCTGCTGATCATGGATAATCCCGATATTGCCTTCAAACTGCTTAAGACGGTAACTAAAAGACTGGCGCATACCGAGAATCTGGCGCAAAGCCTGGCTACCAAGGATCCGGAAATCCGGATTGCCTATATGATTCTGGAGCTTAGTGATGTCTATGGTAAAATGCGGGGCGGTAAGATTCATATCGATCTCCCGCTTTCACGGGAAGAACTGGCGAATTACGTAGGCGTTACACGGGAAACCATTAGCCGGAAATTTGCAATCTTTGAAGACCTGGGTCTGATTGAGCTGATCGGCAACAAGCAGATGATCATCCGCAACCGGCCCTCCTTGGAGAAATATATGGACTGACAATTGAAGACAAAAAAAAGAGTGTGCCGGAATTTGGATTCTGGCGCACTCTTTTTACAATGTGGACTAGGCTTGTTCTAATTGCATAGCCGGACCAAAAAACTCATAGTGGATCTGTTCCTCTTTCATCCCTATCGCCAGCAGTTCGCGGATCATGGCTTCCATGAAAGGAACCGGTCCGCATACATAGGCATCACCTGCTGGATCCACATACGATGCTAATGCTTCACGGGTGATTTGGCCGTCCGAGCCGCTTGAATAAAAGGTTTTATATTTGATATTGCTCATGTTCAGCGCATGCTTCTCAACATCATTACCAAAAGCGGCTAGTGATTCATTCCGTGCCGCATGCAGGAATACAGTAGGGCGGTCCGGCGATGACACGGCTACCGTTTCGAGCATGCTCATCATTGGTGTGATACCGACACCACCAGAGATAAAAGCCACTGGTGTGGTTTTGGAAGTATCCAGCAGGAATTCTCCGGCAGGTGCACTTACTTCCACGGTATCTCCTTCGCTTACCTGTGTATGAAGGTAGACAGAGACTACTCCATTCGGATCATTGTCAGCTTCCCGTTTCACGGAGATGCGGAACTCGTCAGGCTTGGATGCTTGAGACAGGCTATACTGGCGGATCATAGTATACTGTTCACCCGGGATTAGTACCCGCACTGAAATGTATTGTCCTGGTTTGAACGCCGGTACACCCGAGCCATCAGCAGGCTTGAGATAGAAGGAGGCTATGCTGGAGCTTTCCTGTACTTTTCGGACCACAGTAAACGGTTTGAAGAAATTCCAGCCATTCTCTTGCTCGCGCGCTTCCTTGTACATGTTCGCTTCAACACCAATGAAGGCGGCTGCGATTACGCCATAAGCTTCTTCCCAAGCCTTCATGATATCATCGGTTGCTGCGTCCCCAAGCACTTCCTTGATGGCTTTCAGCAGAAATTCACCGACAATCGGGTACTGCTCCGGTTTAATGCCAAGACTCACATGTTTATTGGCAATCTGGACGACTGCAGGCAAAATATTCTCCAGGTTGTCAATGTGAACTGCAGCAGCATACACTGCATTCGCAAGGGCAGTCTGTTGCCGGCCTTGTGCCTGATTGGCATGGTTAAATACATTCAAAAGCTCAGGATGGGCCGCAAAGAGATTCCGGTAGAATACCGTAGTTATTGCAGTACCGTGTTCCGCAAGGACAGGGGCTGTAGATTTGACAATTTCTCGTGTTTGTGTGGATAAAATGACCGTTCACTCCTCTCAATTTTACAAATTTAATATATACTCTTTTACATTTAAAAGATATATTTAAAATACCACTTTAACAAAACGGACACTTTTTCTATCTTATTTTGTATCAAAGATCACATAATTTATCCGAGCAGCGAAATTATCGTGAAGGTTCCTCAAGCAGCAGCCTTTCCTCGTCTCTGCTGTGAATAGCATTCACCACCACAAGCGCATGGAAATGCTGAAGCACTTCTGTTGTGAGGCCTTCTTCGTCAAGCATGGTTTTGATATCTGCGATCATGATTCGGAGGAGCTCATGATCACGAGTCAGCCTGGTTACTGCATTCTGCAAACCGGGGTTATTCGCCGCCATCTCCGGATAGAACCCTTCTTCTTCCGCCTCCGCATGACTCAGTATTCTAGTTTCCCAGTACTCCACAAGGTGATCGGCCGCTTGTCGTGCAACCTCGAATTCTTGTATCTCCAGCAGTTTCTCGACTTCTTCAGTTTTGTCTATTGCACCCGATAGTCCGCCTTGATGTATGGCATGATGGGCGTGCAGTTGACGTAAAGAGGGTCCTACCATTTGTTTATCCTCCCCAAAATTTTTTCTCAGTATAACATAGAAGGCAGCATTGAAATTTCCGGTTAGGACATCCCCTGAACAAAAAGAGGGAATTCCCTGACAGCAGTTAGCAGCGCACACCTTTCTAAAACGCTTAGAAGGCTCTCCTGATTCAAGAGGGGGGCTTTTCACTTTTTGCTGAATCAAGGGATTTCCCGAGGGACTATAGGACATTCCCTAATGGGAACTCCGGTCCGGGGCCTCCATAATGGAGGTATTCGAATGAATAGTGAGTCGGACTCTTCCATGTCCTTCATTCTGCAAAGGAGTGTTTGTAAGCGATGAAGAAAAAGTATGGCTTGAACTTTTTTAAGCCGGTTGAAAGTTATTCTGGAAAGTGGTCCATTCTGGAGGAAAAGAACAGGGATTGGGAAGATATGTACCGCCAGCGCTGGTCTCATGATAAAGTGGTCCGCACAACGCATGGAGTGAATTGTACAGGCTCCTGCAGCTGGAAGGTATTCGTGAAGAATGGAATTATTACTTGGGAGAATCAACAGATTGACTATCCGTCCTGCGGACCGGATATGCCGGAGTTCGAACCCCGCGGCTGTCCCAGAGGTGCAACCTTTTCCTGGTATGAATATAGTCCCCTTCGGGTGAAATACCCCTATATGAGAGGGAAGCTGTGGCGCCTCTGGAAGGCTGCAGTGCAGGAGCATGACAATCCCGTAGATGCTTGGGCAAGTATCGTGGAAGACCCGGAGAAAGCGGATCTCTATAAAAAAGCCCGTGGCAAAGGGGGGCTGACCCGGGTTGCGTGGGATGACGCGCTTCGTCTGATCTCGGCACAGTTAATCTATACCATACGAAAGTATGGGCCAGACCGGATTGCCGGGTTCACTCCGATTCCGGCTATGTCTATGGTCAGCTATGCTTCGGGTGCACGGTTCCTCTCGCTCATTGGAGGGCAAATGCTCAGCTTTTACGATTGGTACGCTGATCTGCCCCCGGCTTCTCCGCAAATATGGGGCGAGCAGACAGATGTTCCAGAATCCTCAGATTGGTACAATGCCGGCTATTTGATCATGTGGGGCTCGAATGTACCGCTAACCCGGACCCCGGATGCCCACTTCATGACTGAAGTACGATATAAAGGAACCAAAGTGGTGTCCGTTGCACCGGATTTGGCAGAGAACGTCAAATTCGCTGACAACTGGCTTGCACCTAATCCGGGTACCGATGCTGCCTTAGCTCAGGCAATGACCCATGTGATTCTGAAGGAATTTTATTATGAACGCCAAGAAGCGATGTTTATGGACTATGCCAAACAATATACGGACATGCCTTTCATCATTCTCCTGGATCCCCATGAGCAGAGCTTGAAGGGCGGTCGTTTCCTCCGTGCGAGCGATCTCGGTGATTCCTCTTCGCATGCGGAATGGAAACCAGTGATCTATGACTCTGTCTCCGAGGAGCTTGTGGTTCCTAACGGGACGATGGGGCAGCGCTGGGAGACGGATAAGAAATGGAATCTCATTCTTGAACGGGAAGACGGCACGAAGATTGTTCCTGCACTTTCTGTTGAAGAATACGGCGGGCAGTGGGAAGAGATTGTATTCCCTTATTTCGATCAAGCGGGGAACGGTACATTCACACGGACGATTCCTGCTATGAAAATACGTCTTGCTGATGGAACGGAACGATATGGTACAACGGTATATGATCTGATGATGAGTCAATACGGGATCGGCAGAATTGAGAGTCCTTGGAACGCCAAGGACTATAACGATAGCGCCTCCCATTACACTCCTGCATGGCAGGAGAACATCACAGGTGTGAAATCCAGTGTTGTGGTTCAGATTGCCCGTGAATTCGCCCAGAACGCCATTGATACCGGCGGACGCTCCATGATTATCATGGGAGCCGGGATTAATCATTGGTTCAATAGTGACACCATCTACCGCTCCATCCTGAACCTTGTAATTCTTACCGCATCCCAGGGGGTAAACGGGGGCGGCTGGGCGCACTATGTTGGTCAAGAGAAATGCCGCCCGATCGAAGGATGGTCGACTATCGCTTTTGCGAAGGATTGGCAGGGCCCGTCCCGGCAGCAGAATGCTACGTCGTTCTTCTACTTCGCAACAGAACAATGGCGTTACGAAGAGAGTGGTACCGATTCGCTTAAGTCACCGACAGCAGGAGAGGTAGCCTACCAGCACCCCGCCGATTACAATGTGCTTGCGGCAAGGCTGGGCTGGCTGCCTTCCTTCCCGCAGTTTAACAAGAACAGCCTCATGTTCGCAGAAGAAGCCGCTCAGCAGGGCAAAAAAACCAATGCTGAGATCATCGCCCATACGCTGGAGGAGATCAAATCAAGAACGACCCGTTTTGCCGTAGAAGATCCGGGTGCACCCGAGAATTTCCCGCGAAGCTTATTCATATGGCGTTCTAATCTGATATCCAGCTCCGCGAAGGGCCAGGAATACTTTATGAAGCATCTGCTCGGTGCATCAGATGGACTGCTTGCCACGCCGAATGAAGAGCAGAAACCCGAAGAAATCGTCTGGCGGGAGGATGTAGAAGGCAAGCTGGATCTGATGGTCGCGCTGGATTTTCGTATGACCACAACCCCGTTGTATGCGGATGTCGTTCTTCCGGCGGCTACCTGGTATGAGAAGACGGATTTATCCTCAACAGATATGCATCCGTTCGTTCATCCATTTAATCCTGCGGTCAATCCGTTGTGGGAATCCCGTTCAGATTGGGATATTTACCGCCAGCTCTCGGAAGTCTTCTCGGAAATGGCGAAGTCAGAGCTGCCGGGTGTCTACAAAGATCTGGTCGCTACACCGCTTGCCCATGATTCGATCAGTGAGATTTCTCAGCCGATGGGCTTGGTCAAAGACTGGGCCAAAGGTGAAGTGGAAGCTGTTCCGGGCAAAACGATGCCAAATCTGATTATTGTGGAACGGGATTATACCAAGATTCATGATAAATACATCTCGCTTGGACCTAATCTGGTCTCCGGCAAAGCAGGCGCACATGGCATCAGCTTCTCCGTGGCTGATGAATATGAAGAGCTGAAACGTCTGAACGGGGTCTTTTATGATGATTCGATCAAAGATGGTTTGCCCAAAATTCAAACTGCCCGTCAGGTAGCAGACACGATTCTTCATCTGTCTTCTGCAACCAATGGCCGGGTATCCCAGAAAGCCTACGAACAGGCAGAGAAAGATTCTGGCGTTGTATTAAGAGATATCTCAGCGGACCGGGCTGCGGAGAAAATCACATTCCATAGCATCACCGCACAGCCCCGGGAAGTGATTCCTACACCGGTATTCAGCGGTTCCAACAAACAAGGGCGCAGGTATTCGCCGTTCACTACCAATATTGAACGTCTGGTCCCGTTCCGGACCCTGACAGGCAGACAGCACTTCTACATTGATCATGAAATCTTTCAACAGTTTGGTGAAGCATTGCCTATCTACAAACCGACCTTGCCGCCGATGGTATTCGGGCCGCGGGACAGGGAAGTAAAAGGCGGGCAGGATGCGCTTGTCCTTCGGTATTTAACACCACACGGCAAGTGGAATATTCACTCCACATATCAGGACAACCAGCACATGCTGACTCTTTTCCGTGGCGGGCCTACGGTGTGGATTAACAACGAGGACGCAGAACAGCACGATATTGCTGATAATGATTGGCTGGAAGTCTACAACCGGAATGGCGTGGTCACTGCCCGTGCTGTCGTTAGCCACCGTATGCCTAGAGGCACCATGTTCATGTATCACGCACAAGACAAGCATATTCAAGTTCCCGGCTCCGAGATTACCGATACGCGTGGCGGCAGTCATAATGCTCCCACCCGAATTCATCTTAAGCCCACCCAGATGGTTGGGGGTTACGCACAGCTCAGCTATGGATTTAACTACTACGGCCCAATCGGCAACCAGCGTGATGTATACGTAGCCGTGCGAAAAATGAAGGAGGTCAACTGGCTTGAAGATTAAAGCGCAAGTAGCAATGGTGATGAATCTGGATAAGTGCATAGGCTGTCATACCTGCAGCGTGACCTGCAAAACGACCTGGACCAACCGTAAAGGTGCGGAATATATGTGGTTTAACAACGTGGAGACCAAACCGGGCATCGGTTATCCGAAACGCTGGGAAGATCAGGAACTCTACAAAGGGGGCTGGCAGCTCCGCAAAGGCAAGCTTGAGCTGAAATCCGGCAACAAGTTGTCCAAGATCGCGCTCGGGAAGATTTTTTATAACCCGGACATGCCAGAGATGAAGGATTATTATGAACCCTGGACATACAATTACGAGCATCTGACGGACGCTGGGGAACAAAAGCATTCACCTGTGGCACGTGCGCATTCGGCAGTAACAGGCGAGAAGATGGACCTGGAGTGGGGTCCGAACTGGGAGGATGATCTGGCCGGCGCACACGTAACCGGACCGCTTGATCCGAATATCCAGAAGATTGAAGAGGAGATCAAATTCAACTTTGAACAGTCGTTCATGATCTATCTGCCACGGTTGTGTGAACACTGCCTTAATCCCAGCTGTGTCGCCTCTTGTCCTTCAGGAGCGATGTATAAAAGGGAAGAGGACGGCATTGTTCTCGTAGATCAGGAGGCCTGCCGGGGCTGGAGATACTGCATGACGGGCTGTCCATATAAGAAGGTATATTTCAACTGGCAGACCAACAAAGCGGAAAAATGTACGTTTTGCTTCCCGCGTGTGGAAGCTGGATTGCCGACGGTATGCTCTGAGACCTGTACTGGTCGTATCCGTTATCTAGGCGTTCTGCTCTACGACGCGGACAAGGTGCTGGAGGCTGCTTCCACACCGGATGAGAAAGATCTGTACAAAGCCCAATGTGATTTATTTATGAATCCGCATGATCCTGAAGTCATCGCCCAAGCCAGAAAAGACGGGATCTCTGAGGATTGGCTGGAAGCCGCCCAGAATTCACCGGTATATAAGCTTGCCATTGAACATAAGCTGGCGTTCCCGCTGCACCCGGAATACCGGACGCTGCCGATGGTATGGTATGTCCCGCCACTCAGCCCGATAATGAATTATTTTGAAGGGAAGGATTCTCTGAAGAATCCGGATATGATTTTCCCGGCGATCGAGGAAATGCGGACACCCATCCAGTATCTGGCCAATATGCTGACCGCAGGCGACACTCAGACGGTAAAAGAAGCTCTCCAGCGGATGGCTATGATGCGCTCGTATATGCGTGCCAAATCAGCCAATCAACCCTTCGATGCAAGCCGGCTTGAGCGGGTAGGATTGACAGCACAGCAGACTGAACAGATGTACCGCTTGTTGGCTATCGCCAAATATGAGGACCGCTTTGTAATTCCGACATCCCATAAGGAACAAACTATGAATCCATATCGTGCCCAAGGCTCTGCTGGGTATGGCAACCGGATGGGTGACATGGGTTCCTTCGGGTCATCAGGATCGGGATGTGATGGATGCGGTCCGTCAAATACTGCCGGTTCGGAGTCGAAGACGGCCAAGGAATTATACGAAGAGAACTTCTACGGAGGGATCTGGCGTGATTGATTTAACGAAGCTGTACACATTCAAGCACTCCTTCGGGTACTTTGCATTGCAGCTAATGTATCCAGAAAGTCAGGATTTTCAACAGTCTTTCCCGGAAGAGGTGTTCGAAGAGGGACATCCGGCTTACCACCATCTGCATATGTACGGGGAGCTCATGCAGCAATACAGTTTGGATGAGATACAGGAACAATATGCAGCAACCTTTGATTTTCAGCGGGATTGTGCACTGTATATGACTTATTTTAAATTTGAGGATGCCAAGGAACGTGGTCAAATCCTCGCCAAACTAAAAATGCTGTATGAAATGTATGGGCTTGAAATGCCTGAAGGTGAATTGCCGGACTACTTGCCGCTCATGTGTGAATTTCTTTATGCAGCCGAATGGCGTAACGATTCACGGACACCCGAGAATTTCCGGATGCTGATTGGGATTCTGGAGGATGGCACATATCACTTGCTTCAGGCGCTGGACAAGAATCAAAGCCCGTATTTCCACCTGGTGAAGGGTCTTCGGGAAACACTCAAAGCTTGCATCGAACAGGAGGCAGTCAGTCAATGAATATGTTCGATCAATTCTTATGGGTCATTATTCCATACATTTGCCTAGTCGTTTTTGTTGTTGGGCATATCTACCGCTACCGGAGAGACCAGTTCAACTGGACGGCCAAATCCAGTGAATTTATCGAGAAGAAACAACTGAAATATGGAAGTATTCTCTTTCATCTTGGAATTATTCCTGTTATCTTCGGACACATTGGCGGTCTCGTTGTTCCAAAATCATGGATGGAGGCTGTGGGTGTAAATGAGCATACGTATCATATCGGGGCAGTATATATCGGTGGGATTTTTGGAATCGTCACTCTGGCCGGTATGCTGATTCTTACCTCACGGCGATTTACACTCAAGAACGTCCGGCGGCTTAGCAGCGCTTCTGATTTGATTGTTAATTCTCTGCTCTTGTTCATTGTATTTATGGGCATGTACTCTACACTTGTTACCAACGCGGTGCAGCCTGAATTTGATTACCGTGAGACCATTTCCGTATGGTTCCGTGGCTTGTTTATGTTCAGACCCGATCCTGCGTTAATGACAACTGTGCCGCTTTCCTTTAAAATTCACGTCCTGTCTGGTTTCGCGATCTTCGCATTCTGGCCCTTTACCCGGCTTGTTCATGTATGGAGTGTTCCGTTGAATTATGTAGGCAGAAGTTATATTCTATACAGAAGACATAAATCGAATTAAAGGAAAGTAAGTGTGCACTTCTTTCCCTGTTCAAATAGGAGAGAACACGATGAAAAACAAGGTTGATTATCAGCTGGAGCTTGACCTGATCCGTGAAGCTTTAGGGTATGATTTCATGTCATTGGCACTTGCAGACCCTGCAGAATATGATTATGTCATCCGATGGAAATACGCCTCCGGCAATCTGAATTCCCGTTATAAAGGGATTGTTCTTCAGTCGGGAAGAGGAGTAGCGGGCATCGTATTTAAAACCGGAAAGCCGTTCTTACTCTCTTCAGTAAAAGAACAGGTTCGGCAAGAAATGCTGTTTAATTATCCGATTGTTAAATCAGAGAATCTGCAGAGTATAGGGGCAGTACCCCTGTGGAACGATGCCCGTGTAGCCGGTGTGCTTCTTGGTGGTTTCCGGGGGATTCAGCAGGTTAATGAAACCATGCTGAGGGATCTGGAGAGTATGGCTCGTAAGGGGATTGGAGACTTGAACGGGAAGGAATTGTTGCTGAGTTGATGCTGCCAACCGGGATGGATTCACTAAATATTCTGATGCTGAAGCTGTTTGAGAACAGCAGGGAAGCTATCTTCTTTTTTGACAGGGAAGGGAAGACACTGGCCATGAATCCTGCAGCCTCCAGTATTGTGGACAGCGACTTTCTAGACCAGCTAGAGCAAGGGAATTCCCTTGCTCTCTGCAATACCTGCAGGGGGTATACCAGTGACCATGAGCTCCGTACCTGTTCCAACTGCTTTTTTCATACAACCGAATCCGAGGATTTCACCTCCTACCAGGTTTACCTTGAGACGAAATACAAAGGGATTGTACCCTACACAGCAAGCTTTCATACGATAGATCCCGAGAATGGGATCCGGGTGTTAATGCTCCGGGATCTAACCAGACAGTTCAAGACCCAGGAGAATTTTTATCAGAATAAAATGATGAAGCATGTGATTGAAGCACAAGAGAATGAGCGAAAGCGGATTTCCCGTGAACTGCATGACAGCGTTGCCCAGGAGCTTATGAGCGCTGTAGTGGATTTGCGGGTGCTTAAGTACATGACCACAGATGACAACATACTTAAGAAGGTCAAGCAGACCGAAGTCTCTATGACGCGGCTCCTGAATGATATCCGCAATCTCTCTGTGGAGCTTCGTCCGGCTGCGCTCGATGATTTCGGGCTGGAAGCAGCCTTCCGTTCCCACTTTAAGCGGCTGGAGCAAATCTACGGACTTATCATAGAATTTGATTCCGATCTCTCCGAGAACCGCTATGACAGTGAAATAGAAACGGTGATGTACAGGGTCTGCCAGGAAGCAGTGCTCAATGCTCTAAAGTATGCACAGGTAGACATGGTCCAAGTAAAACTTACCGAGCGTGACGGAATGCTGAAGCTCACAATCGAAGATGAAGGCATCGGATTTAACTTAGGGGATGAACCAAACGGTACTGGACTGGGATTATACGGTATGCAGGAGCGTGCAGAATTAGTAGGCGGCAGCTTCAGCATAAGGACGGAGGCGGGAAAGGGAACTACAATTATTATTCAAGTTCCTGCCGGAGATGGAAGTGGAAAGGAATGATCACCGGATGAAGATCGTTATCGCAGACGACCATGCCATTGTGCGCAGCGGTTTTGCCATGATTCTTAATTTCCAGGATGACATCGAAGTCATTGGTGCTGCTGCCGACGGGATAGAAGCCTATGCCATGGTAGCGAAATGCAGGCCGGATATCCTGATCATGGATCTTAGCATGCCGCCCGGAGAGAGCGGACTGATCGCTACAGGCAAGATCAAGGAGGATTACCCCGATACCAAAATATTAATTCTGACCATGCATGATGATGAAGAATATCTGTTCCATGTCCTGAAGAACGGAGCGTCAGGTTATGTGCTGAAAAGTGCGCCGGATGAGGAGCTATTACTGGCTATTCGCACTATTCATCAGGGAGGAACCTATATTCATCCCAAATTGGCTACCTCCCTGGTCCGTGAATTCATCAAAAAGGATAAAACTGCCGCTTCAGAAGACCTGTTTGAACTGTTGTCCAAGCGGGAGCTTGAGATTTTGCCGCTGATCGCTAAAGGCTATGGCAATAAAGAGATCGCAGAAAGGCTGTTTATCTCTGTGAAGACGGTGGAGGCCCATAAATCAAAAATCATGGAAAAATTAAACCTGAAGAGCCGGCCGGAACTGGTGGAATATGCCTTGAAAAAAAAGCTGCTGGATTTCTAAGTTTCGATTGGAGGTATTTATGCCGAATTCTACCGGTATGCACTCTACTTCACCTGCTATGCGTATTCTAGAGAACGAACACCGCTATTTATCCTATCTGATGGGAGAATGGCACGCGATTGTTCTTTCTTTTGAACAAGACGATCTGATCAGTGAAGAGGAAGCTCGTCACAGAATCGGGGAGCTGCGGAGATTGATTCTGGAGTTTCAGATTCCGCTTGCCAAGCATACACATAAAGAGGAAGAACACTTTTTCCCGCTGCTCGGCCGGTATATAGGTTTTGAACAAGGGCCGCTGGTTGGAATTCAGGAAGAGCATGTGGAAATCGACGGTTATTTGGGACATTTCCTTCACCATACGGCAGTTGACATGGAACCGCTGTCGCTGTCAAAGATGATGTCCGCCGTGAAAGATGCTGCAGAGGCTTTTGAAATATTAACCGTGCATTTTGTCAAAGAAGAAGCTGTGATTTTTCCAATGGCCGAGACTCAGCTGAACGAACCGGACCACAGGCGGCTTTTTTCAAAAATGAACACACTAATCACATAAAATCTCCATACGGCTTTATTGTCCTCCTAAGGATGATAGAGCTTTTTTATATTTCAGGGAATCCCCTCTCAGGGACAGGGTACTCCCCTATATCAGTAGCCGAGTAAGGGCAGATACAATAAGGACAGGAAGTGAATATATACAATCAGCAGATAAGAATAATGGCGGAAAAGGTGAATGACATGATTAAAAAAATGCAGTTGCCGTTACAAACCCTGAATTTGATCGTTGGCTTTATGGTATGGGTAATTATTTCATCACTAATGCCTTTTATTTCCGAGGATATTTCTATTCCATCGGGAAAACTGGCCATGGTCACGGCGATTCCCGTAGTGCTTGGTTCGATCCTGCGTATACCGCTCGGCTACTATGCCAATATTTTTGGAGCCCGTATCATTTTTCTGATCAGCTTTATCCTTCTTCTCTTTCCAGTCTTCTATATTAGCAATGCCACCACATATATGGACCTGATCGTTGGCGGTACGTTTTTAGGGATTGGAGGCGCTGTTTTTTCCGTAGGAGTTACCTCGTTGCCCAAGTATTTCCCCAAAGAAAAACACGGGTTTGTTAACGGGATCTACGGGGTTGGGAATTTGGGTACGGCCCTAACCACATTTACTGCTCCGATCGTCGCTGCCCATTATGGCTGGGCGACTGCTGTGAAGCTGTATCTGATCCTTCTGCTGGTCTTTATTGCGCTTAATTTCTTTTTCGGAGACCGTCATGAGCCTAAGGTAAGAACGCCTATTATTGATCAGATTAAAGGTGTAGCCGCTAATGAGAAGCTCTGGTTGTTCTCGTTGTTCTATTTCATTACGTTCGGGTCGTTTGTCGCCTTTACAATCTATCTTCCTAACTTTCTGGTATCCAATTTTGGACTGGAAAAGGTGGATGCAGGCATGCGAACCGCGGGCTTTATTGCTGTTGCCACCTTCTTCCGGCCGGTTGGCGGCTGGCTGGCTGACAAATTCCAGCCTTTATTTCTGCTCATCGGGACGTTCAGTATTTATACTATTGCTGCGATCCTCTTAGCATTTCTGCCCTCTATTGGACTGTACACGGTGGGGTGCCTGGCCATTGCGTTCAGTGCAGGGATAGGAAATGGAGTTATCTTCAAGTTAGTCCCGCTTTATTTCAATAAACAGGCGGGGATTGCCAACGGGATTGTCTCCATGATGGGTGGACTGGGCGGGTTTTTCCCGCCGATTATGCTCTCGATTATTTTTTCAATCACAGGCCAATATTCGATAGGGTTCATGCTGCTGTCCCAAGTGGCCTTGGCGAGTCTTGTTCTTGTGATTTGGCTCTATTACAACGATCGCCTGGCACTTACTTCCGAAGTGTTCAAATCTACGGCCCAGGGAATTCTCGTAACGGATGCTTCGGGTGTGATCAAGAGTGTCAACCCTGCATTTACGAAGCTTACTGGCTTTACAGAAGCGGAGGTGCTGGGCAAATTGCCAAACGTGCTGAAGTCAGGAAGGCAGCCGGAAGGTTTTTACCGCAGCATGTGGAGCGAAATCCGGGCAAAAGGGTTTTGGCAGGGTGAAATTTGGAACAAAAGAAAGAATGGAGAGGAGTATCTCCAGCTGCTGAATATTAGTGCCGTCAAGGATGAGACCGGGGCAGATATTCGTTATGTCGGTACATTCAGCGATATTACGCACAAATAAGTGGGAGATTACTAGAAATGGGAGGAGGGCGTATGAGAACGACACCCATCATTGATCAACTAAAACGTCCGATCCGGGATTTGAGGATTTCGGTAACTGACCGTTGTAATTTTCGCTGTACCTACTGCATGCCGAAGGAAATATTCGGTGACGATTACGCCTTCATGCCCGCCCGCGAACTGCTGTCTTTTGAAGAGATTATTCGTTTGAGTAAACTCTTTATATCTTTGGGAGTTGGCAAAATCCGACTGACCGGGGGAGAACCGCTACTGCGGAAGGATCTTCATGAGCTTGTATCAGGCATCCGGGATTTGAATGGTGTAGAGGACATCGGATTGACCACTAACGGTATTTTCCTGGGGCAGCATGCAAAAAAGCTGTACGATGCGGGATTGCGGCGATTAAATATTAGCCTGGATGCGCTGGATCCCGTGATTTTCGGAAAAATGAACGGAAGAGGCACGAAACCTTCTCTTATTCTGAGAAATATTGATCAAGCCCGTGAAATGGGCTATGAGATCAAAATCAACATGGTGGTTCAAAAAGGTGTAAATGAATCAGAGATCCTGCCGATGGCTGCCTATTTCAAGGAACGTAACATTACGCTGCGCTTCATTGAATTTATGGATGTAGGAAATGACAATGGCTGGAGTCTGGCTAAAGTTGTTACCAAAAAGGACATTCTCCAATACCTTCAAAACGATTATAAGTTAGAGGCTTCGGAGCAAGAGAGCTATGGAGAGGTAGCACAACGTTACCGTTATCAAGACTGTAAGACTGAGGTGGGATTTATCACTTCGGTGTCTGAATCCTTTTGTTCGTCCTGTACGAGGGCAAGGTTATCTTCTGACGGTAAATTCTATACTTGTCTGTTTGCATCAAAGGGTACGGACCTGCGGACATTGCTTCGCACCGGAGCTGACGACCGTACGCTGCTCCGTGTGATTAAAGAGGTATGGGAGCTGCGCGGAGACAGGTATTCCGATGAGCGCCAGGAACAAACTGCAGGGAGCCGGAACAAGATAAGTATGTCGTATATTGGTGGCTGACGGGTTGGAATACACAAGATGGTATGAATTAATAAAGGTAGGAGACGATGGTCACCCATGAACGGAGCGGAACTGCTGATTCAGTTATTGCTTGACAAGAAGGTCGACACGATTTTTGGATATCCGGGGGGAGCCGTACTTCCTCTATACGACGCTTTGTTTGATTGTAATACCTTACATCATGTCTTAGTAAGACATGAACAGGCGGCCGTTCATGCCGCCGATGGTTATGCGCGGTCCACGGGGCGTCCCGGACTTGCACTTGTCACAAGCGGACCTGGTGCAACTAACGCCATTACCGGAATTGCGACAGCGTTTATGGATTCTATTCCAATGATTATCCTTACGGGTCAGGTGGCTACCGAATTAATTGGTCTGGATAGTTTTCAGGAAGTGGATATTTACGGAATGACGATGCCTATTACGAAACATAATTATATGGTTAGGGATATAGGCGATCTACAGAGGATTGTACATGAAGCCTTTTATTTGGCCACAACAGGCCGTCCCGGTCCTGTGCTGATCGATCTGCCGAAGAATGTGATGACGTCCACAGTAGAGGACAACCATTACAGTGAAATATCGCCAGCACCCTTACATATCCGCGGTTATCAGCCATATTCAGTGATCCCTGCCGATAGCTTACAGCTTGCAGCAGAGCAGTTCAATCATGCAGAACGCCCATTAGTTCTAGTTGGAGGCGGCTGTATGACAGATGAGACACCTTCATGGCTAAGAAAGTTTGTGGAGAGATTTCGGCTTCCTGTTGCGAGTACGCTAATGGGACTCGGCGCCCTGCCTTCCGATCATCCACAGCATCTGGGCATGGTGGGGATGCATGGAACTGTAGCTGCCAATCGTGCATTACAGGCAGCCGATTTGGTACTATGTCTCGGGGTTCGCTTCAGTGATCGTGTGACAGGAAACCGCAAGTCATTCTCTCCCGGCTCTTTTAAAATACAAGTTGATATTGATTCCTCTGAACTCAATAAGAACATCAATGTTGACCTTGCCATAACAGGACTCATATCGGAAATGCTTGCCGGATTGATGGAAGAAATACATAGGAGTGACCACTCCCTTTGGGAGAAACAGATTCAGCAGTGGATACAGCGATCCTCTAAATCTTCTCCCCAACCAGTAGCGAAATTGACTCCACAGGAAGTAATTAAATGTATTGATGCAGCTACAGACGGCAATGCCATCGTATCAACCGATGTAGGCCAACATCAAATCTGGACAGCCAGACACTACAACTTTACCGAACCGCGCTCTTTTCTAACCTCCGGTGGACTTGGAACCATGGGCTATGGATTGCCGGCAGCCATCGGTGCAGCAGTGGCCTATCCCGACAGGGAAGTCATCTGTATTACAGGGGATGGAAGCTTCCAGATGAATATACAGGAGATCATGACTGCTGTGGATCTGGGCATTAATCTGAAGGTCGCCATTCTTAAGAATGGATACCTTGGGATGGTCCGGCAGTGGCAGCAGCTTTTTCTAGGGCGAAGGTACTCTTCGGTGCACATCAGTTCACCTGACTTTGCTCTAATGGCCCAATCTTTTGGTGCGCACGGATTTCGGGCGCAGACCCTGGAGGAAGCAGAGTGCATTATTGAAGAGGCATTGCACACAAAGGGAGTCGTAATCATGGAATTTGATATTACCGAAGAATCCAATGTATATCCTATCGTCCCTCCGGGGGCCGGGAATCACGACATGATCGAAGAGTAGCACTATCAATATACAAAGAAGCGGGTTCCGTTATCGGAGACCCGCTTCTTTGCTTTCCAAGAGATTTATTGTAATTAGTGTTCAAAGAAAATAAAGTATTCGACTGGATTCATTGATTTAACGGGGTTTTTGTTTTGAAGGATCGTCAGCTTTTGAAAAATAAATTTTAAACTGATCCATTAATAAAAGCAGTGACGAACCAAGACTTGATAATAAAGTCTTAGACTGCCGCTGTTTCGTTTAACTAACGTTTCCCGTTAGATTAACGTCAAAACTTATGAATTATATATCTCTCTATTTAGATTAACAACATCTTGATGTGAGTATCCGCCTGCAGTTGTAGTAGAAAATCTTGCTATTGCCTGATCTCTTAAAAACGGGGCTTTTTCCTTATTCGCCCTCGTTAATGCTTCGGTTAATTCCTCTTTCGTTAGTTCCGTGCAGTAGCCAGGGTTTCCGGGCTGTTGTCTCCACGAATCATTTAAAGAGCCACCATCTACGGCATCAAAGCCTAGCACATTTACTACGTCCATAATTACTTCTTTATGGGATTGAACGTTACCAGCCACCGCCATTGCAATGCGACCACTAGTACCTTCAGGAGTTCCATTATTTTTTAATGTATACGCTAATTGATTGTTGAACGCTTTAATGATAGGTCTACCTAATTGGTTTGAAACCCAAAGACTTTCAACCATTCCGTTCTCAATTTCTTCAATTTTATTATCCCTAAAAGGATAATAATTTGATGTGTCTACAACAATAACTTCTTCTCCAATTTTGTCTATAGTATCACGGATGCTTGGTATTACATGAGAAGGAAGAGATATTATAAGAACATCAATATTTGTAATTACATCTTCCAAACTCGCAGGTGTTCCAGCAAACTCTTTTCCTTCTAAATGTTCAACTCCACGAGTTTCTGCAATTTTTACGTTATGCCCATTCTCAACTAATTTATTAGAAATACTTGCCCCTATTGCTCCTGCACCTATAATTCCAAATCTCATTTTTATTCCTCCTATTTGTATTAAAGTTGATTTTTTGAGTATTTTGTCTACATGCACTAATATATATACGTTACTCGCTTTTTTGAAGAGGGCAATAATAAGTGACATAGTACTATTTTTTGTACCTAACAGCAGAATGAGGTGGAATTGGTGTCTAAAATCAACAAAGAAGGATTTAATGAAGAATGTAAGACGGACCATAGGGAAATATATGGAATTGCTTATACCCAAAATCTGCTTTCAGGACGTTGGAAGTATATGATTCTTTGGTTTCTAAAATTCAAGCCACACCGATACAACGAAATTAAAACTCTTTTATGGGGTATTTCACAAGGGTCTCTAACAAAGCAACTTCGGGAATTGGAGGCAGATGGCTTAATTAACCGTAAGGTTTACCCTGAGGTGCCTCCGCGTGTTGAGTACTCACTGACGTCAAAAGGAGAACAATTGATTCCAATTATTGATTTAATGGAGGAATTCGGAAATAAGTTTGGAGAAAAATCAGATTAATTAGACGGGGTATTTCTAAACTATCCTGCTCCTCAGCTTAATGAAGCATTGTCAGTCTAATACTTTATTTTCACCGAACAATTAGAAATAGAAGATAATCACCGATATGTACAGCATAATGGAAAAGACAATTTCCAGCATTCCGGTTCGTTTGGCTGTGATTTTTGTTCTGGGAAGGCTTGCCGCGCGCGCAAGCAGAAGGAGCAGGGGGCAGGTTAATGAAGGGAAGAGGAACACACCAATAAGTATAAATAGACTATGATACACTACCGATGCGTAATAATACTTTGGATTGTTTTTCTCACGAATAATCGTTTTTACGTACAAGGCAGTCCCTACAAAATATAGTAACGCCAAGATAAACAATTCGGTAGCTGTTTCCCAGCTTGTACCTCCGCCAACATAAAATACGGGAAACACCATCAGACAGAACAGCAGAATCCCTGAGATATCGTTGAGCAGCGCACGTTCATTTTTGGTTCTGGCATAATACAGATTTACAGCAAAAAGTGGTAGGGCCAGCAGGGCGAACCAGAGAAGCTTAGGCTTGGCAGCGGTCAGATAGATAACAAAAGGGAGGAGCAGCAGACCATATACTTTAAGAGGCTTGAGAACCCTGTCAAACCGTCGCGTTTTGACTCCTTGCAAAAGTTGAAAGATGAATAAATAAATGAACAGCCAGCACAAGAACAATGGAATATGAAGGAATAGGGCCTGTGAGGCCGCCATTCCGAACAAAAAAGGGAGTACCAGCATGGCCCAAGCGCCATGTTGATTAGGAATATATTTTTTCAACAATAATTACCTCCAGTGCGATACCATATTTCCCGGACACTTTAAATATACGATCTTTCGAAGCACCCTCTAGTGATTCCAGACACACGTTGCAGATTATCCAGTTCTATCCCTACATATAAAAATAAAGCTTGCATCCCTTTGACTATTAATGATATTTTAAAATAAAAGCCACACAAAACAACGTAAAAGCACAAAAGAACAACTTGGGCATCACAGGGATGAGATCCCGGAATTCAGGAGGCTTAACATGATTACACGTCGACTTTCCTTTCATCCGAATGGGACTTTTAAAATTGTGCAGTTTACGGATATCCATCTCCAGGATGGAATCGAGCCGGAGCGTGATGCCCGGACGCTGGAACTTATGAAGCGTATTCTGGAAACCGAGCAGCCGGATCTGGTCGTGTTCACTGGCGATCTGATCTACAGCGCAGATACGGTAGACCCCAAGGCTACATTCCGCCGGGTAATTGAGGTAGCGGCACAGGCGGGAACGCCGTTTGCCGTGATCTATGGTAACCATGATACGGAGAAGGGGGTTACAAGGGCAGAGCTTCAGGCGATTTTATCAGAATATGAGTTATGTATGGCTGAAGCGGGACCGGAAGAAATACAAGGTACAGGCAATTATGTGCTATCCCTCTATAGCCATGCGGAAGAACGGGAGTCTGCGGTACTATATTTCGTGGATTCGGGTGAATATGCTCCTGCAGCTATCGGCGGGTATGCCTGGATTCATCCTGATCAAGTCGGCTGGTATTCACAGGAATCTGCTAAGATCCGGGAGAGAAATGGCAAAGTGCTGCCTGCGCTGGCATTTATGCATATTCCGATTCCAGAATACAATGAGGTATGGCAATCGGGAAGTGTAGCCGGGAATAAGGGAGAAATGGTCTGCTGCTCCAAAGTAAACAGTGGCTGGTTCGCGGCCATGCTGGAAGCAGGAGATGTGATGGCAACCTTCGCCGGACACGATCATGACAATGATTACATAGGCGTACTGCACGGAATAACGCTTGCCTATGGCCGGGTGACCGGGCATAACACATACGGGGCCCTGCAGCGCGGAGCAAGGGTGATTCGACTCCAGGAAGGGGAACGGCGGTTCGAGACATGGATCAGGTTGGAGGATGGCGGTGTAGTTTGACCTAAGCATGGACAGAGACAACAGGAGGGTATACGAAATGAAGGTAGATTTCCATCTCCATCTGGAAGAAGGGCCGTATTCACCAAGGTGGCTGCAGCGTACGCTGGAGAGTCTGACCACGATGAAGGGCAGCTCTGAAAAGACACATACACTGTCCTGGATGCAGGATAGCTTCGGTCTGCTTGAACAGCGCATCGCGGGCGGAGCCTTTACCACCGAGTGGCTGGACCTGTATCTGGAGCAAGCTAAGAAGCGAGGGATGCACACCGTCGGCATCGTCGATCATCTGTACCGGTTCACGAAGTATAAAGCCTATTATGAAAAGCATATGATCCTGGATGATACCTGGATAGGCCGGTTGCAGCGAGAGTGGCTGGATCAGGTGTGTATGGCGGATTCGGACGATTTTGTAAGATGCATTCAGCTCCAAAAGGACAAGTGGCGGCGTGAGGGAATAGAGCTGCGTCTTGGTATCGAAGCGGACTATTTTCCCGGCTGTGAGCTGGAGCTAAGCGGGATTTTGGCAGAACAGCCTTATGACTATGTGATCGGTTCTGTGCATTTTGTAGATGGCTGGGGTTTTGACAATCCGGCGACGCAAAAGTACTTTGAACAATTCGATCTGGAAGCTCTGTACGCCCGGTTCTTCGAGATTGTCGGATATGCGGTCACTTCACGTTTGTTCGATATTGTTGCCCACCTCGATAACCTCAAGGCCTTTAACTACCGCCCGGATGAAGAGCTGCTACTGCCTATGTATGAGCAGATTGCTGATCTGCTGATTGCACATGATACTGCCACAGAGATCAACGCTGGAATGGTGTACCGTTATCCGATTAAGGAGATGTGCCCAAGCCCCGCTTTCCTGGCGGTATTGGCGGACAAAGGCGTACTTCTCACGACCTCTACCGATGCGCATTTCCCAGAAGATCTCGGCGGTTATACGGATCTGCAGCTGGAACTGTTGAAGCAGGCGGGCATGAGGGAGATAGTAACTTTCCACAACCGGCAACGGAGCACGCATAAGCTGGAATGAATAATGAATAGCGAGTCTTTCTTTTTGAAGAAAGGCTCGTTTTGTTATAATAGGTAAGGATACATAAGTTCGGTATGAGGGGTTGCTAAGATGATGAGCCATATGAAAGAGAATATCGTCGAATATTGTCTGCGGAAAAAGGGGGCGACTAGGGAATATCCCTTTGGGCCTGAACCCTTGGTGATCAAAGTTAAAGGTAAAATGTTCGCTCTTATCTTTGAGAATTTAGAGAAGCATACCATTATCAACCTGAAATGTGATCCTGTCATTGCGGATAATCTGAGAGAGCAGCATGAAAACGTTCGTCCAGGTTACCATATGAACAAAAAACACTGGAATTCCATAACCCTCGATGGCTCCGTGCCAGAGCCTGATCTATTGGCAATGATCGACCACTCTTATCTTTTAGTTGTTAAAACCCTTTCAAAAAGTCTCCAACAATCGATACTGGATACTTAATCTCCTACGCTTGCGTTTGCTCTGACTTCCGGCGACGCAGGCTCATGATAACCAAGGACAGAGCAACACCCGTGAGGATCAACCCTAGTACACGGAATCCCCCGAAGCTGAACTTTCCGCCCATGACGATCCCTACCAACAATGAGGAGAGAATCGTTCCAAGGTATCTGGATGTATTAAACAACCCTGATGCTACTCCGATTATTTCTTTCGGTGAGCTTTTGAACATGGCTGCTTGCATACCAACATTATTTAACCCGTTACTTATGCCGAAAGCAGCTAAAGCCAGACATACACTGATAACCGGCGAATGTTGATTCAATGACACGATCAAAGCAGATCCCAATGTCATGAATATGGCGGACACCAAGAGTGCCGGGGCTGCTCCTGAGTGATCGATCCAACGCCCTGCCAATGGGGAAACGACTAGCGAGCATAATCCTAAAGTTAACATCAGAATCCCTGTATGGAATTCGCTGACATGACGTACGATTTGCAAATAGGAAGGAAGCCCGAAAAACACCGAATAATACAATACGTTCACGAGCATGAATTCGATATTGACCCAAGTCATCGCAGGATAATGGGCAAATGTACGCAAAGGAATAAACGGTGAAGTCGTATGCAATTCATGCCGGATGAAGGCCCAAATTAACATGAGACCTATCACTATTTCAGTGATAGTTAGCCATGAGATGTGACCGGATGATTTGGCCGACAGTAATCCAACGAGCAGTGCTACCAGACCTGTTGTGAAAAGCAGGATGCCTGACACATCAATCACATGGGCCCATTTCCGAAAAGACGTGTTGCTTGCGATGGCTGCTTGCGAATCGTCCTTAGGAATCGTCTTCCAGGACATTATAAAGCTAACCACTACAATTGGAATATTGACGAAAAAGATAGCATGCCAATCCCACCAGTGAATGAACACCCCGCCAATAAAGGGCCCAATAGCTGCTGCTCCGGATAGGAATATGGACAAAACAGAAAGTGCGGTAGCTTGCTTCTCTGTGATATGAACTCGTACAATGGCCATTCCAACGGCAACCATCATGCTTGTTCCAACGGATTGCAAAATTCGAAACACGATAAGCCACCCAAAGCTTGGGGATAGCGCAGCTAAGAATGAGGCAGCGAAGGATACGCATAGCCCGGTAAGGAATATTTTTCTACGGCCGAATAAATCACTGGCCTTACCCATGACAGGTTGAGCGACAGCACTCGCTATGTAGAATGAAAAGATAACCCAAGAAACCTTTGTGAAATCTAGCTGAAACACATTTTGCAGCCTTGGAATCGCCACCGAGACCATCGAAGAGTTTAGTGGATTCAAGAGAATCCCCAGTCCCACGGATATCATTAACCACCAGCTACGCGAATTCATTGTGAGTACCTCCCCAAATTGTTATAATCATATCCTACTTGACATCATGTATTTACTCCAACGCATTCTATGTTATGATTTCATTGACTTAAGGGAATGAATGGAGGTTGGCCAATGGAACTTCTTCAATTGCAGTATTTTGTTGCTGTAGCCCGGTTGGAACATGTTACTGAAGCTGCACGAAGTCTGCATGTTACACAATCCTCTCTGAGCAAAACGATTGCCCGCCTGGAGGAGGATTTGGGTGTTCCCTTATTTGACCGGACCGGAAGAAGACTGCGGTTGAATGATTTCGGAAGCAGATTCCTCCGTCGTGCTGAAAGGGCTTTGTTTGAATTAGAACAAGGCAAGCAGGAGATTAAGGATCTTGCCAATCTGGAACATAGCACCCTGGAATTGGCGGTGACCGCCGCAAGCATGTTGCCAAGTATCCTTCGGGAGTTTCGGAAAAAGATGCCTTCTGTTCTTTTTCATGTACAAATGCTTGCCACGCAGGAAATGGTTACACTTCTTCTTAGTGGAGCTATCGATGTATGCTTGTCTTCACCTCCGATACAAGGGGATGATATAGAATGTCAAATCGTATGCATTGACCCGATCGTTGTCGCTGTTCCTAAGGGGCATCATCTGGCAAATCGAAAAAGGATATCCTTGATAGAGCTAAAGGACGAATGGTTTGTCGGTGTAAGGAGAGGTTACGGCACTCGCGATTTAGTGGACACTGTTTGCGAATCAGCTGGATTTATACCCCAATATGTATATGAGGGCGATGAACCTGCAAGGTTAAGCGCTCTTGTGGAAGCGGGAATTGGCATAGCTTTCATACCTAGCAGTGCACGGAACTCACGGGAACACATCCATTATATCCAAGTGGATAATCACGATTTGGTAAGGGAAATCGCTCTATTATGGCACAAAGGTCGGTATATTTCGCAGGCTGCTCTGGAATTCCGTGAAGTGGTTGTGGAGTATTTTGGCGCGATGTCTGAACAATATTATTTCAACTAAGGAACGGTGGATCAGATGAGGCTTACCCTGTATACTGATTTTTCTTTGCGCATCCTCATGTATCTCGGGACAAAAGAACGAAGCGGGCTGTCGACGATACAAGAGATTTCAGATGCTTATCATATTTCGAAAAATCATTTGATGAAGGTTTCCCACGAGCTCGGTCAAGCGGGATATATAGAAACGGTAAGAGGCAGAGGAGGCGGAGTACGGCTGGCACAGTCGCCTGAGCTCATTAACATCGGTGAAGTGGTACGACGGATGGAAGACGATTTCCATCTGGTGGAATGCTTCAATCCTGCTGGTAATCATTGTCCAATCGCTCCAGCATGCGGATTAAAGGGCGTGCTTGGCAGAGCGCTCAATGCCTATTTGCAGGTGCTTAGTGAATACACCTTGCAAGACCTGCTGCTGAATAAGCATGACCTGCAGGATATCTTTCAGCGGGAAAGAACGGCATTAAGCCTTCAATCTTAATTGGCCATTTAAGGACTCCTCATAATTCGCTCTATTAATATTCTGTGAAATTAGTGACAGCATCTGTCGAATAATGATTGTATTTCATAGATATATGTGAGATTCTGTAAATATCTCTATGTCTATGAAAGAGATCACACAGCTAGAATGTTGTAACACAACACAGAAGAGGGGTCAAAACTATGAGGATTAAGCAATCATCATCAAAAGTGGCTATGTATTTGGCAATTCTATTATTTTGTATGACGGTCATGCCGCAGCCTTCAATTACCTTGGCAGCGCCGTCCATACAGGCAGAAGATGCACCCGTTCAGCCATGGCCATCCAGTTTCACTGCTTACACGGACAGCAGTGGGAAGATAATCAATGACCCAGCCAACGAGCCGGGAATAAGTCCGGACGATGTTGATTTTATGAGCGGATTATCTAAAGGCGCGGGTGATCTTCCTTCGTTCTATGTAGCAGGTGACGGATCGAATCTGTTTTTTCGCATGAGACTATTAGGGGACCCGCGGGATGACAAAGGAGGATATCTCTCTTCCGTCTGGCTGGTGAAGGTTTCCGATGGGACTGCGACCAAAGCCGTCATTGGGCTTAATGGTAAATCCCCTCATGAGGATTATATATATATATCCAATAACAACGGTTCTGTAGTACATGCTGTGAATAAGACTGACAATAGCGGGAAGAATGTACCCGGCACCCGGGTGACCGAGGATTCAAACGGTGATTATTTTCTCGATATCCAGATTCCTGTAGCTAGCTTAACAGCTATTGATTCAAGTATCACATCAGCATCTATTCTGAAGTTTGCATTCGCTACCTCCAAGGCGGCCAATCTGGCTGTTATCAATAAGGATGGACAGGAAGAAGCTTACGGCGACTACGCTAAGCTGTCTCCCTTCGGAATTTACCGGCCTAATATAGCGATTGCACCGGCCCTTCAGGATGCATACACAACTTTCCCTGCATCTGTAACCGGCACCACTGCCAATGTGGCAAATGGACAGACAGTGACTCTGACTATTGCACCTACTTCCGGCAATGGGGCAGCAGTTACCAAAACAACGACGATCACCAATAATGCCTGGTCCATATCAGGTATTACAGGTATCGCTACTGGATTCTCCTATCTGGTCACAGCGAGTGTGGTGAACGAGAAGGGGTATACGGCTACCGCATCTCAGCTTACTGGAATCGGTGCCTCCAAAGTGACGATTACAGGAAATCCTAGTTACTCCACATACCAGTTTCCGACCAGCTTTGCAGGGACCTTTGTCCGTTCTGCAACTGGTAACAGAAATGTACTACTCTCCATATACCGATTGTCGGGTCCTAATTTAGCGACTGAGACACTATTGACTTCAACTATGAGACTCGGTGTAACTGGAAATCCGGGAATATGGTCAATAGCTTCTATAAGTTATATAAATGGAAGTCAACCTACACCAGGATCAACTTACAAGATCGTTGCCGTAGATGAAGATAATGCCAATGCCAAAGCGGTACAGGTGATTAAATTCCTCCAGAGCAACATCACGATCAGTTCACCGGCGAATAATACCCGTTCAGATGTTACTACACCCAATGTTATAGGAACAGCGAACCCCGATGAAACGGTCAAACTGTACATCGACAATGTGCTCTCCAGGCAGACTATTGCTGATTCAGGCGGCAACTGGACGATCAGCATCGATAAGCCGCTTACAGCCACACCGGTTAACAACTATCATACGTTCAAAGCTGTGGCTTCAGACGGAAGCACTGAGGTGGCCAGCAATATTGTCAATTACGGAGTCAGTGCGCTGGATGTGAGCATCGAGAACGGCTCACATCCATACATTTATCTGACGACAACTGAACCGGTCTTCCGGGGCAGATCAACGGACACCGCTGTGGATGTCGTAATAACTGATGATAGTGATGCGTCCCAATCCTATACTTGGTCCAATGTGCCAGTTACTTCCGGCAAATGGTCTGTGAGAACGCCTTCTACATTTATGTTGATAAGCGGAAAGAACTATACCGTTACAGTGTCAGCAGACAACAATAATTCAGTCACGGCTACTATGCATGCGCTAGTGAAGACCAGCACTACTATTTCGGTCATCAGCCCGGTAGCAGCCTCACATATGAATGTCCGTGATTCCATTACAGGCATTTCTGAACCTAATGCAGAAGTCAGCTTGAATCTGGATCAGGCAACCATTGTGAATGTGACGGCAAATAATATCGGTGATTGGAGCTATACACCTTCTTCCGATTGGACAAAAGACAACCATACCGCTGAAGCGACTACATCGGATGAAGCTGGGAATACGGCATCTGCTGCCACATCCTTCATGATTGGTAGTACCAGTATCGCTTCAGTGACTAATGTGAGTTACAGCGCACCCTACGGGACAACCATTGACGACGCTAAAAGTGCACTTGGGTCAAGCGTTACAGTGGATCTGGAGGACGGGGGAACGGCTACGGTTCCAATCACTTGGAGCGGAGATTCTGTTCCTGCTTATGACGGTTCAGTTGCCGGCTCTTATGTTTTTGCAGGAACCTTCAATTCATTGCCGGAGGGTGTGAATAATAACAATTCTATTAACGCAAGCGGGACAGTACATGTGTTGCCTCCCGGCACTACAAATATCGTGTCAGCTGAAGACGTCAGCGTGAATGTGCCATACTCCACTACAAAGGAGAAAGCCAAAGAAGCATTAGGCACCATAGTTGAGGTTACGTTGGATGGCGGCAGCAAGGCAGCGGTTCCGGTTGCGTGGGACGATGAATCTGTTCCTGTGTACGATGGCAACTACGCTGCAGCATATAGCTTTACAGGTACTTTGGGTCCTTTGCCAAAAGGATTGGACAATACTGCTTCTGTTAAGGCAATGGGGATCGTGAACGTTGCTGATATTAATGAGAATCAATTGAAAGAAGCTGTACGAAGCCTATGGATACGCTACAGTGTTGGCGACATCTGGGAAAGCGTAACACTGCCTGTATTCCTGCTCAAGGACGGTAAATATAATACTGATATTACATGGACTTCTAACAAGCCGGATGTAATATCCATTGAAAATGCTCCTGCTGATTGGGGGAGTGCAGAGGGGAGAGAATTCAAGGCGGTCGTTAACCGCCAGGCAGAAGACGTAAGTGTTATTCTGACGGCCAACGTTGCAAAAGGCGCAATGCATGTGTCCCGCAGTTTTCTGCTGATCGTCAAGAGTACAAATGTTGCAGAAACAAAAACGACAAGTCCACGTAATGACAGCAACATCAAAGTAAATGATAAAGAAATCCCGATTCTGATTAACCGCACCACCTTGTCGGACGGCAGCCGTATTGACAAACTGATTGTATCTTCCACTTCTATGGATAAACTGTTGCTCGCCATCGGACCCGGAGCAGATCTGGAGATGCAGTTTAATGATAAACCGAATGGGGATACCTCTGAGCGTTCCGATGAAATCACCATGGAGATTCCAGTAGATGCTCTGGACAAGCTCAATAATCAGGCAGTTCAACTTACAACCCCGGAAGGATCTGTCCGGCTCCCGGCAGCTTCCGTCGCTCAAGCAAAGAGCTCCGGCATCGATCTCTTTTTCCGGATTGTTCCGGTTCGGGCAGAGACGACACGCCAGACGATCTTTAACGATACTCTGCAGAATCCCCTGGTAAGAGCGGAGGCTGGAAGTAAAGACATTCGAATGCTCGATATTCCACGCGAAATTGAAACTAATTATTCGGGATTCGCTACTGAAGTAACACTGCCTTTGACCTATCTTTCGATACCAAGCGATCCCACACAACGCCAGCTGTATCTTGACTCCTTACGCGTCTTTATCCAGCACTCGGATGGTTCGGAAGCCATTGTCAGAGGAACGGGCCCGAACTCCATTCCCGGTGAGATTATTACTAGTAATGGTGCAGCTACAGGGTTGAAATTTACGATTGATAAATTCAGTACCTTTAGTTTCTTTCAGGTCACTGATCCTGTGCCAACACCGGTTCCGACAGCTGCTCCGACAGCCGCTCCGACAGCCGTTCCGACAGCTGCTCCAACAGCGGATCCATCTTCGGGTTCACCAATGGGTTCATCAACCCCTGTGTTCCCTGAGAAGGTAAAAGTAACCACGGGTACCGTCAGTCTTATAGATCATCAGCTGGAGCTGAAGCTGGATCAGCCCCTTGCAGCGGGAACTCTATCGACTGAAGGGTTAACCGTAACGATTGCCGGCAAACCTGTCCAGGTTCAGAATGCAGAGATTACCGCCGATAAGCGGCTGGTTCTGACACTCGGTGAACCCATTCAGGCAGGAATGCTCATTCGTATTGAATACAAGGCTCCATCAAGCGCCAGCACAGTACAGTCTAAAAGTCTTGAATCCTTCACACTGGAGATCCTGAACAGTATGATTCATAACAAGTACATCAACGGATACCCGGATGGTACCTTCAAGCCAGGCCACTCCATTACACGGGCTGAAATGGCCGCTATATTGACACGCTTGCTTGGAACAACCCAGGAGAAGATAACCGTCAAGCCTTACCCTGATGTGAAGACCACTCACTGGGCATCATCAGGAATTCAACTTATGAAGGATACGGGGATAATGAAAGGTTATCCGGATGGACTCTTCCACCCCGAGAAGTCTATCAGCCGGGGAGAGATGGCTGCGGTCATTCTGGCCTTCAAGGGTAAAACTGCGAGCAGCGAATTACCGTTGACCTATAGCGACACGGCCGGTCATTGGGCTAAATATGCCGCTGAAGAACTGAAGACAGAAGGGATCATGATTGGGGGCACGGACGGCAAGTTCCATCCGCAAGATAATCTGACTCGGGCAGAAGCGGTGGTTGCCATGAACAAGGTATTGAAGCGCGGAGGACTCACAGGTGATTTCGATCCTACCTGGCCCGATACTTCGAAGAGCGACTGGAGTTATGCGCAAATAGAGGAAGCATCCCATTCCCATGAATCCACTCGTGTTAATGACATGGAAGAACGTTGGATACGTTTCATTAATAATTAAAAGAATATACAATAAGCCCCCAGGCTGTTGCCCGGGGGCTTATTGTATGCCAAAAACAAATAATTCCTATGAAGAAAACGAATTAATATTGACACATAAGTGTTTGTCTTCTCTATCGACGCAGCTCACATGATATGTTATCATGATAAACTGATAACGTGTTACCGAACTAAAGCACATGTTACAATGTGTTATCTACTAGGGGGATTAGAGAGATGAAGAGAAAAGGAATATTCGTTCTATTGGTAGTTATGGCTATTGCTGTGATAGCAGGCTGCTCCAGTTCTGGAGGCAATGATGGTAAGCTGGTGATCGGTATTGATGATAAGTTTGCCCCTATGGGCTTTAGAGATGACAATAATGAAATTGTCGGTTTTGATATTGACTATGCGAAAGCGGCAGCTGAGAAAATGGGCAAAGAAGTGACCTTCCAGCCGATTGACTGGTCAGCCAAGGAATCGGAGCTGAACAGCGGACGTATTGATATGATCTGGAACGGGTACACCATTACGGACGAGCGCAAGGAGAAAGTGTTATTCACCAAACCTTATTTGGAGAACAGTCAAGTTGTTGTTGTGCTTGCAGATTCGCCGCTGTTGAAGCTGGCAGATCTGGCCGGAAAAAAAGTGGGACTACAAAGTCTTTCGTCAGCTGCTGATGCCCTGGATGCCAGCCCGATTAAGGCAGAACTTAAAGAGGTATCCGAATTTACGGATAATGTGTTAGCTTTGACGGATCTGAAGTCGGGACGCCTGGATGGTGTCGTCATAGATGAAGTGGTGGCAAGATATTATATGTCCAAGGAGCCAGACACTTACAAACTGTTGGATGAATCGTTAGCTCCTGAGCAATACGGTGTAGGGATTAAGAAAGGCAATGAAGCCCTGCTGACTGAGCTGCAGAAGGCTCTGGATGAACTGAGCAGTGACGGAACGGCTGCTGAAATTTCAACAAAGTGGTTTGGTGAGAACAAAGTACTTAACTAGATTGTTTCCTTTAGGAGTCAGGTGAAAACATGGATATTGACTATATTATTAAGATTTCCGGACCGATGCTGGAGGGTGCGCGGACGACCGTATTGCTATTCCTGATAGTGATATTACTGTCCATTCCGCTCGGGATGCTGGTCACACTGATGGCCAAAAGTGCCATCAAGCCGCTGGCCTGGATTGCACAAAGCTATATTTACGTCATGCGCGGAACTCCACTTTTGCTGCAGCTGCTGTTCTTCTGCTTCGGCCTGCCGCAGATTCCCGTCATTGGACAGTATCTGGTGATGGACCGTTTTGTTGCAGCCTGCCTGGGTTTTATTCTTAATTATGGTGCTTATTTTGCCGAAATCTTCCGCGGTGGGATGCTCTCGATTGATAAAGGTCAACATGAAGCAGCCAAGGTTCTCGGACTCAGCAAATGGCAGACCCTCCGTAAGGTGATTCTGGCCCAAATGTTCCGGGTGGCACTGCCTGCGGTAGCGAATGAATCGATCACTCTGGTGAAGGACACTGCTCTGCTGTATGCCGTAGCCGTACCTGAACTGTTGAATTTCGCGAAGACGGCGGTGAACCGTGATTTTACGGTGACTCCTTTTGTAGTGGCCGGCGTAATTTATTTATTGATGACACTGGTGCTTACGCTATTCTTCAAGGCACTGGAGAAACGTTTCAAATTTGAGTAGAAGGACTGTTTGGCTATGAGTAGGATGATTGAAGTACAGCAATTGCAGAAATCTTTCGGCAGTCTCGATGTGCTAAAAAAGATTACATTTGACGTTAACCCTGGCGAAGTCGTTGCGGTGATCGGACCTTCTGGCTCCGGCAAAAGCACCATGCTGCGCAGTCTTGTGCATCTTGAGGAGGTTACCGGTGGAAGCATCTTTATCCACGGCAAGCCGCTCGTTGAGGATGGGAAATACGCCAGTGGTGCCGACATTAGAGAAATCACCTCGACCATGGGCATGGTATTTCAGCACTTTAATCTGTTCCCGCATCTGACTGTCAGGGGCAACCTGGAGCTTGCACCTAGAACGCTGAAGCGTGAGAGTATTGAGGCGATAACTTCCAAAAGTATGGAGCTGCTCTCCAAGGTAGGTCTTGCTGACAAAGCAGACGTATATCCCTCCATGCTGTCAGGCGGACAGAAGCAGCGGGTGGCTATCGCCAGAGCACTGATGCTGAATCCGGACATTCTCCTGTTTGACGAGCCGACGTCGGCGCTTGATCCCGAACTGACCGGTGAGGTGCTGCGTGTCATCCGTCAGCTTGCGGAGGAGAATATGACGATGATTATCGTCACCCATGAGATGAACTTTGCCCGCGATGTGGCGGACCGTGTATTCTTCATGGACAATGGGGAAATTGCCGAATCGGGAACTCCAGAGGAGATTTTTGGCAATCCGCAACTAGAGCGGACCCGGACCTTTCTGAATCAGGATTAGATGAAATGGAATTAGAAGAGTGCACAGCGGAAGCTGTGCGCTTTTTTTTGTTCGGTGAAGGTTCTTATGGTTTTGACAGCAGGCTTAGGAAATGAGAAAATAATGTTTTATCCATGGAGAATTAATAAAGCACATTTGGAGGCATATTAATGAATCAGCGTTTTCGTATTACCCGATCCATGCAAGAAAACAATGGGGAGCACAGCATCTCCTTGGAAGAGTGTAAACAATACTTTGCATCCATCTCTGACTTTTCGTACTCGCAGGTTCTTACGATTCAAGGAGCAGATAGCACGATGTCTATCGACGGAGATTTTTTTATGTGGAAATCTGGAGGTATGGAGATTCCTTTCCGCCTTTATATGGGAGATTTATATGTAGCGGTATCCAATGAAGCTATTGTTCCCAAAATGATTGAAATTGCAACGGATCTGCGGGCGGATATAGTGGAGGGGTGAACCTAGAATCAATCAGTGAAGTATAGTGCATAACAAGAAGGCATACGCTCAAGTGGCGGATGCCTTTTCGTTGTTTCCTGGAGATTAAATATGGGAGACAATTATTTAAAGATTCAGTCCTCTTTAGGGGAATCAGCAGTTAAATACTCACAGTTAAAACCTGTAAAAACCGCATGGGAATCAGGGGTATCTCCAACCGCATACAATCCGATCAGTACACCTGTAAATCCTCCTGCTACTTCTGAAGAAAGGTATCTGGTTTGCGCAGCTCCAAGGAAAGTTTCTGTACCCTTGATCTGAACATAAAAGCGATAGTGAGTTGGCGTAGATTTGATAATCAATGTAGCCTGATTAGTTTGCTCCAGAACCAATGCTTTTTCAATGGATTTAATGTCTCCGATATTTAGGCGTTCAATGACTTCGTATCCCTGTTGTTGTCCACGCAGTGCCAGATCATAATGGTGGTTTTCGTCCATATACACAGTAATGCCGGCTTCGCCGCTGGTAAGGCTGACTTCGCATGTAATTACCGCATTGAAGTCCTTTTGACGGATGCCTATGAAGGTTGGGGATGCCGGCAAATCCAGCGATACTCCGGTTCCCTGCAGCTTAATCTTATCGGCTTCTAACTGATAATGCTCCTTAGCCGGATGACGCAGATAAACCCAGTCCAGGTTCCAATCTGTGTTCTCGAAGTTAAAGACCTTTTTCTCCTGTTGGCTGACTGTGTCCGCGATCCGATCCGTCTCGAAACTTAACAGAGTAGTACCTTGGTGACCCGCCGTAAACCATCCGTCTTCGCCAAAGGTGATCGGGGTCAGGAATACTTCACGTCCCAAGTGGTGATAAGTAAGATATTGACCGGTCTGACGGAAACCCAGATGCAAGAGCCACCAATTCCCTTCGTGGTCCTGAATCAGATCACCGTGGCCAACGCCTTGGAGCTCATAACCCCCTAAGTTCCGATTGGTCAAAACAGGATTATTGGCATAAGCTTCGAACGGGCCGGAAGGTGAATCACCCCGCGCATAAGTAACCATGTGGCCATATTCGGTCCCGCCTTCAGCTGCCATCAGATAATATCTTCCGTTTATTTTGTATAGATGAGGGCTTTCCAGATAGCGGCCGCCCGAACCTTGCCAGACAGAACGGCTTGGTGACAGTTTGCGTCCGGATTCAATTTCAATTTTGCATTGGACAATCCCGGGGATACCATAATCGTCAGTTCCATTGCTCATGAAATATGATTTACCGTCTTCAAAATATAAATCCGGATCGATGCCCCCTTGATCGACATTAATCGGTTCAGACCATTCCCCGTAAATATCATCCGTCCAGACATAGAAGTTCTGATGAGTAGTGTCATTGGTGGTGGTCATGTAGAACCGGCCGTGGTTGTATCGCAGAGTGGGGGCAAAGACCCCTCCAGAGCTACCCACACTGTCCAATTGAATCTGGCTCTTCCGGGTTAGACAATGACCGATTTGGGTCCAATTAATCAGGTCCTGACTTTCGAAAATCGGAACGCCGGGGAAATACTGAAACGAACTGCATACCAGATAATAGGTACTATCTACTTTGCATACGCTGGGGTCAGGATAAAAGCCTTTGATAACCGGATTGTTGTATCTCATAAGATCCACCTCATAATAAATTCATATATATATGATTTCAATCAATTGATTGCTATAAGAATTAAACACTATTGATCAATTACTTTCAATAGAAGTAGGTTTAGGGTTTGTAGTATATTTAATGAAATAATATATATGTGATTTCAGTAGATATTCGTCAGGAGAAGATGTCCATGCTAAAAGCGAACGGGGAACCGAAATATATTGCATTATATGAAGCGCTGGCTAGTGAAGTCAGGTGGAGAATTATGGATTTGATTGCCGGCAGTGAAATGAATGTCAAAGACATCGCGTCAAAGCTGGAACTGAGCCCTTCCATCGTCACCATGCACATTCGCAAACTCGAGCAGGCCGAATTAATCGGGAGCCGCAGGGTTCGGATAGACGGAGGAACGCATAAAATGTGTTTCCTCAAGCAAAAAAGCATCGAGATCGAGCTGCCCTCCGCCAACCGAACTTCGAGGATCAGAGAACAGACGATTTCAGTCGGTCATTATACCGCTTTTGATGTTCATCCTACCTGCGGGCTTGGCACCCATGAGAAAGAAATCGGAGTCTGGGACGATCCGCGCTATTTTCTCGATCCCGAGCGGGTTCAGGCTGCCATTCTGTGGTTTGGAAAAGGCTACGTAGAATATAAAACGCCTAACTACTTGCTTCCTGAGCAAACCCCAGAGGCTATCGAAATTTCCATGGAGATTGCTTCTGAAGCCCCAGGTCTGCGAGATCATTGGCCATCGGATATCCGGTTCACTTTTAACGGTGTAGCACTTGGAATATGGACAAGCCCGGCAGACTTCGGAAGAGCCGCGCGTGGCATCTATACACCAAAGTGGTGGCATCGAAATGTGAACCAATACGGATTATTGAAGACGATTCGCATTGATGCTTCAGGTACGTATATAGATGGAGAGTGGATGTCGGATGTGACTATTGTTGATATCAAGTTAAAAGAACAATTCTGGACACTTCGTTTTGCGGTTGAAGAGGATTCCGTAAATGTAGGGGGATTGACGCTCTATGGAGCGGGATTCGGCAATCATGACCAGGATATTGTGATTCGTGTATACCTTAGCGAGTGATGGCTGATAATGAACAAATTCATTAATTCCATTCATTAATGAACAAATCGGATGGTTTTAACAATAGGCAAGCCCTTTAATTTCTTTATAATAATAGACGCGAATACCTAAAGAGGGTAAATCTATAATAGAGCCTAAAACCATCAATCTATCCATTGAAAGAAGGAATCCATCATGAAAAATGAACAGCTCAGCAATAGTACTATTTTTCCGTTAGGGGAGAAGGTGAAAACAAACTTTACAGGTGACGCCTATCTGCAAATGGTGTTTACAGATCCAGCACCACTAAATACCGCGATCGGAAATGTAACCTTTGCTCCGGGGGGCCGTAACAACTGGCATGCTCATCAGGTTGGACAAGTCCTGTTAGTCACCGGCGGCAATGGCTGGTATCAGGAAGAAGGCCAACCCGCCCGTGCACTCACAACAGGTGATGTAGTCAATATTCCGCCTCACGTGAAGCATTGGCATGGTGCCACAAAGGACAGCTGGTTTGTTCACCTGGCCATGACCCCAGGACCCACGGATTGGTTTGAACCGGTCGATGATGAATGGTATGAGAAACTGTAGGAATGTACGTAACGGAATTGGAGGTTTGATCTGTGGAATATGTCAAATTTGGCAATACTGGTATGGACGTCTCGCGGATATGTCTGGGTTGTATGAGTTTTGGAGATGTGCTGCCAGGAGGGCATCAATGGGTGCTTAATGAGGAAAACAGCCGTCCAATCATCCAAAAAGCTCTGGAACTCGGAATCAACTTTTTTGATACAGCGAATGTCTATGCAAACGGAACCAGTGAAGAGATTATAGGACGGGCATTGAAGGATTATGCCGACCGGGATGAAATTGTGCTTGCCACTAAGGTCTGGGGACGTATGCATCAAGGACCAAACGGTGGGGGGCTTTCCCGAAAGGCCATTATGAGCGAAATCGACAAAAGCTTGAAGCGGCTAGGGACTGATTATGTAGATCTATATATCATCCACCGCTGGGACTACAATACGCCAATCGAAGAAACCATGGAAACGCTACACGATGTTGTGAAGTCCGGAAAAGCCCGATATATCGGTGCTTCTGCCATGTACGCTTGGCAATTTCAGAAGGCTTTGCATGTAGCAGAGAAGCATGGCTGGACGCGTTTTGTATCCATGCAGAATCATCTTAATCTGATCTACCGTGAAGAGGAAAGGGAGATGATGCCGCTCTGTAAAGATCACAAAATTGCGGTGACTCCTTATAGTCCACTTGCATCAGGAAGACTGATCCGTAATGGTTCAGAAAGCACACACCGATCGGATACCGATCTGATTCAAAAAGCAAAATACGATTCTACAGCAGAAGCAGACCGGTTGATCGTTCAGCGTGTAGCGTCACTTGCAGACAAGCTTGGCGTTCCCCATATTCATATTGCGCTTGCCTGGCTGCTGCAGAAGGAATCTGTGGCTGCTCCTATTATAGGCGCAACGAAGCTATCTCAACTCGAAGATGCAGTAGGTGCTCTGTCGGTGAAATTAACACCTGAAGAAATTTCATTCCTTGAAGAACTATATATTCCGCATCCAATAGTCGGTGCTCAGTAATACAGCGACATGCTTCCTTATCAGAACATGAATGAACTCAGCCCGGGAATGCCATCCTAAGGATGTAGTATACATCTCAGTTTCCCGAGGAGGATTCTTGTATGGCTCACCAGATGAGAAGAAAAGAAGCAGCCTGGAAGTCACGAAAGCAAGATCAGCACCCCCATGGTAAAATCAAATCGCTTAAGACCTTGTCCAGCGAATATGATGAGAAGCATACTGCGTTTTAAGAATAAGAAAGACTGTCGGACTAATATGCCGGCAGTCTTTCTTCATTGAATCTGCTCAGAACTCGCTCCTTGTAAAATGGTGGTCACACTTCCATTTAACCCAGGGGCGATTTTTTTATAAGAATTGCAATGACTAGATTATGCTATACCTATGACTTGAAAATGAAGGTATAGCAAAGTGGAATTATACTACAATGTGAAGTGAACAGAGGATTGGCATCTGTATTAATAACTGACAGGAGTGCGGATTCATGAAATATACCAATCCCGTAATACCGGGTTTTCATCCTGACCCGAGTATTTGCCGTGTTGGCAGCGATTACTATTTAGTCACAAGTTCGTTTGAATATTTTCCCGGTGTTCCTATCTTTCACAGTAAAGACCTGGTTCATTGGCGGCAGATCGGTCATTGTCTCACCACAAAGCAGCAACTTCCCCTAACGGGTGCATGGAGTTCAGGTGGAATCTACGCACCGACACTCCGTTACCACAACGGCTGGTTTTATATGGTGACTACCAATGTCAGCGGGGGCGGGAGTTTTTTTGTCAAGGCTCAGAACCCTGAAGGCCCCTGGTCGGAGCCTGTGAAAGTTGCCCAGGGCGGCATTGATCCTTCTCTATTGTTCGACGATGACGGCCGTGTATATCTCCAGTCTCCAACTACTGGCGCTGAAGGGGATGGCATTTATCAATGTGAGATCGATATGGAGACCGGCGACAGACTGTCAGAGAGCCGCTTGATTTGGAAAGGTACTGGTGGTGCTCATCCTGAAGGGCCTCATTTATACAAAATCCATGGGCAATATTATTTGATGATCGCCGAAGGGGGAACCGAATATGGCCATATGGAGACGATTGCAAGAAGTGATCATCCTTATGGCCCCTTTGAACCTTGCCCTAACAATCCGATTTTAACGAATAGAAGTATGTCAAACGGTATATATGCAACGGGCCATGCCGATTTAATTGAAGCTCATGACGGTTCATGGTGGGCGGTGTGCCTAGGAATAAGAACGGTATCCTACCCTATGGGACATCACCTGGGAAGAGAGGTTTTTCTGGCACCCGTGAGCTGGACATCTGATGGTTGGCCTATCGTAGGCAATGGCACCCATATCGAGCCTGTGATGGATGCTCCGAAGCTGCCCCAAGTGTTATGGCCGGAAAAACCGCCCAGAGACGACTTTGAAGATACCCAGCTGGATATGAGATGGACATTCTTGCGTAACCCTGTGGAGGGCAGCTGGTCTTTGACGCAGCGACCGGGTTATCTTGTCTTGCTTGGACAAGCGGCAACCTTAAATGAGGCCCTGGCTCCTGCTTTTGTAGGTCGCCGCCTGTGTCACTTTTCCTGTACAGTGGTGGCTAAGCTCGAATTCGATCCTCAGCACGACGGAGAAGAAGCGGGGTTAACGATGTACATGGACGAAAAGCATCATTACGATCTGGCTGTAAAATTCATTCAGGGCCGCAAGCAGCTGATCTTCCGCCGGACAGTCGGCTCCATGCAGATGGTGGAGCAGCGTGAATGTCCTGAAGGAGCCATTGAGCTGCAGTTTCAAGCGCAACCCGAAAGATTCGTGGCATCGTTCCGTTCTTCACAGTCTGGCACCATAGAAATGGGATGGGGAGAAACACATCTTCTCTCTACCGAAGTCGCTGGCGGTTTTGTTGGTGTAATGGCAGCTATGTATGCTACCTCAGATGCGGAGAATCCCACCCCTGCGCTATATGACTGGTTTCACTATGAGCCAATCGAATAGGTTCTGTGGAATGTGAAGCTCCTTCTGCCTGAACAAGCCTTAATGTTCAGAGAATACCGGATGCTGCTGTGATTCTTGCATCTTACGAAATGCTTTTGGAGTCATGCCGTAGCTTTTTTTGAATTGGCGTGTGAGGTAGTTGCTATCGTTAAAACCGCACTCGTAAGAAATATCCGTAATGGAACGATTGGTTTGCTTAAGCAGTGTGCAGGCCCGTTCCAAACGCAGCCGGTGCAGATAAGCAATGGGTGTGGTCCGGTAATACGACTGGAAGATCCGGTTTAAATGTCTGACGGAAATATCCGCTTTGGATGCAATCTCCTCCAGTGCTACTTGATCCAGGTAATGATCCTCGATGTAAGAGATTGCACTGGCCAGATGCATCAGACTGTTGGCTACGCCCTTCTCCTGATGATCGTATTGCCTGGACAGGTACACCACAAGCTCCATGAACCGGGAAGCAAGCATGGTCTGATAACCTTGTTGCTTCGCTTCATATTCTTTGATCATAACTGATACCAGCGCTGTAACATATTCAAGGCTTGCAATGGACATGTTCAATTTGCTTTTGTACGTATTGATGCTGCGATAGAAAGGTTCCAGAATGAAAAGTGCCTGATAACCATCTAGGGAGCGCAGATCCTGTCCGGCAGACTTCAACATATCCGGCTTGTACATTACATTACAAATTTTGAATTCGTGCGGGGCTTTGTAGGCATGATGGGTCCCGCCGTTCAAGACAAATACATTGCCTTTCTTGATAAAAGATTCCTCATTGTTAACGATATGTGTAGCATGACCATTCAATACGATGACCAGCTCAGAGAAATCCACATGTTTATGAAGGGACATTTCTTCATCATGTCCTCCGTACTGAATGAAAAATGGAAACTGCTCATCGGTTGTGAACCAGTTAAGATAGACATCACTCAAATGAAAGCACCCGCTCCGTTATTAATCATGTCTATATTATGCTATTTTGTGACTTGATAATCAAGGTTTTCACATGGATCAGAAGTTAAAATAAAGACGAAAACAGGCACGATTAATTTACCTAAAGGGGGATAATATCACCATGATTCAAAAATTGCCCAAGACATTCGGAATAGCACTTTTAGCAAGTGCGCTCCTTCTATCGGCAGGCTGCAGCAGCACAAAAAATAATTCTGCTAACACCGCAAATGACAGCAACAGCAGCAGCGATACCGCTCCGGTAACATTTTCATTCTTTGGAGCTGATGCCAATCCGAACTGGAATAAAATGCAGGATGATGTAGGTAAAGAGATTACTGCGAAGACCGGAGTTACCCTGGATGCCGAATTTGATGTGGGCAGCGGCGGTGGAGACAAGATCTCATTAATGGCTGCCAGCGGAGATTACCCGGACATGATTTACGCCAAAGGAGAGCTCGGCAAACTGGTGGATGCAGGAGCAATTATCGATCTGACTGATCTTATCGACAAGTATGCACCAAATATTAAAAAGGTCATGAGTAAAGATATGAACCGGATGAAATACAGTAAAGACGACCAGGCCATATACTCGATTCCAACTAACACAGGTGTGGATCAGCAGTATTTTGATGTCACGAGCGGATTTGAAGTTCAGCTCCGTGTGCTCAAAGAGTTAGGTTATCCGGAGATCAAAACGGTTCAAGACTTTGAAAGCGTACTCAAGGAGTATGTGTCCAAACATCCGACAACCGATGGACAACCTACCATTCCGCTTTTGTTAAATGCAGATGGCTGGAAGAGTATGATTACCGTAACCAATCAAGCCGCAGCGACTACCGGGGGTGCAGGTGATGGTGAGTACTACGTGGTACCGGAAACGTATGAAACCATGCTGCATTACAAACGTCCGGAAGAAAAGGATTACTTCCGCTGGCTGAATCACATGTATAACGAAGGACTGCTGGATAAAGATTCTTTTGTGCAAAAGGATGATCAGTATAAATCCAAAATCTCCAGCGGACGCGTACTCGGTCTCACTTCTGTGGAATGGGAATATTCAGATGCAGAAAATGCACTGAAATCAGCTGGTAAAGATGAATACACATATGGTCATTTTCCAGTGACATTGGGTGAGCAGTATAAAGATAATACCCTTCAGGCCATTGGGGTGGACGGTTATGGTATCAGTATCACTACTGCCTGCAAAGACCCTGTCCGTGCCATCAAATTCATAGACTGGTTGTCCTCTGAGGAAGGACAGGTGTTACGAAATTGGGGGATTGAAGGCAAACAATATACAATAGAAAACGGAGTGCGTGTGATTCCGGAAGAGATCCGCAATCAGAAAGTGAATGATGCCGCTAATTTCGGGAAACAGACAGGCATCGATATGTATTCAGCCTTTGGTGTCCGTTACGGAGACGGCGTCAAAGATTCAACAGGCAACTACTATACGACCAACTTCCCGGAACAGATCATTGCCAGCTACTCGGATGCTGAGAAGGAAGCTTTAGCGGCTTATAAAGCAACCACGTGGAAGGATCTGTTCCCGGCCGAAAATGAATTTCCTGTCAAAGAATGGGGGGCACTGTATAATATGCAGGTTCCGACAGATGGGGATTATCAGGTCATTTACCAAAAAACACAGGACATTGTCCACAAACGTATTCCGGAAGCCATTCTCGCAACACCAGCAGACTTTGACAAAATATATGATGCATTCATTCAAGAATTGAACAAAGTTGGAGCAGAGAAAATGGAGAAGGAATATACAGAGCTGGTTAAAGCAAGAGTATCACTCTTTACCGGCAAGGATATAAAATAATAGTTAAACGTATAAAGGTCCTTACCTACTTGAGGTAAGGGCCTTTATGTCTGTATTCAGGATAAGAATGCTTTGACGGATAGATTTCATTGGCGTATGATAAACGTATCAAATAAATTTGATTTGACGAGGTCTAACTATGAATACAGAGCAATCGCAATTGTTTAGTAATTACGAACAAAAGTTTAAGGCACTGGCTGATCAGAAGCGATTAGCGATTTTGTATGAAATCAAAAAACAATCTGAAGTGTGTGTATGTGAGCTGGAAGGGATCGTAGATCTTCCCCAATCCAAGTTGTCTTATCACCTTAAGTTATTGCTGGATGCAGATTTACTTAAGTGTCGTAAGGAAGGTCGCTGTAACTATTACAGTATCAATGAGAAGGCGATCAAATATCTTTTGCCGGATGATGTTTGTTGTATCTTTTACCCTCCCACGGTATAAAAGGGAGTTGAATTGTTCTATCCATCAAAATAATTTGATGAGATTCTGATGAAGCAAAGGAAGGTATTTAAGATGGTGTTGCTAAATTCTGATTATATAAATTACGTTATCGCTAACCATTTAACTCAAGAAATTTTTAAGGGACGGTTTGGGCTTGAAAAAGAGAATGCGCGTGTCGATAAACATGGGAATCTCGCATTAACACATCACCCTAAAACATTTGGCTCCAAAATGGATAATCCCTATATCCAAACCGATTTTTCGGAAAGCCAGGTGGAGATGATCACTCCCGCATTCCATTCCGTTGAGGAGACCTATTTGTTCCTGGAGGCGCTGCAAGATATCGTAACGCAAGAATTGTCCGGTGAGTATTTGTGGACCAGCAGTAATCCCCCCGCTTTGCCTCCAGAAGAGGATATTCCTATTGCCCAGATGAATGATCCTTTAGAAGATGCGTACAGAAATAAGTTAGCGGGCAAGTATGGGAGAAAGAAGCAGTTGCTCAGCGGAATCCACTATAATTTTTCGTTCGATGAGGGTTTTCTGCAAAAGCTCTATGAAGCTGTACCAAGTAAAACCGGTTTTAAGCAATTCAAGGACGATTTATATTTCAAGGTAGCACGGAATATTCTGAAATATCGCTGGTTACTGATTTATTTGACCGGTGCCAGTCCTGTTTTTAATAAAACCTATGTAGATCGATGTGTATCCTTAAGCGATCAGTTGGATGACGAAAGCCATTTCTTTCCCAATATGAGTTCACTGCGCAATAGTATTTGCGGATATCGAAATGAAAAACCTATATATGTATCTTTTAATTCAATGGATGAGTATGTCCGGGATTTGAGAGAATTGGTCATTTCGAAGGAATTACTCAGTGTCAAAGAATTTTATAGTCCTATTCGTATGAAGCCGGCTAAGGGTGATCATCCCATGCAATCGCTTCTGGAAGACGGTGTAGCTTATATAGAATTACGTATGTTCGATTTAAACCCGCTTTATAAGAACGGGATCAGTCTGCAGACTATGAAATTCATCCATTTATTTCTTATCTATGTGATGCTGAAGCACGATGAACCCTTCACTAAACAACAACAGCAGCAAGCAGATATGAATGTGGATACCCTTATGTTCAAAGGACTTCAAGGGGAACTGCTGGATGACGGCAGTGGGGTAAGCATGAAAGAAAAGGCCATAGCTATCCTTGATGAAATGCAAGCAATGATAAAAGCACTCCAACCCGACGACTCGTCGTGGATTCATATACTTAATTATCATAGAGACATCCTGCACAATTCCGACCACAGTTACGCATCCATCGTCAAATCAGAAATACAATCTTCTTCTTATCTGACTTATCACTTAAATAAAGCGAAGCAATATGCACAAGAAAGTTGTGCGGCAGGATACCAGTTCGTTGGCTATGAAGATTTGGAATTGTCGACACAGCTATTACTAAAAGCAGCGGTTAAGCGCGGAATTAGCTTTGAGCTCATTGATCGTGATGAGAATTTTGTTGTCCTTAAGAAGGGGGATCATCTGGAATATGTGAAGCAGGCAACGAAAACATCCTTAGATTCATACAGTACAGTACTAATCATGGAGAATAAGATCGTTACCAAGAAGGTGCTGAAACAGCATGGAATTCGGGTTCCTGCTGGTGCAGCTTATGGCAGTCAACAGGATGCCTTGCTGGATTATGAAGTTCATCGGGATAGAGCAATCGTAGTAAAACCGAAATCGACGAATTTTGGCTTGGGCATCACTATATTCACCAATAGCTATACTATAGAAGATTATAAGCAAGCTATTGATATGGCCTTTGCTCATGACCGGACGATCCTAGTTGAGGAATTTGTAGCAGGACAAGAATATCGTTTCCTGGTTATGGGAGATGAAGTAGTAGGGATACTGCACCGTGTACCTGCCAATATAGTAGGGGATGGGGTGCATACAATCGAAGAACGGATTCAGCAAAAAAACAAAGATCCGTTGAGGGGGAAAGGGTATAGAACCCCGCTAGAACGGATTCAATTAGGCGAACCGGAAAGGTTATTTTTGAAAAACCAGTCCATGAGCGCATTAGATATCCCAAGATTAGGTGAAGTAATCTACTTAAGAGAAAACTCCAATATCAGCACGGGAGGGGACAGTATCGATTGTACAGATGACATTCCAGAAAGCTATAAACAGATAGCTGTGCGGGCTGCTAAAGCTGCTGGAGCTACATTTTGTGGAGTCGACATGATGATTAATTATATTAACGAAGAGGCAAGCGAGGAGAATTATAGTATTATCGAAATTAACTTTAATCCGGCCATTCATATTCATTGTTATCCATATCAAGGTATAAATCGAAGAGCAGACGATAAGATCCTTGATTTATTATTCGGACCGCCCATGGAAGCATGAGGAGATCCGGTAGGGAAGACTCTTCGAGCGGGAGAGTACTGATCTGGTAACCAAAGCAGTCCGCCCTCTACCACAGAGGGGGGCGGACTGCTTTGGTTTGCCCAACAAATCTCCTTATAAGCTGCTGATAACGATATTACGCAGCTTGCGGGTAATCGGCAGCGTGCCGGCATCTTTTTTCTGGATCATAAAAAGCACGGTCAGACCATCTAGAGGACTATTGCAGAAATACGCCCCAAGCCACCCATCCCAGCCATATTCGCCTTGGCCGCCGATTACTCCGGCTTTCCCGGTGTCGATCATGATGCGCATCTGGTTACCGTAGCTGTGGCCTTGCAAGGAATGCCAAGTATCGAACCCTTTTTGCTGCCAATCGCTTAATCGTGCTGAAGTCATATATTGAACGGTTCTAGGCTTGAGCAATTGAACGCCCTTATAGCTGCCCTGATTCATAAGCATCGTCGTAAATTTAGCGGCATCGTCAATCGTAGAGACAAGTCCCGCTCCGCCCGACTCGAATGCCGGTTCCCGGTCCATGTGGTGGAAGATACCGAGATGACTGTCCGTGTACGCCTTCAATCCGCCTTCACCATCATCCTGATAGACTTTGGCAAGACGAACTCTTTGTTCTTCTGACAGCCAGAAACCGGTATCTTTCATTCCCAGCGGCTCAAATATCTCCTTGTTCAGAAATTGCCCATAACGTATGCCGCTAACCGTCTCCACAATCGCACCAAGGACGTCCGCCGACGTTCCGTATTGCCAGAATGATCCCGGCTCGAACGATAGGGGACCTTGACCCAGGCGGTTCGCAAATTCCATTGTGCTCATTGGATCTTCACCGTATAGACGGCTGCCCAGATCCTGGAACAAAGCATCTGTGTACTGTCCCGCTTTATCGGTTCCGCCGTATACCAGTCCAGAGGTCATATTCAGCAAGTCGTGAATGTTGACTTCCCGGGTAACAGGCTTCAGTTCACCATTTATCTCGACCTGTTGGTTTTTGAAACCCGGAATATACTGGCTGACAGGATCGAATAAATCGATATCCCCACGCTCCAGCAGCATCATGATGGAAGTGGCGGTAACCGGCTTTGTCATCGAGTATAGGCGGAAGATTGAATTTCTTGATATAGCGCGACCTGTCTCATGGTCGGCCATTCCGTCCTCATGATAAAAAACCTCGTTGCCATTCTTGATCACCATGAAGTTAGCACCGGCGATCTCCTTGTTGTCGATACTTTTTTTAAGCGTTTTCTTCAGTTGGTTGATAATGTTTAGGTCCAGCATGTCTTTTATGACTCCCTCTCCCAAAATTATTCGCTACAGAGAATTTTAAACGCTTTTGGACCGGCTGTATAGTATACTTATAGGCTCCTCTCTAAAAGCACCCCGACTTGTTTTGCCATTTCGTGCGGTGGATGGGGCATCCCATTCCTGATCCACCATTCAATGACTCCAACGTACGCAGTTCCTGCATATTGCAACATAACATCATCACTCAAATCCGCATTCTTATCGCTTTCCCTGTCAATCTCACCCTGGAAGCCTTTCATAAATGAAGCCAAGAGCCGTGTCCGGAAAGAAGAGGGGGTGCCTTTACTTGCTAACATCGTTGAAAAAAACAAATAATTTTTCTCGAAATATTCAAAATAAGGTACCAGCGCATCGACCCAATTCATCTCACATGCCCATTTATCCATCTCACCTAACTCATTAATATGAATTTCTATGAGCTTATCCAATAAATCGAATTTGTCCTGATAATGAAGATATATGGTTCCACGGTTGACATTCGCACGGTCTGCAATCTCCTGAATGGTAATGTCGTCAAAGTTCTTCTCAGTCATGAGTTCAATGACAGCCTTTTTTAAGGCTTCCTGGGTTTTAAGTATTCTGCGATCCACTTTGCCCGTCAATATTTACACCAAACTTTCTTAGATAATGAATATTATTGATTAATGTGTTGATAAATCAACATAATACGTCTTTTTGATCCTTGCACATAGAATTCTACCCTATATAATAATTGACATGAGTTGATTAAACAAATTTAGTTTACTATTTCCGGTTGGGAATATCGTAACTGTATGTTGGAGTTTCACTAAGAAGTTAACCGTGTAAGTCTTAAGGTGAACTCATAAGTAGGATTATCTGTTTTCGGATTTGTTCAACTGCCATGTTTATTCAATAAACCAATTCGCAGGAGGTTTTACAATGATTACTGTTAACGCACGTGCTACATTCAGCCAGGAAGGCCCCTTCCGGCTGACCACGATAGAGCGCAGAGAGCTACAGCCACATTATATTCTGATTGAGATTAAGTTCGCAGGGATTTGCCATTCTGACATTCATACAGCACGGGGCGAGTGGGGGCCAGTAGAATATCCTCTTGTTCCAGGGCATGAGATCGCAGGGATTGTTACACAGGTAGGTTCAGAGGTTACAAAATATGCTATTGGCGACCGTGTTGGGGTTGGCTGTATGGTTGATTCCTGCCGGGAATGTGATAACTGCCATAAAGGGGAAGAGCAGTACTGCCTCAATGGAATGACAGGAACCTATGGGGCTGTCGATAGGTATGGGCAATTTACACAAGGAGGTTATTCCACACATATTGTAGTTACTGAAGATTTTGTAGTTCGAATTCCTGACGGTATTGAGCTGGATGCCGCAGCACCATTGTTGTGTGCAGGGATCACGACATACTCGCCACTGCGCCATTGGGGAGCTGGTCCTGGCAAAAAGATAGCTGTTGTAGGACTTGGAGGGCTTGGACACCTGGCCGTAAAAATAGCGCATGCCATGGGGGCAGAAGTAACGGTTCTATCTCAATCATTGAAGAAGAAGGATGATGGTCTGAAGCTTGGGGCGGATTATTATTATGCCACAAGTGACCCGGGAACATTTGCAGAGTTGGCTGGTTCGTTCGACCTGATTGTGAATACCGTGAGTGCGGGTATTGATATTGGTTCCTATCTTTCGTTATTAGCGCTGGATGGTACTCTTGTCAATGTAGGCGCTCCAGCGGAGCCATTGCCAGTTAACGTATTCTCACTTATCGGCCACCGCCGTTCGTTTGCCGGATCTATGATTGGTGGCATTCGGGAAACCCAGGAAATGTTGAATTTTTGTGCGGAACACCATATCGCTCCTGAAATTGAGATTATTTCTGCCGACCAAATTGATGAAGCTTGGGAGCGCGTGTTAGCCTCAGATGTCCGGTATCGATTTGTGATCGACATCAGCACGATGGAGAAAGAATAATCACGGGTATTGAATACTAACAAAGAAAGAATCTGCTACAGAAATAGCAGATTCTTTCTTTGTTAATGATTATATTTGGAAATGTATTAGGATTTACTTACACTCACATCATCGATGATCCCTTTGCGGAGGTATGCCTCGATAGTACCGTTAGTAAGCTTTGACAGTTGAATAAGACTGTTATGGGACATTTTAGCCCATGCCTTGATGTCTTCAAAGAATCCTTGATCAGAGGCCGTTACTTTTAAAATTTGCCCGACCTGTAGCTGGTCGATATTTTTTTTCACTTGAATGATCGGCCCTGGACAGCAGAGTCCACAGGCGTCAATGACTGCATCAGCATTCAAATTGTCCATAGCAGTCAATTTATCATTTGAAGCCGTATTTTTGTTTTGCGGAACATATTTGCTGATCTGATATGTTTTGTAGCCACCTGTCAAATTCTTCACCTTGAACCCTTTTTGGGTTAAGATCCGGGATGCAGTATAGCCCCTCAAGCCAACCTGGCAATAGACCCATATTTCCTTAGCGGGATCTAGTTCATCCAGGCGATTACGCAGTTCATCGACAGGAAGGTTAATCGAACCTTCGATATGCCCATTTGCATGCTCCAATTCGCTTCGTACGTCCACAAGTATTGTGGAGTCCAAATTCCGGCTGGCTAAATCACCAGGTACAAATACTTCACTCATTCCGTTAATTACATTCTCTGCCGTGTATCCGGCCATGTTAACCGGATCTTTAGCCGAGGAATATGGAGGAGCATATGAGAGTTCCAGTTCAGTTAAATCTGTAACTGTGCCCTTAAAACGGATCACCGTGGCAATATCATCAATGCGTTTGTCTACTCCGTCAAAGCCTACAGCTTGCGCACCCAAGACTCTGCCATCCATATTAAACAGAAGTTTTATGGATATTGGAGTGGCTCCAGGATAATAGGAAGCATGGGAGTTGGGATGTACATAGATAACACGATACTGTATACCAAGTCGCTGCAGGGTTTTCTCATTATTGCCGGTAGATGCACCAGTCAAGCCGAAGACCTTAATAATGGATGTACCTTGAGTCCCTTTGTATGTGGTACCTAATCCACTGACATTGTCTGCAGCAATCCGACCTTGTTTATTGGCAGGTCCTGCCAAGGGGACGGCTGACTTATGTCCGTTAACAAAATCCACGATTTCTACAGCATCACCTACCGCGTAGATATCTTTAATATTCGTTTCCATTCTCTCGTTAACCAGGATATGCCCTTTAGGTCCAAATTCCAGACCGCTATCTTTCAGGAACGATGTATCCGGCGTAACTCCGATGGCCAGCAGGACAATTTCACTTTGTAAAACCTTACCGCTTGCAAGGTGGACCTGAATCTGCTCGCCAGCCTCCTCAAAGCTCTGCACCATGTCGGAAAAAATTAGATTTACTCCATGATTCACGAGTTCTTTGGATAATACGGCTGACATTTCGGAATCGAAGGGAGCCAATAGTTGAGGGCCTGCCTCAATCAGTGTTACTTCCAGCCCGGCTTCCTTCAGGTTTTCCGCCATTTCCACTCCAATAAATCCACCGCCAATTACTACCGCTGAACGTGTACCTTCTTCACTCACCTTAGTTTTGATTTTGTCTGTATCCGGAATGTTCCGTAGTGTGTGAATTTTGGAACTCTCTATTCCAGGCAGAGAAGGGCGGATTGGCTTTGCACCTGGAGACAGAATCAGAGCATCATAGTTCTCCTCATAGGAGCCTAGTTCCTTACTTTGCACAACTACTTTTTTGCCAACCGGGTCAATGGAGATCACTTCACTCTGGATTCGAACATCAATATTGAAGCGTTTATGCATGGCCTCAGGCGTTTGTACCAGTAATTTGGAACGATCTTGTATGGAACCCCCAATATAATAGGGAAGACCGCAGTTAGCAAAAGAAATATAAGGGTCACGCTCAAACATCACTATATGTGCATCTTCATCCAATCTGCGCAGACGGGCTGCCGCTGAGGCGCCTCCTGCAACTCCACCTACGATTAATACTTTTTTATTCATGACTATTCCCCCTTTAATATTTGAAGCAGAAGTTTGATTCTTTCGTCTTTAACGGAATAAATAATCTCCAGGCCGTTTCTTTCAGTCTCCACAATACCTAAAGATCTAAGCTTCTGGAGGTGCTGGGAAACTGTAGATTGTGGAAGCTCCAAACATTCTTGCATATAAGTCACGTTACAACTTCCTTTATCAATGATTCCTTTTACAATACATAATCTAACCGGATGGGCTAGTGCCTTCAATAATTCAGCTGCCTGTGCATAGGTTTCAAATTGTTTGTCCATTGACTGTGAAATCACCTCGATCCACTAAAACGTTATATCGTAATATTAAGATATAGTGATATAAATTGCAATCCCTTCATTGTGTCGAAAGTATGACGGGCTGTGTGCATAGGTCGAAGTAGAAGGTTATCTAATCATTTGCTTCATTAATGAGCAAGATTATTCGTGTTTCTAGTTTGCATTATCCATATTAATAAAAAATCAATTGCTTACACACACTATTGACAAACGGGTTCAACACAATTATGATTTATCCATGCCAATACCCATAGGGGTATACGTATTATATGTTTTTAGCATCCAGATAAAATACTTCAAGGAGGTTCTGAAATTGCAAATGATTAAAACAGATCAATCACTGGATTGCAAAGGACTGGCATGTCCGATGCCTATCGTGAAAACTAAGAAAGCGATGGACCAGCTTGAAGCAGGTCAGGTCATCGAGGTTCAAGCAACCGATAAAGGCTCTCTAGCTGATATTAAGGGATGGGCAAAGAATACCGGTCATCAATATTTGGGAACCATTGAAGAGGATAACGTCCTCAAACATTATCTTCGCAAAGCCAGTCCGGATGAGATTAAGGAGCAAAAAAAATATATGCATGTGATCTCTAATGAGGAGCTTGAGAAAAAACTGGCGAGTGATGAGAAGGTGATGGTACTAGATGTTCGTGAACCAGCTGAATATGCATTTAGTCGAATTCCAAATGCGTTCTCCATTCCTCTTGGTGAACTGGAGAATCGTTGGAATGAACTCAATCGGGAAGATTCTATCTATGTTATTTGCCGAACGGGAGCACGTAGTGATCTGGTGTGCCAGCTGTTAGCTTCAAAAGACTTCAAAGACGTGCATAATGTTGAACCTGGCATGTCCGGGTGGACAGGATTAACGGAAAATAACTAATACAATAACTATAACTAAAACATTAAATGGAGGAATTAACGTAATGAGTACAAAAGTAGCTATTATCGCAAGTAACGGTGGTTTGTTCGATGCCTATAAAGTGTTCAATATTGCCACAGCTTCTGCCGCAACCGATGCCGAAGTGGCAATCTTCTTCACCTTCGAGGGATTGAATTTGATTCACAAACAGGCTCATCACCAGCTGCCATTACCGGCCGGACGGGAGCATTTTGCCGAAGGATTCAAAAATGCCAACGTTCCATCCATTCCTGAGCTGGTTGAAATGGCACAGGAGATGGGCGTCAAAATCATTGCCTGCCAGATGACTATGGATGTAATGAATTTGCAAAAAGAAGATTTTATCGAAGGAATCGAAGTCGGAGGCGCAGTAACATTCCTGGATTTCGCTAAGGATGCCAATGTCTCTTTAACATTTTAATCAAAGGAGGAACCGATACATGGAAGCTACAAAAGCACTGAGTGTAATGACAGCCAGGGAACTTACAAGATTGGTTCTGGCCAAGGAAGAGCTGTTCATCCTGGACGTTCGTAATGAAAGTGACTTTAATGACTGGAAAATTGAAGGGGAAATGATTGAGGTCATCAATATCCCGTATTTCGAACTGCTGGACGGTGTGGATCCTGCACTTGATCAAATTCCAAATGGCAAAAAGGTCCTTGTCGTATGTGCCAAGGAGGGTTCATCCAAATTCGTGGCTGAGCAGATTGTCCAGGCGGGAAGAAGTAATGTGTACTATCTGGAAGGCGGAATGAAATCATGGAGTGAGCATCTGGAGCCTGTTAAGATCAGTGATTTGAAGGGTGGGGGATCCCTCTATCAGTTTGTTCGAATCGGTAAAGGCTGCTTGTCTTATATGGTTGTATCAAACGGTGAAGCGGCCGTAGTGGATACACTCCGGATGACAGAAGTCTTCGAGGAATTTGCGAAAAGCCAAGGGGCGACGATCAAGCATACCTTAGACACTCACCTCCATGCCGATCATATCTCAGGAGGCCGGAAATTGGCGGAAAAGACCGGAGGGACCTATTGGTTGCCACCTAAAGATGCTGACGAGGTTACTTTTTCGTATGATAAATTGGAAGAAGGACAGGATATTACTGTTGGAAATACAACAATCCGGATCGAGCCGGTATATTCACCGGGTCACACAATCGGCAGTACCTCGCTTATCGTAGACGAACAATTCCTGTTGACCGGTGACATCTTGTTTATCGAATCGATCGGACGTCCTGATTTGGCCGGCAAAGCAGAAGACTGGGTCGGCGACCTTCGTGAGACACTTTATAACCGCTACAGAAGATTATCCCAGGACTTAACCGTTCTTCCGGCTCATTTCGGAAAAGTATCCGAGCTTGGGGATGGAGGGAAAGTTATGGCGAAGTTGTCGGAACTTTATGGTAAAAATCCAGGTCTGAATATTCAAGAAGAAGCAACATTCCGGCGCACTGTAACGGAAAACCTGCCACCTCAACCGAATGCATACCAAGAAATCCGTCAAACGAATATGGGGAAAATGACACCAAGTGAAGAAGAGCAGCAAGAGATGGAGATCGGTCCAAACCGCTGTGCCGTTCACGATAAATAAGAGGAGGATATAAGAAAATGCAAGTAGATCTTGTGGTCGACACGAAAGGATTAGCTTGTCCAATGCCGATCGTAAAAGCAAAAAAAGCCCTGGACGGTCTTACCACTAATCAAATCATGGAAGTGCAATCAACAGACAAAGGTTCTATCAATGACTTTCAGGCATGGGTCAAACAAACCAAACATGAGCTTATTAAATATGAAGAAGAAAATGGCATCTATAAATTCTTTGTAAAGAAGATTTAAGAAATAAGCGGACACGCATGAGCGTGTTCGCTTATTTCAAGCCATCATAAACAATTCGTACACCAAGAGAGCTATAGCTCTCCTCTTTATAATGACCTTTGGGGCATGACTTGGTACTGCAGGCAGCATTACAGTCGGCATGCAATCTATCGTTGCATACTGGGCATTTATCTTCAAAAAGAGATTTCAACACACTAAACATGCTTAATCACTCATTTCACATTAATTTACTTGGTATTATTATACCCGCATATTTCTGATCCGTATATATTTTTGTTGTTTTTTTTATCATCATCTAAAGGAAGGGGAAAGCCGATGGATATAATGCTTTTTATCGTTATGGTATTGCTTGGTCTGGTCGGTTCTTTCTTTTCCGGATTGCTTGGGATTGGTGGAGCGATTATTAATTATCCGCTGCTTTTATATGTACCCTCTCTGCTTGGGGTAGCACAATTCTCCGCCCATGAAGTGTCGTCGATTAGCATGTTCCAGGTATTTTTCGCTTCGCTTGCAGGAGTCATAGCTTTTCGACGTAAAAAAAATAATGGGGCTGTTGTTCACAAGGGTCTAGTTGTATATATGGGGAGCAGCATTCTCGTAGGCAGCCTGGCTGGAGGATACATCTCGGGGCTTCTTAATGGAGAAGTTATCAATTTGATTTACGGAATTCTTGCAGTACTAGCGGTTATCCTCATGCTTATCCCGAGAAAAGGAAGCGAAGAACGGTCGGAGCATCTAACATTCAATAAATTCATTGCAATGGGCGCGGCTTTTTTGGTAGGTATCGTCTCAGGAATCGTAGGAGCAGGGGGCGCATTTATTCTTATACCTATTATGCTTACTGTTCTCAAAATACCCACTCGTACAACCATTGCCTCCTCGCTTGCTATTGTCTTTATATCAGCAATCGGCGGGTTAATCGGTAAAATCTCGGCTGGGGGTATTCCTCTGGAGCCTACAATCTATACGGTAATCGGGAGTCTACTCGGAGCACCTCTTGGATCCAGGATTAGCTCCAAAATGAATGTTAATGTGTTACGGTATGGATTAGTCGTCTTAATTGCCCTCACGGCAGTAAAGATCTGGTCAACCATTCTATAATCATTGTCGAAATCATTCAAGAGAGTTGTTTAAAAAAAATTTCGTGCTATAATACCTATAGGGGTATATGTATATTTAATGAAAGGTGATGATCATAGATGGAATATCATTATCCGGATGAAATGAAAACACGCTTACGCAGAATCGAGGGTCAGATTCGGGGTGTCCTTCGAATGATGGAAGAAGGAAAGGCGTGCAAAGAGGTTGTCGCTCAATTATCTGCTGTGCGCAATGCATCTGATAAAGCTATTGCCCAGATTGTCGCGGAGAACCTGCATCAATGTATTGTAGCTGAACAAGCTGAGGGCAACCCAAATACCGAGAAAATGGTCAAGGAAGCCATCGCGCTTCTTGTGAAAAGCCATTAACAGAGAGTTAATGAATTAATACTAAATAGAATAAAGGAGAGATTAGCATGGCATTTAAAATTACAAAAGAAATTTCACCACAGAAGGTAGCCGCACAGCTCAAAAAAAGGGGATTCAATGATCATGCTGGATGTTCGCGAACCTGTAGAATGGGCTGAGGGACACATCGCCGGTGCCAAACATATTCCACTTGGCGTGCTTTTGGAACGGCTACATGAACTCGATCCCGCCCAAGAAACCATTGTTATGTGTCGAAGCGGAAACCGTAGCGGCTTGGCATGTGAACTGCTGACTGAAAGAGGTTTTAATGTTATTAACATGACAGGTGGACTTAATAACTGGACGGATGAATGGGTGCGTTGACTAACTTACAAGTGGATTTGCAGTAGCTGGAGCAATAATTATCAGGTGCTGCAGCCCTTAGGAAAGGACAGAGCAAGATGATCATATTATTGTGCTTTTTGACTGGAGCCATCGCTTTAAGGTTCTTGTACCAGATATGGCCCGTTCGTTCCCTTTCCTATATTGATCCTAATAATTGGGTCCAAGAAAAGGAAAGGTTAAATTTGAAAATGCTCGATGTCAGGGATGCTTCAGATTATTTGGAAGAACATATTTCCGGCTCGATAAATATATCTTTAGGACGCCTTCCTTACGTATGGCAACACGATCTGGTTCCTGACGATAGCGTACTGATTTTGTCCAACAATTGGTACCAAAGCAATAAAGCAGCAAGAATACTCCGTAAGCATGGTTTTCGTTGTCTGTTTGTAATCGAAGGTGATGAGTGGCCTGCAAAAATATGTTTTCGTAAAATAACCCAAGAAGGAGGAAGACATTGTGGACACAGGTTCAATCATTAACATTGCAGTAATTGTATTGTTGCTCTGGTTTGTTTATTCCCGTATAAGACCCGCAAAAGGATTAAAGGCGCTGAACGCTGAAGAATTTCAACATGTGATGGAGGGCAGCGAGAAAAGGATGCTCATAGATGTACGGGAGCCGGGAGAGTATAAGACCGGTTATATCAACGGTGCTAAGAACATCCCTTTATCCCAACTTTCTGGCCGATTAAGGGAAGTACCTAAGGATCAAGCTGTTTTTCTATATTGCCGAAGTGGAATGCGAAGCAAGAATGCGGCAAGAATTCTGCTGAAAAACGGTTATACAGGACTTGTTCATCTGCAAGGAGGCTTGAGCGCCTGGAGTGGTAAATTGAAGCGCTAATAAGGGATTCATCCATTTAAAATAGTATGAATAGAAAATGACATCATACACAATACTATCTGAAAATGGTTATTAAGGTGGGGAAATAGGTTGGATATCGCCTGGATATGGAAATCTGCTTTTCTGGTTGTCGTCGGGATAATACTTTTAAGAATTGCCGGGAGAAAATCAATAGCACAAATGAGTGTAGCTACGACTGTAATTATAATCTCAATCGGTACTACGATAGTTCAACCTATCGCCAATCATGAATTATGGAAGGCTGTTGGTTCAGCTGCAGTGTTTATTTTGTCCTTATTAATTATTGAATATTTACAACTGAAAATGAACTGGCTGGAAAAGTTGCTTAGCGGAAAATCAAAGATCGTGATTGAAAATGGACAAATCAATATTAATACTCTACATTCTGTCCGAATGACAGTTGATCAACTTGAAATCAGGCTCAGAGAGAAAGGGATTTCGAGCTTTAAAGATGTCAAAACCGCCACACTTGAACCGAACGGCCAATTAGGATACGAACTGATGAGGCATGCCAGACCAGTAACTATCGGGGAACTGGAACGTATGCTGGGCTTGAAGTCAGGCGACAAAATAGAAGAGGGGACTCTTTTCAAAGAAGTGAGTCAAAACCACCATGAGAGTGGGATTGACCCCACCCTGCAGTAGTAATATCTTTACTTCTCAGCTTTTAACAAAACCGCCAATTTCGCACCTTTGCTTTTTCATTACATACACTGGAAAATATGCGCTGATATTTCAGACTTTATATCAAGAAAAAGAACCGCCCCTCATAAATTAAATGAGGGGCGGTTCTTTTCGGAGCAGGCGAAGACCATGACTTGCCGGCTCTGACGGCGTCCTGGCCGAAAGTTGGGTCTATAAAGCCAGCAGGTTAAGCAGCAGCAAAAATTATGGAATTCACCTGCTCTTACTGTTAATATAAAACTTGTGTCAAAAAAAAATGAAAAGAAGGTTCTTGCAGTGAATCAACATTCGATCCGCAGACTGCTGGATACTTGGTTTGATTTCAAGTTTCGGCTTCTCGCAGGCGGCATAGCAGTAGGCATACTATCCGGTACGGTGGTTGTAATGTTTCGTTATGTATTGGAGGAAGCGCTCAAGCAGTCTTTGGTCTTTTATCAGTATCAGAGAAATCACTTATGGGTTGTACCCGGATGGCTGGCGATTCTGATTCTGTCCGGATGGTGTACAGGTATGCTTGTAAAGAAACAGCCTGGTATTTCGGGAAGCGGCATCCCTCAGGTGAAAGCCGTGTTGCAGAACCGACTGCAACTCAACTGGTGGAAAGCGGTAACCTCTAAGTTTTTCGGGGGAGCGGTAAGTATTGGAGCCGGATTATCCTTGGGAAGAGAAGGTCCTTCGATTCAAATCGGCGCTCTGGTTGCTGAAGGCTTCAGCCGGATATTCCATAAATCGAAGACGGAGACACACATCCTAATCACATGCGGTGCAAGTGCGGGGCTTTCGGCCGCCTTCAATGCGCCAATCGCGGGCGTTATTTTCGCCTTGGAAGAAGTACACATGAATTTTTCTCCACTCATTATGATCTCTGCTTTAACCTCGTCACTGGTCGCCGATTTTATTTCAAAGGAGTTCTTTGGACTAACCCCCGTATTTAACTTTTCCGGAATTGGAACGCTGCCGCTGGCCGATTACTATCATCTGGTCCTGTTGGGATTGCTGGTCGGTGTATCTGGTATTTTCTTTAATAAAGGCTTATATTTTTTTCAGGATCTGTATCAAAAGATAACCTGGATTCCTTCACAGGCCCGTCCGATCATTCCGTTCGTTCTAGCGGGAATCCTGGGATTGACACTCCCATCAGTCTTGGGCGGAGGCAATGACTTAGTCAATGATTTAGTCTCAGATCCTTATTCTTTAACCTTTTTACTGCTTCTTCTTGCTGTGAAATTCCTATTTACCATGCTCAGTTACGGATCTTCTGCACCCGGAGGGATATTTCTGCCGATGCTTGTCATTGGAGGATTGATTGGCACCCTTTACTGTAAATTTGCAAATGGTTTACTGGGAGGAGTTCATCTTGATGAAGCTTATTTTCTTATAGCCGCCATGGCCGGATTTCTGACTGCAAGCCTGAAGGCTCCCATTACTGGCATCATCCTGATTACTGAGATGACAGGTTCCTTTACGAACCTGCTGCCTATAGGCATCGTATGCCTGGCAGCTTACATGACTGCTGAGTTTTTTCATTCCTTGCCAGTCTATGAAGTACTACTTGAAAGATTTCTGCACGGAAAAAACGCTATTGACAAGACGGATTCGAGTAAAGTCATTCTCGAGATTCCGGTCCATCAAGGATCTCTATTAGATGGAATAGGCATTGGAGAATTCCAATGGCCTGCACATTGTCTGATCGTATCCGTTAAAAGGGGAGCTGAAGAAATTATACCTACCGGGAGTGTGGTTATACGTGCGGGAGACTCGCTTATAATTTTGACAAATGACAGCCAGTCAACGCTAGTTTTGGAGGCGGTAAGAAAAGTCGCACATATCAGTTCATTTGCTTAGCTTTAGCAATGTAGGAAAGAGCAGCCATAAAAAGGCTGCTCTTTTTTTGCTTTATTGATCTTTTTCCAGTTGATTAATCAGCTCTTTCATCTCGGCGATTTCTCTCTTCTGGGACTCAATAATCCCATCCGCGATTTTCCTTACCCGGGGGTCGGAGATATTCGCTCGTTCACTTGTCAGAATGGCAATGGAATGGTGAGGAATCATGGCTTTCATCCACGCCACGTCACCTACTGTAGTCTGGCTTCGAACGAGACACAGCGAAAGTCCAAAGACAACGATACTTATGGTAAGGATTAGGGCATTCACGATCCGCTTCGTATACATTTTCCACATAAAGAGAAGCATGACTATGGCCATGGCGGAGCCCATGATCAATGCCATATATAGCCGGGTTTGGCTAAAATAAATATGATCGATTTGAAATAGATTCAAATACATTAGCCAGTACATGAGAAGTGTGGATATTATAATCATCATTCCGAATCGCACATACATTTTCATGGATATCGCTCCTTTAGGGGGTTATCTTATAAACTCTTGCTTCGTAAGGCTCAAGCATAAATGAAGGCTCCAGACGAACATTCTTAGTTTCATAGTTGGAGATAAGAAGCTCTACATCGGTCTTGCCTAGTTCATAGGGCCAAGTAAACTCGGCTTGCTCGTCGGAGAAATTCAGGAGAACGAGCATTTGTTCCTCATCCAGAGTTCGCGTGTAAGCATAGATGTCCGGATCGATCGGCTGAAGAAGCTGATATTCGCCGTAGAGCAGCACCTTGCTCTTTTTACGCAACCCGATCATTTTTTTGTAATAGTGGAAGATAGAATCCTTGTTCTTTCTATCGCGGTCCACGTTAATGTCTGGATAATTGGTATTCAACCTGATCCAAGGCACCCCAGTGGTAAATCCCGCATTTTCGGATTCGTCCCACTGTAAGGGCGTTCTGGCATTGTCCCGGCTCTTATTCCAGATGGCTTTCATAATCTCGTTGTCGGAGAGACCCTTCATTTTGGCCTGCTCGTAATAGTTGAGTGTCTCGACATCCCTATAATCCCCGATGGAAGGAAAGTGAGCATTGGTCATACCGATTTCCTCACCTTGAAAAATGTAGGGTGTTCCTTCCAGTGTAAGCATGAAAGTAGCAAGCATTTTAGCAGATTCTATACGGTATTTCGCATCATTACCGAACCGCGAGACCGGTCTGGGCTGGTCATGGTTGCCTAAATAATTAGCGTTCCAGCCTTTTCCGTGAAGTGTGGTCTGCCAGCGGCTCATGATCTTTTTTAATTCCGGTACTGTCCATGAACGTGACTGCCATTTGCCGGTACCCGGCGCTGCTGCATCCAAGGACATGTGTTCGAATTGAAACACCATATTTAACTCGTGCCGTCCATCCCCGACGTATTCCAACGCTTGTTCGGGACCGAGTCCAGATGTTTCTCCGACGGTCATAATGTTATAATCCATAAGCACTTCCTCGTTAAGTCTCTTGAGCATTACATGGACTTTCTCGAGGTTAGAGAAGAGCTGATAAGCTTGTACCACTGTTAAATGCTGGGGATTCTCCGCGTCGGGTAATCCTCTGGTTTTGACAATATGGGCGATGGCGTCAAACCGGAATCCGTCTACACCTTTCTCAAGCCACCACCGGATCATCTGGTAGAGCGACTCTACCATTTCGGAATTCCGCCAATTCAAGTCAGGCTGATGCTTGGAATAGAGATGCATGAAGTATTCTTCTGTCGTCTGGTCATACTCCCACACTGAACCGCTGAAATACGATTCCCAGTTGTTAGGGAACAGGCCGTTTTTACCTTCCCGCCAAAAATAGTAATCCCGTTTCGGATTATCCTTGGAGCTTCGTGATTCTTTGAACCAGGGATGCTGATCGGATGTATGGTTGAGGACCATATCCATCATGATTTTAAGCCCTCTCGCATGTGATTCTCTAAGCAGTTCGTCAAAATCGGCCATCGTCCCGAAATCCGGGTTGATTGCATAAAAATCGCTGATATCATATCCGTTATCTGCTCCCGGGGATTCGTAGATAGGGCAGAGCCATAAGACATCCACGCCGAGTTCTTTTAGGTAATCCAGCTTGGAGATAATGCCCCGAAGGTCGCCTTTGCCGTCTCCGTTCGAATCCATAAAGCTTGCCGGATAGATTTCGTAAACAACACATTCTTTCCACCATTTCCCCGTCAATCCTGTATCGGTCATGTCATCTCTCCTTAATGAACCAGTGTGTCAATCATTATCCTTTGCCTCCCTGAAAGGAAGGGTATTGTGTCATACCTCCGTCTGCAACAAGAGTAATCCCTGTAACATAACTGGATTCATCGGACGCCAGCCATGCCGCTACGGCCGCAATCTCTTCCGGCTTGCCGATATAACCGAGCGGGACCAGCTTCTCAACCGCTGCCCTGGCTGCCGGGTCTGCAAATTTGACCGCATTAATCGGCGTTTCAATCGCTCCTGGGGCAATATTATTGATTCTGATTCCTCTAGGCGCGAACTCCAGGGCCAGCGTTTCCGTCATTAGCTTAATCCCGCCTTTGCTGGTCGCATAATGAACAAAATGGGGCCATGGAATTTGCTCATGAACACTTGAAATATTGATGATTCGTCCCTTAATGTCATGATCCAGCATGTACCGGATGGATTCCCTGCAGCCCAAAAAAGCACCGGTCAGGTTCACATCAAGCACTCTTCTCCAGTTGTCCAGCGTCATGTCTTCCGAAGGAACTTCGTTCTCTATTCCTGCATTATTGATCATCACATCAACCGACCCGAAGGACTCGTGAGCCAGACGAATGAGTTCTTGTATATCTACTTCTTTGGAAACATCGCCTTTCAGACTGACGGCGCAGCCACCGTGTTCTGTAATTTCCTGAATGATTGGGTCCACATGTTCTTCATTACTGTAGTAATTAATGACAACATTGGCTTTCTCCCGCCCAAACCTTTGGGCCATCTCCCGTCCCAGACCGGTGGATGCTCCGGTAATGACGACAGTACGGCCTTCCAATTCCTTGTACATGTTAGCCTCCTTGCCGAGCTTCGGATTTTGTTGATAAGGGTAACACCTGTATAATAAATAGTAAGCTTGCCAACTAATTTTTAAACATTATAATTAAAAGGAAACAAGATATAAGCCTGCTTATACATAAGGCTGGGCCATCCATTTTATTAGTGAGGAGCTGTCGGCGATGTCGAAACATCCATCAGAAAAATTAGCGGTTATTTTTTACCGGTTGAATCGAAACTATCAATATCTTATGGCGCTTCGTCTAAAACCATACAACATCACGCCAGAGCAGTGGAATGTGCTGAAACATCTTCAAGAGCAGGATGGCCTGACCCAAAAGGATCTAACCTACATGGCGGATAAAGATAAAACGACGGTTACCCGGATGATCGAAAGTCTGGTGGAGAGGGGGACGGTTACTAAAGAGGTGAATTCTGAAGACCGCCGTTCTTATCGGATTTTCCTTACTGAAGAGGGAAAAGAGCTTATTCGTCAAGTTCAGCCGATTCCAGATCGTGTGAACAGGGAGGTATGCAGCGGATTATCTGATGAGCAGATTCTTCAGTTAAAGGAGACGTTGGACGTTTTGCAGGTACAGATACTAACTGAAATTGAGCACTACAGCCTTCAAAGGGGAAATATTACACATGCATTTAACTAATCGAAAAGGGTATCATTGGCTGGTTGTCTTCACGGTATGTATAGGTGCCTTTATGGCAGCCCTTGATGCAAGCATAATCAATCTGGCATTACCAACACTTGTACGGCAATTTGATATTAGCATGTCTGATGCCGAATGGATTAGTCTGGTTTACTTACTAACGCTTGCATCGCTGGTTATCCCATTTGGAAGATTGGCGGATATGTATGGCCGCCGCTGGATGTATGCCGCTGGCTTTGGGGTATTTCTATTCAGTTCTTTATTGTGCGGTTTATCGTCTAGTTTGATAATGCTGCTACTATCCAGGGTGTTACAAGCAATTGGAGCAGCTATGTTACAAGCTAACAGTGTCTCCATTATTACTGCTTCCACCCCACAGAAGCATCGTGGGAAGGCTATTGGTATTCAGGCGAGTGCACAGGGGATTGGACTTAGCCTGGGTCCGGTAATCGGTGGAGCCTTTCTTTCGATAGGGGACTGGCGCTGGTTATTCTTTATTAATATTCCAATAGGTATCATAGGAACAATCATGGCTGTATTTTTACTTCCGAAAGATATACTGGGCAAGAACCGAGATCCCTTTGATTATTGGGGGAGCTTATTTCTCATTCCTGCCCTAGTCTTGATCGTGTATGTTTTGAATAAGGGAGAGAATACGGGATGGACCTCACCGATTATAACATTATGTTTGTTCGCAGGTTTACTTGCGTTAACTTCGTTTATCAGAGAAGAGCGCCGCTCCAATTCTCCTTTACTTGATTTGAATTTGTTTAAGAATAGTATCTTTTTGACTGGTAATGCGGCAAGCTTTCTTTCTTTTACGGCGATGTATGGAGTGTTGCTTCTTAGTCCTTTTTTAATTGAAAGCGAATTTCACACGTCTATTACGATGACTGGATTTTATATATCATTTGTACCGGTCGGCATGACTGTTTTTACTCCTGTTTCCGGTTATTTATCTGATCGGTTTGGTATTCGCTTCCCGGCAATTATGGGCATGAGTGCAGTTTTTGGAGGATGTATTTTACTGGCTTGTATTCAGAATGAGAATGATATTCCGCTTCTTCTTTCTGGTCTATTATTAGTGGGCATAGGCATGGGGATCTTCACGCCTCCCAACAACAGTCATATTATGGGGAGTGTTCCCAAAGAGCGGCTAGGGGTGGCAGGTGCAACGTTGAATATGAGCAGGACGATTGGCATGGGTATGGGGGTTACTCTTAGTGGCATGCTGTATCAAATGTCGCTTAGATTACTGCCGGCTACTGGGAGATCATCCGCTATTGCAGCATATAGAATTTCTTTTGTGCTTATTGGGTTACTAAGTGCTGCAGCACTTTTTATAGCTCTTTTCCAGAAGAAATCAGGGCATAAGTACAGCGAGGAGTTTATAGAGTACTATATTTAGCAAAGCTGATCCTATGATGGGTTATATAAGCTCATCCTCTTTTTTAAATCTTCTAAAAGTTCATTGGGCATTTCCCTAACCTTAACATCAGCACCCAGAAAAAGTAACCAATTCGTTATTTCAACCAACTCTCCAGGCTTGTTCACATGAACAAAAGTCTTTATCGTGCCTGTGGTTTGGTAAGGGTTGGTGTAGGATAATGATATTTTTAAAGGATGGTATTTTTTGAACTGGGCAATCGCTTTTGGACCAAGATCAAGGACAAGGTTGATTGCTTCTTCCTGCTTACTTAGCTTTTCAATAATCTTTTTCTTGCTTGTTCTATTTTTCACCGGATAGGGTATGACATGGGTAAGCTGGTCTACCGGAAAAATCCGCTTCTTTTCTTCATTTAAGTCAAAGCCTTCTATGAGCCAAAGGTTCTTTTCACGATACAGGTGCATGAGATATATGGGATAAGACTGGATTACCTTCTCTTCTTCGATGGAAATCAATAAATAGCTGTCTATAAGAAGGAGTTGGATCAGTTTTTCCAGCATCGGATGGGGAAGGTCGGACAGGTCAAGCAGATCAGGATTGTTTGGGTTGGTTCCTTCAAAGAGCAAGGTCTGATTCAAAAGAAAAAGGTCTTCCTGCTGGTTTTCTGAGATGAGACCCAGTAATTTTTCCGTTAAGGACTGACGACTCTTAAGGTAGGGGAGCTGCCCATTTCTAGTTGCCATGAAGGCAATAAAAAGAGCTTTGACTTCATTATCAGTAAACCGGACAACGGGAAGGACGGAGTTGCGCATGACAGAATACCCCCCATCCCTTCCAACTTCAGCGACAAGCGGCATTCCCATGGCTTCTATTTCTCTGATATCTCTAATGGCTGTCGAACGTGAGATGTTAAACTCCTGCATCAGTTCAGTAATGGTAAAGTGGGCGCGATTGTTGATATACCGCATGATGATATTAATCCGTTCAACTTTTTTCATGGGAGCTCCTAAACAGTATCATTTTTTGACATGATTTAAGGCTATCATATAATTATCAAGTGAAGAAGACAAATCATTTGATAAATCCACATAAAAGGATGGTTAAGACAATGGAGAAGTATACCCTTGAAGAAAAAGACAGCTTTACTGTTATAGGTTTAGGAACTGAACTCAAAAGTGATTACACAGATTATGCTGGCATTAACAAGGAGAAAGCAGACTTTTGGCTGGCCGTCAGTCAAGATGGAAGGCTTGACACTTTAAAAGCGATGGCCACTAACGACTACGTATTTGCCGTAAACGAAGCGGTGAATAGCAAGATGATGCATTATGCTGGCGTTATGACCGATGCAGCGGCACCAGAAGAAGCCAGAGTGATCCAATTTCCTAAGGGAGATTATCTGGTTGTCAAAGGGGAAGGAACGACGGCAGATGAATTGAATAACAAGCTTGCCGGTGTTGCCTTTGGACAAGTTCTGCCGGAAGCAAAGAACTTTGCGTATGTAGGCGGACCTAATGCAACAGTAGAGATGGGGCAGCGAAATGGCAACATTGTTGGTGAACTGTGGATTCCTGTGGTAAGGAAATAATAATCTGAGCATAAGAGGAGGTTTGGAAATGTCACATATCGTTGATTTTACAAATGTGTCTACGTCAGGCTTGGAGTCTTCACCTGTAGCAGAAGCGCTAGCTGGTTTACGTGCGAATGAAGCCCGTTACTTCATGAACAAATATAAACATGAATTTGAGGTTCTGCCTGCTAGTGAAAGCCAAGATACTCTTGATTATGTGAGCCGGGTTTTAAAAGAAGAACGTGATCTTGTTTTTGCAGCCAAACCTCTAGAAACGTCGCGTTTTCAAGTGGAGAATATCCGGTTTGCCTACGTCTTTTATGAAGATGGTCTGGCGATCAATGTCATGTATACGGTAGATGACCCTAAGAAACGGGCTGTAGGTTTTAAACTCTCTGAGGGGATGGAGGTTCCACAGGAGTTAGAAGGGAAGTTTAAGTTTGCCAGACAGAAATCTAAACTTGCGGGTACCATCCGGGGTTCGTTTTTTGTCATTAAAGGAGAATACGAATAATCCGATCTGATGGCCTGAACAAGTAGAACCGGTGGCTGTGGGCATAATCATCGTTTGGTTTGTGAATTTCTTGCATAAGCATCGCCCTATAATGGAAAACTTCTGTAGTATGGATACTTTGAATTCCAAGGAGGTTAACATGATGGCAACTCAGGACCCGGAAGAGCTGCTTAAGCAAAAACACGAAATGGATGAGCAAAAAAGGCAGTTTACCAATTTTGCCCGGGCAGTCTCCGGTCATGTTGAAGTTGAAGCAGGGCAGGAATTCAGTAATGATCGAGTGCCTGATGATCAAAACCGAATGAAATCTGTGGAGAACCGACGCGATTGATCTTAAGATAGCGATGGAAAATAAGCCGATCCTTTTCTGGATCGGCTTTTTGCTTATCATTCAAGCATTAACCCGTATGACTGTGATAAATCAGTATGGATCAATTATATATTAGTATTAATCATTGGATTGAAGGACACGCTGCTTTATAATTTCATTGTGTTATCAAAGATAGATAAATCCAACTCAATTGAGGGGCTGCAGGCGATGATCGAACTGAAGGGCAAACATGTCGTTCTTCACGATGGTGATTTGAAACGCAGAGAAGAAGCAAACCGGCGGTATTTAATGAAATTGACGAATGATAATCTCCTGTTTAACTATAAAATAGAAGCAGGGAGATACCATGGCAGAGATATTCCACATGATGCACATGGGGGATGGGAGACGCCTGTCTGTCAGATCCGGGGGCATTTTCTTGGACACTGGCTGTCTGCCGCGGCTATGCGGTTTCATGAGACTGGTGATTTGGAACTCAAACTAAAAGCGGATCTCATAATAGACGAGCTTGCCGAATGCCAGAAGGATAATGGCGGACAATGGGCTGGACCGATTCCAGAGAAATATTTACATTGGATCGCAAAAGGAAAAGGGATCTGGGCTCCACAGTATAATATCCATAAGTTATTTATGGGACTTGTGGATATGTACCAATTCACCGGAAGTCAAAAGGCACTCGATGTGGCAGATCGTTTTGCAGACTGGTTCGTCACATGGAGCAGCACCTTCACAAGAGAGAAATTCGATGACATTCTGGACATGGAGACAGGCGGTATGCTTGAAGCTTGGGCGGACCTGCTATATATCACCGGGAATGATAAATACACTACCTTGCTGGAACGTTATTACCGCAGCAGACTTTTTCACCCGTTACTGGAAAGCAAAGACCCTCTGACCAACATGCATGCCAACACAACCATTCCTGAAGTACTCGGTTGTGCTAGAGCTTACGAAGTAACCGGTGAACAGAGATGGATGGACATTGTCACTGCCTACTGGAAATGTGCGGTTACAGAGAGAGGAACGCTGGCAACTGGCGGGAATACTGCGGGTGAAGTGTGGATGCCCAAAATGAAGATTAAGGCACGCCTCGGTGATAAGAATCAGGAGCACTGTACGGTTTATAATATGATTCGTCTGGCAGAGTTTCTCTTCCGGCATACATCCGATCCGGCATATGCGCAGTATATCGAATATAATCTGTACAACGGTATTATGGCTCAAGCCTATTACCAGGAGTATTCTCTAACTGGCAATAAGCACGGTAATCCCGAATCAGGGCTGTTAACTTATTTCCTACCGATGAAGGCTGGCCTTAGGAAGGATTGGAGTTCGGAGACTGATAGCTTCTTCTGCTGCCACGGAACAATGGTACAAGCTAATGCAGCATTAAACAGAGGTATTTATTATCAGGATCAGAATGATCTCTTTGTATGCCAGTATTTTCACTCTGAGCTGACAACTGAGATCAACGGAGAGAATATCCGAATTTATCAATCTCAAGATCATATGAGTGGAAGCATGTTGAACTCTTCGAACACTGCAGGACAGCAGGAATTGAATGAGATCACAGCTCTTCACGAGAATCTGCCTAATTATAAAAAGTATGATTTCGAAGTCCATACCACCTCTTCGAATGAGTTCGCAATCCATTTCCGTATTCCAGACTGGATCATGTCGGAAGCCGTCATCTATGTGAACGATGAGTTACATGGGAAATCTGCAGATCACCATACATTCTATAGCATATCGCGGAATTGGAGATCCGGTGATCGGATCAGTATGATATTGCCTATCGGCATCCGGTTCATTCCTCTGCCGGACGACGAACAGACAGGAGCATTTCGCTTTGGTCCTGAAGTACTGGCTGGTATTTGTGAGAATGAAAGGATTCTCTTTACACAAAAAGATGATGTTGCGTCTGAATTGATACTGGAAAATGAACGGGAGTGGGGGAGCTGGCGTTATTTCTTCAAGACAACAAATCAGGATCCTGGAATCCAGTTAAGAAGAATTCGTGATATCGGTTATGAACCCTATCAAGTTTACTTCCCAACAAAAAAAGCTTAGGCACCTATCGGTGAGATAGATAACGTGGTTAACTAAAAATGATTATTGCGGACAAAAAAGTAAAGGGTGGTTATCTAGTGGAATATCATGTTGCAATTCAAGGAAGCGATCAGGCGCCGGGTACGGAGGTACAACCTTTCCGTACTGTTTCACGCGCTGCGGCTATAGCGGAACCGGGAGATATCATTACCGTGCATGCCGGTGTGTATAGGGAATGGGTCAACCCGGCCAATGGAGGAACAAAGGAACAGAGGATTGTATACCAGTCTGCCGGCGATGGAGAAGTGGTTATCACGGGTGCTGAGCCTGTAGCTGACTGGAAAGCCGAAGGGAACGGTGTCTGGAGGGCGGAAGTGCCAAACAGCCTGTTTGTCATCCGCAACCCCTATCAGACTAATTTGCAAGGTGATTGGTTGTTTGAAGGTGCGTTCGAGCCGCATCTGGGGGATGTTTATCTGGACGGAAAATCCCTATATGAATGTGATAGCGTTACCAAATTGCACAATCCCCAGGTTTGGCCACAGGCCAAATATGCGGAGGACTCTTTGATGCAATGGTACGCGGAAGTAAGTTCAACGACCACCACCATATGGGCGAACTTCGGAGGCAAAGACCCCCGCCAAGAGAATGTGGAAATCAATGTGCGCCCTTATTGCTTCTGGCCTGAGAAGACCGGCCGCAACTATATTACCGTCAGGGGCTTTACTCTACGGCAGGCATCCCCCCAGTGGGCCCCGCCAACGGCTTTGCAAGAAGGACTTATAGGTCCCCATTGGAGTAAAGGCTGGATTATTGAGAATAATCGGGTCAGCGAGTCCAAATGTACAGGTATCAGTCTAGGCAAAGAGAGAACTACCGGTCAGAACGAATACTCTGACATTCGCAGTAAAGGCGGAACGCAACGGGAGCAGGAGGTTATTTTCGGTGCATTGCGCAAGAATTGGCATAAGGATCATATCGGAAGCCATATTGTCCGCAACAACGTAATTCATGATTGTGAACAGGCTGGAATCGTTGGACATTTAGGTGCTGTTTTTAGCCGGATCTACCAGAACCGCATTTATAATATTCATCACAAGCGCATCTTCCACGGCGCAGAAGTGGGGGGAATCAAACTCCATGCCGCACTGGATACTCAGATTTGCGGGAATGTTATCTATAGCTCCTACCGGGCGCTTTGGCTGGATTGGCAGGCGCAAGGCACCCGCATCAGCCGGAATATCTTTTATGACAATCTGTCCGAGGATCTCTTTGTGGAGGTCTGCCACGGCCCTTATATGGTGGATCATAACCTGTTCCTGTCTCCTATGAACTTCCGCAATATGGCCCAAGGCGGTGCGTTTGTTCACAATCTGTTTACTGGCAGATTCGTGGTGCGCTCCGAGCTTACCCGCTGTACTCCCTACCATATGCCTCATGAGACAGCGGTTGCAGGGTACAGCAACATCACGGGCGGCGACGACCGGTATTACAATAACATATTTATAGGTGATGACGATCCGAACAAAGAGCCGCTGCCTATGACCTTTTTCGAGCATCTTCCGCTCACACCAAGGGAAGATATGGATTACGGCGGTGCAGCGGTGATGGACGGTGTACCAGATAACTCCCGCTGTTATCTTCATCCTGCAGGACTGGGCGGCTACAACGATTACCCGAGTATTCGTGAAAAACGGTGGTGGGAATATTCAAAGGAAGAAATTGCGGCCTTAAAGGAATCCGGTAAGCCATTTCAGCCCGATCAGATCGCACTCCCCGTTACGATACAGGGTAATCTGTATTTGAAAAGCGCGGTGCCGAGTAGCCATGAGACAAATGCTAAGGTTTATGTCCAGGGCGGGATCAAGATCGAAATCGATCCGGCTACTTGCAAGATACAAGTGCATGTCCATAGCCCAGAAATACTACGTGCTGCAGCCCCTACGGTAGTTACAACTGATCTTCTCGGCAGAAGCCATCACGCTGAGATGTACTATGAGGAGCCGGATGGATCTTCTTACCGTTTCGACCACGACTTCTTTCATAAGCTGCGCCCAGAAAAAAATGTAACACCCGGACCCTTTGAAATATTTGACAACAGTCCGGTGGAGATTGTTCTGTAAACAGCAGTGCAGGAGAGGTCATTCAGGCTGAGTATAACGAAAATATCACTCATCATACTTCTAATGTGAAGACGGTACCTTTGGATATGACGAGATTGATCGAGTTATTTCGAGCAAAGAAGCAAAGTTGCAGTACAAACAACCGAATGAATCCATTAGTTGAATATCATAAGAAACGAGCTGACTTTCCGTTATGTACCGGTTGTCGGCTTGTTTCTATTTTGAGTAAGCCAAACAGAATAGCGTTTTACTTGAAAAACCCTGCCGTCTATGAAGCACTAGATGGCAAGGACGAGTCTTAGCTTATAGGCTACTTAGCATCAATTGAAATAATGAGGCATGACGCTGTTCGTCATGCATGGCGTGCATAAAATGCATATTAATCGGGTGATTAGTTGCTCTATAGGCAATTTCTTGATAGAACGCTGCCGTTTCTAATTCATCGTGAATTGCGGTTCTGACGCCTTCTTGGAATGTCACAGGCATCTTACCGGCAGGTATTTGCGGTTGTTGTCCGCCAAGGTGGTTTAAAATCATGGTAAACCAATGATAATGTTTGAATTCATCCCGCTGGATACGTAAAATTGTCTGCCGATACTGTTCATTCGGTGCTAATTCAGCTAACCTTTGATAAAATCGATAGGCATGAACCTCACCAACAATTGCTTTAGAGATATCAGGGATAAGAAACGTATCGGTAAATCCCATTCCTCCTTGCATACCCATTTGCCCCATTTGTCCGCCCATAGCCCTCAATCCGTCTGCATAACCCATTTGATACACTAACATCTCCTCCATAAATTTACATATACCTTACCTTATGCTGTGCCATCGTCATTTGAGCCTAGATCCATTAAATTCTCCTGATGCGCTGTAGCGGAAGTAGTGAGTGGGTATCTGTACCTGTAATGGAAAACTGACATGTTGATATCCTTTATTTTGTTTAGCCGAAGGTTTCTAGGGTAAGGATATGAGGAAAAGAAACATTTATCACGAAAATATGGAGGTTGAATAGTCATGTTCCATTATACGGTTGAAACCTCAAAGACCCCTGAAGAGGCGATAGCGGATCTTACTGAACATTTGAAAGATGATAAATTTGGCGTCCTTTGGGAACTTGATATGAAGAGCAAGCTTCATGAAAAAGGAGTTGAATTGGATAGGGCATACCATATTCTTGAAGTATGTAATCCGAATGAAGCGAAACGAGTATTATCCGAAAACATACTGGTCGGTTATTTTCTCCCATGCAAGATTGCCGTCTATGAAGAGAATGGGAAAACTAAGATCGGGATGCCAAAACCTACGTCGCTCATTAGTATGATTCCAACCGATAAATTGATGGCTATTGCTTCAGATATTGAGAACCGGCTTGTTGCTTGTATCGACAAGAGTCGATAACTTAAGGGATTAGAGTCCTAAGTAATGTAATAGATGGCTAGAGGAAGTATGTATGTAAAAGATTTTTTCCAAGTCTTTGCAAAGATATGCGACGATTGTGCTACAGAATGTGCAAAGTTCCAAGACGCACTCTGCCAGGCATGTGCTGAGTATTGCCGCAAATGTGCAGATGAATGCCATAAAATGGCTTCGTAAATCTGAATTCTAAACCTAAAAGGAATCAATAAACAAGCTGACATACCGCTCTGAAACGGTTGTCAGCTTGTTTGTATTATTGAAGCAGCGCTTTTATTGCAGTAAGAACGAGGTTTGATTTTCCTGGATAAAATCATACTTAGCTAAGTTGACTACCGGGGCAGGAACAGGGTGCGTCCAAATCAAAAGAAAGGGGGGAATACTAGGAGTTAGTATAATATTCATTTGATTTTTAGAGCGATTACTTAATAAGCTTCTAATCTCCAACAATAGGATTATTTGAGGCTGTCCACTTCATTGCATATAATGAAAGTACCCCTTCAGGGAGATCGTTAAGGGAGGCCGCGATGAATGAGACCGCATTTGACGAACAATTATTTGCAAGCTTGAAGCCGGGCTTAACCTCGTTCTGTTACAGAATGCTAGGCTCCATGGACGATGCGGACGATGCCGTTCAGGAGACGAGTATTCGGGTCTGGCAGAGCTGGAGCACGTTCAGACAGGATTCCTCGTTCAAAACTTGGGTCTATCGGATTGCCTCCAACCTGTGCTTGGACAAGCTGAGACAATCCAAACGCCGCGCGCTTCCCGTTGACCTGTTCGACCCGGCCGTCGCCATCGCCGAGCCGCGCGACACGCTACCGGACTCTGCCTGGATCTGGCCGTCTCCCGACTTTGGGGGCAATCCGGAGGATCGGCTCGTCCGAAGAGAAACCCTTCAACTGTGTTTCATCGCTCTCCTGCAGACCTTGCCTCCGCGGCAGCGCACAATTCTCATTTTGAAGGACGTATTTGAATGGTCCTCCAAGCAGATCGCGGAAACGTTGGCGATGTCGCCGGCAGCGGTGAACAGCGCCTTACAAAGAGCCCGAGAGACGATGGACCGGGCGCAACTTCGCTCGGATGAGCTCAGTAGCATGGATGTTCAACCGGAGCTGCAACTGTTGTCCCGGTATGTGGAGGCCTTCGAGCAATTCGATATTGCTGCGCTCATCGCGTTGTTCCATGAGGAAGGCTGCATGTCAATGCCGCCCTTCAAGATGTGGATCCGCGGCAAGGAAGATTTGTCCGCCTTCTATTCGCTTACTCGCTGGCATTGTGAAGGTTCGCGATTTGTGCCCATTACGGTGAATGGCGGTTATCCGGCGTTGGCCCAGTATATACCGTATAAAGAGGGCTCTGGCCTGGTGCCCTGGGGCATCCACGTCATCGAAACCAAAGAAAATCAAATCCTGCATGTTCAAAACTTCATTCACACGCCATTATTTACGCGATTTGGGCTGCCGGAGCGAATTGACCAATGAATTTCGTCATTGGCTTACTTAATTAGCTCATCGCGAAGAAGACGCCGGGGAAGATGCTCGGCGTCTTTCTTTTTGAACCCTAGTACGCTACATTAGCCTTAACTTTGTGCTGCATCCATATTCATGTAGTTAATAGCCCACAGATGGCCGTCCAAGTCCACGAAGCCCCAATGATACATGGATTCATGATCTTCTGGTTCAGCGTGCAATTTCCCACCCAAGGAGAACGCAGTATTCACAATTTCATCGACCTTTTTCCGGCTCTCGAAGGCCAATGCGATCGTCATCTGCGCATACTTGCTCGTATCGACGGATTCCTTACCCGTGAGCGTATTAAAGAATTCTTGATTGATCAGCATTACCTGCAGGTTGTCACCGATCACGATGGCTACCGAAATCTCGTTCTCGGGGAATTGCGGGTTGACCTCGAATCCGAGTCCGGTGAAGAACGCTTTCGATTGTTCTACGTTTTTTACAGGCAGGTTGAAGCTCGTAAATACGGATGTTAATGCCATTTTCAAAACACCTCTTTGTGAAATTATTTTGTGTTCATCTATGCCTTCGTTATATAGACGACAGCCGATCCGGGAATTCATCGGTTTCATGGATTGGGAATCGGATAACCGCCATTCCCGTAAGGTTGCTTATTCATATTGTGCAGGGATGAAGTAAAAAGGAATTCTATGAATATGAATTATATAACGACGTGTCAATAAAGCAAAAAATCAAAAAAACGCATCCAGCGCGGCTTTCAATAAAAATATGTTCTTCTCCCGAACAAAGGACTAGTATTGTAGACTTTGGGGGACAAGACTTCAAATTTGGGGTATTGGATGGTAATTTAGAAGAGGGGAATGAAGCAGCTAAAAAAGGTCTTGGGAAAACAAATTTACAATGGAGGTAGACGTAGTCGTGTGCATCTTTCCTATTGAAATATTTAGGAGGCCATAATTGTTTAACATTCATATGCTTGATCGACCATATATTCCGTATGTATGTTGTGTTTCAAAGGAGTGGATGGGGGGGAGGCGTATTGTTGTTTACACTCCGTACTTCAAAATTCATACAATCGGTAAGTGTTAGTTCGACCTTACGACAAGACAGGTTGAACTTCTGGACGAAGCAGATATAGCTGTTTTAGCAGTACAATTATTATTGGTATAAAGATGTGATTCAGAGCAATGGAGGAAGTTTGTTCGATAAATAATAAGTGCATTTGTGGATTGTAAGTTAAATTCAGACTTGTGTTTCAACGTCCTCTTGCAGATGTTGATGTTATACATTCAATTGATGTTCACAATAGCCGCGACTAAGCGACTCTTTGTTTTTAGAATCAGCCGGCTGTTATTGATTTTGTTTTAATGCTGTTGATACTTTAAAATAGTGATATTGTTATCACCTGAGTAGTTTGTAAGTATTCTAAAGACATAGATGGAACATTGCAGTACTTGGAGGTGGATTGGTTATTTATGCAAATTTTAGTATTAGGTGCAACCGGACGTGTTGGCAGTCATATCGTGGCCAATGCGCTTAAGGATCAACACCATGTAACTGTACTGGTTCGTAATCCGGAAAAATGCCAGACTCATAATAAAAATTTAACAATCATTCAAGGTAATGTATTGAATCGAGAGAATATTATGCGTGCTATCCAGGGAGCTGATGTCGTTATTAGTGCACTGAACACAGATGGGACCAATACGCTATCCGCAAGTATGCCGTTGATCATTGATGCAATGCGTGAAGAAGGAATAAAACGAATCATTACTTTAGGAACAGCTGGTATTCTGCAAAGTAGACAATCTCCGAGTGTTCTAAGATATCAATCCAGTGAATCCAGGCGTAAATCCACCCATGCTGCAGGAGAACATCATCGAGTATATTTGATGCTTCAAGATTCAATACTGGAATGGACGATAGTGTGTCCCACATATTTACCAGATGGAGTACACGTAGGTGTATACCGTGTAGAGCGTGATTTTCTACCTGAAGGTGGCACTGAAATATCCGTAAGGGATACAGCAGAATTCACGTACAATCAAGTTAAAGATGACTCTTATATCAAGTCTCGGGTAGGAATTTCTTACTAATTATTGAGAATTACCTGCAGATAAGGGAAAGAAGATATACCCAAGAAAAAATGAAAGATTTTTGTTTATTGCAGCACCTGTAGGACGCAAAGGTAAAAATAGACGTTTAACACAACGTTCTATAGAAAAACTTGTTGAGAAATATGCAAAAGTCTTTGGAAAGCCGGCTTTGACGGTTCATTCTTTGAGGCATTCATTTGCCACACGTTATCATATTGAGAATATTGACATAAAGTTACCTGTCCTCAATGGTGCAACTGTCGCCAACCGGTCCAACTTCCTGCAGTCTTATCGCTTGCAGACTCTTTGCAATTGCCTTTAGCCGGTTTTAACCGCGTTTTTCTGGTATCTCTAATCGAAAACAATTCTTTGACTCCGTAGGAACTTCTGAAGCAGAATATGATTGAGGCTAAACCAGGGATGTGGACCGGTTCCTATACGTCAGGCAGCGTAACTTCTTTATTCTTCTGGTTTCCCAGTGAGCCTGCGCTTGATTTGGAGATGTTTCGTCTCCTCCCAGGGAAAGGCATTTACAGTCGGCCGTTCTATCCTTGCCATTTAACCACTCACTGGAAGAGGCAATTTAATCAGGTAAACCAGCTATGGTAAAATAGAGGTTATTAAGAGACCTATCCAAGAAGCAGTAAATGTAAATAGAAGGGGCAAAATAGTAAGGAGGTAAGGGCACTAATGCCTTTACCTCCATTTTAGCTTTTGTCAAAATGCAATGCGTCTGATAAAACGATTGCCCAAATTGTTGCTGAGAACCTGCCTGAATGACCCAGCACCTTGCGTGTTTTGGAGCAAAGGCTATGAGGGCGCGTCGTAAGGAAGCTGTCGAGGTTATCCTTCAGGCTACTGTATGATCTGAATATATAACTGTTTTAGAATTGTTCTTAAGCATCAACAAATGCTATCATGAATTGGAGTGGTAATTAATAGTGTACATGCTTTTTAATTATATAGTATCTATAAAGTAATAAATAGAACCGGGGGCTGTTAATACCAATATGAAAACATATTATTGTGACCTTGAGGTTACGTTGGATATTATCGGAGGAAAGTGGAAGGGGCTTGTTTTGTATTATTTGATTAAAGGTCCAAAGCGCACGAGCGAGTTAAAGAGACAGATACCAGGTATTACTCAAAAAATGCTTATTCAAACGCTTCGAGACCTGGAAACGAGTGGACTGATACATAGAAAAGTATATAATCAAGTCCCCCCGAAAGTCGAATATTCAACTACTGAACTTGGTCAATCTCTTGAATCTATTTTGAAAGCTCTTTGCAACTGGGGTGGAAAATATGCAGAGGAAACATTCGCACAGGATGAGTTCGAAATTTTGCACACGGATTAAAAATAGTATAAAACGAAAACCCCAGGGATATCATGCTTGGGGTTTTCGTTTATATAAATGGCTATAGAAGAGATTTAGCCCAACAATCTTACAATTGTTTCTTTTTAGTTACTATATAACAAAAAAGTACGTACTTCTTTTTTTGATATGTTTGATACATAATGTCACTTGTAAGGTGGAATTACATCTTACACAAGTAAAATCGCTGCGTTGTTATGGTTTGGTTACTATAGCGGTACTAATATAGGCCATACGGCCTCAAGAGGGAGAGGACAGAAATTATGGGGAAATTCAATGGTAAGGTCGTGGTCGTCACGGGAGGGACAAGCGGTATCGGACTTGCAACGGCACAGCGTTTCGTGGAGGAAGGCGCGCATGTTTTCATAACTGGACGCAGACAAAACGAGCTGGACACAGCGGTGAAATTGATTGGGGAACGGGTCACTGGCGTTCAAGGTGACATATCAAATCTAAACGATCTGGACAAACTATTTGAAACGGTGAGACAGGAGAAAGGGCATCTGGACATTCTTTTCGCTAATGCCGGACTTGGCAGCTTCCTGCCCTTGGGCCATATTACAGAAGAGCAATACCAGATTACATTCGATGTAAACGTAAAGGGTACTCTGTTCACCATCCAGAAGGCTCTGCCGCTGTTTCCGGACCAGACTGGTTCCATCATTCTTACGGGTTCAACGGCATCTACGATCGGCGATGCAGGGTTTAGCGTGTACGGAGGAACCAAAGCGGCGCTCCGCCAGATGGCGAGAAACTGGATTACGGACTTAAAGGGGACCGGAATACGAATTAATGTACTGAGCCCAGGAATGATCCATACGCCGGCTTACGACGATTTGTTTGGAGAGGCGTTGGATCAAGTCCTTGAATCCGCTAAGGATACCGTTCCAATGAGCCGCCTTGGTAAAGCTGAGGAGATCGCCAGTGCAGTGATGTTCCTTGCCTCGGAGGAAAGCAGCTATGTCAACGGTATCGAACTATTTGTAGATGGTGGATTGGCACAAATCTAAGCATTCGTTAAAGGCCGCTTAATCAGCGGCCTTTTTATTTGAAGTTGTTTTTTTGTGACCAAAATAGGGGATTTATCGGCAATGGGATCAAGTTCTTGTCCAGTGTCGGATGACAAGAATATGTTCCGCATGGCACCCGCATATATGGCGGGTTTTTCTTTTTAACGGTACAGATTCTTGTCAAAAACCAATGACAAGAATCTGTACCGATTGCCGAAATAGGCCAAGAATGTGTTCCGTTAGCCGATCATTCATATATACATGAATGATCCAAAACAATCCAAAATAATTCAACACAATTCATAACTCCATTCCTTCTCGGAACGAAGTCAAAGAAAACATAATATTTCTTTACGGGAGTTAGTATTTCCGAGTTGGGCTAAAGACGGATACTGATTTCGCAAATACTCTGTGTATGAAATTTTTACGAATGTCGCAAAAAAACGTTATGTGAAAAATTAGGGAAAAATCTAAAAATTGATTCCGATCGCTCCGTCCGGAAAAAATCAATTTCCCTGAGCAGTGGCTTAAGCCAATCGTTACTTCCGAACAATTTCTCAGCAAATAAATGAAAGCCTTATTGAGAGAACATCGGAAGGTTTGAAGTTAAAATTGAAATTCTATTCCGTATGAAGCTTTTAACCTAATTCCAATTTAGCAAATTCAATCGATTTTTAGTTAATGCAACATAATTCGACAAAATAAATTCAGTTTAATAGTTATACTAAATCTATATAATGAAAAAAATCTACGAAAATGAATAATGAAAAAGTCATATAAAATTATCTTTTTATGTTTATAGAATATAGTTGAATACATTGTGACCATCTAGTTATTAAGAGAATGAGTATGTAAATCTCAAATATATCATTCGAAACTTTAAAAGTAATACAACATTAAACTTTAACACGGGTATGAATGTAATTATCGGTTATACAACTCTGATAAATCCAATTTGCTTAAAGCCCTAGAATTAGTTCTTAGTGTGAATTCATTTAAAAAGCTGAGTGAGGATGATTTTAACAAGGAAGTCACAGTTGATGATCTGAAAAAACACTCTCCCAAGGTGACCAAGTTGCAAGTCTTAGAATAAATTTGTTTGCTTGTTCTATAAAAAATGGAGGAAACTTTAAGAAGGGGATGTGTTTAAAATAAATAATAAAGGGATATCGCTTGTTCAAAACTTTACGTACATGTTCAAACAGGATCAACTTCTAACACTCAAAGATATGTACAAGAATGACGAAGATAATTTTCATATTTATATGGTGGGAAGACGACCACTTATATTATTTGACTCATCCTCTTACGATATCGAAGATGGGTTTTTTAAAGGAATGATCCGTATTGCTCATAACGATACCTTTAAAAAGGTAAGATTCCAAATCCCTTTTGAAGAAACAATACTTAAAGTGGTGTTCGAGATAAATGATCAATATATCATTATTGAAACTGTTAACAAACAAGTCACTAAGGTTCACGCTGCGTTTGTATTACAAACATTCCTTTCTCAAACTGAACTGGATTCGCCTATTTTAGATCTCGAAGTATTATATATTGGTCGTGCTTTTGGTAACAACGACACACCTACCCGCAATGTCTTCGACAGATTGAAACACCATGAAACTGTACAGAAAATATATAGCGAAAGAAGTTGGGATAGCGATATTTGGCTGACAGCCTGGAGATTTACTCCCAATTCAATTACATTCTTCGATCCCACTGATAGCGCCGATTACTTAAGGGATTACATACATGATTTTATTGAATCGAAAAAGCATAACACTCGATTTTTACAAATATCGGATAAACAAAATATAGCTGTAGCTGAAGCTGCTTTGATCAACTACTTTAAGCCCCCTTATAATAAAGATTTTAAGTATAACTTTCCGTCAGCGGAACATGAGTATAAAGAATGTTACGAATTAAATCTCGATTATGTAATTGTTGAATTAGATACAACTGGTTTGGGTTTTAGACTCAAGAGTCAAACTGTTGAAGTTAATAAAGAACATATTATTAAATATACATTTGATTCGAAACAGGACTTTAAAAATCTATTTAATTTTAGTTTGCCGTTGGTATAACAGATATGTCATTGAGAAACCTGTACGAAAGAAAACTCCCACAAAACTAGTCCAACATCAGATGGATTGCATTAGGCTATTTACTCCGATTGATCGTTGAATTTCCGTAAGTAGGGAAGGATCTGGGTAAAAACGTCACAGGTGTATTATAAGCTTCTTGGCACAAAGGCTGGAAAATCTGAAATAGTAATGGGAGCTATAAGGTGGCCAAAGCACTGATTCAAGGGAAGTTCATACTGACGCACTGCCGCTGCTGGGAAACTAGGAAGAGCGGTGAAAGCCCAACAATCCAAGAGTACGCCCTGAGTTATCCTAGGTTGGCTTAACAGAGATATTCAGTGCTCCGCTAGTGCTCATTCGTAAAACTATCAATAATTTCCCCTAATAAAAAAACTTGGAGAGCAATGGAGGAGTAATATGAGTAATATGATTAATGGCCAGTTTTGGCTACCAGAAAAAGAAGATCAAAAGATTTCGGGAACTATCCAAGTCAGTGTTAATGGACTATCTGGGTTAGATTTGTTTGGTGTGTTCGATGGGATCAATGGGTTTGGAAACTATTCTATAATACTTGGCATCACTCCAAACGGACCCGTAACTTTACACAATTGTGTAAATACTGGTGAATCGTTTAGTATATTCACTCACGCTTATGTCAGTTTCAAAGTAACTTTGGTACTAAATGGATCACATTTTAACTCTTTTGATGAGATTGGATTTTTAAAGTATAAATTTAGCTTGACAAACCTTAATAACTGGGCAAATATCTCCGGAATTACAACTACATCACATCAGGATAGTTTGAGCACTCAAACTCTAACTCACATCGAATCTAATGATATCCTATTGGCAAATGTAAACAACTTAGAAATATATCTATCAATTTCATTTAGTGCATCTTTTAATAACAGTCATTTATATAAAAGTATTACGTGGAAAGAAGGCAGTTTCCTTTACATTCAGAAATCAGATCAAACCAAGATAACATTTAATGATTTTTATTACATATATCTTCCAATAATTCAAAACTTTTTTACTTTCTCAATAGGTAGTCCCGCTTTTCCAAATGAAATTATCGGGTTTAATGAAAATTTAATAAGTGATGAAGATAGTGAACTTGAGTTAATACAAAATATGTTCGGAACAAAAATATTGTTTAAAATCCCCCACATACCTGAAGAGTATGAAACTACCCATGAATTGGAAATGCGCCTACCTTACAGCAAGATAAAAAGCTGTACTGATGAGATAATTAGCAATTGGTTTTTTATAAACGAGAAGTATTCTGCTATCTTTGAATTGTTCTTTGGTACAATGTACAACTCATCTTTATATCCACAAAACAAATTCCTGAGCAATATGCAAGCTTTGGAGTCTTATCATAGAATAGCGTTCGGAGCCGGTGAATCAATTATGAGTATAGATAAGTACAATGATTTGCAAAAAAAGTTATTCAAAGTCATTGAATCTAATTTAGACGAAGAAACTTCTGGAAATTTTAAAAATAAATTTATTTATTTAAATGATACAACTCTAAGAAAAAGATTGAAACACTTGATAGATGAAAATAAAGAAAGATTAAAAATATTGTTCAAAGTAAATCGTAATTTTATTGATGAGTTGGTGGACGCCCGGAATAATATGACTCATATAGATAATAATGAAGATAAAAAGGATAAATTAAATCGTTTAGAGCTTACAAGATTAATAAATAAGAGCACAACAATTCTTGAATTATGCTTGTTAAATGAGCTCGGGGTTTCTGATAATATTAAGGACTCATTTATTTCAGGCTTAAAGCATACCCGACTTTTTTAATAATATTAAGATTTTATCAATACATTAATTATATTTAATGATTGAACATACGTAGTGTTCGACTACCACTGACTTCCAACTATTCTTTCTGTAATAAACTTTGAGCGAACTAATTAAACTTCTCCAGAGGAAAGTGAAAAATCGTACAATGATGTTGATGCCGGCAGCTGCGAGGTTTAGGTAAAAAGGTCAGCCTTTTTTTATCAGAGGTAACTGTCACAAGGAGGCAGAGGGGATATGCTCGCTTGAACTGGAAGGGTTGGAAAACTTGTCCGGACATTCAAAAGAAAAAAAGCACATCCCAAACATTGCCCTTATATCGCTCACCTCATACAAGGAGAACCTGAAAATATGTTTCCAAAGAATAACTCTACAAATAGTGTTGGAAACAGACAATACCCGATCAGTTTAAGTAAATATAGATGTGGCCACTTTGCTACGGGTCAGGGTCAGCATCGAATCTGCATTTCAGGAAAACTTGGTCTGGCTTTACCTAGGGTACGATTGCATACTGTATTGCACAAAGACTGTCCTGTTTGCGAAGATCCCTCATCAGCAAATAAGCTGGTTTCGTTTTAGTAATACTGTATAAATTTACATATGTGACTAGTAACAAATGGTATACAGTTGAAATAGCTGAAGTACATGAAAGCGGCATCGTCACCAAAGAACACGGAAAATACGCTCCCAATTACCACTAATGCCAAATGTAATCATTAATCTTCAAATTACGTTACCAGAAGTTTGTTTGTAAACCATTCAAGCATTATTTATGTTTTTAGGTATGTCGCAAATGATTGATATCAATAAAGTTGCATTTAGGTTACGGTCAAAGTTCAAAACCTCGTGACGACAGCTGTTATTCCGACTATAAATTCAGATTAAGGAGCCTACCCATGATATTCGTAGATAGAGGAGCTGTAAAAGAACCTTCATTGTTTCGCTCAAAAGATGTAGAAACCATCAAGAAAACAGTTCAAGAGATTTATCTCACTAGCTCTCCTATTTTGTTAGAACAGTTTAGACTAGATTCATTACCAGAATATAAACGTTTTAGAACAAAGGTACTAAATGATTCAGATTTTAAGAATACATTGAGATTGTTGTTTAATCACAAATGTGCCTTTTGTGAAACACCGATTTATACTTCATCATCTATAATGATTGACAATTTCCGACCACTAAAAGTAGAAGATAGCCACTTGCATTATGGTTGGCTAATGTATGATTGGGATAATTACCTAATTATTTGTAATGTGTGTAATGCTGCAAAGAAAAACAATTTTCCTGTCTGGGGTGAACGTGCAAGATTTTTGAAATCTGTAAAAGAAATTAGAGAAAGTGAACAGTACATATTAATTGATCCTTGTTACGATAACCCTGAGGAACATATCAGTTTTAATATACAAGGAGAAGCTGTAGCAATAACAGAAAGAGGCTCAGAAAGCATTCGTATTCTAGAGCTTAACCGACCGTCTCTTGTCATGGAAAGGAAGAGGACTATCGGCAAGATTAACGACTATTATGATATGTGGAAAGTGGAGAGACAAAATGTTCCAGGTTGGAGTTATGATAAGGACATGCAGTTATTTGAGGAAAAAGTTAAATCCTCTTCCGATTATTCAGGTTGCGTCCGTGCTGCTTATAACGAAATATTCAAAAGTAAACGAGTTGGAAGTTACCCATCTGATTTGATAAGCAGCATCACTGTAGTAAAGCATGTTGCTAAGACTCGAACAATTAGAAAAATTATTGTAAGTAATCTTTTGGACATGGATGATTTCGAAATTAATCTTAACGATTCGGCAGGAGTAAACTGGTTGATGGTTCTTGGTGAAAATGGAGTAGGAAAAAGTACACTTCTAAAGTTAATTGCACTAAATTTAGCTGGGAAGGCGAAAAGGCAAACTCGAAACAGTATAAAACCAGATGAAATTGTTAAATCAGGATGCCAAACTGGTTATATTAGGCTAGAGTTTACCGGTGAGCCTTTGATGGAGCGAACATTGATATTTAATTATAATGGTTCTTGGGCCGGAACCGCAGATCATCCTTATGATGGAAATGTTTTCGGTTATGGACCAATTAGACTGGAGTCGGACAAAAAAAGTAGTATACCAAGAATTAATATTAAAAACCTTTTTAGCTCTAATTCACGTCTGATAGATATAAATATATGGCTTAATGAAAAGTTTGAAGTCGATCATGAAATGTTTTTAGCTGCTGTGAGATGCATACGTTCTATAATGCCATTCAACAATGAACTAGCACGCAACTTTATTTTACATCCTATTAATGGACGGCTGGTTTTTCAGAATCTTAATCGGCTTAATAATCAAGTATCTTTGGAATCTTTGAGTTCAGGGTATAAAAATGTAATTACATTGGTTTGTGACATCTTGAGGAATTTTCAAGCAAAGGATGAATCTTCAATTGAAGGAATCGTGCTTATTGATGAACTAGACATACATCTACATCCGCGGTGGAAGATGTCTATAGTAAGTCAGTTGAAAGAACAATTTAAAAACATTCAGTTTATAACAACCGCTCATGACCCTCTATGCTTACGGGGGTTAACAAAGGGGGAAATTATGGTTCTAGAGAGAATGAATGAATATGTCCATGTTCATTTTGATGATTTACCTTCTCCAGAAGGACTACGAGCTGATCAAATCCTCACTTCTGAATTTTTCGGCTTGAATAGTACTGTTGATCCAGAAATTGAGATTATGTTTGCTGAATACTATAATCTCTTAGCTATAAAAGATCGCAGCTATGAAGTTACAGAAAAGATTGAAGGTATTAAAAGGCAACTAAATGATTTGCGTTATATGGGGAGTAGCCGACGAGAACAGCTTATGTACGAAGCCATCGACGAATATCTAACCAGTACCAAACACCTACCACCAGAAGCCTTGCGTCTGAAAGCAGAAAAGAATGGTTTAACAAATAAACTTAGACAAATATGGAACGATGTAAATTAGGAGGATTGGGATGATTAAAGTTAACCGGAGTCCAGTCATTCCTCCCTCATTACAGTCTGAATGTAGTGAAGAAGGAGAATTGCAAAAAGCAATCAAAATACATTCTGATTATTTTAAAAGAGCAGACTCACCTGTTACTAGAATAATTGTTAATCAGACAGATGCAAATCAAGCTACGACCAAAGACCTTGTGTCAATCAGTAAACTTTTTGATTTTAAAAAATACAATGGACCAGATGTGAAGGAGACCTTAAACAAATTGTTTCATAGAAAATGTTCATATTGCGAGTCAATTTATGAACATGCTCATCCAATGGAGATTGAGCATTATCGACCCAAAGCGGCGGTTAAGCAGGATCGAAAAGACAAACGCAAACTAACAGGGTATTATTGGCTCGCCTGGGAATGGGATAATCTCTTTCCATCGTGTATATGCTGTAATCGCGTAATGTACCATTTTACCTCGAATTCTCCATATGAGAAGGTGATTCGTGGTAAAGGAGTGCATTTTCCACTAGAAGATGACTCTGCACGCGCTAAGAGACATGAGGAGTCGCTTGAAAAAGAAGTACCATTACTACTTAATCCCTCTAAAGACAACCCGGAGGAATATCTAGTATTTAGTGATGACGGAATCGTCTCTCCAAAGGAGACTAGAGATGAAACCTCATACAAAAAAGCAATTGAATCAATAAATTACTATGCATTAGACCGTCTCGAATTAACGCATCAAAGAAACAAGCATGCCCTTTTGATAAAGGCTCAAGGAGAAAGAGTATTGGAATCAATTGAAAATGTTATTAAATATCCAGAAGACATACGTTTTGAATCTATTTTAAAAAGAGAGCGTGATGTATTGTTTTCTTTTATGGAACCAGAGAAGCAGTACTCGGAAATGGCCAAGCAGATGATAAGTAGATTGTGTTTACGTTTAGGACTTTAAAATACATAGAATAAGGTTGTATATGCCTGAATGATAAGCGTTTATGTCGAAGAGATTTTGAAAAATTCAAAAAGAAATGCAAAGTTAACAAAGACTGATCTTCAACATGTTGAAGATCAGTCTTTGTTAACAGTAAACTTGAGGGCAATGAACGCTGGAAAACAAAAATGCTAATGACGGAGCATGCGGAACAATATGAAGAACAGCAGAAGGGGACCGGGAACAAAAAGCTTTCCATTGATGAGCGGACAATGGTACGTAACCTCATTTTGCTACCTCATATAGACACGATGGTTAGTAAAAGAATGCAGGAGGTTGAGCATTCGAACAACGTGCTTAAACGAATGTACCTGATGGCAGGGCGGTACATCCAGGACCGTATTATGCAGGACACGTACCGGCTGCAGCGTGAAATGAAGCAACAGAACTTAAAAATCTTAAATGATGAACAAGATGACTTTATTGTGTACCACAAAATTATTTATCGAGGATACACGGAGCGATTTGGCTTAACTCGCGATGTGATGCGGTCTGAGATAAGTCTACGACTGACAAAATACACCTCTGAGGTCGGAGCTGTGTTAAAGGGAGACGTCAAGATAATAAAATAAAGGGTCCACAGCGGTGAATTAGGATACTGGACAGAATTTGAATATTCATAAATCGAATATAGTTCATCGGAAGACAGTGCTATCTGTTGCGTTCTGGAGTGGGAACTGTGATAGCAGTGAGTTTCCCGATAATCTGATTTCTTGGTGATGGTTCAGCGGAAGGTCGGCGAAAAACGTCGGTTTTTAGTTGTAGTACGCCCAGCATGGCGTCTCGAGGGTGAAAGTCCCGAACGGGGGCTTGCGAGCGCCTACCGTTAGCGCAAGAGCAGAGAGATCCCTCCTATCTGGAGAATTACGCCCGCTTCGTAAAGGTCCAGCCATACAATGAAAACTTATAGGAATAAGGTACAAGAATTACTTCAGGGAAAAGAAAACCCTAATAACTTATTATTTATTCGTTATAAAGGGAATAAGGGAGTTGGAAAACAAATTCTACAACTATCATTTTTAAGAAGTCTAGATCGATTTGCAGAAAGGTGTAACATCAAAGATGAGTTTGGAAATGTATTTCATTTTACAGCCAATGGGTTCAAGCATCGTTTTGGATTGAAACTGATGAAAGCCGGTTTAAATATGGCTCAAATTCATCAGATGATATCAAATGTCACATCAGAAATGCCAATGATTTATGCAAGGAAAATTCAAAAAGAAATGCAAAGTTAAAAAAGACTGATCTTCAAATATTGAAGATCAGTCTTTTTTAGTTATATGATATTAGGAAATGGGGTTCGTGGGGAACGGTACATATTCTTGTCATTCATCGGTACACATTCTTGTCATCCGACATCCAGCCAGCTGACTCAACACACGCAAGAGACTAAATCACAACATACATACATATGTACAAAATACGGGTTTTGTGAATAAGTATTGATGAAGCTAGTAATGAACGTACTAATTTATTAAGTTTTGTACCTTCTATACAAAAAACCAGCGATCAATTGGAATCGCTGGTTTTTTGTTTTGTAGTTCACATTGAATTAATACGGATAGTGTGTCCAATATCCTCGGTTGAAGGCGATCGAGCCGTCATAATCGATATATACGTCGTTGATCAAGCTGTTGCGCATAATATCGGCCACATAATTATAGAGCGGCAAAATGACCGCTTGGCTCATAAGCAGCTGCTCCGCTTTGGCGTACAGCTGAACCCGCTTCGCGTTGTCGAAGGTCTGCTCCGCCTGTTTGACGTACTGGTCGTACGTCTTGTTCAACCAGCCTGAATCGTTGTCGGCGCTGTCCGACCGAAAGTAATTCAGGAACGTGGCCGGATCATTGTAATCAGCGGACCAGCCTCCACGAGCAACCTGGAAATCGCCGCTTTGACGTTTGACCATGACGCTCTGCCAACTCTGCGTCTCGACGGTGGCGGTCACGCCTAGCTTTTCCTTCCATTGATTCACAAGCCTTTTAGCCATTACCGCATGAGTATCCCCCTCATTGACAATAATGGAGAACACCGGAAGCTCGGTCAGCCCCTCCTGTTGGAGTCCTGTTTGCAGCAGCGCCTTGGCCTTACTCAAATTCGCATGATTGTAGGCGGTGTCGCTTATCTCCGAACGGTACTGTGTCTTGGAGCCGAAGATAGTCCAGGGCACGAAGCCGTATGCGGGCATTAACATCGGCATATCGTTTCGATCCACAGCCAAAGCCAGCGCCTTTCGGATATTGAGGTTGCTGAAGGGTTTCTGCTTCAGATTGAACTGATAATAGTAGGTGGACGCATAAGGAGCATGAGTATAGCAGCTCTCCTGCACCCTACACATGTATTTGAAATCAATCTTCACATTGCCGCCGCCGGTCCAATCCACCTCTCCATTGACGAAAGCAGCCGTAGCATTCTCCGAATCCGGGCCAGGGGCCAGCAGATCGACCTCGTTCAGACGGATTGACGCAGCATCGTAGTAGTAAGGGTTTTTGATCAGCTTGATTGCCCGGATACTCCGGGATTGCAATTGAAATGGTCCATTGGAAATGCTTGCGACCTGCTGTGTAGACGTTGAGCCTACAGCCGCCTTGACCGCAGTCTGCGAAACCGGGTAGTAGATCGGCTCGGCCAAGAGCGACGGGAAATAGGCATATTTGCCCTTCAGCGTAACCTGTAGGGTGGTATCGTTGACTGCCTTTACCCCTACCTTGTTAAATTCATTCTGCTTACCAGCATGATAGCTCTCCACCCCGGCAATGTAATACATTTTGAACAAATTTCCCGGCTCTTGCCCAGGAGCAAGAGCCCTTTTCCAGGCATAGACGAAATCAGAGGCCGTCAATTTCTTGCCGTTACTCCACTTGGCATTAGCTCGCAGCTTGAACGTGTAGGTCTTACCATCCGCTCCGACCGTCCAGGACTGGGCTAAGGCGGGAACCGGCTTTCCGTTCTTGTCCAGCCGAACCAGGCCCTCATATAACCCTTTGATGACGGTTGCCGCATCCCTATCTCCGTTGGTAATATTCAGCGGGTCCAGCATGACCGGCAATTCTTCCATTCCAATTCGAAGCACCTGCTTCTCTGCCGCCGCCGCTGTGCCTCCCTTGGGCACCACCCCCACCACCGCCAGCAGAACACCAAGCAAGGCTATCCAAACTTTTTTCATCCATATGTCCCCTTAACTATGTATTTTCCGCATCCACCTATTTTAACATAAGCAGTAATATTTTCCTTGTGGAAAATACCAAGACATTCATCCGGACGCTTCAATGCGCTGGGTGTTGACCCCACCGAGCTCCGGCATGCATAAAGTCGCGATGACGCCGCCGTTCTCATCCACCTCGCTAACCCGGCTTAAAACAGAAAACACGCGAGGAGCGCAGGCTCATATGGGACTATATTCATGTCCACCGACATGTACCGACCGATCCGACTTCTGTTTAATCGAGCATGTTCGTTATTATCATTTGGATAGCCATATTTCTTGGATATAAACTTTGAATGGTATGACTTCATTTTTTGTTCATATAAAGTCTAACTCTGTTACTTGAAGTCTCAGGAAAGACCGCGAGAGATTTCCTCCGCAGCCTGAGATGTTCCAAGACATTTCAATGGATGACCTGTTAATAATGCTTTAATCTTCTCGTTTTTACCTCTTTTTTACAAATGAGATCCTCCACTTGCGTCGATGACCTGTCCAGTGATCCAACGGCTATCTGGAGAAGCGAGGAACGCAGCGATATCTGCGATATCCTTCGGTTCACCCCATCGTCCGAAGATTGAGAAATTGGCACCGAATTCACGGCTTTCCTCATTCTGCAGCATATCAGCATTCATATCGGTTGCTACAAATCTAGGGGCAATTGCGTTAATTGTGATACCCCGCGGGCCAAGTTGATTGGCAAGCGAAAGTGTCAGGACGTTAATAGCGGATTTCGACATGCTATAGGCCGGGATAGCTGGCAAAGAAATGCGGGTTACGGCTGAAGAAATCTGAATGATACGCCCTCCACTTCGTAAATGAGGCAGTGCCTGCTGGATCATGAAGAACTTTTACATTCAGCCTTAGCAGCGAATCAAAGTCTTCCTCCTTCGTATCTTCAATGGCAGAGGTGAGTCCCATCCCCGCATTGTTGACTAGAATATCAATACTGAACATGCCGAACCGTGTAATGAGCTCCTGTTCAACAGTAGCGTAAAGGCTTCGGACTCCATCAAGTGTTCCAAGGTCAGAGCCAGCGTCAAATGCTGAGCCTCCGTTGCGATTAATTCCCTCCACAACTTCCATAGCAGCCCTCTGGTTGGTTGCGTAATGCACTACGACCGTTGCACCTTCTTGTCCAAGTCGCTGTGCAATTGCCCGGCCGATTCCCCTACTTCCTCCAGTTACAATAGCCACTTTGTTGTACAGATCACCCATGTTACCCAACTCCTGAGACGATTTATTTTGTTTTGCATTTCAGTTGTACCATACCCGGACTTTCTCAATGTTGCTCGCTCATTCGCCAAAACTCGGCTTGCACGATCTTGCTATTCCATTTCCATTTGCTTACAGAAGACTGATATTAAGGGTATACTTAGGCTGGAGGTGATGCTGGTTGGACGATTTAGTTCAGGAGGGTTCACTACTAACGGAAGAACGTTGGCAAGCCATTATAGACAATAATGCAAGTTACGAGCATCCATTTTTTTACGGGGTTCGCACGACTGGCATTTTCTGCAGACCTTCCTTCAAATCAAGACCTCCTAAAAAAGAGAATGTCCGAATTTTCTTTGATGCGTCGCAGGCACTAGCGGAAAATTTCCGACCTTGCAAACGATGCAAACCATGCGGACAACGACTTCCTGACGAAGAATGGGTCGACCAGATCACCTGGTATATCGACAGGCACTTTGCCGATACAATCACGCTGGAACTTTTGGCTGAACAGTGCCATGGGAGTCCCTATCATTTGCAGAGGACTTTCAAGCGGATAAAGCATATGACGCCTGTGGAATATATTCAGAGAAAAAGAATAGAAACAGCTCAAAAGTACATGCTGGAAACGAACAAGTCGTTCGCAGCTATTTCAAAATATGTCGGATTTTCAAGTGTTTCATATTTTACAACTCTCTTTAAGAGATTGACGACGCGAACGCCGGCTGAATTCAGAGCATACTATGCGGGTAAGCTGAGCCCTAAGGATCAATCTTATGAACATACCCTTTAACACCAGAAGCCTAGCTTCGATTAACCATCACCTACTCCGGTCTATCTAATATTATTTTGTTGTAACCTAATCTTTATAAAATAAAAATTCCAAATCAAAAACGGCTGCCTTTAAAGGCAGCCGTACGTTGGATTATTTACGAACAGAGACAATGAACTTCTCCAGTGAGCCTGTATCGGTAATACTCTGATTGCAAGCCTGGCCGTCTAGACATACGTATTGGCCAATGGAAGAATACTGATCGGGCAAAGCACCTGCAGGCTTGGTCTTGACGGTTATGAACGCAAGCTCCTGATGCCTGTTGCAGAACATGCAATACCCTTTCTTGTGTGTTGGCATGATTCTTCCTTCAATGCCGATGAATTGTCCTTCAAATGGATAGACCATAAATAGTTTGTTCGTAGCAATGTCAACCCAGCTCAGATATGTGACATATCTAAAATCAATGGATTGCAGATCAGGTATCTTCAGCTTCTTATTCTTCGGAAAAAGCTTCTGGATCTGCTTCAGTGTAATCGGCGGAAAGGGTTCCAGATAGGGTTCCAATGCAATAAGATAACTCTGGAATTCATGTGCTGTCTCCAAACCGGATACTTGCTCCAGCATGTGTTCCTGCTCTGTTGACAGAGAAAGAAACGCTTCAATGATATTCACAGCGGTGCGATATCTTACTGTTTTTAGGACGCTCTGATCCGCGACGGATCGGAGTGTTTTTTGAAGAAATTCGGATTGTTTCTTAATGACGTTATATTGATGGTTTCTAATAAATGGTGTATTCATAGCTCTGCAGCCCCTTATTTATAATGGAAAACCCATAAGGTGCAAAGCCCGTTATTAGAAACGATAAAGTCAAGTATGGGCGATCGGATCCATTCTCTCGCCCTCACACAAAGTATCGCCCCTAAATTAGGCTTTGCATGAGGACTTCCTAGCTAATGAGCAATTAGGTTTTGCCATCAGTATAACCCCCTATCAGATGAACAAAAGTTCTTTCGGAAAAAGTATAGCAGGGAATTCTGAATGGTGCAATTCATCCGAAGGACACCATTTAAGATGATCCGTACACAGCATCAGCCTTCATCCATTGCATTCCGGATATCATATTCGCTGATATCTATTTCCATTTCTGTACCCAGAGCCATTCTAGCCAGCTGCCTTCCTAAATAAGGACCCATCGTCAATCCGGATGCGCCAAGTCCATTAGCTGCAAGTAGACCTACCCAGCCGGGGACTGTCCCGATGACAGGGAGAAATCCTGGTGTGAAAGGGCGGAAACCTACCCTTGTCTCCAGAAAAGTACTATTCGCTAAACCAGGCGCCAGGTCTAACCCTTTATTTAGTATTTCCTGAATTCCACCTGCAGTTATCCTTGTATCGTAGCCTGCGATTTCATTTTCGTGAGTTGAACCGATAACAATCCTTTGTTGACCCATAGACAGCAAATACTGATCATTTGGTGGAATAACTACAGGCCAGTGATCTGTATCTTGATGATCTGGAATCTCTAAATGAACGATTTGAGCTTTTTGATAACGGACTTTAAAATTGATGCCCAACGGCTGTAAAAGTGGATGGGCCCACGCCCCGGCGCACACGATGATAACATCAGCATTGTAGGGTTGTGTACCCACAACTACGCCTGTTACACGATGTGCGCTGTATTGAAGCATGGCGTTTCCCTGGATAAAAACAGCCCCGTTACGCTGTGCAGACCGATTGAGCGCATCGCGCAAAGCACGTCCGTCCACCCGGGCAGCGCCGCTGATATGAACGGAAGAATAACCCTCTTCCAGTACCGGAAACAGCTCGCGTGTTCGTGCTGCATTAAGCTGTGTAATATCTCCGATCTCAGGTGCATCCACCTTTCGCAGATTAGCCCTTTCCTCCATTTGTTTGATTTTCATCATGTCATGATGAATACTAAGAGCACCTACCTGAGCATAGCCGGTATTAGTCTCTCCTTCGTCCCGAAGCTGTGCAATCAACTCCGGGTAATAACGGGCTCCTGCTTTGGCGAGACGATACCAAGCCTGATTGCGCCGCTGGGACAGCCAAGGACAGATGATGCCGGCAGCTGCATCGGTTGCTTGTCCCTTATCCTTGCGGTCGATAACAAGGACATCCGCTCCCATTTTAGCTAAATGATAGGCCGTTGACGCCCCAAGGATTCCTGAGCCGATGATGATAACTTTCTTCATAAGTCCCTTTTCTTCCCTTCCTTAAACAAACTCATAGCTCAATAATCTTCGTAGCGATATTACCGCAGAACTCCCGGTCATGCTCTACGAACAGAATGGTGGGTGCATACTCCAGCAACAGCTCTTCGATCTGCATCCGTGAAATCACATCGATGAAATTCAGTGGCTCATCCCAAATATGCAGGTGAACCTGCTCACTCAGACTTTTGGCGATTAGCACCTTCTTCTTTTGACCGCCGCTGAACATGGAAATGTCCTTCTCAAATTGTACTCTGGAGAAATCAAGCTTTCTTAGGATGGATTTGAAAAGACTCTCGTCTATTCCGTTGTCCCGGGCGAAATCCGTAAGGTTGCCTTGTAAATGCGAGGTGTCTTGGGATACGTAGGAAATTCTCAACTGATTATCCTTGGTGAAGCTGCCAGTGTACTGTATATCCTCGCCGCATATCAGTTTGAGGATACTGGATTTACCGGAGCCATTTTTACCCGAAAGCGCGATGCGATCCCCTTGCTCAACTATAAAATTCACATCCGCACAGACCTGCTTCTCGCCATAAAATATAGTGATTTGTTCCAGCTCCGCAAGTATATTTTTATGATAGGGAAGCTGTGAAATCTCCAGGTTATCGGCGCTCTCGATATTTTTCAGCAGCTTGGACTTTTGTTCAATCGCTGTTTGCTGTCTTTGTTCAATTGATTTGGAACGTTTCATCATTTTGGCAGCCTTGTGGCCAATGTAGCCCTTATCCACCTTGGAGCCGGAGTTTCGGGTCCCGTTTTTGGACTTTTCCACTTCATGTGACCAGTTCCCTGTCCGTTTGGAAGAATCGGCTAGACGCGTAATATCTTTTCTGAGCTTCTCATTCTGTGCCAGTTCAAAGTTATCCAGGCGCCTTTTATTCTCCCACCAGCTCGAGAAATTTCCTTTTTGAATTTCAATGTTGGTTTTGTTGATAGACAGGATATGATCTACACAGTTATCCAGAAAAGACCTGTCGTGAGATACCAGAATATAGCCGCTTTTGGTATTCAGATAATTACTGACCAGTTTCCTGGCCTCCATATCCAGATGATTGGTAGGTTCATCGATGAGTAGAAAGCTGTTTTCCTTAATAAACAAAGCGGCCAGCAGCACTTTCGTCTGCTCACCATTGGACAATGAGGCAAAAGGACGGTATAGAACGTCTTCATCTACCTTAAGCAAAGAAAGCTCCCGCATAAACTGCCAATGGATATAATCCGGAAACATTTCGCTCACGACATCCAGCGTATGCTCTTCCTTGTTCGGCACAGGGTAAGGGAAGTATTCAAAAGTAACATTCGCAGAAATAGTTCCGCTGTATTCATATTTACCGAGCAGCAACTGTAGAAAGGTGGTCTTCCCTCTGCCGTTCCTCCCCGTAAATCCCAGCTTCCAATCAGTGTCGATCTGAAAACTCACGTTCTCAAATATGTTATCGTAGCTGCCTTCATAGGCAAACGTAAGGTTGGTAATATTAATTAGTGACATCTAGTGATCCTCCTGTATAAAAAAATAAAAGCTACAAGAAAGTTAATTTCTTGCAGCTCAAATAGATACAGAACATCATACCCGCAGCAGGGCAGATTAAGGATCCATCGTTTGAGTGAAAGAAAATGTAACTTTCTTGCGTATAAAGAAATAAAACATGCGAAAACCATCGCACTACATAAGCTGAACCTTAGATTCAGATATATAACTGTTTTATTATTTTATAGATCCGCAAGAAAATCCTACATTCTCCTCTTCAGCTCCGTTCATTAATTTACAGGCATCTTACCATAATCATTTCTGATTTTCAACTCGCCAATTAGGATTGATATCACGCATGAAGGGGAACGGGAAGCCCATAAATACGGCGAAGTGATGCGGCATTTGATCGTCCATGAGATTCACCATAGCGGTCAATTGTCTATATGGTCAAGGGAAGTCGGAAAGAAGCCGGTTAAAGCTAACTTGATTGGCAGAGGGTTATTCGATACTTGAATTCTTTTCACATAGAAAAAGAACAACAAAAAGACCCGCTCCAGGCGGGCCATCCGTAAAGCGGTAAGTGGAATGCTCTTGAAAAAAGCATGCTGCTCATTAATGGTTACAATCCTTGATTAAGCTCAATTAAGGTACCGGCAGGGTCACGAAGGTAGGCAACGCGGTGGCCCCATTCCGGCGTGTCGTGAGGTTCTTTTACAAATTCAACATGCTTGCTGCGCAATTGATCGTAAACAGCATCCACATTATCTACCTTGAAAATGAGAGCCGCCCGGTCAGGGTTGATGAATTCCTTGCGTTCAATCAAGACTTGAAGGGGTTCATTCCCCGTCAGTGGCTCCAGAGCCAGATTGATATCTCCTGTATAAAACTCTGCATAAGGAGTCTCCTCACTACCGTGGAGGACTTTCAGACCCATAATGTCCCGGTAAAATATAAAACATTCACGCACATCTGGCACCAGCAGACGAAAATGTGAAAGTTTCAAGCGAATCCCTCCTGTCTGAGATTTGAGATTTATATGCGTCTTATCGTAACATGCAGCTCATTACATGATTTCTTATGAATTGCGGTTATTCAGATTATCTATTTGTCGGTTTGATAAAAAAGCTATCTGTCAATACTTTAACGCTTCTGCCGCCTCCGGGTCAAAATCTGCCACTATCAGCATATCCATATGCCTTGCATGTCGGAGCAAATAATGTACAAAGCTTTCCTTGAATAAGCTGCGCCACAGCGGCCTGCGGGAGTGTCCGATAATCAGCTGAGTGGTCTGTACCTCATTCATTCTGCTGAGCAGCTGCTGATGCACAACAGCACTGCTGCCCGCCAAAGCCACTTCCATGTTCCCGCCCAGCCGTTCCGTCAAATGCCGCAGGGACTCCAGCCGCTTTTGTTCTTCGGGGGTATGGTGTCCTCCGCAGTGAACATAGTGCACATACCATTCTGCCTTGAGTCTGTGTGCAATACGGAAGCCCCGGCGGATTAGACGCTCTGCACGTGGGCCGAGATCGACACACACAAAGATGACCTCACGGCGGCTCCACGGGCCTCGCAGGGACGGCTCCCGGTCCCACGCCTCCAGCCGTTCATCGACATCATCCGCAATCTCACGAAGAGCCAGCTCGCGCAGCGCAATCAGATTCCCAATCTTAAAAAAAGACTCGAGGGCTTGGTTCACCTTCTCGGTTGCATAAATTTTCCCTTCCCGCATTCGCTCCTGCAGCATTTGTGGTGTAACGTCAATGAGTTCAACTTCACCAGCCATTTTTAAAACCGCATCAGGGACCGTTTCCCGGACACGAACTCCTGTCAGTTGTGCCACTGCGTCGTTCAGGCTTTCCAGATGCTGAACATTCACGGTTGTGATTACGGAAATTCCGTTATCGAGCAGCCGCATAACATCCTCATAGCGTTTTTTGGTCAGACTTCCGGGGACATTGGTGTGTGCCAATTCATCCACCAGCACAACCTCCGGGTGACGGGCAATAATGCTGTCTGTGTCCATCTCCTCCAGTTGTGAGGACTGATACTGAATGCGGGCCCGCGGAATAAGGGGCAATCCCCCGATTTGCCGTTGGGTCTCCTTCCTTCCATGTGTCTCCAGTAGACCTATGACTACATCAATGCCTTTGGTCAGCAAGAGATTTCCCTCTTGCAGCATTTTATAGGTTTTCCCAACCCCAGGCGCCGCACCAATATAGACCTTGAACGTCCCACGATGAATCCGCTCAATCTTCTGTTCCATCTCCTGACTGGTTAACCGGTGAAAAGGTTCCTCCTTGCCGTTGGAGCCAGGCTTGATGGGCAATATCCGTTCTCCTTCCTGCTCTGCCCTGTCAGCCATCAGGAATATATCGATGTTCCGTGATTTACGGAGGACCCGATTGGCGATGGAGCCCTGCCACTTTTCCTGCCAGCGGCTTTTTTTGGAGTGCCCCATGACAATCCGGGTGACGTTATTTCGGATAGCATAACGTACCAATATTGCTGGGAGCAGCCGCAGACTTGGAAGAGACAGCTCTTCGAAGCGGGCATCGACCCGCTGGGCCAGCTTCGTGATCGCACGTTTGAAGCTCTGCTGTTCCTTAGTTAACTGATGTTTTGGAAGCACAAAGGTTACCACCATAAGCTCGCCGTTCAGTCGCTTGGCGATTTGCTGCCCTCGTCTGACATACAGCGAACCGTTCCAATGATATTGCGTCGAGACGAGAATCCGTTCAGTGGCACCAGAAGGACCAATTAGTCCTTGCTCCTCCCGGTGTCTTTCCAGTGAATCATTGACCCCCTCGGCGACCAAACGGAGTGAGAGCTCACGGAGGACGCCAAGATTTCCGCGCCGGGTCAGCGCTGGAGGCGTCTCTCCGCCAAGAACCCCTTCTTCAATACGTTTTAATATGGTTTCGGGGGACACGTCGATCAGGCGCACCTCATCCGCCAGCTCCAGAGTATTGAGCGGAACCGTTTCCTCCGCGCAAATACCCGTTTTCTGCTGAATAATTTCTGCCATTCCAGCCAGCTCATATACGTTAATGGTTGTAATTACACTAATGCCGTGATCCATCAAATGACGGATATCGTCCAGCCGTGTCTCGAAACGGGCTCCTTCCCGATTACGGTGGGCCAAGCTGTCCACCAGAAGCACCTCAGGGTTGCGCTGAAGCAGAACATCGACAGGAAGATCCTTCTGCTCCTTGCCGTCTTTCATCCAGTGAAGGCTGGGCACGCGCTCGAGATTCACCAGTTGCTGTACAGTCTCCGCCCGTTGCATCGTCGAGACAGCACTGATCACCACATCGATTCCTTGCTGCTGCAAAAGCTTGCCTTCCTCCAGCATGTGATAGGTCTTGCCTGAACCACTGACGGAGCCGATGATGATCTTGAGACGGCCCCGGCGCAGGCGGTAAATGGAATACAGAATTTCTTCCGGAGTTTTACGTTTGTACGGGGACATCCGGTGACCTCCTTATAGGAATATAAATTACCCTGTCCGTGTGGAACACGAACAGGGTAACCGCCTGATTACTGAGCAGACAATTCAGATAAAGCCATATTCAGCTTCAGCACATTCACCCGTTCTTCGCCGAACAATCCCAAATCACGGCCTTCCGTGTTATCTTTGACTAATTGTTCAAGTTTCTCCGCAGAAAGACCCGTCAGGCTGCTGATTCTGGGAACCTGCACGATAGCCGAGGCAGGGGAAATATCCGGGTCCAGACCTGAGCCGGAGTTCGTAACCAGATCGATAGGCAGTTGATTCACTGGAACCTGCGGATTGTCCAGCTTCCACTGGGTGATAAAGTCACTGGTGCGCTTTAACATATCGGGATTAGACGGGCCATAATTATTCGAGCCCGAAGACTCCGCTTTGTAATCAATGCTGGACACACGCCCGTGGAACAGCGCCGGATTGGTAAAGCTCTGACCAATCAGCTCGGAGCCGATCACCTGGCCTGCACTGTTCTTCAGCAGACTGCCGTTCGCCTGTGAAGGCATCAGCATCTGGGCTATAGCTGTGGAAGCCAGCGGATATACAACTCCGCAAAGAATAATAAAAATAGCGCTGAGTCTTACTATGCTTAGTATATAAGAACTGGCGTTCTTCATTCATGATCCATCCTCTCTATCTAAACAACTCTATTAGGCTTATATCCAAATACTAACGAGCATATCAATGAGCTTAATGCCCAGAAAAGGAACCAGTACGCCCCCGAATCCATAGATGAAGATATTGCGGCGCAGCAGCTTGACAGAGCTCATTGGCTTATAGGATACCCCTCTCATGGCAAGGGGGATCAGGAGCGGAATAATAATCGCATTAAAGATCAGTGCCGAGATAATAGCGGAGCTTGGCGATCCTAGCCCCATTACGTTCAGCACCTCCATTTCCGGAATCGCGAGCGTGAACATCGCAGGAATGATTGCAAAATATTTGGCGATGTCATTCGCAATACTGAAGGTAGTCAGGGCACCGCGGGTCATCAGCAGCTGCTTACCGATGGCTACGACCTCAATAATCTTGGATGGGTCTGAGTCCAAATCAACCATATTCGCCGCTTCCTTGGCAGCTGAGGTTCCGCTGTTCATGGCTAGCCCCACATCCGCTTGGGCCAGAGCAGGTGCATCGTTCGTTCCGTCACCCGTCATGGCAACCAATTTGCCTTCCTGCTGCTCACGGCGAATAACGTCAATCTTGTTCTCCGGGGTGCTTTCGGCGATAAAGCCGTCTACTCCGGCTTCGGCGGCAATCGTCGCAGCGGTAAGCGGATTGTCTCCAGTACACATAATGGTTTTGATTCCCATTTTACGCAGTTCATCAAATCGTTCCTTCATACCGGGCTTCACGGTGTCTTTCAGATAAATGAGTCCGAATATCCGGTCGTCAACAGCTACGGCTAGCGGTGTTCCGCCTTTACCGGCTATATCATTAGATCTTTTGTCCAGATTATCGGGGATCTGTCCGCCTTGGGAAGATACCCAGCGCTTCATAGAATCGACAGCCCCTTTTCGAACCTTACGTCCGTCCTTCAGATCCAGACCGCTCATTCGCATTTCGGCACGGAACTCGATGATTTCCGCCTCTGCTTCTAGCCCGGCCTGATAAGGATGACCTTGTTTTTTGATCAGCTCAATCACGGAACGGCCCTCAGGTGTCTCATCCTTCAGCGAGCTGACTGCCGCCCACCCCGCCAGTTCAGCTTCATTCTCACTGCCTACGGGGACAAATTCGCTGGCCATACGGTTCCCGAAGGTGATCGTGCCGGTCTTATCGAGAATCATCGTATTGATGTCTCCGGCCGCTTCAACCGCTTTACCTGACATCGCCAGCACGTTGAACTGGGTAACCCGGTCCATGCCCGCGATTCCGATTGCAGACAGTAGACCACCGATGGTAGTAGGAATCAGACAGACCAGCAGCGCAATCAGAACGGGGATTTCCAAATCGACATTCAGATAGGCGGCAATCGGCCGCAATGTGACTACGACGATCAGAAAAATAATGGTTAAGCTGATTAACAGAGTGTTCAGTGCAATTTCATTCGGCGTTTTCTGGCGCTTAGCACCTTCGACAAGTGAAATCATACGGTCCAGAAACGATTCACCAGGATCACTGGTAATCCTCACCTTGATCTGATCACTTACCACTCTTGTACCTCCTGTGACGGAGTTGAAGTCGCCGCCTGCCTCCTTGATGACTGGAGCGGATTCTCCGGTAATCGCAGATTCATCCACGGAAGCAAGGCCTTCAATAACTTCGCCGTCACCTGGAATAAGCTCGCCTTGGCTGATGACCACAATATCTCCTTTGCGCAGATCAGAAGAAGGGACGATCTTGACAGCTCCGCCCACTTGCTTGTTCGCGGAAATATCCTGTTTCGTTTTCTTCAAGGTATCCGCCTGAGCCTTGCCCCGACCTTCAGCCAGTGCTTCAGCGAAATTAGCGAACAATACAGTTACTAGTAATATCAAAAACACTGTAATATTGAAACCTATGGAGTCTTCGGTATGGAAATAGCCGGGGGCCAGAACCATCATCAGAACGATAATCGTGCCGATTTCTACAACGAACATGACCGGATTCTTCATCAAGGTCACCGGATTCAGCTTCATAAAGCTGTCCTTGACCGCACTTTGCAGGATAGGGCCGGTCAGCAGTTTCTTTTTAGGTAGGGTACTCATCTTCTACTCCCTCTCTTAGCGTAAGCTCAAATATTCTGCTACCGGACCGAGAACTATAACGGGCAGAAAGGTTAGTGCGCCGATAATCAGCACCGTACCGATCAGAATTCCGGTGAACAAGCCGTTGTCAGTGCGGAACGTGCCGATTGTCTCCGGAACAGGCTTCTTGCGGATCATGGAGCCGGCTACCGCCAGCATGGCGATAATGGATACATATCTTCCAAGCAGCATGACCATTCCTGTCAGCACATTCCAGAAGGTGGTGTTATCGGCGAGCCCTTCGAAACCTGAACCGTTATTGGCGGCAGAAGAGGTGAACTCATAGAGCACCTGCGTCATTCCGTGAAACCCGGGATTCGAAATACTTCCTTTACCCAGCTCAGTTAAGAAGGTGATAGCGGTAGGTGCCAGAATAATCAGCGGATGAATGAGTATTGCGATTGCAATCAGCTTCATTTCCTTCGCTTCTATTTTCCGGCCAAGAAACTCCGGCGTCCGGCCAACCATCAGCCCGCAGAGGAAGACACCCAGGATTGCATACATCAGCATGTTGACTAGACCTACACCCTTGCCTCCGAACACATTATTCAGCATCATGAGGGACAACGGAGTGATGCTGCCAAGCGGAGTGAGGGTATCATGCATATTATTAACGGTACCGGTAGTTGCCGCCGTTGTTACGGTTGTGAACAAAGAAGACTGTGCGATACCAAACCGGACTTCTTTACCTTCCATACTACCCTGGGAAGCGTCGATACCCATGGCATTGATCGCAGGATTCCCCGCGGTTTCCGCATAGTAGTTGAGGCCCAGCAATAGTACGAACAAGGTCATCATTGCGCTGAAGATCATCCAGCCCTGACGTTTGTTTTTGGCAAATAATCCGTACATATAGGGCAAGGATGCGGGCAGTGTCCACATTGAGAGAATTTCAATAACATTCGTCAAGGGGGACGGGTTCTCAAACGGATGGGCCGAGTTGGCTCCAAAGAATCCGCCGCCGTTCGTACCCAGATGCTTGATCGATTCAAGTGAGGCAACCGGACCGATGGCGATCTGTTGTGAACCACCTTCAAGCGTTGTTACGTGAAGAGATGGTTGTAGTGTCTGCGGAACCTGCAGCGCCACTAGTACCAATGTTACCAGCAGGGCAAGCGGGAGAAAGATGCGGGTGATGGATTTTACGAAATCTTCGAAGAAATTCCCGACCGTGTCTCTTCCGGTAATACCTCTTACGAAAGCGACTGCCACGGAAAAACCGCTCGCAGCTGAAGTGAACATCATCATTGTAATCACAGCCATTTGCGAGAAATACGAAAGACCGGTCTCCCCGCTATAATGCTGCAGATTGGTATTCGTCATGAAGCTGATGACAGTATTGAACGTGAGTGATTGCTCCATCCCTCCGGTACCATTCGGATTCATCGGCAGTGCGCCTTGCAGACGAAGGAACAAGTAACTGAAGGCTACCAGTACAATGTTCGTCCCCAGGAAGCTGATGGCGTAACCCTTCCAAGTCATTCCCTCACGGTTCTTCAGTCCGCTCCATTTGAATATCCCGCGTTCCAATCCGCCAAATATGCGGTCCGTCCGGCTCGGTTCATTTGAAAATACATGATATAAATAAGTTCCTACTGGCTTTACCAGTAGCAGCAGTATGATAATGACTGCGGCAATTTGCACGATACCCACGAAGGCCCCTCCTTAAGTTGACACTCTCTCTTTTAACATAATTAATGAACCTTTAGAATTTCTCAGGATGAATCAGGGCATATACCAAATACAGAAACAGGAGCAAGGTTGCAGCAATAACCACCGTCATTGTTCCGTCCCCCTCACATCATCCGTCATATGTCCACACCACTGAGCAAAGGCGTAAAGGAGTACGAATAGCACCGCCAGAGCTGCCACCATATACACATCCATCATTTTCTTTGCCACTCCTCTCTCTCTTTTTTCTAAAACCAGCCTAACATTTCTGCCATTAGTTAAGGATTAGAGATTCTATCAGCGAATTAAGATTGTATTAAGATTTAGGAGGCTCCTTATCATTCTCATTCTCCTCACTAAGCAGGCTTTGCCAATAGTGATGATCATAGAATTTTTTTACAATAAATAGAAACATGGCTATGATGGAGATAAGACCCGCATTTTCTAACCATTCATTCATACATAACTCCTTCTCTCTTTGGCTGTTCCCTACCCTTACAGCGTATCACTAGCTTCATTTATTCAGGATTAGGGTTTGCCGGAGCGGATAAAGATCACGTTAAGGTTAGGAGGAGAATCAGGATCATTCTCCGGACCCCAAAAAAGCGAAAGACCAAGGCTGTAAGTATAAGCCTTGGTCTTCCTCTTCTACACATATTCGGTTAAATGGTTTTGTTGTCATCGCCAACCTGAAGCATCCGGTATCCGACGCCAATATGCGTTTGAATGAATTTGGGCTGGGAGGGAGTTCTTTCGATCTTTTTCCTTAAGGTGGCCATAAAGACACGCAGGGCGGGAATGTCGTAAGTGTAGCTGCCCCAGATTTCATGAAGAATGTAATTATGAGTCAGCACTTTGCCAACATTCTTGGCGAGCAGGCACAGCAGCTTGTATTCAATCGGAGTCAGATGGATTTCTTCGTCACCCAGCCATACACATCCTGCCGCATAGTCAATTTTCAAGTCCTCATTCGTAAAAATAGAAGCATCCTTCAACAGCTTATCGCTGTCATTCCGGATTCGCCGCAGACTGACCCTGAGCCGGGCCAGAAGCTCCTCCACGCTGAACGGTTTGGTCAAATAATCATCCGCACCTGCGTCCAGAGCATCGATTTTGTCCCTGTCCTCGCTGCGGGCGCTCACCACAATAATGGGAAGATTGGACCAGGAACGTACTTTTTTGATAATCTCCACCCCATCCATATCCGGTAGACCCAGATCCAGAATCATAAGATCGGGCTGTCCCGATACCGCTTCAAGTATAGAGGCTGCCCCGGTTTCAGCCGTATGGTATTTGTACCCTTGTGTCTCTAGAGTGGTGGTAATCAGCTTCCGGATAGGTTTGTCGTCTTCAACAACGAGAATCAATGGTTTATTCATGAACGTTCACCTCCTCTGCCTGCAGGGTAAAGCGGAATATGGTACCTTGCGGGAAATTATCATGCACGGCAAATGTGCCGCCATGGGCATGGATAATAGATTTGCATAATGACAGCCCGAGGCCCAGTCCCCGGCGCCCGTCCCCGCGGATATTATCAGCCGTATAGAACATGTCGAACACTCTGGTTTTGGCTTCATCGGATATGCCGGGACCATCATCGGCCACCTCAACCATGACCATTTGTTTATCTCTTTTGACCGAAATGGTGATATGAGAGCCGGTTCCCGTATACTTGATTGCGTTGTCTACCAGGTTAATCAGCACTTGTATAATTAACCTGGAATCCATTCTGGCCATAATCAGCTCATCACTCAGAACGGTACGGATGATGTGTTCACTGCTTTTCCGATTTAAGTGAAGCAGCGCTTCAGCAATGACTTCCTCCATAAGTTCTGCCTGAACATTCAGATTCAGACTTCCATTATCGATCCGGCTAATCGACAGCAGGTTCTCCACGAGATTAATCAACCACATGGAATCGTCATAAATATCTGAATACAGTCCTGTCTTCTGCTCCTCGCTCAGCAGGCTGGAATTCCCTATGAGAATACCGGCATTGCCGGAAATACTGGTGAGCGGTGTTCTCAGATCATGAGAAATGGCCCGAAGCAGGTTAGCCCGGAGCTGTTCCTGTTGAATCTGGATGGAGATTTCCTTTTGTTTTTCATTCAATTGCTCTTTCTCCAGCGCCAGTGCACATTCTCCCAGCATGGCAATCACCAGGCTCTTGTCAAATACCTCTAGGGGATCTTCATTATCCATCACGATGGCAGCTACGGCAAACACGCAGTCTCCCCCGCGAACCGCATGATACAGACAGCCTGCAGCTGAAAAAGTATCCGTGGTGGCTCCCGCACGCTTATTGTTTTTGTAGACCCAGTCAGCTACTGATCGCTCACTGCTGCTTGTATACATTTGCGGATCTGCAACTGAATCTTCTTTTGGGAAGATAAGTGGTTCCGCCAGGGAACCGGGCAATACGGAATAGAAAATAACCGTCCTGTCCAAAAGCTTGACCATTTGCTGCGCGGTTTCATTGATAATGGCAGCCGGATCTTTGGCTTGTTGCAGCTTGCGGCTGGTCTCCAGAAGTACCTCGGTACGAAAGGCTTTTTGAGCGGATTGCCGGGCCTGCTCCTTAACCCGCATAGTCAGAGTACTGGTTATAAAAGAAGCAGACAGCATCACCAGAAAGGTAATCGGATATCCCGAATCGTACGCCCGCAGGGAAAAGTAAGGCTCGGTGAAGAAATAGTTGAACACAATCACACTGAATACCGAAGTTGCCGCGCTGTACAGCCTTCCTTCGGTAATCATTGCACTCAGCAGAACACCCAGTATATACATTGTGATGATATTCGCTTCCCGGAAACCAAGCGCTTTGAACCACAGACCAATCAAGGTGCAGATCAGGAGTATCCCAAAGGTTTTAAAGGTGTCGGCCAGTGACAGCTGTGGCGAAATCGTATATTGCGGAAACCTTTTGTAAAGGGAAGTCTGGGTGTCTGGAATGATATAAATATCAATATTTGGTAAGACGGCATCCAGTTTGTCCATGACATTTGTGTTGCCGAACCAGCTCTTTTTATGGTGTGAACGGCCCAGAATGATTTTGGAGACCCGGCTTGTTTTGGCATATTCTGCGATCTGTACTGAAATATCCTCACCGTAAGTTGTCGCAATCTGAGCGCCGAGCTGTTCCGCCAACCGCAGATTCGCTCTCAGCTCGTTCTTATTCTTTTGCGTGAGTCCCTTCGTGTCCGGTGTTTCCACGAACAGTGCTGTGAATTTTCCGTGGAACGCCTCGGCCATTCTGGCGGCAATACGGATTACCTTTTTATTAGACGCTGCCGATGACAGGCAGACGAGAACATGCTCATTGGAGTAATGCTCATGATTAGACTCCTGCGCACTGATCTGGAGCGCAATCCGGTTCAACTGGTTCGATGTATAGCGCAGGGCAATCTCGCGGAGCGCATTCAGCTTATCCGGGCTAAATCCGCTAGAATCTTCATCTTGAGGTGGTTCATTAGAGATTTTCCCTCTATTCAGACGGTCGATCAGATCATCAGGCTCTATATCCACCAGCTCCACTTGATCGGCACTGTCAAATATTGAGTCCGGAATGCGCTCTGATACGGTGTGGCCGGTGATGGAAGCCACTATATCATACAGGCTTTCTATATGCTGCACGTTAACAGTAGTGTAGACATCAATTCCCGCACGCAGTAATTCTTCCATATCCTGATACCTTTTTTTGTGCCGGCTTCCCGCAGGATTGGAATGTGCCAGCTCATCCAGCAGGATGAGCTCCGGGTGTCTTTGGATCGCCCGGTCCAGATCAAATTCCTGAAAGACAGTTCCTTCCCGGGATATTTGGATAGTTGGAATCCGTTCCAGACCATCCACCAGCGCCTTAGTTTCCGGCCTGTCCCGGTTCTCAATAATTCCGGCAACCACATCTATGCCGTCTTTTTGCTCTTCACGGGCAGCTTTCAGCATGGCACAGGTTTTGCCGGCTCCTGCCGCATAGCTAAAATATATTTTTAACTTTCCCCGTACTGCCATTTCATGCCCTCTTTCTGTCTATCCGCAGCTTCAATAACTGAAAAACGTTTTTACGTAAGTATAGCATGAGGCAAATCAGCATAACATTACGGTTTTGGAGCAGGTATTAAGATAGCATTAAGATTCTCTTGCGAACCCTGCGAATTCACAACTCCCCGGATAAATCTCCACAGAATTACCCATACTACACGGTATCTAATTATGGAGGGTTCAATATGAAAATGACAGGCGACCGGCTGTGGATTGCAGCGCTGGGTGGTGTATATGAAATCGGCAAAAACATGTATCTTCTGCAATACGCTGAAGACATTATCGTTATTGATTGCGGGTCGAAATTCCCGGATGAGACTCTACTAGGCATCGACCTTATCATTCCCGATATTACCTATTTACTTAGTAATCTGGATAAAGTCAGAGCATTAGTGGTTACTCATGGACATGAAGATCATATCGGGGGAATCCCTTATTTCCTCAAACAACTGAATATCCCGGTGTATGCTTCCCGTCTGACACTCGGCTTAATTGAGACAAAACTGAAGGAGCATGGGCTCCTGCGCCAGACTGAGCTGCATTGCATTGATACGGAGTCCACGCTGAATTTTGGTTCCATCACCACAACCTTCTTCCGGACAAACCACAGTATTCCGGATTGCCTTGGTATTGTCTTCGATACACCAGAAGGAACGGTGGTTCATACCGGCGACTTCAAGTTCGATATGACCCCTGTTAACAAGCAGTATCCCGATATACATAAAATGGCGGCTATTGGAGAAAAGGGGGTTAAATTTCTTTTATCGGAGAGTACGAATGCAGAACGGCCTGGATTCACTCCTTCAGAAAGGCTGGTTGGAGCTCATTTGGAGGAAGCCTTTCATAACGCGGAGAATAGAATTTTCATCTCTACCTTTGCTTCCAACGTGCACCGTTTGCAACAAATTGTAGACGCAGCCGAGCATACCGGACGCAAGCTTGCCCTGCTGGGCAGAAGTATGGTTAATGTGGTAGGGGTGGCCCAAGAGCTGGGGTATTTGAACATCCCTGAAGGCATGCTGATCGAAACGGCCGACGCAGGCAAAATGGAACGCGATAAGATTGCTGTATTATGTACCGGCAGTCAGGGTGAACCTATGGCAGCATTATCCCGGCTTGCGAATTCCAGCCACAGGCAGCTTGAGATAAGCAGAGGGGATACGGTACTTCTCGCAGCGAACCCGATTCCGGGCAATGAGCGTAACGTATCCAGGATCGTCGATAACCTGTATATGCTGGGTGCACGGGTAATCTACGGATCACGCAGTGAGCTTCATGTTTCGGGGCATGGCAGCCAGGAGGAACTGAAACTGATGCTGACCTTGATGAAACCTGAATATTTCATACCGATTCACGGGGAATACCGGATGCTTCATCATCACAGCTTACTGGCTGAGGCCGTCGGGGTAAAGAGTGAGAATATCTTTATTTTGAAAAACGGGGATATTGTTGAATCTAACGGTGGTGATGTCCGCCAAACAGGACGTATCACAGCTGGACAAATTTTCGTGGATGGACTGGGAATCGGCGATATTGGCAATGTTGTGCTGCGTGACCGCAGACAGCTGTCTGCTGACGGAATTCTGATTACAGTCATTACGTTAAGTCAAAATGACGGACGGATTCTGAATGAACCGGATACCATCTCCAGAGGTTTTGTATATGTACGCAACTCTGATACGTTGATGGAAGAAATCAATCAGCTCATAACAGCTACTTTGAAGAAGATGAATGATGCTGACCTTGGACAGTGGAACATCATCAAGGAGACCATAAGAGGTGCATTGAGTAAATTCCTATATGATCGAACAAAACGCAGACCCATGATTTTGCCTATTATCATTGAAGTCTAGAAACTAAAAATATCCGCAGACGATGGACTATTTGTCCCTTCTGCGGTTTTTTTATTAGTAAGAATGTATTAATGATGTCGCTGTTTCTACATATTTGCAGCTTGGCCCATACGAATACGTTTACAATTCGATCGTATGCTATACAGTGTTACTTCTTTGAAATCACTAAGAGGAGGAAAATGAATGTCGTTTGGTTTCAGGAAATTTGGTTTGCTGTTCGTTGCTTTGGTATTACTGGCAGGTGCCTATGCGTATCCAGGCCAAAAGATGAAGGCTCAAAGTGCAGAGGGCTATTATCACACTTCCGGTAACCGGATTGTGGATTCCGCAGGCAACCCTGCAGTATTCAACGGACTCAATTGGTTTGGCTTCGAAACCTCAAATTATTCTCCACATGGCTTGTGGTCACGTTCCATGGACGATGTACTCGACCAAATGAAGGCAAAAGGCTATAACTTGATCCGCCTCCCCTACTGTAACCAAATGTTTGATGCTGGTTCTGCTGTCAACAGTATCGATTATGCCAAAAATCCAGACCTAGTGGGTCTAAAGCCGATTCAAGTCATGGATAAGCTGATTGAAAAAGCGGGAACCCGCGGCATTCGGATCTTCCTGGACCGCCACCGCCCGGATTCAGGAGGACAATCGGCGCTGTGGTACACTGCAGCCTATCCCGAAACCCGCTGGATCAGTGACTGGATCATGCTGGCTGAGCGTTACGCGAATAACCCCACGGTCGTTGGGGCAGATCTGCATAATGAGCCGCACGGCACGGCAAGCTGGGGCACCGGGAACCTTGCTACGGACTGGCAGCTTGCCAGTGAGCGCGCAGGAAATGCAATTCTTACCGCGAATCCGAACTGGCTGATCATAGTCGAAGGCATCGAAACCAACGTTCAGGGTAACTCTACAAGCTACTGGTGGGGAGGCAACCTGACAGGTGTGCGGAATCATCCAGTTGTGCTTACCTTGCCGAACCGGGTAGTCTATTCTCCTCATGATTACGGGCCGGGTGTAGCTTCACAGCCTTGGTTCAGCGCTGCCAGCTTCCCGGATAACCTGCCTAAGCTATGGGATGATACCTGGGGATATATCAGCAAGGAACAAATAGCTCCAATTCTTACAGGTGAATTCGGCGGGCGCAGTGTAGATACCCTTACCGTAGAAGGAAAATGGCAAAATGCGCTCGTAAGCTACATCGGGAAGAATAATCTCTACTGGACCTACTGGAGTCTTAATCCTAACAGCGGAGATACCGGGGGACTATTACAGGATGACTGGACCTCATGGAATGAGCCCAAGCAAACCATGCTGAACCCTATCATGAAGCCGGTTACCTTTCCTACTGTGCCTGGCGGTCCGGGAGAGGAACCGCTTCCGGGTGACCTGCAAGCCACATCACTTTATCGTGTGGGTGAAACAGGGACTGCTGTTAACTCAATCAGGGCGAGCCTGCAGCTGAGGAATGAGTCAGGCACCTCTATTCCCCTAAACGAACTATCGGTACGTTACTGGTATACAAGTGATGGAAGTACCCCACAAACCCTGGAATTTGATTATGCGGCAATTGGAAAAAAAAAACTGCTTACGACGATCGTTCCTCTCGCGCAGCCATTGACCGGTGCAGACACCTATGCGGAGATCAGTTTTACAGCAAGCGCAGGCTTCCTTGCAGCATCCGGCACAACTGGTGACATCCAATTCCGCATTCATAAAAATGATTGGACGAATTACAATCAGACGGGGGATTACTCATTCGCACCATCCCTGACCAGCTATACAGCAAATAATCATATTACAGTCTATCATAAGGGAAAGCTGATTTATGGGATTGAACCTTAAAGAACTTAAAGTGCAGGCTTTTATATTCTGAAATCATAACCGAATGAAAATGCGGCAAGGTGTCCGTATACATCAATGAACGGACACCTTGTTTAAGTGCACTCCACCCGGTTAGGTGGTGTTCAGCTGTATTAAATTCTATTCCATGAAAGACCCATAATCAGTAATTTTCATCTTCACATCAAAGGTAACTGGAATCCGGCAAAATGCTTCATCCCAATGGTCTTTCAGCTTTTTCCACACCTGAGGTTTCTCGATACTGAGCCGATTCCCGAATCCGGCAACCTCTACTTTGTATTCCGACTGCATTTTTTGCATTAGTGACTGAATCATAGAATTCAGCCTCTCTTCAAAAATCCGCTGAACATTTTCAAGATAATCCTTATTAGTGGACACCGTTCCCTTCCCCCATTTTTCAATTAATCTTCCTTCGGATTCTATACTCACGTGAAATGCTGGCTGTTGTTCCTTGTTCATCTTTACCGACACTTTAGAGTCTGCTGATTTGATCTCATAGGTTATAGGTTTATGGTCTTGATTATATGCCTTGATCGTCCCTCCCTCGACTTCCCCCTTAATCCATGCGATGCTCTCCACATCCTGCTGGTTCAGACTCCCGATCCACTTGCCGGTATCCCCCTTAATAATCCCACCGCCCGAGAACTCCAATTCCCGGTCCGCTTCTGCAATATTCTGTAATACAAAACTTTGCTTGGCATACATTAGAGCATCTAGTTCGGATATAATGACACCTTTCATGATTTTACTGGTTCTAAAACGGTTACCAACCATTTGTTTGAGGTGAAAAGCGGGTATGTCATCTGCGAATTTCGATACGAGAGTGTCTGCAGCCCGTCCTTCACTTAAATAAATTAGGGTGCTAGGCCGAATATCATTATCCCGAAGCATAAAATCCATTAAATCCTCTATCTTCTGCTGCTGTAACAGCTCCTTGGAAATAATAAAGACTTTCAGATGATGCCCTATCAGCGGGCGGTCCAGACGAGTGGCGAACTGTCGCAAGATCTCCAATACAGAGTCTCCAGTCTCCGACATATTAACATATTTAGGTTTGTCGGAACTTGATTTGTTAGATTTACCCGAAGAGCCATTTGACTTTTTCGGGGCGATTTCAACCGTGACTGTGATGGTATTCTGTTTATAGTAGCCTCCACCCTTTTCCTCCAGACTCTGTTCTGATGAACTTAGTTTACCGGTATCCAACGCGATGGCAGTATACAGACTCAAATCTTCAATTTCTTTGCTGCTCCAGCACCCGGCTTGTGTTAGCAGAAGAACGCATGCCAGGAACGTGAGCAGGTATCTGGACTTATACATTCTGCTTCAGCCCTTTCCTTCTGATTATCCAAACGACTGACAGTAAACAAGGAATCAATATAAACATTACGATTCCCATAATACCGATAGCATCACCAAGCGCAAAAACATCGTTAATCCGGACAGGAATCATGGTTATAAGAAAAATGAGCGGCATCAATCCGAAAATAATCGGAGCAAGCTTAACATTGAATATCTGGGAGATTCCAAGCGAAGCATTGAAGAAAAAGCTGCAGAAATTGCAGAACATTTGCATCATCCAGATCACAAGCAGCGGAAATTCCATGCGTTCAAAGAAGAACCCTGAAACTTCAAAGCTGCGGATTAAGTCAATGGTTGGCCAGGTACTTGTGACTACGGAATCTATCGACAACCCGCCTATAGACATAACAACAGTCAACAGGTATAGTGCCAGGGGAACCGAGATTCCGCTTATCATAGCTTTGACGGCTTGCTTCGGGTGCTGCATATATGCAACCAACGTCATTACAACCTCGCCGCCTGTAAACACCAAAATCGTGGATTTCAAGCCTTTGATTACCGGGAGTACACCGTCGCCCAGCAGCGGACGCAGATGATTGATGTCAAAAAGTTTTACACTTAAGAAATAACATAACAGAAGTACAAAAAGGCTGACTGGAAAAAGAATCTGGTATACTCTGGCAATCGCATTAATTCCACCAAACACCAGATATCCGCCCACCCAGATAAACGGGATCACAATTGCCCAAATGGGAGTGCCTTCAAGTAAGAAAAACAAGGTGATCTCGGCAAATACGCGAATCTCAAAGCCTGCAATAATGACAAAGTAAATAATTAGAAGGATAGACAGACAACTGCCCGGAATCCTCCCTGCAATTTGTCTGGAATATTGGTATATGGTCTTGCCGGGAAATTGCTGGCTGAGCTTAACCATCAACAAGATGACCAGCATGACAATTCCTCCGCCCAGCAGAACTGAAATCCATGCATCCGGTGTTTTGACGGTCTCTACAACAGACCTCGGCAAGGTCAATATTCCCGCACCCAGAACCGTGTTCGTCAAGAATATAGCAGCCTGTGTAGCGGTGATTTTCTGATCAGAACGTTTAAACACCTGTATTCCTCCATTCTGGGTTCAGGTTAAGGGCGGCGTTTTTTCTTTTGCGGCTTCATCATTTCAGGTCTTCGTTTCATTAAAGACATTGGTGCACGGATGTAGAGATCCTTCCAATCGCTTAACCGGATAGGTGAAAAAGGAGTAACGTAAGGCACTCCAAAGCTCGTAAGCTTGGTCAGATGAATGAGGATCAGCATGATAAACAGGATCGTACCGTACATCCCCAACATAGCTGCAAACAGCATGCCAACGAACCGCAAAATACGTAATGTAATCCCTGCGCTGTACATGGGGATAGAGAAAGACGATATGGCTGTGACCGCTACTACGATAACCAGAAATGGGCTTACAATTCCCGCCTGTACCGCGGCATCGCCAATTACTAGACCCCCCACGATACCCATTGCCGGTCCGATCGGTTTAGGTAGCCGTATCCCTGCTTCACGAAGGATCTCAATAGATATTTCGAGAATGAGCACCTCGATAAGAGACGGGAATGGAACGCCTTGCCGGGTCTCAATAATACTGATGACTAGCTCCGTTGGGATTAGTCCAGGATGGAATGAGATAAAGGAAATGTAGAGTGCCGGAGCCAGCAGGGCCATAAATGCTGAGAAGAATCTGAGCATACGGAGCAGTGTTCCCGGGAGCCAGCGCTCATAATAATCCTCTGGGGATTGCAGAAGCATACTGAAGGTCACAGGAACAATAAGAGCAAACGGGGTACCATCAAGCAAAATCCCTATTCTTCCCTCCAGTAAAGAAGTTATGACCCGATCGGGACGTTCCGTATTCTGCGTCTGCTGAAACGGACTTAAATAATTATCCTCGATTAATTGTTCCACATATCCGGATTCGGCCAGGAAGTCCATATTGATCTTTGAGACCCTATTTGTTACCTCTTCCAGCAAATCAGGATTGACAATATCCTTGATGTAAGCGATGACTAACTTTCGTTTGACTTGGCTTCCAACCTCATAAAGCTTCATCTCCAGATTTTTATTCAAGCCTTGACGCCGGAGAATGGAGGTATTCTCACTCAGCACCTCGGAAAAGGCGATTCTGGGCCCCCGGAGGAGTCCTTCTGACGTCGGTTCAGTAATTGCCCGGATCGAACCATGAGGTATCCCGACTAGAATCCCAGCGTCAATCCCGTCTATGATCAGAGCAGTGTAACCAAAGAGAATGAATTCCTGCAGCTTCTCCAATTCATTCACTTCATTAATTTCCGATAGTGGAAGCAGACGTTCTTTAAGAGCAGATAGAGTAACCGGTCTCTGAGGGACATGCGGTATCCCGTGATTCTCCATAGTGCCAGACATCAACGGCTCCAGTACCTGCTTGTTGATCATTGCTTCATCCTGCATGCCTTCAACAAAGACAAGTGCTGCCTTTAGGTCATACCCGCCTAGCAGGAACTCCCGAAAATGAACATCACTGTTCATACCTATACGATCCTTAATCGAAGCCAGATCGGTGCTGTAATCTCCACTGAGTATGCTGCCCGGAGGCTTATTGCCTTTGGTCAGTGAGGTTGAAAACCCCTGGTTGAGTTGAGGACCTCTTCCGCTGCCTACGAATGCGTACAGTTTTCTGTATACAAAATAGATTCCCAGTGGACAAATCAGTGTAATTGCAGCTTGCACAAAAACAGCCCAGCCAGGAATGAAGGAAATAATACTCGACCACATTCAGCTCATTCCCTTAATTATAATTTTTAGGCACAATCCTATTTAAGCGAGTAGTCTTTTAAGTGTGCCAAATAACAGTAAAATTTAGTCATAAACAAATAACCCTCATTCTCCTTGGAGAAATGAGGGTTATACTTTAACGGGAAAAAGGATTGTTATCTGTGGTAGAAACCTGATTTTAGGTGGGAAGGGTCACTTCAGTGTACCACGCCTTCAGATTTGAACTGAAGTCCTTATGTTTCTTGATGTAAGCCCCTATGTGTTCTTCCTTGACCGAGTTCAACCCCATCCCAAAATGATCATAGAGCTCTTGGATGATGAATTCATAGATCTGATCTGTCTGCTTACCCTGTTCAAGCAACTCTAAGAGCTGCAAGGTGATGCAATCATATTCATCTGAAGGTGCTCTGCTTCTAATGAATCCAACAGGGTCCCAGGAGTTCACAAGCATCCTGGCTTGCGGAAATAGTTCGGTGTGCTTCTGCTTTAATATCCTCATTTCAGAGGGTGAACAATGTTCCAACATGAGTCTCACCTACCTTTTATTCTATACCTGTATGATAACCCGCAAGTTCTAATCGCACTATGAAAAGGAACATACTCCAGGATAAACTGACCAGCCTTAGCTTTCGCAAAGGAATATCTGTGTCTTCCTATAAGGGAAGTAGCACCGTGAAGGTGCTGCCTTCACCGGGAATACTGTCCACATGGATGGAGCCAGCATGTGCTTCCACAATCCACTTGGCAATTGACAAGCCGATTCCATAGCCGCCAAGCTCACGGGTTCTTGACTTATCCACCCGGTAGAATCGTTCGAATAGGCGGGACAGGTCACCGGCATCAATTCCGATTCCATTATCTTTTACTTCAATACCAAGCATATGGGCTCGTCCTTCAGTACGGAATAACTTAAGCTCCACCTTACCACCTTCCGGTGTATACTTAATCGCATTATCCAGCAGAATGACGAATAACTGAGATAGTCTCTCTTTATCGGCATTGATCATCATCTCTTCTCCGGCACTGAAGTGGAGCATGATTCTCTTTTCGCTGGCAAGAGCTTCTAAAGATCGCACAATCTGGCCGGCACATTCGGTAACATTATAGGATGATTTCTGTAACACAGCTGCATCGGAGTCAGAGCGTGCCAAGGTGAGCAGTCCGTCGGATAACCGGATCATTCTTTTGGCTTCATCCCTCATGTTCTCTAGTACTTTACGGGCGAATGGCTGATCATCGGCTACTCCCTCCATCTCCAGTGCATCGATCGAGGACAGCATTATGCTAAGCGGTGTTCTCAACTCATGGGACGCATCCCCGACGAATTCCTGTTGTCTGGCAAAAGACCGCCTTACCGGAATCATTGCTTTTTTGGACATCGAATAACTGAGAAATATCGCCAAACCGAAGAATAGTATTGCAACTGCAAACAGAATTACAATTAGCCACTGAAACAGCCGAAGCTGTGCGGAGGTGTCTTTGACGGCGTAGAGAAAACCTGCTGCTTTTCCCTCATGGAATATTGTTTTGCCAGCAACGAGAAGTTCTCCTGATCCTTGGTGATTGGCTGTATCTGCTTCCGAATAACGGATAGTGCGATAGATGGTCTCTTTTGAATCAGGAATCAAGCCTTCCAAATCCCCGCTCAGTTCGCTGAAGCTCCGAGAATACGGAAGATTCGCAGTGATGAGTTTCCCCTCAAGGTCTGCCAGAATACCGGTGATTTCACCGGATTCATTAGGGTTCTTCCTTAACCAATCCTCCGGACTGTTCCCGTTCCTGTTCAAACCGTGCACACCATATTCATGCATCGAATTCACCCGGTCATTCAGCCAAGATTCCAGCTGCTGTTTTTGCTGATTGATTAACAGATAGTGCAACAGTCCATAAAGGGTCACAATAAATAAAATCAGAAAGGTAATCAGCACGGCACTGTACTGAATGGTGAGCTTTCGCTGCGTCTGTTTGAGAAGATCTTTGGATGCTCGTTGTCTATTTATCAATTTTATACCCGACCCCCCTTATGCTCTGGATCCAGTTGTCTCCTGTAATACCGGAAAGTTTCTTGCGTAATAGCTTCACTGTCGCATCGATGGTTTTGGGTCCGACATCAGCGTCAAGCCCCCAGATCCGGTCAAAAATAACATCACGGGTCAGTACAATACCTATATTCTGCGCGAGCAGATCCAGTAGTTGGAATTCACGCGGCGTTAGCTGAATCTCAGTGTTGCCGAGCCGTACACTCTGGGCATTCCGGTTAAGGCGGATATCCCCGATTCGTATCTCTTGCTCCAGAATAGGCGCGAAATTTCGCCGCTGCAGCGCCCGTATGCGTGCAAGCAGCTCTTCAATTTCGAAAGGCTTGATTAAATAATCGTCAGCCCCGGCATCAAGACCTGTTATTTTATCGAGCAGACTGTCTTTGGCCGTTAGCATCAGCATAGCACCCATATAACCTTCACTTCTTAACCGGCGGCAGATACTCACACCATCCCCGCCAGGCATCATCCAGTCCAGAATCAACAGATCATAGACCATTCCTGAAGCGTAAATGTATGCATCTTCTCCGGTGGTTACCCATTCCACATCGCATTCAGCTTTTTTCTTAAGCATATGGGCAATCAATTCACCCAGACGCAGATCGTCTTCAGCCAGCAATATTCTCATCTGTCTTTTCTCCTCTTATCGATGTGCTGATTAAATCATAGCATTAGATGATGAAATTAAAATGAAATTTACCGTCTGTTACTTTCACCATATTTTCACCAACTTGAATTAATCTGTGAATACATTACAACAAGGAAATGAGGTAAATCACAATGAAAAAGCAAAACTTGATTAAATGGTTAACTGGAGTGTCAGGCGCTGTCCTGTTTACCGGCTTTATTGGGTATATCAATCATTCAGAAGCCGCACAAAGTGATTCCTCTCTTGCCATATCTTCAGGCTATGAACAAGCTCAGGAACCAAACAGGGATTCTATAGCGGATGGACCAAGACAGCGGCGCGGGGATTTCGGATCCGGATTTTCGGGCAGCACAGGTTCAGAGGATAGCCGGGGCGAAGGAAGAATACGAACTCAGGCATCATAAAGGGGGAGGCAGCATGAGTCATTTCAAAGCAATGAATACTAGCTTTCATACACACGGGCTGACTGCAGATATGGATGAACAAGCGGAACGCTGGTTTCATTTCGTTGAAATGGAGCTCAGCCGGTTCAACCTGGATAGCGGCCTAATGCGGCTGAACCAATCACCGGGAAAGCCGGTAACAGTCTCGCCGCTCCTGTTCGAAGTTCTGAACGAAGCGGATAAATATTATACAGAGACTGGAGGTTTGTTCAACCCCTTTATGGGCAACATTCTGGCTTCGGCGGGCTACCGGGTAAGCTTTGAGCAGATAAGCAGTAGTAAGTTGACTGAGGAAGAAAGTACATTGTCTGAAGCTGAACCTGGGATTAGTTCCATACCCAGTTCTATAATGCAGCTTAACCCCAATCCGGATACAGTTCTTCTCTCTCCCGGCTATTCCGTTGATCTGGGGGGAATTGCCAAAGGCTGGAGTGCGGAGAAGTTCTCCCTAAAGCTGCAGCAACAAAGTATTGAGAGCGGAGTGATCGACGCCGGCGGTGATGTGATCCTGTGGGGAGATGCTATACGGATCATTGACGTAGCCTCACCCTTCATTCCAGGGGATGACCTTGCAGCTATTTGCATAAGAACAGGGGCGGGTATTGCCACAAGCAGCAGCATAAAGCGAAGCTGGATCCATGCAGACGGGAGCAGACGGCATCATATTATGGATCCGCGTACATTGCAGTCCAGCGCTTCGGATCTGGTCCAGGTCACAGCAGTCTGCCCAACGCTTGTACAAGCAGAGGTGTACGCCAAATGCTTGCTTATTCTGGGCACGGAACAAGGTATCCCTTGGCTGCAGAAGAATCATCCCAATTGTGCGGCTATTGCCGTCAAGGCAGACGGGACGGTAATACCGATAGGAGTAATCGAATGTATTCTAGCCAAACAACAAGGAGGCGGTATCCATGCAACAGTGGCTAAATAGTCTTGCGGAGCACCTATCGGTGTGGACTACAGTAAGAGCTGCCGGTTTCACTTCCTATCTGCTTCTGTTCTTAGCCGTTACTGCAGGTCTGCTACAAGGCGAGCCGTGGGTGAAAGGCCAGCGGCGCGTGCAGCTGAATCTGATCCATCAGTGGACAGGCTGGTTCGGCCTGCTATTCGGTCTTGTACATGGACTAGTGCTTACTTATGATCAAAATGTAGGATATTCGCTCTTTGAACTTGCCATTCCTTTCGCATCTCATCATGAACCGCTGTGGACCGGACTTGGAACCCTTTCCTTCTATATGCTCCTATTGATCCTAATCAGCTCAGATATGATTCGTACCATTGGAAAAAAACTATGGCGGGCTATTCACTTTTTGGCTTTACCGATGTTCGTTATGGCTCTTCTTCACGGAATCATGCTTGGGTCCGATACCAGAGAACCCGGAATTCAGGTTATGTATATGCTGACAGGATTGACGATAGTTGGATTGGTAGTCCGACGAATCTATGTTGGCCGGCAAATTCAGGCGAAACGCTTGGTCTCAGTAGCAAGAAGAGTATCGTAAATGAAACGAAGCAGGAACACTTTGCGGAAACAACAAGGATGCAGATTGTCCTCATGACCATGGCTGGCGCTATTGGCATGAAGGCAGCTGCATCTTTTGCTGTTGTCCCCAATGGTTAATGGACTAAATCCTTAATGTACCAGGCATCACAGGCATAGTGTTCGGAGCCGGCAAGCGGGGCGTCTAGTAGCAAGAACCCTTGTTTGATATAAAACCTGTTAGCGGCTTGCATGCTTTGCAGAGTCTCCAGATAACACTGCTTGTAATGAAGAGAAGCAAAATCCAGTGCTGTCCTCAATAATTCTGCAGCGATACCACTTCCGCGAATGCTTGAAGACAAGTACATCTTCTGAAGCTCACAGACCTGATCTGACCCATCGAAGGAAGCTATTCCGCAACCGCCCAGCACTTCCCCGTCTTCTTCCACGATCCAGTAAGCCCGGTCAGGCTCATTATTATAGTAATGATACAAGTCATGCATACTCTCATCAGCCCACGCCAGTCCTTCACGGTTCCCGCCGAACTCGATCAGGCATTCTCTGATGATCTGTTCAATTGAAGCATTATCTTTAAATTCAATATTTCGGATGATCATTGCTTTGGTTAGCCTCCATGTCTTAAGTTAAATATAGGTTTAATTCTAACATAACATAAAACCATCATTGATTCAGGTAGTCGGATCTTAAGATTTCCAGGTGTAAACATGATAGGATAGATAAATGATGACTATAGTTAGGAGAGACAATGATGAACAAACTTGTATTCTTCCTGGGACCGGCGGGTGCCGGCAAAACAACCTTGGCCAAAGCAGTCGCATCTCGCCGTAAAGCTGCTGTCCTCGATATGGATATTCTCCTCAGGCCTGCTGCAGATGTGATCATGAGCATGCACGGTCTGGACCCCGATGACAGGGATTCAGCAGCGTATAAAAGATTATGCCGCGATCTGGGCTACCGGATCACCATGGATGCCGCGCTGGATAATATGGGACTGGAATGTGACGTATTTGTAGTAGGTCCATTTACCAAGGAAGTCCAAGACCCTGGATGGATCGAAAGTGAGCTGGCCCGGATCGGCCGAAACCTGGAAGAAATTGAAGTAAGAGTGGTTCTGGTAAGTCTGGGTAACTACGAATTATACCGGGAACGGATTGAAGGCAGGCACTCTCCCCTGGATGATTGGAAGTTCCGGAACTGGGAGACTTTTAGCACTTCACTTGAGAACCGAACGGTTGCCTGGCCTCTTCAGGCAGAGAACATCCTGCGGATTGATAATTCGAGTCCGGAGGTTCAATCGGCTGCTGTAATTGTAGACAGGTTCATTTACGGTTAGTTAAAAAGGAATTGCAGTACCTACCCCTCCAGCCCATGAAGCTGCTTGAACTCCTCTGGCCGCATGCCTGTGACCCGTTTGAAGACGGCACAGAAATAGCTGGTATTCTCAAACCCCGCCTCCTCGGCAATCTCATAAATCTTTTTCTCCCTGCCGCTGAACATGAGCTGTTTGCTGCGGTTGATCCTCTGTTTGTTAATGTAAGTCACAGGCCGTTCATGCAGTGTCCGCTGAAACAAACGGCATAGATATTGAGGTGAGATCGACACTACCTCTGCTAATTCCTTAAGCGGCAGGGTCCGGTGCAGATTCAGTTCGATATGCTGCAGTACCGGCTTGATGCGTTCCAGTTCATCCTGACCGCCTGCCGGTGCCGACAGCTGCGCCTTGAGATCAAGCATTAATGCATACATCAGCTTGGAACGCTCCATATTAACATCAAGACTGTTGGCATGTGACAGCTCAAGCATTTTTTGCAGGGGATTCAGTAAGGAGAGATCATTCAGCCGTCCAGGTCCCGATTCCCGGATTCCGGCATACGTCAGAAGTCTTCCCGCTTCTCTTCCATTAAAAGAAACCCAGGACAGTTTCCATTCAGCACTGATTGGTGCATAGGCATGGGCAACATGCGGAAACAGAAAGAAAACATCCCCCGGTTCTACAATGTAACGCCGATCCTTTAGAAACAATTCACCTTTGCCTTCAAGAACCTGATGCATCTGATAGTCCGGGAACCCCGTGGGTCGCTCGAGTTCCGGTTGATGCTCCCAGAACCCGATAGTTGTGGCATACAGCGGCAGTGCCTCTATTTCATCTGTTTCGCAAAAGATCAATGTGCTCTCCATGTCAGTTCTCCTGTTTCATATTGTGTTATACAAGCGAATATTCTTCTATATATCTTGAAGTATTGGCATTTTATAATATGAATATAATAATATAAGGAGATGTTAATGTGCGCAACAAATTTACCTATGTACCCCCTGCAAATGGATACCCGGAATGGAATAACAACCCGGAGATTTTTCAGCTGAACCGCCTGGATGCGCATGCCTCCATGATCTCATATCCAAGTATCCCTGAAGCGCTTAAGGGTGACCGGACCGCTTCACCTAATTATCATCTGCTGAACGGAAAGTGGAAGTTTGCATTTGCAGAGACGCCAGAGCAGCGGATCAAGGACTTTTATGCCGCAGATTATGACAGCAGCAGCTGGGCCGAAATCCCCGTCCCTTCCCATTGGCAATTTCAGGGTTATGACTACCCTCAATATACGAATGTCCGTTATCCATGGGCGGTATCCGAACCAGACTTGAAGCCTCCTTTTGCCCCAACCAAATACAATCCTGTAGGTTCCTATATCCGTACCTTTACAGTGCCTGAAGATTGGGCTGGCCAGCCAGTGTATATCAGTTTTCAGGGCGTGGAGTCTGCATTTTATGTGTGGGTCAATGGTGAACTTGTAGGTTATGGTGAAGATACCTTTACCCCTTCCGAATATGATATTACAGCTTATCTGCAAGAAGGAGACAATACGCTGGCGGTTGAAGTGTACCGCTGGTGTGATGCCAGCTGGCTGGAGGATCAGGATTTTTGGCGGCTTAGCGGGATTTTTCGTGATGTCTACCTGTATACAGCTCCTCCTGTGCATATTGCCGACTTCTTCGTGCACACCGACTTGGATGAGAATTACGCCAATGCTGAACTCAACGTTGATGTGAAGCTGGAGAACTATTTTAATACGGCAGCAGGTGCCTTTACGGTTGAAATGCAGCTGTATAACGGTGATGGCAAGAACGTATGGACCTCCCCGGTAACTACTGGCGCTTCCTTTGGAGAGGGTGCATTACAGCAGCTTAAGCTTGGAGCCGAAGTTATCGGACCGGATAAATGGAGCGCCGAAAAGCCGAATCTGTATACTCTTGTCCTCTCATTGAAGAATGAACAGGGTGAATTGCAGGAAGCGGTCAGCACTAAGGTTGGTTTCCGTACTTTTGAAATTAAAGACGGACTGATGAAGATTAACGGCAAACGCATTGTCTTCAAAGGCACGAACCGTCATGAGTTCTCCTGTGAGACCGGACGTGCGCTCGGCAAAGAAGATATGATCCGTGATATCGAGCTGATGAAGTCTCATAATATTAATGCCGTGCGGACCTCTCATTACCCGAACCAGTCCATCTGGTATGAGCTGTGTGATGAATACGGACTCTACGTAATCGATGAGACCAACCTGGAGACACACGGTTCCTGGCAATATGGCCAAAAAGAGCTGAATGAGTACAACGTTCCTGCCAGCAGACCGGAATGGCGCGCCAATGTGCTGGACCGCTGTAATTCCATGATGCAAAGAGACAAGAACCATCCATCTGTTATCATCTGGTCGCTCGGCAATGAGTCGTTCGGAGGCGATAACTTTATCGCTATGCATGACTATCTGCGTGAAGCTGATCCGAGCCGGGTCGTTCATTATGAAGGCATCTTCCATTACCGGCCATCTGATGCGGCAAGCGATATTGAATCCACTATGTACATTAAGCCCCGTGATGTTGTCGAGTATGCTAAGAATGATCCGAAAAAACCTTATATCCTGTGCGAATACAGCCATGCTATGGGTAATTCATGCGGAGGTCTGCATTTATACACAGAGCTGTTCGATCAGTACGATATTATCCAGGGCGGCTTCATCTGGGACTGGGTCGATCAGGCGATCCGCACCACAACTGCCGACGGTATATCCTACCTGGCGTACGGTGGAGATTTCGGCGAAACGCCGCATGACGGTAATTTCTCCGGTAACGGGTTGCTGTTCGCTGACCGATCCGTTACACCTAAACTTCTTGAAGTTAAGAAATGCTATCAGAATGTGAAAATAACCGCTGCGGATCTGGCTCAAGGCCGTTTTGAAATCCGCAACAACTACCTGTTTACAAACATCGCAGAGTTTGAGTTGAAATGGACAGTATCTTTAGATGGCGTTGTTGTGCAGGAAGGTGTTGCACAGGTCTCTGCTGAACCAGGAGAAACGGCCGAATGTGTCCTTCCTTACGATCAGAGCACTTTGGTAAATGGACAAGAAGCAGTATTGACGCTGTCCTTCACGCAGCCTGCAGCGACTGCATGGTCTGAAGTTAACCATGAGATTGCCTGGGAACAATTTGTATTGTCTCCGCGTGTCGCAGTAAGCCCATCAGTGAATGCTGCCACTGGAAGTGCATTAAGTATCACAGAACAAGCGGATGTTCTTACCGTCCAGGGAGAAAGCTTTGCGCTGGCATTCCATAAGGCAAATGGTGACCTGTTCTCCTATACTTCGTCCGGGAAGGAACGCTTGCTTGCTCCGGTAAGACCTAATTTCTGGAGAGCGGTAACCGACAATGATCTGGGGAATGGACTCGATAAGCGTTGTGCAGTGTGGAGAGAGGTGTCCTACAACAGAACACTTACCGGGTTCTCCTACTCTGCCGGAGACAACCTTTGCATTGTGACAGTGAACTACCTGCTTGGTACTGAGCCTGCCTCCACTCTGCTGCTGCAATACAAGATTACGCCAGACGAAAAGATCGAGATTTCACAGGAGCTGAATCCAGGTAGCGATAAGCTGCCTGAAATCCCTGAATTCGGATTGCTGTTTGAACTGGACAAGGAACTGGATACAATCTCCTGGTACGGTAAAGGTCCTCATGAGAACTATTGGGACCGCCAGACAAGCGCCAAGCTGGGACGTTATTCCGGCAAGGTAAGCGAACAGTTCGTGAATTACCTCAAACCGCAGGAGTGCGGCAACAAAACCGGAGTTCGCTTTGCTTCCCTAACGGAAAGTTCAACCGGCAACGGGCTTCACTTGGAGAGCAGCTTGCCGATGGAGATCAATGTGCTCCCTTGGACACCGGAAGAGCTAGAAGCGAGTGATCATGGCTACAAATTGGCGCCTTCCACCAAAAGTGTGCTGAGAGTTAATTACAAACAAATGGGTGTCGGCGGAGATGACAGCTGGGGAGCTCCAACTCATGATGAGTTCACCCTGCCATCCAACCGTCCTTACAGCTTCCGCTTTACGTTATCTGTTCTTTAATCGTTCCTTTTTAAAAGGTTAGAAATTAGAAAAGGCGCATTTCCCTTCTTGAAGAGGGGAAACGCGCCTTTATGATATCCTGAGAACACTTGGGCGGATATTCCATAAGATACGGTATACATGATCTAAACCAATTCTACTGGTACCAGTAATTACGAAGCTGGCGTCAGACAGTGATGCTACTCATTCTAAGGAGGAAATTCCATGCAATATGATTGGCGACCCTACTATCCCGCTGAGGGCAATCCGAATGCCAGTCACCAACCCATGTCAATGCACATGGCGGTGTCTTCTGAATGCCTGAGCAGACCGCAAGTGGATCTGATGAGTCTCATGAGGTCGCTCTGGGAGCAGCATGTAACGTGGACTGTGATTGCAATCCGCAGCCTTGTATATGGCTTACCTGACACAGATGAGACTTTGGCACGTCTCCTGAGGAATCCTTCAGACATGGGCGATGCCCTTAAGCCCTCTTATGGTGCGGCTGCAGGTGATGTTTACGCGCAGCTAATCAAAGAACATCTAGTCATTGCTGCCGACCTGGTAAAAGCCGCAAAAGCTGGAGATCAGACGGCTGCTGCAGCTGCCGAGAAGAAATGGGTTGCTAATGGCGATCAGATTGTCGAATTTCTCAGCCGCATCAACCCGTATTTTCCCAAAGAAGAATTCAGGCAAATGTTCTATCAGCATCTTGCATTAACCAAGGCGGAAGCTGTCAGTCTGCTCCAAAAGGATTATAAACAAAGCGTACAGCTGTATGACTCTATTCAAAAGGGAGCGCTGGCCATGGCCGATATGATCACGAATGCGATCATCAGCCAGTTCCCGCAAAGCTTCAGATAACATGCTTCACACGGTGAATAGTAGCTTCATCCTAAGTATTGTCCAGCTTCCTTGAAGCTCCCAATCATCCCGGCGCCAACTGCCGCGCATAAGACTGCTCCAACAGCAGCTTCCTCCGAAGCTGAACTTAGCGTAAGGGGCAGTCCGAATCGCTCTTCCACTTTCGTGCACAGAGCCGGATTTGCGCGCAGGGCGTTGCCGGAGCCAATAAGTCCAGTCCAATGATTCTCCGGACTCAATTTCACAATGCGATCATAAAATGCATACAGCTCGTCAACCATACCCTGGAGAAAAGCGTGGGTCAGCAGACCTGGAGTGAAATTGTCCAGCGTAATCCCCCCTATACTTCCACGAGCTTCAGGATACTGCCTTGTTCCCAGAAATTGCGTGTTCACAGACAGACCAAGAGTAGACGCTTGCCCGTCTCCAAGTAATGTATCCATAAAGGTGTACATCTCCTCATGGGATTCTCCAGTATAGGCTTCTATCAGTTGACGAATGAACTTCTCCAGTAGCGCATAGGATTTGCCGCCGCTCAGTGCGGCTCCGACCATCAGCACACCACCACCCGGATAAGGCCGTGCTTCCAGCCCCTCAACCGGGATGCCAGAGTGATTCAGCATTACGGAGAACTGGCTTCCGGTCCCGATGTTCAGCAGCAGCGATTCTTCCGGAAACGGTACACTGCCAAGGAAGCTTGCCTGATTGTCCCCCAAAGATGTGAATACCGGAACCCCTTCGAGGGTTAAGCCAAGAAGTGTTCCGGATGGAGCTACCTTCGGCAACAGTTCAGTACCTATACCTGACCGTGCGATGGCCTCCTTGTCGAAATCCCCCTCCGTGATGCTATAGCATCCCAGCCCGGCAGCTTGGGTGGGATCAATAAGTGGCCATGTTCTCCCGGCAAGTCTCATAGCGGCATAATCGGCAATGGTGCAAAAGCTGACAGCTTCCGGCGGGACAAGACTGTGCTGCAGGTTATAGAAATGAGTTACCAGCCCATAGCCGGGAAAAACCGCGTATCCGGTATTTTCACCCAGTTTTTGTGCAAAGGTATAATCCTTATCGTAAGGCTGACCTCCTCTGCCATCCTGCCACGTATATAGTGGGGTCAGATGTTTCCCCGAAGCATCTGTATACAAGATACCGTGCATTTGTCCGGTCAGTCCGATACCTTGTATCCCTGGCTGCCATTCGTGTAGTTTGCTAAGTATGCCATGAACTATATTAACAATGATTGAAGGATCTTGAAGACGCTCCCATTCTTGCTGGCTGACATTCAAGTGTGCAGCATTCTTTTCACTAATGGAGTGCAGGGTACGGCGTTGTTCCAGATCATAGACCATACCCGTTATGGAAGTCGTTCCTATATCGATTCCGATGATTCTCAAGTGCTTTCCTCCTCTCAAAACTCAGCCCATACATGAATTATAGCTTGTTCCGTTATGGTCGCCAGATCTAAATCAAGCCGTTCTTTGCGTTCGCACAGACTTACGATTTCTTTGAGAGGACAACAGGCCGAGGGATGATTATCCTGCTGATGGCATATCCAATCAGTCCTCCGAGCACGTTCAGAATAAGATCATCCACATCAAAGCTCCCCATGGCTAAAAGAATCTGGGTGCCTTCCATTGCCGCGCTCCATGCGAAAGAGTATATGAAAGCAGTGAACAAGCCTCCTCTTCCAATTAACCTTACGATTATTCCTTGCGGAATAAAAAGTGCAATATTCCCGAACAGATTTATGAAATCATTGGGATTCGAGAGCCGTTCCAGATTACGGTTAATGGAGACGAATGGTGTAAAGTTAGCAAACGCCAGGCGGTTCTGAATCATCCCAGGAACCTCCAACACATTATGCAGCTGGTACCAGAGTTCTCGGATGTCTACAGGCCCATATTTGAACAAAATTATTTTGACCAGCAGGTACAAATATACAGCATATCCTAAGATAATAAGCTTCCTGTTCCATTTCTTCATGATGTCACCCACTTACTCAGTTGCACAGTGACTATTACCCCATCCATGTTGTTGCCGGATATTTCATAAGGATGCCCTGCCGGTAATTGAACACTGTCAAGCTCTGAACCCGGTACATATAGAATCAGATACTTTCGATTGTCGACCATAACCTGCAGACGCTTTCGTTTCTTCAAGTCAGCAAGATATTCCTCCAGGACCTGGTGCTTCTCCTTCATCAGCAGACTGTGCGGCAACCCGACATAACGGAAATGCCAGGCCTCGTATTGAATACCGGTGATATTCGTCTTATCGGCAGGATACCTCAGAATAAATCCATAATGCCACGCATTAGCCTGCAGCCACTCTCCCTCGGGAGAATGGGCAATCTCACCTTGGGAGGAGCCGATGTCCAGCGATAAGCCTGTGTTATGCTCACTGTGACCTGCGGGAAGCGCGTAATCCGCTCCTTTTTCACGATAGAGCTTGCGTTGTTCGGCTTGATCCCGGTATCCGCTGCTGATGCGGAAATGCTCCACCCCGTCCTTGGCAGCCGCTTCGGTCAATTTCGAGAACCTTTCGGTTACACTGCGTGACATTTCAATGGATGGATCCAGCAGTTCAAAGCCTGGGGTTAACTCATCATGCTGTGAAAGTGCAACGATATCCTTAGATACCCCTTTCTTATGTACAGAATAATCTTTGTTGACCAAGATGAGATTCCCCTGGTGAATTTGTTCTTTGTCTATCTTTATAGTGATGTAGTCTTCTGCAGATGCAGATAGAGCAGCCGGGTGCTCCTGAATGGAGGGTTCTTTTGCCAGCAGCCCTTCCTTTAGACAAAACCTGAATACGATGACCAGCAAAACAATGAACAAAAAAAGCCACTTTTTCAATGCAAGCATCTCCCTTTACCGTATGTTTCACCAGAATATAGGAAAAAGCTTAAATACAAAGTGGCCTAAAAATTAAATTTTTCTTAAGTTACAGCTAGGATTCATATCAGGGCTTAAGCGGTAAAGTCACTTTGAAAATCGTAGAGGTTACACTACTCTCTGCGGAGATGGTGCCGCCATGGCGCTCAACGATATTTTTGGCGATAAAAAGCCCAAGTCCCGTACTCTTCGTATCCGATGTGCGTACCTGGTCCCCGGTATAGAACATATCAAACAGGAATGGCAGCTCTTCTGGTGGAATGAAATGTCCGTAATTCATGACCTCAACAACCGCATGGCTGTCTTCCACTTTGCAATGGATATCCACATATTGACCGTCCCTGCCGTAACGTGCGGCATTGGTCAGAAGATTCTCAAAGACACGGGCCAGCAGTTCTCCTTCCGCCGGTATCATCAGTTGCGGTACGATATGGAGCCTTGCAACCAGCTTGTTCTTCTCGAACAGCGGATACAGCTCTTCACTCAGCTGGAACAGCAGCTCGCTGAGATCGATGGGTTTCTTCTCCACCGTAAGCATTCCGTAGTTCATTCGGGTAATCTCGAACAGCTCTTCAATCAGCTTCTCCAGACGCTGTGATTTGGTATAAGCAATCCGGGTGTAATGCCTTGCCTGCTCCGCAGACAAATCGGTAGTATTCAAGATATAGTCCAGGTAGCCCAGCACCGAAGTCAGCGGCGTACGGATATCATGCGCCAGATTCAGCACCAGCTGATCCTTACTGCTCTCGGCAAAATCCCCCCTTGCGACAGCCCCTTGCAGCTGCTCACTAGCCCGGTTAATATCATCAGCAATTGCCTGGAACTCGTCATGGGAGGCAATGTCCACGCGGGCACTGAATTCTCCGTTGGCGAGACTGTGAATGCCTGAGGATATTTGTTCAAAATAGGTAGCATAACGTTTGGTCAGCAGGAAGAAAAACAGGATCGCGAGCGGCACAAACAGAATTAAAAAAAAGTTAACATCCCCGACCCGGTTCATGAAGACCCGTACACGTACGATATCATCTTCTGCCAGGACCTGTTCATGATAGTACATCTGGAGCCCTTTATAGACCAGATAGGTGAAAAAACCGGAGATCAGCATACTGAGTCCGAACAGCATCAGCATACTTGTACGGAAACTGCGTTGGGGTCTAGCCATTGAACGTATACCCTACTCCCCACACGGTTTTGATGAATTTCTTAGGGTCCTCACCCAGCTTCTTCCGGAGGGTGCGGATATGGACCATCACCGTATTCCCGCTGTCGTAGTAAGACTCGCCCCATACCTGCTCGAAAAGATTCTCTGCACTGAATACCTTGTTCGGATGGCTGGCAAGCAGGTACAAAATATCGAATTCCTTAGGGGTCAGCTCCGCCGTTTGCCCATAGATTGAAACTGTGCGTTTATCCGGATCAATGATCAGCCCTCCCACCTGCAGGATGGACGTAATGTCGGTATCCGGCTGATTCAGCTGCATGGCCCGGCGAAGCTGGGCATTGACCCGCGCCACCAGTTCCATGGGGTTGAAGGGTTTGGTCATGTAGTCGTCGGCACCAAGAACCAGCCCCGTAATCTTATCCAAATCCGAAGCCTTAGCACTCAAAAAAATGATCGGCATGCGGTGCTGCTCACGAATCTGCCGAGTAACCTCATGGCCATCAAGCCCGGGCATCATGATATCCAGTATGGCCAGATCGACAGGCTGGGTTTGTACGGTCTGGATAGCTGCAAGCCCGTTCAGAGCTTTGACCGTAAGATAGCCCTCCTTCTCCAGGTTCATGGCTATCAGATCAGCGATCTCCGCCTCATCATCCGCTATTAAGATTGTAATCGGCTTCATTGGTTACAGCCTCCTGTTTCAGATTCCACTATTATACTGGAAACTGCTTTTGGGGTCACTCTTTCGGTCCATCCACTTCCACACACAAACAAATCGCTCTTTATAAAATGGTGGGCTATCCCGCCATTATAAAGAGCGATTCGTTATGTCAGGGGACCTTCATCCTTACCGGAGATCCTTAATTCTTAGGTTCGAGCTTAACAGTCCGGATGGACTCGTCAGCTTATAGGAAGGGTAGTTCTCTTCTGCTTGCAGCGTCATAGTGGAATCAAACAATGATTCCTGCTGGCGGTCACACACGAAGACGAAGGGCTCGTTCTGTATAACGATGTCCGTATCGTTAGGTCTGTCTACAATCTGGATCACAAGAACTCCATTGCAGCCGCAATCCTCGGTATCGTAGAACAGCTTAAGATATCCCGGCTTACCACCCAAATTTTCTTCAAGGCGTCCGGTTGTCACTTGGTCTAGTAGAATCTGCATCTCACCGTTCTCTCCCTTGCATCAGTAAAGTTCAACACTGTAATCTGTGCAAAGTATAGTCCGTTTGAGGCTCTAAGTCCAGTGATTGGGGTCACTTCAATTATGACACTCCGGCAAATTGACATAAGCAGCATTAACCGATCCGAGAGCGTACACCCTTCTCCAGCCGCAGTAGCTGATCTCTTACCGCCACGGATTCACCAATAATAATAAGTGCCGGATTGCTGATCTTCAGTGCGGTAGCGAGCTTATCTATATTTCCCAGTGTTCCTGTGATGACCCGTTCATGGACAGTCGTTCCATTCTCGATCAGGGCAGCCGGAGTCGCTGGACTCTTCCCGTACTTAAGTAACTGCTGCCGGATGTCACTTAGCGTACTGACACCCATATAAATAACGAGCGTATCTACACTATGGACAAGACCCTCCCAGTGTGCAGCTGAAGTCTGATCGTGGCACCGGCTTCCAGTCACAATTGCAAAAGACGCAGCCAGCCCGCGGTGTGTCAGCGGAATGCCGGCAGAGGCGGCGGAGCCGATAGCCGAGGTGATGCCGGGAATGACTTCATAATCGATGCCGGCTGCAGCAACAGCCATTGCTTCCTCCCCGCCTCTTCCGAAGACATAGGGGTCTCCTCCCTTTAACCGGACAACATGATTACCTGCAGAAGCGTATTTAATGATTAGATTCTCGATAGCTTCCTGCGGCATGGAATGATGTCCGGGCGCTTTCCCGACATAGATCCGCAGTGCCTCTGGTTTGCCGTAACTAAGAATTTCATCGTTCACCAGCCGGTCATAGAGAATTACATCAGCGGTTTGAATTCTGCGCATGGCTTTGACAGTAAGAAGTTCCGGGTCACCGGGACCCGCTCCGACAATAGACACGCTTCCCTGGATCATAGGCTTCCCTCCAGAGTTAAATAGATGGAACCGCTTCTCCTGTCCACTTCGACCTCATAAGTGACTACGTGACCATGATCCGGCGCCTGTACATCCCCGCTGTGCAGATCAATGCGCCAATCATGCATCGGACAGTGCACCTTAGAACCACAGACCATTCCTTCCGACAAGACTCCGCCTTTATGCGGACATTTATTCTCTAGAGCAAGCACTTCGCCATCTGAGAGGCGGAATAGTGCAATTTCTTTGTCACCCATTCTGACGATCCGGGAGCCCTTCACATCAATATCCGTCACCTTGCCCACCAGCATTTTGGTCATTGTCATATGGCTTCCCCCTTCAATACCGTCTTCGTCTCAGACAGTTGCTCGAAATTTTTACGCAGCTCTGGTTCATTCACGATTTGCTTCCAAGGATCGGTTGTAAGACTGAGCGCATGCTGGATTCTCTCCTGAAGGGCCAGGCGGTCCTCCCGTAACTCCAGTGCAGCCTTGATGCTGTCCAGACCCACCCGTTCAACCCACTGTGCGGTCCGCTCATTCCATCCGGCATTCTCGCGGTAATATTGCAGGAAAGCGCTGGCCCACTCCATAACCTCATCATCCGTTTTGACCACACAGAGCAGGTCGGTTGCCCGCACATGTACGCCGCCATTGCCTCCAACATGAAGTTCCCATCCGCCATCAATCGCTACTACGCCAAAATCCTTAATCGTAGCTTCCGCACAATTGCGGGGACAACCGGATACAGCAAGCTTAACCTTACCTGGGGTGTTGAGCCGTTCGAATGCTTTCTCAAGCTTGATCCCCATCCCCATAGCATCCTGGGTTCCGAACCGGCAGAAGGTGGAGCCCACGCAAGTTTTAACCGTACGCAGGGTCTTGCCGTAGGCGTGACCTGAAGGCATATCCAGCTCTTCCCACATCTTGGGCAGATCTTCTTTTTTGACTCCGAGCAGATCCAGTCTTTGACCACCGGTAAACTTCACCAGAGGAACATCAAATTTGGCAGCAACTTCAGCGATCTTCATGAGTTCAGCGGGTGAAGTAACCCCGCCGTAGATCCGGGGAACCACGGAGTAGGTTCCATCTTTCTGGATATTGGCGTGGTAACGTTCGTTGGTAATGCGTGATTCCTTCTCATCCACATATTCTTCCGGCCACAGCATTCCCAGATAATAGTTCAATGAAGGACGGCATTTGGGGCAGCCCTCTTCATTGTTCCATTCCAGGACATTCATGACTTCCTTGACGGTCTTCAGCTCCATGCGCTTGATCTCCGCGACAATCTCGTCACGTCCCAAGGTGGTGCAGCCGCATATCCCTTCTTTAACTGTCACGACATGATCTCCAGCATATAATTGCAGAAGTCCTTCTACCAGAGGTTTGCAGCCGCCGCAGGATGCAGAGGCTTTGGTGCAGGCCTTGATCTGGCCGACACTCGTGCAGCCGCCAGTTTGAATCGCTTCCGCGATGGCTCCTTTGGAAACTCCGTTACAGCCGCAAATAATTTCATCATCGGCCATCCCCTCAAGCCGGTTGCCTTTGGGAGAAGCCAGCGCGTCAGAGGATATGCCGAGCAGCAGTTCTTTTTCTTTCCCTTTAATATTCTCTCCGTTCTTAATCATGGAGAAGAGCTGTGCACCGTCACCGGTGTCACCGAATAATACCGCCCCGACCAGCTTGTCATCCTCAATAACCAGCTTCTTATAGACCCCGTCTATCTCGTCCTGATATCGAAGCGCCCGGGTACCGGGCCGCTCAATGAACTGTCCAGCCGAGAATACATCGACACCCGATACTTTCAGTTTGGTTGAGGTTACAGAGCCGGAATAACCTTCCGTTGCGACCCGTGCCAGTCTTTTGGCAAGAACCGCACCTTGTTCATACAGCGGAGCTACAAGTCCATAAGCAATCCCTCTATGCTCTGCACATTCACCTACGGCGTAGATTCCAGGAATATTGGTCTCCATAAAATCATTGACGATGATGCCCCGGTTAATCGCTATGCCGCTTTTCTGCGCCAGTTCAACATTCGGTTTGATGCCTACTGCCATAACGATCAGATCCGCCTCAGCAACTTCACCGTCTGCGAACAGCAGGCTTTTGACTCTCTTTTTGCCGAGAATCGCTTCGGATTGTTTGCTCAGCAGGAACTTCATCCCCTGCTCTTCCAGCTCCTTACGGAGCATGATGGATGCCGGTTCATCTAACTGGCGCTCCATAATATAGGGATGAATGTGCACAACGGATACTTCCATTCCCAGATGCAGCAAGCCTCTGGCCGCTTCCAATCCCAGCAGCCCTCCGCCGATAACCACTGCTTTACGGTACACTTGTGAGGTTTCCTGCATAATCTGGCAATCCTTAATGTCGCGGAAAGCAATTACGCCTTCCTTATCAGCTCCCGGCAGCGGCAGCATGAACGGATTGGAGCCTGTAGCCAGAATCAGTTCATCATAAGGCAGCACCACCCCTTGATCCGAGTATACTTTGCGCTGCACAGTATCGATATTTGTAATGGTATGACCCATGTATAGACGGATCCCGTGGCTGTGATACCACTCCAGATCATTGATTACGATTTCTTCCATGCTGCTCCCGCCTGCCAGAACAGAGGACAGCATAATCCGGTTGTAATTCGGATGCGGTTCGGAGCCGAAGATGGTAATCTCGTAAGCCTCCGGGGATAACTTCAATAAATGTTCGATGGCCCGTACCCCCGCCATTCCGTTACCCACCAATATGAGTTTTTTGCGAATATCTGACATCTGTCTCTCTCCTCTCCATGTGAGCAACAGAAAAAGCCCGCTTCACTCCGCACGGAAACATAAATCTTCCGTTTGCGAAAAAGTGAAAGCAGGCGCCATTGCCGCTTCAAGCGAATACACCATTGTATTCGTAGACTTGATGAATTTGTTAAAACGACTATACTACAGGAACTCCAATTACGTCAATATTGTTAACACATAAATTTTTGATTTTTAAATTTATCGACAAAACAACCTCTTCTGTGTTATATAATATTACATCATCTATCTTTCGTGCACGCTGCTGCTGGTTGATCACAACCGGTGACTACGATATAAAAGGAGCGTCAAACTATGCATTCCCTGTTGATTATTCAGAATAACAAGACAGAGAACGTCAGAGAAGAGCGTTCATCAACAGGCCCGGATACCCTGCTTCGTTCATGCGGCTATGTAATCTCAGCGGCAGCTTCGCCAGAAGAGGCCATGCGGATGATCAGAGATGCGGATGCCTCGATCCTTGATCTTCCGATTACGGAGATCCAGACCTGGAGAACCTCGCTGATGAAGTGCAAAACGGCTCCCATTCTATGGTGGTGCACTTCATCCACCTCAACCTTATCGGTCGCTGCCTGTGAAGACGACATTATGGTGGACGGAATCTTATCCCCTTCCATGCAGCCGCAGGAAATTCATTGGATTCTTCATTTCAGCGCCAGACAATGCTTTGAGCGCCAGCAATGGCTGAAGGAGCGGGAGCAGCTTCTATCGCGGATTGAAGAGCGCAAATGGATCGATATGGCTAAAGGCATCCTCTCCAAAGCCAAAAACATCAGTGAATCCGAAGCCTATGATCTTCTTCGCAAGCAGGCTATGAACGAACGCAAGCGGATGGTTGATGTAGCCACTTCTATCGTCAAAGTGTATCAGCTGCTGCAGGATCAAACTTAAGGAGAATCCATATGATTAATATACTAAAAGAAGTTGCCCGGGGTAAACGGGGAGCCCGTGACTTAACCTATGAAGAAGCGGAAGCCGCAGCTGAGTCGATACTGAATCTGACGGCTTCTCCGGTCCAGATCGGCGCCTTTCTGATTGCCGAGCGCATCAAACTGGAAAGCTTCGAAGAGCTGGAGGCCTTTGTATCGGTCTGCCGCAAACATGCCCACCGCGAACCGGTTCTACAGGGATTGGATTGTGCAGGTCCCTATGACGGCCGGAAAAAATCGTTCACCGCCACCTTTCCGACCTCTTTTGTCCTAGCGGCAGCCGGCCTTCCTGTCACACTTCACGGATCAGCTTCCTTACCGCCTAAATGGGGAATCACCCTGCAGGATATTATTCAGGAAACCGGGATTGAGATTGGTGCACTCAGCAAAGCTGAAATGATTGAGTCCGCCGGCAAGAGCGGTGTGCTGTTCGTCGATTCTGAAAAGTGGTGTCCGCCTCTAGCGGACATTCGCAATCTCCGTGAGGATATTGGTATGCGTACCATCTTCAATACGGTAGAAAAGCTGATTGACTATTCCTGTTCGCCTTACATTGTGTATGGTATTTATCACAACACAGTGTTTGACCGTATATCCAGAATGATTATCAAGCTTGGTTATCGCAAAGGCCTGGTCGTGCAAGGTGTCGAAGGGTCAGAGGATCTATACATTGACCGCCCCAACCGGGTATATTCCATTTCCGGCGATACCGCCCAATTGGATATTATTGATCCGGAATCGCTTGGCCTGGAGACTCCTGTGCCGGAAATGGACTGGACCCCGCGTCAACAGCTGTTGATGGCGGAAGCTGTGCTTCAAGGCGAAGGCCACCTGGCCTTTTATAATCAAGTGCTGTTAAATGGTGCAGCACGGCTCCATCTGGCCGAGAAGGTTAATTCGATTGAAGAAGGTGTGTATACCTGCAAGCATCTGCTGGATAACGGGGATGCCTGGGAAGCCTATCAGCAATGGAAACACTCGCTCCTGGGCAGCAAAGCCCCTTCCGGATACGGACTGTCCATCTAAGATTATAAAAAGCGCGCATCCGTGGCATTGCGGATACGCGCTTTTTGTTCAATTATGGACATTGTAAGGGTTATGGATTCTCACTTCAGATTCAAGGCCTGCTGCGGATTGCCGGGCGAAGGTTCACTCTCAGGTGCTCGCGTCCCGCCTAATTTGAACACCAGAATCCCCCCAACGATGACCAGCACCCCAATCAGTTTGTTGATGGTAAAGGGGACCTTTTCCAGACCCAGCCAACCCAGTGAATCCCACAGAAGCGCAAAACCAAGCTGTGAAGTAAGCACGATCGAAATTGCATAAGTGGGTCCGAGCAGCCGGGTAGCCTGCACCAGACAGATGACGACGCCAACACCAATCATGCCGCTGAACCAGTACCAGGGCTGCATATGCTGCAGTGTGAACATGTCGGCGCCTTCCATAATCACTCCCATCAGAAGTGAAGCGATAAATCCCATTCCCAGCACCAAGGTTGTAGTCGTCCAGGAACCCGTATGCTCATTAACTTTAGTGTTAAAAATATTCTGCAGACTCACCAGCGAACCGGCAATTAACGCCAGTAAAATTCCTATTAACATTTCTTACTCACTCCATTTCACGTGTGTACGATATTTGCTCCAGATGACTCAGCTCTATTCATAAATGTTGCGGCTCGCAAGTTTGATAAGTCCTGTCCTATCTTTTACCAGAATGTGTCCGTTACTCCGTTCAATCAGACCCTCCAGGCTAAGCTTCTGAATGACGCGGTTCATATGCCTGTAGCTCGTGCCAATAAAATTAGCGGTATCTGTAAGGTTGATCGTGTTCAGCTGCCCAGTAAAGTTGGGGTCAGATTCATCGAATGAGATCGACAGCAAGTAGCTGGCCAGCCGCACCTCCACCGGATGCATCAGATTGAGGCTCAGGAAATTAGATTTGCGGTAGAACTTTTGGGTGATAATCTCCAGTAAGAACTGCAGCAGCGGCGGATGATCCTTACCGTATCTATTCAACCAGCGGTACTCTATACCAAGCATATACACAGGAGATACAGCCTCCACCGTGTTGAGCCGTTCCGTGTTTTGAATATATTCCACATCACCGATCAGCTCCAGAGGGGTTTTGAAAGAGATGATCAGTGTTTTCCCTTCAGGCGTTGTGGTATAGATTTTGAGCTTTCCCTTGACCAGAATATATAAATATTCGGAAGGATCTCCTTTGGAGCAGATATGCTCCCCTTGTTCGAAGCTGTACAGGTGCATGTGTTCTTTCAGCGGTTCATTAAGTATAGACTCCAGATCATGTGCTGCAATGTATCCCTGAACCTGCGCCGAATCCAGAATTTCTTTCATGGTCTGCACCCGTCCTTAGAATTTCAATATGACCACACCGGCAATCATCATGCCAATCCCGATAAATTGCGGAAGCCGCATCTTTTGCTTCATGACGCCAAACCACCCTTTAATATCAATCACAAAGGTCAGGCAGAGCTGGGCAATAAGCAGGGCAGAGATCGTCAGCGTAACGCCAATACCTTGAATTGCAGTAACTTCACTGAAAATAATAAAAGCGGCCAGCGCACCACCCAGCAAATATAAAGGTTTGACCTGCTTGAATCCTTGTTTCTTCGCATCGCGTACGAACAGCAGGATCATTAGCGCCATCAGGAATCCGATGAACTGCGTTATCGTTGCGGCCTGCCATGTGCCGATATCCTGACTAATCCTCGCGTTAGCTACTCCTTGTAAGGTTATACAAGCCCCAGCGATAAATGCAAAAATAATCCCTTTCATAACTTCTCTCCTCTATGTTTATCTCTGTCTTCATTAAAAGTCATAATCCCCATTTACGGTAGGACATATGTCCTGAACAGATATTTCTGTTTAACCGTATCGCATTCTATAGACAAAACAAAGCCCGTCTCAGGCCTAAAAAGGCTTAAAACGGGCATACACATTGCAATAGTATTAGTCCAGTAGCTTCATCTCATGTAGCTGATCAAAAATGATCCGGCTGACAGCCGAGACCCGCTCCCGGTCTTCATAGACAAGCCAGTTAAGCTCGGCAATCTCCGAGGCCGGTGACAATTCTCCAGTATAATCAGCGGTAAAACAGGTCATCTTCACCTGTATACCCTCTGTTTTGCCATGTGCCGGTGCTTCAAAAGTGCCAAACCGTATAGCAGTATCCGGAAGAATGTCCACCGACAACTCCTCCCTCACTTCCCGGATCAGCGTCTCAGTATCCGTTTCACCGGGTTCTCTTTTTCCACCGGGAAAATAATAGGTATCTTTACCATGGGAACGTGCCCCCAGCACACGCCCTTCCTGGATCAGAATCCAGGCAACCTTATCGATTATTTCACGCATAACGACAACAGCCTCCTGAGCATTTCCCCGCCGTTCAGCTTACGGGCAAAAAATCATTTTTGATATGCATATACTCTTGTGCTTCATCCCAAGGTACTGAATAAGACTGCCCTTTGGAACAAAAAATTGATGAAGAAGGATAGGCCGGATCAGCATCCTTATTATAGTTTTTGAGGGTGATCACCGTTTCTGTCTGGTGGCAAGGCTGGTACTCGGAGACTTTTAGCGATAAAGCCCCTTTTCCTTGGGTCATAGAAGCAAGTCGCACTGCGTAATTCATAAAAGTAGCTACGGGAACCTTGCCGGTAACCACTGCTTTGCTTTCGGTTATCTCCGGTGGATCAAATGTACCGCTGGCCTGCTGTATATCCGTCATTACTTTACCTAGATAATCTGAGTCTATCCTGATTTTGAAGTCGTAGACAGGTTCCAGCAGGATATTCTCTGCTTGTTCAAGCCCCTGACGCAAGGCCCGCAGCGCCGCTTCCCGAAAATCTCCGCCATGAGTATGCTTGTTATGCGCTCTTCCGCTAAGAAGCGTCATCCGCAGATCGGTGAGCGGAGAACCTGTAAGCAGGCCATGGTGTCCGCTCTCCAGCAGAACTTGTCCGACCTGATGCTGATAACCCACCGCCAGCTCATCGGGATGGCATGCATTAATGAAATGTAGCCCGCTGCCCCGTTCGCCCGGCTCCAGCTTCAGCAGAACCTCTGCATAGTGCTTCAATGGCTCAAAATGTCCGCAGCCATACACTGCCGCAGCAATCGTCTCCTTGTATAGAATCTCTGGCGAGCCAAAAGCTACCGGGATCATGAACCGTTCCCGCATCATCTGCTCCAGAATCTCAAGCTGAATCTGGCCCATCACCTGGATATGGAGCTCCTGCAATGTCACATCCCAGCTCACATTCAGTGACGGGTCCTCTGCCCCCAGCAGTTGAAAGGCATTCAGAACCTCCTTCAAATGAACGGGAGGCTCGAACAAGACCTTGGACTTCAGCGTGGGAACCAGTTCGCTGTCTCTTCTGTCCTGCAAAGCTCCCACACCATCGCCCGGCTTCGCCTTCGACAGACCGATCACAGCAAACAACTCTCCTGCTGCAGCCCAATCCACGGAAGTATGTTTCACACCATTTACTTTACGGATTCCGGTAATCCGTTCAGGATCAGCCTCATCCTCAGGCCCGCAGGCCAGCTCATCTCTTACTTTGAGCACACCCTGCAGCGCTTTGATATAGGTAATGCGGGTCCCTTTGTCATCATGGCGGATCTTGTATACTCTTCCGGCAAAAGGAAGGCTAGCATCATAATCGGAATAGGTCAGGTACTCCAGCTTATCCAGAAAAGAATCGATTCCGAGATCCAGCAATGCTGATCCCTGCATGCAGGGGAATATCTTACCCTTTAGAACCATGGTTCGTATCGTAGTCTGCCAATCCGATTCACTCATGGCCCCCTCAAAATAAGCATCCATAATATGCTCATCACGTTCAGCAAGACTAATCTTCAGCTCCTCGGGCAATGCTGTACCTCCCCATTCCGGGAGAAGAATTGCGCCATCACTAAGCTGGGTGAGTATTTCTTCGTACACACGCTGTGGATCTGCACCCCTACGGTCCGTTTTGTTGATAAAAAAGAAGGTTGGAACCCCGTGACTGCGCAGCAGCTGCCATACTGTTTCTGTATGGCCTTCCACACCTTCAACAGCGCTGACAATCACCACGGCATAGTCCAGCACCTGCAGCGCCCGTTCCATCTCTGGTGAGAAATCGACATGTCCGGGCGTATCCAGCAGAAAGTACCGAGTATCTCCGCGCACAAATTCAGCCTGATCGGCAAATACAGTTATTCCGCGTGCCTTTTCAATCTCATGGGTATCCAGAAACGTATCTTTATGATCTACTCTACCCCGGCTGCGAATGGCCTGGGTATGATAGAGCAGCTGCTCGGCAAATGTCGTTTTGCCAGCATCAACATGTGCGAGCAGTCCGATGGTTAAATTCTTCATATTGTAAGGCTATACACCTCCACGGATATGCGGTGCAACTTCAGTATTGTAAAAAGCGCTTAGCCGTTCCATTTCAACTGTGCTGAAGGATGGAACTTCTGAGGCAGCCAGATTGTCAGAGACCTGGGCTTCATTCTTGAAGCCTGGAATCACGCAGCTGACCGCTGGATGATCGAGAATCCAGCGCATGGCCGCTCTGGCCATACTGCCGCGTCCTTCCACAATCCAGTCAAGTTCCCGCGCGAGCTCCACACCTTTTGCAAACGGAAGTCCGGCGAAGGTTTCCCCCACATTGAACTGCTCTCCGTTGGCATTGAAATTCCGGTGGTCATTGGCAGCGAAAGTGCTGTTCTCCTTAAATTTGCCGGTCAACAATCCACTGGCCAGCGGCAGCCGCACAAGGATTCCCGCTCCTGCAGCCTCCGCCCGGGGCAGCAGTGCAAGTGCCGGCTGTTGACGGAACAGATTGAAGATGATCTGGAGTGCTTCTACACCTGGATACTCTAGACTAAGCAGTCCTTCTTCAATGGTCTCAACACTGACTCCATAATGACGGATTTTCCCGTCTCTCTTCAGCTTGTCCAGCACTTTGAACACGCTTCCGTCACGCAGGATCTCAATGGGCGGACAATGGATCTGATATAGATCTATAGCCTCCCGGTTCAGACGGCGAAGACTCTGCTCGCAGTAATCGCTTACCTTACGCTCCGAATATGTCTCCTGATCATGGATGTCACCCGCACGGCAAAATTTAGTCGCGATATGGATCTCATCCTCTTTGCCTTTGGTTGCCTTCGCGAGCAGCTCCTCGGCATGGCCGGAGCCATATACATCTGCAGTATCAAAGAAGTTAACGCCCTGTTCCATCGCCAGCTTAAGCCCTTTCAACCCGTCTTCATCCCGGCTCACGCCCCAATCGCCGCCGATCGCCCATGTGCCGAAGCTGACCTCGCTTATTGATAATCCTGTATTGCCAAGTTTGCGGTAGTTCATAGAATTAGCCTCCCGTTCTGAGATATATTTCTGTTCTATTATGATCGGTTTGTTCTTACTGTTTGTTTATCGTATAGACCACATTCTTCACTTTACCGTCCCTGATAGCTGTGTATGTGAAGGTCATTACATTACCTTCGCGTTTTTTTAGTGTCAGCATTTTGGTTATCACATATGGGTCAGTTCCATCTGCTGTATCCCAATCTTTGCGGTCTTCGGCACTGATTAATTCCGCACTGAGATTCGTAAATTCACCGGAATGTGTATGGATTGCAAACAGCTCGGCATGTTTCAAATTACGTACAAGCAGCACATCCTCAGCAGCATATTCGACTGTGAAGTCTCCCGTTATTCCGCTTCCCTTCTCCAGTTCAAACAGCTTACCGAGACTGCCATCGGCATTAATATACTGAACGTTCTTGCCGTCAGTCATATACAACTTTTCCGCTACAACCCTAGAGGGGTGCGGGTAAGCGGGAATGACATAATGATAGTCCATTTGCTTCACTATTTTACCGTTCTGGACAAATGCCTGATAGCCATTACTGAAATCATTGAACATTGCGTAGTGCTTGTCGATCAGAATCAGCAGATCGCTGCCCTTCCCCGCACTTTTGATCTGAAGCCAGTGGGTATAGGGGGATTCACCCAGTTGAAAAGTACCGATTAGCTCTGGCTTGCTGTCTGTGGAAGATCTAAAGAAGATTTCCCCACTCTTTTGGGATATCCAGTAAGCCCTGCCCTTAATGGATGCAGAAGTGAATCTCGGTTCATCTACAAGCATGATGTTGCCAGTACTCTTATCGGTCCAGGTTTTGCCGCCCATAGCACTTACAGCTGATACCAAGGGAACATACACTGTGCCATTTAGAATATTCGGTGCCTTCGAAAACATTATTGGTATGGTGTTGATATTCACTGTATTTGAATTGGCTTTGAAGATCACTTCACGCCCAGGACGCACCAGTACGGCGGTTGTGGTCTTCTGCTTCCACGATACCACATAACCCATGGAATCGGCCAGTTCCTTCAGCGGGACCCATGTTGCTCCCTTCACAATCATTTGACTGCTGCCCATTGTGGTACTTTTGTCATTTAATAAAATTCCGCTTTCCCTGGCTGCATGCACTGTACCGGTGCTCAATGCAAACAACAAGACTGCCGCAATATATCCCATTAACTGCTTCCTTTTTCCCATTTACGAAGTCTCCTTTTAAGAACATATCAAATTGGACGCACCTCACTGGAAAAAGTTTCAAAATCATACGCTATATAAGCTGAACTTAAGAATGATGCAAGCGGACTGGGGAAGTCCTTGCAAGCTAAGGACTTCCCCCAAGAGAGCAAGCTAGATTCTTAGGTTCACTCTATATGGGTCCTGATTTTACTACATGAGATCCGCTCTGCTATGATAATCTTGGAGGCGACTGAAATGACACTTGAATTCATGACTTATAGGGAGTGGGATGATTCACTGTGGGCAGCGATCGAGCCGATCTACTGTGAGGCTTTTCCGCACGGGGCCAAGCCGGTGAAGATCCTGCATGCCATGCTAGACAAGAAAATCGCCTGGCTGCATGCCGTTTACCTGGACGGGGAAATCGCCGGGATGGCGGTTACAGGTCTTATCGGTCCAGTCGCCGAACGGATGCTGATTATCGACTATTTTGCCATAGATACCCGATTACGCAGCCAAGGTCTAGGAAGACGGTTTCTGGAGATCATCCGCGATTGGGCAGTCCAAGAGCATCACATTCAGGCAGTTCTAATCGAAGTAGAAGCTGGCGATACGGAAGAAGATGCAGCGCGGGTCCATTTCTGGGAGCACTGCGGGTTTATACCAACGTCGTACGTGCATCAATATACCTGGATACCCGAGCCTTACCGGGCTATGGTGCTGCCGTTAAGCCAGGATTTTGTCATTACAGATGAAGGTCAAACCCTATTTCGCCATATTACTAAATTTCATACGAAATCTTTTCGGAATAACGGAGATTAATGCAATTTGTTGCCAAACACTGAGAGCTCTATTGCACAATTTTCAAGTTCATCTATATAGATTGAATATCTCGTTCCCAAGCGGATTTTTGATTAAAAATGGCAGGTCTCATAAAAAAAGTAACAAACTAGCCCCAGCTCAACAAAACAGCGGCAGCCGTGGAAAAGAATGAAGTCCTAAACTAACGCTGTTTTGTTGAGCTAACGTTTCCCGTTAGCTCAATTTCAAACAGTATATGGGTTCATCATGAAACCTTATTCAATTTCACTTGCTCATTTTGTTCGCTCTACAGAATACAGAAAAAATTCCATATCTATATTCCTAAAATTCTTAGTATCTTTATCAATAATATTCATACCGTTTCGAACAGCAACTTTTTGAGAGGCTATATTCGTGTCCCTAATAATAGAATAAACCCTATTCGCATTAAGAGCTGAGAAAGCGTATTCCTTGCAAGCAATTGCCGATTCTGTTGCGTAACCTTTGTGCCAATACGCTTTTTGAAACAAAAATCCTAATTCCAAAATTTCTTTTTCTCTCCAGCCTTGCATTGTCAAGCCACATTGACCAATCATTTCGTTTGTTTCTTTTAATACAACAGCCCAAAGTCCAAAACCATATTCTTCATATCTTTTAAGATGTCTGTTAAGCCAATTTTGTGCTTCTTCTAAGTTGAATGCACTTTCATAAGCAGCACGCATTACTTCCTCATCACACAATATTCCGCACAATGCATCATAATCGGACTGCACCATTTCTCTAATTATAAGACGTTTTGTTTCTATCAAAAATCTCCCACCTTTCTATTTTTTAATTGAACTATCCTGCCCGTTAACGTAATAAAGCTGCCGATCACAGCGACAGCTTTATCGATATGGTTATTGAACTATCGTTTCCCGTTCAATGATTCATTGTTAGGCTGATTTATTACTCATAAAACGTCATATGTGATTTATCATCTTTGTAATAGGAAAGCCTAGCTTGTAACGTACCAGTATGAAATTCAAATTTATGACCATCAGGGTCTGTAAAGTAAACTGACCGTTCATCCCTCTCATCTCGTTTACGACCAGGGAGAATATTTACACCTAAATCTTCAAGTTTTTTTACCATTGAATCAAAATCTTCGTTTTCTATCGTAAAAGCTATATGTGTATATGAATAATGGATTTCTTTCCGTGGAACTTGTTCTTCCACATTTAATGCCAGCCATAACCCATTCAAATCAAAATAAGCCAACTTCCTACCTTTTACTAATAACGTTGCATTAAATACGTCCCTGTAAAAATTTATTGATTTATCTAAATCAGTAACAGAAAAAAGTAGATGATTAATGTTTCCGATTTTCAATGGTTATCCCCTCTCAAAGATTCATATTCGTTTGAATTATACTGCATTTCTGCTATGTCTGCGATATTATTAACCATGCTCTACTGCCCGTTACTTCAATGAAAACAGCCGGCTACCGTAATGCTTGCTTATTAATGTGAATTATTTAACTAACGTTTCCCGTTAGCGTAAAGATCTGTAGTCAAATGAACTTCTTCTAACCGGGATGGTCTTCGTACAAAACCATTCGGTCGCTTGCTGGACCAGCGGTGAAGAATTAATCGTTGTAACCTTGTGAATTGAAATCCAGTCATAACCATTAGAGTCTTGTCCCTCGAATTGAACTACGGAACCACCAATTTTCTCTTCGCCAATAATAACTTCATACAAAATTGCAATATGATGCAAGAATTCAGTCGAATCATCCGGTAGAGTCCATAGCACGGAGAAATCACAAACTCCAATATTGTTGAGTTCATTACACGTAAATCCTGTTTCTTCGCTAAACTCCCTTATTAAGCCTTGCTCTAAAGACTCTGATACTTCTAGTCGTCCACCAGGCAAGTCAAATTGGCCGGTGTAAGGGCCTAGACTTTTTCGAATAACTAAGATTTTCTCGTTAACAATACATATTCCGTAGACTCCTATGTGTCGATGGAACTTTTCCTCCATGAATTTAATCCCCCTATTGTTTGACCAAACGATATCTATGGACTGATATGCTTATAAAAAAATAGTACTACCACATATCCTGCACGTTAGTTTTATCAATCTTCTCAAAATACCAACTAATGTAAGTGACTAAATGTCTGGGGTGCAGATCACTCCAATTTAACACTTTATTTTCTTTTAACAGAGAGAGGATGGTTATAAGCAAAAGCCTCTCAGATGGCTGAGAGACTTTGCTATCTCACTGGACAGAGAGGTAGTATCGTATATGTAGCTCACACAGTGTGAAGATTGGGCAGCACCATCCGGGTTTACCATTCTATAACCAGTATCTTTAATACTACAGTCTTCCTTTTGCAAACTCATAGAATCCAAATGCATGTTCCCAGTCCGGGAACCCGGCTTGGGCCATTTTGTCGCTGCCGCCGCCTTTTCCCTGGAATTCTCCGAGATTGGCTTTGAAGAAGGTGCCACAAGACAAATCCGTATTGCCACTGGAAGCCAGCACTACTTTGTTCTCCGCAGCCGTCAGCAGCAGCACGGGAAGTTCTGTATGAGCAGTCAGCTTCATGGCCAGACTCTGCAAATCCTTAAGGGATTTATCCTCAAAGACTTGAGCGGCTACCCTTGCTTCGGACTCAAGTCCAGACAAGAGCTCTTTGGCCAAATAATGATCATTCTGTTCCTTAAGTGTACTCAGTTCGGCTTGCAGTTGCTTCTGCTCGGCTTCCCATTTCCCGATCCGGTCCATGATTTCATCTTTGCCTGTATTGAACTTCGCAGAAAGCGCGCCAAGGATACGCTGATTATCGTTAGCTTCGTCCAGTGCACGTCCACCGCATTTGAAAGTAATCCGGATGTTCCCCTTCTGCTTCTCCGCTCTTACCAGCTTGATCATCCCAATTGCTCCTGTAGCAGATACATGAGTCCCGCCGCAGGCGTTATGCTCCACTCCCTCAATCTCTACAATGCGGATGTTCTCTGTAACCTTGGGCAGTTTCACCAGCGGCAGATTAGCCATTTCTTCAGCGGTGACAAAATAACTTACGATTCGATGGTCTAGCACAACCTGACGGTTGACTTCCTGCTCCGCCGCAGCCAACTGATCCGGGGTTAGTTCCTGAAGCTCGATGTCGATTGTTGCATAATCATTCCCCATGTGAAAACTCAACGTATTCGCTTCAAACCGTTCAAGGAATACCGCCGACAGCAGATGCTGGCCGCTGTGCTGCTGCATATGGTCAAATCTGCGGTTCCAGTCTAGCTGACAGCTCACTTGGTTTCCTTCGGGTAGACGATCCACCTTGTGCAAGACCTCGTCTTCTTCTAGAATGACGTCCTGTACGAGGATTCCGTCAATGGTTCCTGTGTCGCAAGGCTGCCCCCCTCCATGAGGATAGAAAGCCGTCTCTTCCAAAATCAGATAGTGCCCGTCCTCACGATCTACCACTTTACTAACAGAGGTCTGCCATTCCTTCAAATAGGCCGAATCATAATATAGCTTCTTAGTCATATCAGTGTTCCTTTCTGAATCGTCTTTTGTGCATCAGTGCATCGTATCCCATATTTGTTTCCCGATCAAGATCAGAGTAACCGTGATGAACAGGGGGCGAATATAGCTGGATCCCTTGCGGATAGCTATTCTTGAACCCACTAGAGCACCGATCACGATCGGAATGCCCAGCAGCAGGCCATAATACAAGCTTACTGAGCCAAATGCGGCAAACGTCAGCAGACTTGCGATATTACTAGCAAAATTCAGTACCTTCGCGTTGCCTGCGGCCGTTACGAATTCAAATCCCAGCATGAGAAAGGCGAAGATCAGGAACGAGCCGGCACCCGGACCAAAGAATCCGTCATAAAATCCAATGACAAGCGCAACACCCATGCCTATTATTAACGATCTTTTGCTGTCTTGGGAGTAGGTGGAGACGTCACCCCATGACTTTTTGAACAAAGTATAGACCGTAATGACAACCAGCATCACGATCACAAGCGGCTTCAGAAATTCTGAAGGTACTTGCCGAACGGTCAATGAGCCAGCCACGGCGCCCACAAGTGAGAACGGAATTAGGAACTTAACCATCCCAAAATTGATCTTCCCGGAACGGACAAAAGACGCGGTACTGGTGAACGAACATAAGGTCCCGGCTAATTTATTGCTGCCCAGCAGCAGCGGGAGCGGGATCCCGGCAGCGAGCAGTGCTGGAATGGAGATCAGGCCTCCGCCTCCCACTACAGAATCAATCACACCCGCCAAAAAACCGCAAATCACCAAAATTAAAATCATTGCTATACTGCCATGTTCCATAATGCAAAAAAGCCTCCTGCCAGTATGTAAGTGTCATACAAACAAATTTCAGCATACACAATTTCGCGGGCTTGTACCATAGAATTCTTTGAATACTTTATATATATCAGTCTGTACATCCCATACACGAAAAAAAGTGACAGGAACCTTCCCTGCCACTCTTGTCCAATCCGTTTTTGTAAATGCTCATTTATACGTATTCTGTTCGTTTTTCTTATACGTGGTTTTGTCATCCCGCAGTGCTTCCTTGCGGATATCGCTTTTCTTCTGTTCCATCTGCTGGGCTTCCTGGCTGGTTACCGCCACCTGATCCAGCTCCTCTACGGTGTTGATCAGATTCTTATCCGGTTTGGTGTGATTATCCATTGTATTGCCTCCTGAAAAGTAGTTGTAGGGTGATGGGTCGCATCAGTTTATTGTGGCAAGATATGGGGCGGATTATGCGCTGTCGCTGGATTAATATTGAACATGAGCGCACAAAAAAACCGGATAAGCAGATTCATGATCTGCCTGTCCGGCTAATGCATTCAATAATTCTATTCTTCCGAATCTACGTTGTGGTAGACCTGCTGTACATCATCCAGTTCCTCCAAAGCATCAATCAGCTTCTCAAACTGTGCTTCGGCATCCTCTGGAAGAGCTACATAGTTCTGGGGGAGCATCGTCAGCTCTGCAACAGTGAAATCGGTAATTCCCGCACCGCGGAATACTTCTTGAACTGCATGGAACTGGTCAGGCTCGGCATAGACGATGACAGCATCGTCCTCTTCCAGCACATCGCGCACATCCAGATCCGCTTCAATCAGCAGCTCCATCACTTCATCAGCTGTTTTACCTTCCAGACCAATGACAGCTGTAGGCTCAAACATATAGGTTACCGAACCGCTGACGCCCATATTGCCGCCGTTTTTACTGAATGCAGAACGCACCAGAGGGGCAGTACGGTTGACGTTGTTCGTCAATGCGTCGATGATGATCATCGAACCGCTTGGTCCAAAGCCTTCATATCTCAGCTCTACGTAATTTTCGTCACCGCTGCCTTTGGCTTTGTCGAGTGCCCGGTCGATAATGGCCTTAGGCACATTGTACGTTTTGGCACGCTCCAGCACGACTTTCAGTGCACGGTTTGATTCAGGATCAGGTTCACCCTTCTTCGCGGCTACATAAATTTCTACACCAAACTTGGCGTATACCTTACTTGTATTGGCATCCTTGGATGCCTTCTTTTCTTTAATATTATTCCATTTACGACCCATATTGTTCCCGCTCACTTTCCAACATTAATTATAAACAGTCCAATATATTATACCTCTGCTCTGTGTATCCCGTAAAGGGCAGTCCCGGTGTACGCTAAAAATCCAGCAAAGCCAGCAACCTCTCCTGTCCGACTGCCTGGATCAGCACAGGAATTGTAAACGTTAAAAAGCCCTCATCCGCAAGATTGTCATCTTGAGGACGAGAGCTATAACCCTTAGACCCACACTTCATTCGCCGTTTCAATAATCAGCCTAACCTTATCCCACTGCTCTTCCTCGGTCAGCATATTCCCTTCCTCAGAGGAGGCGAATCCGCATTGGGCGCTGAGGCACAGCTGGTCAATCGGGACAATCTGTGCGGCTTCTTCGATACGTGCCATGATCTGCTCTTTGTTCTCCAGACCCCCGTGTTTTGTGGTCACGAGACCAAGTACGACTTGCTGCCCTTGAATGAAACGGAGCGGATTGAAGTCACCGGAACGTTCATTGTCGTATTCCAGGAAAAAGGCATCTACTTCAGCCTGTCCGAACAACGTCTCAGCTACGGGCTCATACCCGCCGGCGGCAAACCAGGTAGAGCGGAGATTCCCCCGGCAGACATGCAGTGCAATCGTCATATCCTGCGGCCGCCCGGCTATGCTGTCATTGATCAGCCTCACGTAATCCTTGGCGAGCTGATCGGGATCAATACCGCGGCTGCGCAAGTGCGCCCTGTGTCTACCGCTGCACAGCGTTCCCCAAGTCGTATCGTCCAATTGTAGATAGCGGCAGCCTGCTTCATAGAATGCCTGGATGGCATCCTGGTAGACTTGGATGATATCACGGAACAACGTCTCACGATCCGGGTAGATCTCATTGCCGTTGTAATCCTGCACGAAGTGAAACAATGCCGGAGAAGGAATGGTCATTTTGGCAAGTGTATCGCCAGCCATCTGCTGCAGCTCCATAAACTCTCCAACCATGGGATGATCCCCGAAGGCGATTTTGCCTACGATCCGGAAGCTTTCAGCACGTTGAACGGTTTCTTTGGTACCTTTTCCCTGATCCAGACTGATCTTCTGTGTACCCGTGATCCCAAGAAAGAAATCGAGATGCCACCAGGACCGGCGGAATTCCCCGTCAGTAACGGCTTTTAGCCCCAAAGCCTTTTCCTGTTCCAACAGTTTGAATATTTCCCTATTCTCGACATCATGAAGCTGCCCGTCTGTAATTGCTCCATGCAAACGTTGATTGCGGGCGGATTTCAGTTCCTCTGTGCGGAGGAAGCTGCCGACGATATCGTAGCGAAAGGGTGGAGTATTTCGTGTGGTGCCGGTAACTGGACTGATCATACGTCCCTCCTGCGTTTAGAGTAAGAAAGATTTAAGGTCGAAATAATTACGGGATACCAGATCATTCAAAATATCAATGTAAGCGGACATCATCTCACCTGGCTTGCGGTCCTTATGGGCGATCCAGCCGACGGTAAATACCTCAGGACTGTCAAAAGGAATGGTGACCAGCCCCTCGCCATTAAGCTCGGTATCCATTATTCCCGTACCCACCGTGTAGGAATCACTCCCTAGCAGAAGATGGGTCAGCGTCGCACGGTCGGTAACCTGGATATTTTTCTCAATCTGTGTGAAGCTGAGCATCTCTTCGGAAAAATGCAGCGAGTTGTTCTCCCCCTGCTCAAAGGTAATGTACGGAAAAGGAAGAATATCTTCCAGCTGGATCATTTCCTTAGCGGCGAGGATATGCCCTGCCCTCACATATACATGAGGGTTCGTGTTGAACAGCGGGGTGAACTTCAGGTTCCCGTCACTGAACAGCTTGTTCATCACCTTATAGTTACTCTCATTGATATAGAGAATGCCCAGATCACTGCGTAGAGTCCTGACGTCCTCAATGATCTCATAGGTCTGCGTCTCTCTCAGACTAAAGTTATATTCAGGCACCTTGCTCTCTGTCATCAGCTTTACAAAAGCATCCACTACAAAAGGGTAATGCTGGGTGGATACGGAAAAGTAGATTGGACTGCGTTTCTTGCCGGTATACCGGTTCTCCATAAATTCAGTCTGTTCAATAATCTGCCGGGCATATCCGAGAAACTCCACACCTTCGGCTGAAATGCTGATGCCCCGGTTATTCCGCTCAAAGATGGTAATCCCCAGCTCATTCTCCAGCTCTTTAATGGCATTGGAGAGGCTTGGCTGAGAGACAAAAAGTCTTTTGGCCGCTTCATTCATCGAGCCGCTGTTCGCAATCTCAATGGCATAGCGGAGTTGCTGCAATGTCAAACCTGTACCTCCTTTTAGCAAGGACTTTGTTGCTGATGCATCACTATCCGGTTACATCAGATGCCGTCCCTCGGAAGGAACGGCACCTGGGTTTCTGCTTATAGTAGCATAGAATCACTGTTCCATCCATGCCTGATGCCAGAAGGGCTTTCAATTTGTTATTGGCTCCGCTTTTTGCCTGCATCAATCTTGGATGGGTCGAGGCCTTCCCAGATGTTCTTGATATCCGCCTGTTCGGGATGTTCAAACACTAGAAATGCGGTGGGCAGATAACGCTCTCCATATTGGGAGGAGGGTTTGTTGATAATTTCATTATCTTTCACCAGAACAGTCGATGATCCTCCGTCCAGGTTGGCTGCGATCACCGCTCCATGCTTCAGCATAATCTGCTGCACATCATAGAGATTCGCACCAATACTGTAACCTGGCTGTCTGCCGTCTATCACTACGAACAGCAGCGCACCGTCAGCACGCTGGCCCATCGCCGTTCTGGGGGCAATTCCCCAGCCTTCGGCTGCATTCTTGATCAACCCTTTACCGTTCACAATAATCCGCGGCTGAAAAGATACCGCCTCCTGCACCCCCATCTTGCTAAGCTCCTCGAGAGTATAGTTCCCGGCGATCATTTTGCCCTGCTTGTCCAAGCCTACGATCTGTGTGGAGTTTTTGCCTCCGAGACCGTTATAGAATAGCTTGCCCTGCGAAATAACCAGACCGATTGGCTTAAATCCGTTTCCCTTCCAGTTGGGGTCTGCGAACCCTCCGCCGTTCACGCCGGCAATGGCTCCCGTTCGGGCGACCATACTGGTTACTTTTTCACCTGAGCCTATCGAATCAGGTACGCCTAAGCGGACCTTCGTTGGATCATTAACCGTCATCACATACCCGGTGTAGCCACTGCCGGATACCTTATCGATTTCAACCAGCGGCTTATCTTGTTCTTCTGCTGTAGGTTCCTTAATCACGTGGGTGTCCTTCTCGTCCCCCATATGCTGAAACCGCAGATTGTATTCTGTGACCCGTTCCTTCAATTCATCTTCGCCTATAATATATTTCGCCATATAGCGGTGCTGTGTAGTGATTAGCGTATCTGCTATCAAATAACGGGTGTTCCGGGCGGAAGGTGCAAAATACAACCAGGCGCCGCCGGCTATCAGCAGTAATATGAAGAATAGAAAGAGTCTGGAGAGCGTGCGGAAAAAGCTTTTTTTCTTGCGTTTACGAACGGGCTTCTTCTTGCGGACGGTGTTGCGCTGTGGTAAAGATGATGAAGAGTTCACTTCTTGATTTCCTCCCTGGTACTGCCTGATAATGGAAATGGGCATCGGCTCATCTACCCCATCATAGACGATATTGCAAGATTAAAGGTTTCAGTTTGTTAAATTGTTGGAAAATTATATAGAAGGATAGGTGATCCGGGTAATTTCTAACCTCTTATATTCACAACTACTGATCTTCGTTGGAGCAATAGCTATGATATGACTTTATTTTATTGAGAATCTAAACGCCACTGGATGATGCACAACCTATCTTAAATCTTAGTTATGCAAAAGAGCTGCCCCGGGGCAGCTCAATTTTGTATGTTCCCATTTATTCGGTTATATCTCTCTAGCGATTACGTCCATTGCCACTACCGCTGCTTGTGTTGCTGCTGGAAGGTCCGCCATCACCGTGATCGGTGGAACGGTTGCTGTATGGATTCACCGGCACGCCATACAGAGCCATATACCGGTTGCGCCGCGAGGCCAAAACAATGCTAAAGACAAACACTAAGAGGAATAAAGCCATTATTACATATCCTTCAGATTTGGTAAGAGGATAAGTTACCGTATCTGATACTGAAGCTGAGGTACTATGTGTAGACTGGAAGCTCAAAGGCTCCGAATGGACAGGTTCAGAGCTTATGACTGCCGGAGTCGTGGCATTCAGGGCATTATCTGCCCGGGCCAGAAAAAAGCTGTAAAAAGCATTAACCGTGGCGGTTGCGCCAGCAGCATAATTCTTCTGGGCGAATAACGGTTCAAGCTTCGCACTCAGAATATCGCTGACTATGTCATTGGTCAGTATGCCGTCGATACCTTTTCCCTGCAGCACATAATAGTTGTCGCCACTGACATCCAGCACAAGCATGACATCATCCGGTCCGGCCCCCATGGATGCGAACTTAGCATATGTGTAATCCTCCAGGCTCTTATCTCCCAGATTCTTAACGGTTACGACATATACTCCGCTATGGGTTGTGAGCTGATAACGATTGCCGGATTGATTCAGATCATCTCTGGTAACCTGTGTGAACACTCCAGCGTTATCGCCCACAAAATTAGTGGTTCCTAAGGGTTCAGGGTTATAGGATTTGTATGCACCTGCCCCATAATCATCCAAGGTGTGATCTGGAGCGGCAGTCTGGGCAAAACTGAAGGTTGGAAGCAGCATTACACTGAACAGCATCACAAGACATATGGTTTTAATAGTTATTCGATTCATACGTACCCCCCGGCTAGTCATAGATTCTATCTTCTATTTCGGTTCTGCACGGAATGGGACAATGTTTCTTTATACCGGCATGGATCAGAAATTAAAATTATCCGGATTAGATCCAAACCTCTTGTTCTGATTCAAGCCATTAATGCGTTCAACCTCAGCTGCTGTTAATTCAAAATCGAACACATCGGCATTCTCGATAATCCGGTGTTCTTTGATCGATTTGGGTATGCTCACAATGCCGTTCTGCAGATCCCAGCGGATCATCACCTGTGCGAGAGATTTGTTATGACGGGTAGCAATATCGGCCAGCACCTCGTTATCCAGCAGATGACCTTGAGCGAGGGGTGCCCATGCTTCAATCTGTATACCCTGCGCTTTGCAATAGTCACGGAGCTCTACCTGTGTAAGCAGTGGATGCAGTTCGACCTGATTGACCATCGGCTTCACCTTGGCCGCCTCCTGCAAATCCTCCAGGTGATGGATCTGGAAGTTAGAGACTCCTATGGCACGGACTTTGCCGTCTGCATACAGCTTCTCGAGCGCTCTCCAGGTATCTTTATATTTCTCTTTAACCGGCCAATGAACGAGATACAAATCCACGAAGTCCAAGCCTAATTTGCTGATGCTTTTGTCAAATGCCGCCAACGTAGATTCATAACCCTGATCGGAATTCCAGACCTTGGTCGTAACGAACAGATCCTCGCGATTTACTCCAGATTCACGGATGGCCTGTCCCACACCTTCTTCATTGGCATATAAGGCTGCAGTATCGATGCTCCGATAGCCCGCCTGGATTGCTGCTTTAACGGAGTCGATGACCTCTTGACCCTCTTGCACCTTGTATACTCCCAAGCCAAGCCAAGGCATCTTTATGCCATTAGCCAAAGTTGTAGTTGATTGCAGATTCTTCATGAGTGAATTCAATCCTTTCTACGAGCTCTGTAATATAAGAATCAGAATAATGAAGCCGGAATCAGCTTGCGTCCGCCCTTTATGAGCGTGGATTCCAGCATTTCTCCCTTTTCACCGCCAAAATACAGCTGCCAGTACACCCCGAACCGGACACTTACATCGTTCTTTACCAGCTCCGGCGGAGTAACGATCAACCACTGGAATCTCAGGGCTTTGGAAATTTCAAATACGGGGTCAAGCACGTTGTTAGAGACCATTTCACCAAATGGATTATCATATAAAAAGACCGTCCAGCCTTTGTTCTCGCGGTTGACCCGTTTATGGGTCATGATCATCATCGCCACCAGCAGCTGAACCGATTGGCGTTGCCCGCCGCTGCCGACCGCCTCATCCAATGCTCCGCGGTTAATAACCTCCCAGTCGGAGTAATGATAATCCTCGGGTGCTGCATACAGGAAATAGTTCTCAGTCACAGGCTTGTACACCTGCAAGACAGGGAAGCGGTTCTGCATGGCGGCGTACACAATTTTGCCGTCACTGATCAGATCCTTAACTGCCGCTGCCGGAACCTGCTCAATCTTCGGAAATTTCTCCAGCAGGCTGCTTATGCAGCGGTTGAAGTAATCGCTGACCAGCGGTTCGATATCTTCAGTGGTCTTCGGTACATTAATGTTCTTATAATTCAAACGTACCAGCGGGAAGGAATGGCCGTTCTCATTGTGGACAATCATCCGGCGTTCCATCCGCTTCAGGATGTCTACAATTTGCACTACCCGCTTGGCAGCACGACCTACCCACATTTTGCGGGAGAGCTCCATGCCTTCTTTATCACCGCGGATGCTTTCGATCTGGTCCTGTGAACTCTGTAGCATCGAGTCCAGCACTTGAAGCGCAATAGTGAAATCCTCCCAGTGAACGGTGTTTAAGCGTTCCTGGATTTTGGTCTCCAACTCAGCATTCCAGCCGCTTTTGGCAAGTGTTCCGCTGAGGGCGTTCTTCTCTTCCTTAACCCGCCGCGAAATTTCGTTCCGTACAGTGCGGCTCTCCCTGCTGCGTAGCAGCCATGCACTTACTGCCCGCTCGCAGTCCTCTCTTGTGCTGAGCTGAACCTCTTCTGGAACGTCCCTCAGTTGCAGCCTTCCTTCTACGTGGGTCTCCATGATTTTACTTTGACTGGCAAGCGTCTGAAGCCACTGATCCAAGGACGTCAGCTTCAGCTTACAGCTATTAATCGCGTATTCATTGTCCCGGGACCGTCCTCTAATCTCTTCGTCCTTCTGATCGAGCGAATCATTCCAGTACTCTACTGCCCGCTCATGCTTCTCCTTTATCGACTTCTCTGCTTTGGTTAACTGCTTCTGCAGATGATCCAGCTCGGTCTGGCAGCGGATGAAGGAATCATGTACATCCTGGTAGTCCTCATCCAGTATTTCCGTTTCGCTCTTCTGCCTCGTCCGCGCTGACATAATCGAATCCGGGGTGTCTCCGGGTTCCTGCACACTGCGCCAATTACTGTCAAGCTGTTGAACTGCGGCTTCAAGCTCAGCCAGTTGTCCTGCTGCAGATTTGATCTGTGCAGACCGCGTACGAATCTCCAGCTCATTACGGCTAAGCGATTGCTGGAGACTTTCAAGTGTGCTTAGGGTCTCCAGAAGCTTGTCCTGAATGGAAGCATCTGGTGCTAAATCCGGAATTTCTTCTTGATTACCGCTTGAGGTAACGACCTGATGCCCTTCAGGAAAGATCAACTCAGGGAACCAGGTTTGCAGTCTCGGAAATAATGAATATCGGGTATCACCGATCCATTTTTCCCGCTCCAGAGAGTTGCTGTTCAGTTCCGCCTTTAACTGCGCAAGCTGGTGTTCCTTGCCTGTGATCTCTTTATTCAAATCACCTTTGCGGTCGAGCGCCTTCTGCTTGTCCCTATAATCCTGTTCCTGCTTCTTGGTCCGTTCATTCCACTCACGAAGTGCTGCCGCCTTGTCTTCCTGCTCGGATTTGCCGGCTTCACATTCAGCTGTTTCTCTCACAATCAACGCTATGGCTGCTTCGTTATCACTGATTTCTGTATTCAACGCGCTAACTGCTGTACGAAGCTCGTGCTGCGAACTATCAAGTGTTGTCAGCTTGTCCTTTAGAGTAACAGAATGCTCCCCTTGGAATAACCGTTCATATTCCTGCCTTGCGGATTTCAGCTTGGCCAGATACCCTTCCGCATCCTGCAGCTCGACTTCCTGCTCCTTCAACCGGGCAGATATCCCCTGCTTCCATTCCAGAAAACGGTCCGGCTGCAGTACCATTTGTGAACCTTGCCCGTCCAGTATAAGGTAGGGCTGGACCGCAGGCTGCGCCATCTGTTCGCGAATGAAGATCGGAACCGGTGATTTTACCAGCAGATCCTTCACCATATCTGGCTGCAACTTGGCCGCCTCGCGTTCAGTAATGATAAGGCCGTAAGGCAGCAAGGGATTTCGTTCCAGCTCTTCCTCGCGAATCAGATAAGGCTGATCGTTCAGGAAGGCGCTGCCCGGCATCGAGTTAATCTTCAGCGAATCAAGCCTGTCCTTAACCGTCAGCAAATCGCTGTTCGGCAGCCAGTAGGCCTCATGCTGAAGTTCAACATCCAGCAGCTGATGATAGTAATCTCTTCTGAGCCGTTTGGTCTGTACCTCTGCTTCGTCCAGTCTGCGGATGAATCGCTCCTGTACAGCAGCTTTCGCTTCGAATAAGCCAGTAGCTCCAAACGTGTTATGCTCCTCATATAATTCCAGCAGCACCACGAGCTGCGACCAAAGCTGTGACTCTTTGTTCAGCTGTATATCCAACTGTTCTTTAAGCAAGCTTTCCTGCTGTTCATGGCTAAGTAGCTTCTCGCTTAGCTGAGTATGCCTTTTATGCAGATTGAAGCGGTCTTCTTCAGCAGATTTGCGCCGTTCATTCAGCTCGCTGATATTCTCTGCGAAACTTCTCGCATATCCGATAGCCCGCTGTAGCGAGGCAGCAGGTGAATGAGCAGCTTCTTGACCATGGCGGGAAGCGAACACTCCCAGCGCTTCCGTGTATTGGCGGATGGAGGCGGTCAGCTCGTTAATCCGGCTGTCCAGGCCACCCAGCTCCAGTAAATAGCTTTCCCGTTCTTTACGAAGCCCTGTTTCTTCGGTTGTCAACGATTGCTGGCGGCCGCTGAACACGTTGATCTGCTCTTGCCACAGTTTTGAGACAGCCGTCCACTGCTGGCGAAGATTCTCCTTCGCAGCTTGTACCACCTCCTGGCGCTCCTTCATTTCCAGAGAGCCTTCGATGGCTTCAATCTCCTTCTGCCATTGCTCCATCTGACGGAGGTGAACTTTGCGTCTGGCCAGATAATGAGCTACTTCAAGAGTCTTTTCCTTTGCTTTGGACTCTTCCAGCCGCTGACGGGCACGGGTCTGGTTATCCCCGATCTTTTTGAATTCCTCCTGCTTCCGGTCGGCTTCCTCTTTGCTGCGCAGGTACATCAGGTTATCTCCCGCGAAGCGCAGTTGTCGGGCCTCCTGGTGCAGCTGCACCAACTCGTCTGCTTTTTTGCGTCGTTCCTCTTCGGCTGTTCTCAGCTCGTCATGGATAACCGTGTACATTTGCCGTCCCAGCAGTTCCGTTTCACGGTAGCCCCGGTCCGCTTCTACTCCCTGCTTCACCAGTTCAAGCAGCGGTGCTGCCAGTGTGGTGAATTCGGCAAAAGCCTTCTCCCGCTGCTCCAGCATCGGAAGTCTTTGTGCAACAATTGCTGCATCCATGAACATCTTTTGCAGAGAACCTTCCTGTTCGGGCAGCCCTTCGTTCAGGCTGGTGCCGATTTCGGGAATGATGAGCTTTTCGAACAGGTTCTGGTTCGTAAAGGCATCGTTTTTCTGGAAATAGCCTTTGATACCACCCTCTTCACCGTTAATCCGCCGCATATTGCGCCACTCACCGATATGGATATCCCGTTCTGCCAGGAAATTGTAATACCTTTTCAGATCTGAGCTGTGACTTCCGAAGGAAGCTATTTCGCCTCGGCGATCGCGTACGAACTGCTGTATACTATCGAAGCTAACAGCCCCCCCGGCATTGGCATCATATAGAGGCAAAGTGGACAGCGTAAGCTCTGCATGCTCTTCATAATCCAGCAGCGCATAGAGCAGATAGTCGACTTTGATCTCCAGTTGATCCGCAGAGCTGTGGGCTGTCATTGCAATGCCCGTAGTCATATATTCATTACGATCACTGTTGTCCAGCCGCCACTCAATGGCCACGTGGAAGGTGTAGGGCTTGAGCTGTTTTTTGTGATTATGGAAAAATGCCTCGACCTGGTTCTCATTGTCCTTGCCCCAGGCCGCCTTAGGGATCAGCAGCTGAAAAATCGACTGCAGCAGGACACCTTTGCCGCCGCCGTTCATCAGGGTAATCAGCGTGTTAGCCGGGCCTTCGTCGTTGCTGAGGTCCAGGATCATATCGTCATACTTTTTGAGCATCTTCTCATATTTAAGTCCGGCAATCCGGATCCGTTCAATGCGCGGCATGCGATTCCCCCTCCTTCTCCGTCAAGGTGCGCCCGACAAGTGCTTTTAATTCTTTATAACGGTCCACATCATGATACAGGTAACGCATTCTTTCATATAATTCTTCACGCGGAAAGATCCGCTTCTCATTCTCCGAGATGAATACCAGATGTTCCTCCTCCAGCAGCTTCATCCCCTCATGAATCAGACCCATCCGTGAACCGGCCCCTCGGGTTAGGGAATCGCCCTCCTCCTGGCTTTTGGTCTGCATATAGAGGCTTGTCCAGACCTTGTACATCGCCTGAATATCCAGTCGCCATTGCTTGCTGAAGCTACTGTCAGCGTCCATTTCCACCCATGCCTGAAATAGGGATGAGATCTGGTCGGAAATTTGAATATAAGACATGCTGTCCTGTCCCGGTTTGAAGTGGTGCTCATCCTGATCCATCTCGGCCAGAAACACCAGAATGATAATGTTTATGATATGTAAATGGGTTTTACGCTCAATCCTTGAATATTTATTCCGTAATTGTGTGAAGTTACTGGCAAAACCCGATCCGAGCGGATTAACCAGCAGATGCAGGCGGTGTCCGGAATTCATAATCCGGCAGCCTCCTTCTTTGGCCATGTACTGCAGTGCATCATAGGCTCCCGTGTCCTGAAGACATTCGGCGGCTGCGGGATCATCCAGTGAGATCACCTTCCGGCGAAGCAGGTCAAAAAAGAGCCGTGAGGCCTGCTGCAATTGTTCGAGTGAATAGCTCATGCGGGTTCATCTCACCTCTCGATTATAGTAATAGTATAAGGACTCATTTCCAGGCCGGGCCAGGAGACAAGTTGCGTATGTGTGTTCTGTATTGTTGTGCGCAGCACTGTGCCGCGCAGTACCTCCAGATCAGGGTTAGAATCCAGCAGCCGCTGGATGAGCTCCTGACATTCATCTGACGCTCCGCCCTTACTGTCCGGATCCAGCTCCTGCACTGTAATTTCAGCATGGAAGAACTGCACCCACAGATCGACGGCATCGGGTGTCGAGGACCATTGCCGCTGTTGCTCCTCTGTGAAAGCTTCTGCTGAAAAAGTAAAGCTTCCTTGATCCGCCAGTTTTTGTAAAATAGGACCCCATAGTTCTGCAACCTCAGGCCATGGAATAGACCTCGGTGTATATGGAATACTCTCCTCTTCTCCAGCTTCATCCGGATCGTCTAATTCATCTACGGGCAGGAACCCGACCTCCTGTTCTTCCCATGCCCAGGCCAGCGGGTAGATAAAGTCCTGATTAGGCGCGAACAATCCGCTAACCAGCAGCTCCAGGCTGTCCGCATCCGGCAAACCTTCGGCTTTAACCCATTCCTCCCAGACATTGGTACGAAAATTAAAGCCTGCCGCTCCCCAGAAGAGCTCGGGGAAATTCAACCGGAGATTCGTCTCTGCCTCAAAAATGCTTAGCACCACTTCAGCAAGCTCATCGTGTACCCGTCTGGATAACTCCACTCTTTCCGACAGCTGGCGGAGCTCATTGAAGTCGATAACATCCTTCTCATCATTAGCCAGACGGGCTAGTGAACGGTGGATATTATCAAAGTGCTTGCGCTCCTCGTCAAACTGCAGGTGGATTTCCTCCAGCCTCTGATGCCGCAGCACACCGTATTCACTGAACATATGCTTCGGATTACGACGCAGCGCATTACGGTATTCCTGCTGCTGCTGTGTCATCTTCCGTACCCGCGAGATCAGTTCACTCACATCCTGTAACGCGCGGGTCACCCGTCCATGCTTGATGTGCATCTGAATTTCCAGCAGCTTGATGCTGATCTGAAATTCTTCGATAATCTCATGGCTCATGAAGATCAGCTCCATGGCATATTCCGACAACCGGTAGACGGTTTTACCGCTCTCCTCCCAGCTGGTGCGGGTAGCATCCTCATCGACAGTAAAGTACTTGTATTTCTGTACTTCCATCTTCCGGGACAGATCATCATAATAGTAGGCTTCAAAATCGCCGCCGCTCCCGCTCCACAGCAGACCATCCACTAGCCGACCTACAGATTCGGCAGTACCAAGCTTGACTATATTGAACCGCTCCAGTGAACTCCAGGCCAGCTCCACGATATCCTCCCTGGCTCTAAGTTCACTGGATTCCAGTTCCAGATAATAGACCTGCAGCAGCACACTGAGTGCTATCATTTCCTTATACGGCTGCAGCTCGCCAAGATTCATGCCCGCCCCCAAGGTCCACAAGGGATTGAGACGTTTATTCCGTTCTCCAAAGTCACTCCAGTTCATGCTTCACTCCAACCTCGCCATCACTTCGTAGTTTAGGACTTCCTGGGGAATTCTTATAAAATAACATAAACCCATATCTGCCCCATGGAGGGTGGAATATGGGCTATATAGATAGAACATGAACTCTGCGGGATTAATCTCTGATCTCTTACAGATAAGTTCCTGCTACCGGGGAATATATGTTTCTATTATATCAATGATCTAGAATTCTGGCTATTTGCAAAAATAATAATGAAGAGAACATACAGCAAAGCGCATGCCGATGTCGGCATGCGCTATTAAGGCTGATAAGATTCTATTCTTCCGGAGATGTTTCCACATATTTTTTGAAATTATCTAGAATCGCTTGCCAACCGGCTCGCTGCATTTCGGCGGGATTGCTATCTTCCGCATCGAACACCGTGATGATTTTTGTGTTGTGATCTTGGTGTGAGAAGTTGATTACCACTTTTCTGCCGTCGGCAATCGTATAGGATATACTCTCGTTAAGGTTCACCTGGTCGTACACTCCGGTAAAATCAAATCCAAAGCTGCCGTCCTTGGCTTCCATTCTAGAGAGAAATTTACCACCGGCCTTCAGGTCATTCTCCGCGTATGGCGTATGCCAGTCTTCGGAAGCGTTATTCCATTGCGTGATATGCTTCGGCTCTGTCCAATAGGTCCACACTTTTTCAATAGGAGCATTAACGACTGTGTCCACTGTTACCGTTACCGGCTTACCTGTCTCCACTATATAACCCCCTCAATGGCTGATTTTTTCTGCATACTTCACATGCAGCAAGTAATGCAGATTGGCTTGCACCGCAGGCCACTCGTCATCAATGATACTGTACAGCATGCTATTCACTATGGGGCCTTCCATGGTGATCCGGTGTTTACGCAGAACGCCCTCTTTTACCGCACCAATACGTTCTATGGCTTTTTGTGACCTCAGGTTGTCCCCCGCAATCGTGAAGTTCACACGAATCAAGCCCAAGGTTTCAAAACAATACTGCAGCAAGAGTGACTTCGATTCCGTATTTACAGCAGTCCGCCAGAACTGGGGTGCAATCCAGGTGCAGCCAATTTCCGCATTGCGGTGATTGTGATCTATATGCATAATTCGCGATGTCCCGGCGACTCTGCCTGTGGATTGTTCAATTATAACAAAAGGGAGCTCCGTCCCCTTGGCCTGATTGGCCAGCGCCGTGTCAATTAAACTTTCCGCTTGTGAATCTGATGTGATTTTGCGCCAGGTATACTCCCAAATTTGCGGATGGCTCATAATAGCGATCAGATCCGCCTTATGCGCGGATTCCATAGGAACCATTCTAATACTAGTGCCGCTAAGTTCTCTGATATTATTGGAAATCACGAAGTTGCCTCCTATAGACGTATTCTCCCAGACTTCCCGCAGAAGGGAATCTTCATATCATTATAAATTACATCCATCAACCCTGTCTGCCACATTCATATAAAAAAAGAGCCCCGTTTGTGTAAAACGGAGCTGCTGCCGGCTGTCATTTTGCCGTTATATTAATGAAGATACATCTATTCTCTTGTCTCATTCTCACAGATCATTTGCCGGACAAGCTCGGAGACGCTCATGACTCCGATATCACCTGCCGCACGTTTTCTTACAGATACAGTAGCGGAGTTCTGCTCCTGCTCGCCAAGCACAAGCATATAAGGTACTTTCTCCAGCTGGGCTTCGCGGATTCTGTAGCCCAACTTTTCATTCCGCAGATCAAGCTCGGCGCGGATTCCGGCATCCTGCAGTTCTTTTTTCACCTTGAAGGCATAATCGGTAAAGTGTTCAGAGACTGGTAAGAGCTTCACTTGTACAGGGGACAGCCACAGTGGAAAAGCTCCGCTGAAATGCTCTGTAATAATCCCCATGAACCGGTCAATTGAGCCATATATGGCACGGTGGATGACAACCGGACGGTGTTTCTCACCATCTTCACCGATATAATTCAGATCGAACTTCTCGGGCATCTGTAGATCCAGTTGAATGGTTCCGCATTGCCAGCTTCTCTTCAGCGCATCCTGAATATGAAAGTCGATCTTCGGCCCGTAAAAAGCCCCGTCTCCCGCATTTATCCGGTACTCGATCCCGCGTCTATCCAGTACTCTTTGCAGCGATGCTTCCGCCTGATCCCAAAATGCCTCCGAACCCATATAGTCTTCCGGCCGTGTAGACAGCTCCACCCTGTATTCGAAGCCGAATACTTTGTAGATATAGTCGATCAGCTCCAGAACGCCGCCGATTTCTTCTTCAATCTGTTCAGGAAGCACGAACAGGTGGGCATCATCCTGGCAAAAGGTCCGGACACGCATCATCCCGTTCAGCGCTCCTGAGAATTCATGACGGTGAACCTGACCAAACTCCGCGATACGTATCGGCAGTTCCCGGTAGGAATGCAGGCTGTTTTTGAACATCAGCATATGCCCCGGACAATTCATCGGCTTCAGCGCATATTTCGTTTCGTCCACCTGAGTAAAGTACATGTTGTCCTTGTAATGATCCCAATGGCCCGACTGCTCCCACATCCGGTTGTTCATCATCAGAGGCGTACGAACTTCATCATACCCCCGCTCACGCTGCAGTGCCCGGGAGAAGTTCTCAAGTTCTGTGCGGAGAATCATGCCTTTAGGCAGGTAAAAGGGCATACCCGGCGCTTCTTCGGAAAACATGAATAGTCCAAGCTCCTTACCCAGCTTGCGGTGATCCCGTTTCTTCGCTTCCTCCAGCATGTGTAGATGCTCTTCCAGCTGAGCCTTCTTGTAAAAAGCCGTACCATAAATGCGCTGCAGCATTTGATTATCCGAATTACCGCGCCAATAGGCTCCCGCTACACTCATCAGCTTATAGGCTTTGATCTGGCCTGTAGAAGCCACATGCGGACCTCTGCATAAATCTATGAACTCACCCTGCTCATACAGGCTGATCACTTCGTCCTCCGGCAGACTATGAATCAGTTCCACTTTTAACGGCTGATCCATCGCTTCAAAAAGTGCGACTGCTTCACTGCGGCTGACAACCCGCCGGACAATCGGCAGATTATCCCGAATAATGTTCTGCATTTCCTTCTCAATTGCGGCGAAGTCATCTATTGAAACCGGTTGATCTGCATCAAAATCATAGTAGAAACCATCCTCGATAACCGGACCAATGCCCAGTCTAACCTTCGGTGCGCCATATATTCGTTGGATAGCCTGAGCCATGAGATGTGCTGCACTATGACGCAGGATAGACAATCCTTCTGAACTTTCCGGCATGACGATTTCAACGAGACAGTCGTATTCAACCGGTTGATGGAAGTCAACGGGTGTGCCGTCGATTTTGCCGGCTACTGCTTGTTTCTTCAGGCTAGAGCTGATCGATTCCGCTATTTGTGCAATTGTGGTGTTGCGTGCGTACCTCCTAATTGTTCCATCCGGCAGCGTTACATTGATCTCCATGATTGTGGCCTCCATTTCTTCAGGTTTATTGGTGTTATAGAACGCAAAAAAACGCATCTCTCCCGGAAAGGGACGAGTGCGTTCTGGCTCGTGGTTCCACCCTAATTTGATCTGCAATGTTCGACCCCCGGCTGTTCGGCGGAAGAATTATATACAAGATCCTCATTGGTATCCGTTATCGGGGATAAGTCGGTGACATTTACAGCTTCCCTAACAGCAGGGTAGGTTCAGTGTCACGGCTGCAAAGGGGTAACATCCTGCCGGTCCCTGAAGAAGCTCTCACCGTTCACTTCTTTCTCTGGCCAGTCCTAATAGGATATCCTGTCTTTGGTCATTGCCTTGGATATGGTGTTGCTGGTTACATAATACTCAACCCGTTTACGAAATGTCAACCACTCTAAATAAAAAGATATTTCATCAATCATGAATCCTAAGTATGCAAATTTGTGATTCCGGCACTTATTTCACGTTAGTAATATTTACATAATTGCGCGAGATAATATCACCTATATCTTTCACATCGTAAGCAATGTCATCCGCTCCAGCATTTTGAAGCTCCGCCTCCGAACCATAGCCGATCATAACACCCATGGAGGCTACGCCGCATGTTTTGGCACCGATAATATCATGTTCGCGGTCTCCAATCATTAGCGCGGTTTCCGGAAGAATGTGATTCTCGTCCAGTACATACTGAATCACCTCTTTCTTCTTGGATCGGGTACCGTCCAGATTACTTCCAGCCACATGACGGAAATATTTGTCCAGGCCATAATGCCGGATGATCTCTTCCGCAAATACCGTGGGTTTTGAAGTAGCTACGTATAGATTGAAGCCTTTGTCCTGCAGTTCCTCCAGTAGTTCCGGGATGCCATCAATCACCGCATTCTCGTACATTCCCAGTGTGCGGTACCGTTCACGGTAGAATTCAACAGCTTTGGCCGCCATCTCGGCGGAGAATCCCTGTATTTCTATAAAAGAATCATATAAGGGCGGGCCGATATATGGCAGGAGCAGATCGGGATGCTCCACGGTAATATCGAATTTGCCCAGGGCGTATTCTACGCTTTTGGTGATCCCTTCTTTGGGGTCGGTTAAGGTGCCATCCAGATCAAATAAAATATTTTCGAGTCTCTCCATAACTTACGCCTTGCCCCTTTCGTATTCAATTGCTGCCTGCATGATGTTACAACTCCTACAATCATACCTTTGATTCTCCATACTTTCCACACACTTATCTACTAATATGATGATGGCAGTTAATTAATTTATTGGAGGAACCAACATGAACATGACGCATTATATGTCCCTGCTCGCGGATAACCAGCCATGGAATCTGATTCTTTTTATGGCAATCCCGGTCATCTTTGCAGAGACGATCACCGTGACTGAATTTATTATTTTGTTCACCAAAAAACTGAGCGGGCCCCTCAGGACGTTTAATCGGGTATGCAGTATTCTGGCCGGGCTATATTTTACAGGAGTATTCCTGTACTTGTTCCCTACTGCTTTTGTACCGATTACCGCAAACGGGGAATGGCATACATGGGTTGACGTAGTGGCGGTAAGCTTTTACTTAAGCGGAGTCATTTTCCTTCTGCCTCTGGCGCTGCTGGACCTTGGACTGATTGCCCGCAAACAAAGTGAGGAAAACAAGATGAAGCTGCATTTCATCCTGATCAGCGGATTTCTTGTGGTAGCGCATATCGCGATGATCTTCGGGATGGTTAATCCTGAGATTATGGGCGGGATGGCTGGAATGAGCCATTAAGTTGGATTTGGAAAATAGAGAAGAACGCGTGTGGGTGCGCGTTCTTTTTTTGTGCTATCAGAATGATAGAAGAAATGGGAACGGATTAAGTATATCGAGTGTTACGGACAGAGAAGGCGTTATTTTGCGAATACACGTGGTTTTTCAAAATATACGGACTCAGGCGGCGTTATTTGGTCCATTCCAGGATAAATAGAAGGGAAATAGGTTACATAACATCATCTGAGTCCGTAAGAAATGCGCAATCGCATGATCCGGTCGAATAAGGGCTCTCCGGTCCGTAAAACACGCGAGTGCAGTTCGGGCTTTTACAGATAGGCTCTTTCCCTCAGTGAATTCATATGCTATTCATCACTTACGCAGGGGAAACCTGACCTCGCAGCGGGTGCCAACGCCTACTTTACTGGTGATGCCAATCGAACCGCCAAGGAGCTCGACCAGTTTCTTCACAATGGAAAGACCAAGGCCAGTGCCTCCATACTGTCTCGAGCGGGACTTTTCGACCCTAAAAAAGCGGTCAAAGATATACGGAAGCTCATCTTCAGGGATGCCCATACCTGTATCCTCTACGATGAAGTGCACGGCGTCAGATGTATACTTGAGCTGAATATTAATCTTACCCTCATCTGTATAGCGCACGGCATTTTCCAGTAGATTCATCACGATTTGCTCCATCCGTTTGCGGTCTCCATGCAAATTGGTAGCTTGTCCACTATACAATACTGTAATACTCAGGCCTTTTTCTTTGGCGGCCAAATCCAGCTTGCGGGCTGCCTGATCCACAACCAGCTTCAAGTCTACCATCCCTAGGTTAAGCGGAATTTGGCCCTCCTCCATCTTGGCCAACTCAAACAGATCATCTACAAGATGCTGGATGCGGTGTGCCTCCTGATCAATAATGTCTAGATACTGTTTTTTTTCCTCTTCAGTCTCATAGAGTTCACCCTTCACTACCTTGGCATAACCTTGTAGATAGGTGATTGGCGTCCGCAGCTCGTGCGAGATATTCGCCAGAAACTCCTGACGAGTGTCCCGATACCGCTGCAGGTCCATAGCCAGATCGTTAATCGCCGCAGCCAGGAACCCTATCTCGTCAACGCTCCTGATCGCCAGCCTGGTCTCCAGCTCTCCTGCCGCAATTTTGCGGGTTGCTTTCTGCATCTGTACAAGCGGACGAGACAGCACCCGGGCAATGAACCAGGTGATGCCCAGCGCCAGCACCAAAGCCCCCATTCCCGACAAGAGCAGAATATCCCGCACCGAAGCCAAAGATTGCTCCATACTTGCCGTCGATGACATGAGATAGAGTGCAGAACTTATCGTCCTGCCCGTCTTAATGGGTTGCCCCGTCACGAAATACCGGTGTCCCGCAGGATCTTTGTATTGAAAGCTCACACTTTTGCCGGCAAATATCCGCGCCAGATCTGCCGTATGAATAAATGAACGATCCGCCGAGTCATGCACGCCAGAATGAAGATTGATGCTGCTATCCCGGGAAATGTTAAATATACTCACATTAGAAAATTCGGCAAAGGTCCGCATCATTTGTTCGCTGGTAGTGTCCTGGGATTCAGCCATGATGGTGAAATGCGAAGCCAATTCATTGGTTTCGGTCTGCATTTCTTTATAGAAAAAGCTGCTGAACATCCGGTCGATGGCGATCCCCAGAAACAGCAAAACAATCACAAACACCGACATGATCACAAGCCCCAATTTAAAACCGATGATGTTATTCTTCATTCCGTGTCGCCGGGAATTTGGAATTTGTAACCCAGCCCCCATACCGTTTGTACCGGATTATAGGACAGCCCCGCCTTTTGCAGCTTCTCCCGGATGTTCTTGATATGGGTGTCGATCACGCGCGTCTCTCCGCCATAATCATTGCCCCACAATCGTTCAACCAGTTCATCTCTGGTGAATACTCGCTGGCCGCTCCGCGCAAGCATCGTCAACAGATCGAATTCCTTCATAGTAAAATCAATACTTTGGCCTTCAATGAATACTTCTCGTGCTTCAGGAGAGATTCGCAGGCCCGGAAAATTCAACTGCTCTTCCTGGGGCTTGACCGCCTTGGTTAATGAAGAACGCCGGAGCAAAGAGTGAATCCGCGCCAGCAATTCTTCCGGTTCAAAGGGTTTGGTTAGATAGTCATCTGCACCGATGCCCAGCCCCTGCACTTTGTCTTTGGTTTCCGAGCGGGCTGTAAGCATCAGTATAGGAAGCTGAGTATGCTCCCTCACTGCACGGCACACTTGCCAGCCATCCATGTCAGGCATCATTACATCCAGGAGCAGCAGATCGAAGCTGTGCTGTTCTACCATACGTAGCGCTTCATGTCCGGTCGCTGCTTCTTGTGTCGCAAAACCTTCTTTTTGTAAATAAATACGCAGTAAATTCCGCATGTTCCACTCGTCATCTACAATCAGAATTTGTGTTTTCATAGGTTACCTCACCAATTCCTCCATGCTGCCGAATAAGTCTTGTGCCGATTTCATTCTGGATTCGTTACCAACCACACTATAGTAATTCTTATCTGCCACAGCTTTAAGCAGCCCGGCATATTGCCTGATATCTTCGGGGGTAGCTGACAAAATTTCATTCCGTTCCTGCTGCAATTCTTCACTGGTAATCTGTTCGAAATAATGTCGGTCCGCCCGCCGCCCCTGTCCACTGGGACTAAGCGGCTGTTCAAACATCGCCAGGGTGCCAATAATCGCTTTGGTCATCTCTTCTTCATCTGCTTCAAAGCTTCCGGCAAATTGGTATGCCTGATCGTAGACCTCCAGCGTCTCCTGCAAATTCGGATCACGATAGGAGGTGAAGATAAGCACACCGTCTCTCCGCAGGATCAGATTCCCGCCATAAGCTCCGCCTTTTACCCGCACCGTATTCCACAGGTAGGTGAGACTTAGGATCTTTTTGAGAACCTGCATTTTGCCTGAATATACAAAACCAAGCTTAGTAAAATCATATCCCTTTACTACATACTGCACCTGGCTTGCTGACATAAAGCCCTCGTTATTGGCATGATCCTCCGCCTTCAGCATAAGGTTGGATTTCATATACCCGTCCTGAAGTTTCAGTTGCGGCAATTGAGCAGCGAACTGCTCATAGACATCTGCTGTTCCCGTAACCGAAAGGATTAAATTCTGCTTATTGAACAAGGCCGCGCCAATGTCTTTCAGGGTGCCAGCTAAGTGTTCGGCCTGTTGGTCAATAGTGTCAGCTAGTCCTCGGATAAAACGATAATAGGCTACACCCTCAAGCTGTTCCTCGTACGCTCCCATATCGGAGAAATAGGATAGCAATCGGCTGGCTGCGATGTCATTGCCTTTCTGGTTCAGGAACGATTCCATCCGTGAAGCTTCGCGGCGGACGATTTCCTGCAGCTTGGTGTAGTTATCCAGATTGCTGCTATAGAGCATCTCATGGAGAAGCTTAAGCGCATCACTTATGTTGCTCTCTAATACTTTTATACGCGCGCTGAATTTGGGCTGATAGCTGGCTTCAGAATCTGGTTTGGCACCAAACACCTCATTCTGAAATCGCATTCCTCCGGTTTTGATCCCAATCTCACTCGTAAGCTCTTCAATACTATATGCCGCAGTCTCCAATTGCCCAAGTGCCCTCCCCAGCAGCACCAGATATGGAATCTGTTCCGCCGCAAGAACCCTGGTGTCCCAATAAAACTTAATGTAGGCAATTTTGTTCGTAGGTAACTCATGATGAATCAGCTTGATCCCTTCCAGAGTGTACTCATGCGTAGCCACCTGGGATGGAGCGTTACGGTCAATGTCCTGTAGGGACAGCTTCGGGAGCTTCTGCAGATTCTCAGCCGTGTCCGGGAGGCTCTGGCGGGCTAGCAGGTTTTGAGTGCTTTGAACAAGCTGGCTGAGCTGTACTGGGGACAATGATGCTTTATATTCAGCAAGCTGCGCTTTGTTGAAAGCTTCTTTCTCGGCCGCAATGGCAGCAGAAGGCTGTAATATTACTACACTGCAGTGGTTACTATTCAGCAAATAGGTTTCGATCAGCTTCTCAAAATAACGGTCCGCACATTTTTCCCGGATGGCAGTGAACGCTTTTTCATATTCCAGATGTGCAGCCGGCGACCCTCCATACAGCCACGACTTCATTAGCTCAATATTATAGGTCAGCCCTTTGGGATACTGGGTAAAGTCCGCTTCGCGCAGTTCGAATTCCTTACTGTTGAGCGCTGCGAGCACAAGTTTCTCATCCAGACCGTCAGCTACAAGGCGGCTTAACACCGTTCTGATCAGGTCAAGGAAAGCATCTTTGGATGAGGGGTTGGAATGGGTCAGTGTAATGCCCAGCATCGGCTGGACCATACTGTCGGAATAGAAAGCAAACGCGTCTTTGCCCAGTCCGCTTTCGAGCAATGCTTGTTTTAGCGGAGCTGCGTTGCTGTCCATCAGTATGTTTTTTAGAATAGCAAAGGCCAGATTCAGTTCCCGGTCCAGGGAAGTTCCTATCACATAATTCATGCTCAAATAGGTTTTATCTTCAGCGGTTTCTGATTCCAGAATGGGATATTCCGAAGTGAGTTCCGTCATTCCGGTCGGCTGCTGCAGAGGAATTGCGGTATCGAGATCATTACGAGTGTAATGGCTGAGATATTCCTGATGGATGAACTGCAGTCTCTCTTCGATGTTCACGTCTCCATATAGATAAAAATAGCTATTGGACGGGTGATAATAATGACTGTGAGCCGCAAGGAACTGTTCATAGGTCAACGCAGGGATATTCTGCGGATCTCCCCCGGAGGAGTGGCGGTAGATCGTATCGGGGTACAGCGATTTTTTGATCCGGTCAATCAGAACCGTAACCGGCGAGGAATAAGAGCCTTTCATCTCATTGTAGACGACGCCTTTATAGATCAGCTCATCCTGTTCTTGCTGGAGTTCGTAATGCCATCCCTCCTGCTCAAAAATCTCCCGCTGCCTGTAAATATTCGGCTTAAATACACTATCCAGATAGACTTCCATCAAGTTGGAGAAATCCTTATTATTCCGGCTCGCCACCGGATACATAGTCTTATCTGCAAACGTAAATGCGTTCAAGAATGTCTTCATTGAGCCCTTGAGCAGCTCGACAAACGGTTCCTTGACCGGGTATTTGTCAGATCCGCACAAGACCGAATGCTCCAGAATATGAAACACGCCTGTACTGTCCTCCGGCGGAGTCCGAAAGCTCACACTGAAAACTTTATTGTCATCCTGATTCTGCACAAAAAGCAGCTTGGCACCACTTGGCTGATGCTCCATTGTAAATACGGAGGATTCGATTTCCCGGATAAATTCCTCACGTACGACTTGAAATCCTGAATAAATACTACCTGTCTTCAAGTTGCTCACAGATTTCACTCCTCTATTTAGGGCTAACCTCACTCCATGAGCTTATCATATTCCGGGTTTCCTGTTCCATCCGTAGAAGACTTGCAGTATGAATTTGCGAATTACTGGCAGGTTATGTTCCGGTGTTGGCGCCTCACTCCCACGAATGTAAATAGAAGTGTACTGAATAAATATGTAGGAAGAATGTAGAATTGCAATAATTAAAAATGTATTAATAGCGTATTGAAAATCTAATTGAACAAAGAAGGCTGCGCCGCCATTCATTAAGCGGTGCAGCCTTCTTATACATCGGATTTTACAATTAGAAGTCAGTGCGAATTACACGTTTACCAGGCTACACGGATAATCAGGCCTTTGGGGTCGCCTACCTCCAGATAAGCTGCTTGGCCGTTGACATCATCATAAGGGAAGCCGTAAGCCAGGCCGCTGATGCTGTGGTCATGCCAGAACTTTGCATAATAGTTGGCTGGAGCTGCGTTGTAATAGTTCGCTACATTATTCCAGTTGCTGGTTGTATAGACATGGCGGTTGATGGCAGCCGCAGTAGCAGCATCGGTGAGCGCTCCGTCACAGCGGAGAATATCCTGGGTGTTATAACTCGAATACCCGGCAAAATAGTTGGCATTAGCCCCACCTGGAGCAAAAGATCCGTGAATCGGAGCTACGATGCGGTAAGGTGCCTGATCGGTAGCCAGTGATTTGAAGGCGGTTGGCACTTCGTTCTGATATTTCGTGAATATTCCTGCACGGGTTTCCGATTCCAATTCACCTACAGTCCGGTCGTATGAGCCGGACAAGCTCACCAGACGGTGCTGGATCGGGAATCCGAATGCGTCAACGCGGGTAGTATTGCCATGATATCCGGTGGCGTCGACTGTGAATTCAATAAAATCAAAGTAGATATTACGGTTCGGATCCGTTGCATTATTGATATCCGGTCCGGCAAAGCCGTCGTTATAGGTTTTGATGTACAGCGGTGTTCCTACACTGAGGAACATCCGCCCGGAGGTGATTTTGGGCATGTTCACCCATGAGGCCTGGCTGACCGTGTGATAAATATTCGCATAATTCACGCCGTTTTTGGTCAAATGGCCAGACGCGTCGTTCAGAGCCGCTGAGATAGGCACCAGATTTCCATTCAAATCCAGATAACTCCATTGTCCGTTAGCCGGATTGATGCCGATAACCCCCCAGTAGACTTGACTGTCAGAGTATGCTCCCCCTGTTCCGTTCATTACCTTAAAGGATAGCGATCCGCTTGGTGCTGTGGGAATGGAGGATGCGGCAATGGAATAGATCGAACCGGAGGAATTGGATGGCGGTGTTGTAGGTGTGGTTCCGGCATTGAAAGTGAACCAGCCAGTGTCATAAGCAGGAGTTCCGTTGTTATATGTGAAGAAATAGGTGATTGCTGTCCCGCTTGATACCCCCGTTACGGTTTGTTCATAGCGGGCTTTGCTGCTGCTGTACGTCATGCGAAGATTAATCTGGGTTCCACCATTAAGCTTGTAATGCACGTCCGTCCAGCTAGTGCTTACAGCAGATTTGAACCAGATCGTTGCTGTGGTTCCAGACAAGTCGACACCTTGCGTGTAATCGGCGGCCTCGGCTTTGGAGCCGAACAGCGGGAAGCAGGAGATCAGCAGCAGAAGCGCGAGCACGGACATGAGCCATTTTTTTCTCATCGCAATCATCCTCCATTATATGGAATAAGTTCAATCACGCACCATAAATGTATGCGTTTACAATGCTGATTATAGTATTCTTATTGCTCATTTAGTAGGAGCAGAATTTCGGATTTGGTCTCCATATTTTGGGTGAAACGTTTTGATAATCAATGGATCTGCCACATTTGCTGCAAAAAAAGAAAAAACCTTATGTCTCCTGAATGCAGGAGGTATAAGGCTTTTGAAAAACACTATTAGCTTTACCAATGCTTTGCAATGAAAGTATCGCGTCCAGATTGCTCGCGGTCCTCTTTATAGTGCTTTGGATTCTTTTTGTGATAGTCCTGATGGTATTCTTCTGCCCGGTAAAAGACTGGTGCTGGCAGTATTTCCGTTACGACCGGACCTTCGAACCTGCCGCTTGCTGCTACCTGTTCCCGGGAAGCCAGTGCAGCCAGACGCTGCTCTTCATTATAATAAAATACCGCTGTCCGGTATTGGGGACCTCTATCCTGAAACTGTCCACCATCATCGGTCGGATCGATTTGCGGCCAGAACAGCTCCAGCAGCTTCTCGTACGGGAACAACGCCGGGTCATAAGTAATCTGCACAACCTCATAATGGCCTGTTGTTCCGGTTTTGACCTGTTCATAAGTCGGATTCTCTACGGATCCCCCGGCGTAGCCGGAGATAATCCCATGAATTCCGGGCAGCTCCTCAAAAGGTGTTACCATGCACCAGAAGCAGCCTCCGGCAAACATTGCCTGTTCCATAACCTGTATCCCTCTCCCTGTCTATCATCTGCCATGCTAGAAACGCATGTAATGAAGATAAGGCTAAATGTGCTTAATGTCAATTTGAGGACACAGGTGAACAGAGTCTGAATTCGGATGATTGATAAATACCGGCAATAACTTTCAGCGCTTTGATTCCCTCGTTCCCGTCAATCCAGAATTTGCGGCCTTCGCTGATGTGTCTGTAGAAGTCATGGATTAACCGTTTATGACTGTTTCCCCAGTAAGACTTTCCTTCGGCTGCCGTAGACGTGGGTTCACATAGCAGCGTCTCCTGGCCATCCTTCCAGAGGTATAGACAGTCTCTGCGAAGAAGCAGCGTACCCAGCTCAAAAACAACTTCCATTTCAACCGGAGAATTCACCGAATATGCATTCGTTCCATAAAAAATTCCGCGTATATTATCCTTGAAAATGATGCAGGCATGTGCGGTATCTTCCACTTCAATGACTTCATTCAGTACATCCGTAGTCACACTTCCCTTAATAGAAGTGATTTCGCCGCCGAACCATTGCAGGAGATCGAGCGTATGAATCGTCTGGTTAATCAGGACTCCTCCACCTTCGGTAGACCATTTCCCGCGCCAGCTACTCTGCGTATAATAATCTTCACTCCGGCTCCAGGTCACGATCCCCTTCATGCAGAGCAGCTGGCCGAGAATACTGGAGTCTATAATCTCTTTGATTCGTATGGAAGCTTCATTATAACGATTCTGAAATACAATACCCAACTGTCCCTTGCTTACAGCTGCAGCTTCCTGCATTCTCCGGGCGGACGGCACATCCATGGCCATTGGCTTCTCCGTCAAGACATGATGGCCTGCCTGAAGGAACTCCACTGCCATTGAGGCATGCAGATGATGCGGTGTGCATATGTGAATGATGCTGATGTCTGTTCTCCCAATAAGCTGCTTATAGTCTGTTACCGCTTCACAGCCATAGTCCTGAGCGGCTTGTGCCGCATGTTCAGGATCGGAATCGGCGACGGCAATTAGCCGTGCCCCTTCCAACGATAGAATAGCCTTGGCATGCAAGGGGGCAATCGCGCCGCATCCGACGATCGCTGCACCAATTGTACTCATCCCGGTTCACCTTCCGTTATGCTCTGTCTTAAATTCTACTAACTTAGTATGTTACCTGAGAATATCCGGTGTAAGGTTCAGCGCTTGAGATTGGGCAATGAGGCACAGTTCCGCAGCTTTGAACACATGAGCCTGTGTCATCGCCAGCTCTGAACGCTGCAGACAGTCCAGGATAAGCTCACCGAAGAAGGGAAAACCAATTTTGCCGACTACCTGCTCATAATGTTCGCCCTGTCCGTCTACCCAAAAGACGTGATCCGGTGTATTTGAGCGGGCAATATCTGTGTATTTGCGCAGCTCCAGGTAACCTTCGGTTCCCATAATGATCATACGTCCGTCCCCCCAAGTTCCGAGTCCCTTCGGGGTGAACCAGTCCACGCGAAAATATTGGGTTGCACCATTATCACCAACCAGTGATGCATCCCCGAAATCTTCAAGCTCCGGATGGGCAGCATTGTTGTAATTGGCCACCTTGCTGTGCAGTACCTTGGCGTCACGGCAACCCGCATAATAGAGAAATTGTTCGATCTGGTGACTGCCGATATCACAGAGAATCCCCCCATATTTCTCGCGTTGGAAGAACCAGTCGGGACGGCTTGGCGCATTCAGACGGTGAGGCCCCATCCCAATCACCTGTAACACGCAGCCTATCGCACCCTGTCTGATCAAATGGCCAGCGTACACTGCACTTTCCACATGCAGCCGTTCACTGAAATAGCACATGTATTTACGTTTCGTTTTCTCTGCCTGTACACGCGCCGCCTCTAGCTGTTCCATAGCTGTAAAAGGTGCCTTGTCCGTAAAATAGTCCTTCCCGTGAGCCATTACACGCAGACCCAGTGGTCCTCTTTCAGAGGGCACAGCGGCAGCGGCTACCAGGCGGACCTCCGGGTCTTCCAGTATTTCTTCGGCAGATCTGGCCACCCGGACTCCCGGATATGCGGCCGTGAACGCTTTGATCTTTATTGGATCCGGGTCATATACCCATTTCAATTCCGCTCCAGCCTCCACCAGCCCGTTGCACATTCCATAGATGTGTCCGTGGTCCAGTGCGATTGCAGCAATTACGAATTCGCCTGGTCCCACAACAGGTTTAGCCTCATGTCTGGGAGCATAATTCATTCCGTCATTACGACTCATACATTTTCCCTCCAGATCTAATTACAGCAAGGTATGAAGATATTTCAAGCTGATCTCCAGGCTCTCGAACGGATTGCGGCGGCAGACATCCTGTTCAACCACATACCACTCTACTCCAGTCTCGCGGCAGGCTTCGATGATTGCTCGATAATCCATATTGCCTTGGCCGATTTCAGCAAATTCTGCTTTTCTTGCGACCACTGCCATATCTTTCAGATGCACAACCCGCATTCGGCCCTTCATCTTGTGAATCCAATCCACCGGACTGCCACCCCCAGCCTGAACCCAGTAGAGATCCAATTCAAAATCGAACGTCTCCGGGTCTGACTCCTGCCGAAGAACTTCAAGTCCCGTCATGCCATCCAGTCGCTCGAACTCAAAATCATGATTATGATACACAAATTGCAGCCCGTGCTTCTGCTTCAAGACTTTTGCAATTTGGGAAGCTTTCTTGGCAAATGTACGATAACCTTCCTGACTAGTCTGGTACTCGCCCGGAAGTGCTCCAAGACCGATGTATGGACAGTTCCAGAGCTTGTGCTCCGCCGCCAGCGCGTCAAGGTCGTTCACCAGCCTGTCCCAGGGAACGTGTGTGGCACAGATCGCCAGTCCCGCTTCTTCTGCATATCGCTTCACCAGTTGCGGATAAATTGGCCCAATACCCGAAACCTGCACTGCCTGATAACCAATATCCTTTACCTTTAGAAAGCTGTCCCGCAACCCTTCGGCAGTCTGTGTGAACTCCCTCAGGGTATACATTTGCGCGGCAATGGTTGAAGTCTTCATAGATTGCTACACTCCTTGTATGGTTGTAATCGGACGGTTGATATCGCTTTAACCGAAGATATCTAGTGTGTTCCCGACACATTCAGCGTCTTTAGCCCAGTCGTATCCTTTTGGAAGGTTGAATTCTGCACTTTATCCATCAGCTTCTCTTGGAACAAATCACCGTCAATGGGAAGCTCCACCCAGTTATCTGTCCATGCGGACAGATACATCGCATTCGACAGTGTCAGGCCATGGATGCCGTCTTCCCCTGGTGCAAGCAAGGGTTCATCGTGCAGGATGGCGTTCGTGAAGTTACGCAGGATGCCTTTATGCTGCTCACCATCCCCTTTTTCCACGGGAATCTCGCATTTCCAGCACTCTGGTGCTCCGAAGCCGCCCTTGTATTCAGCGTTAAAAACTGGCTCAGGCGTGCGCAACCGCCAGAAGGTCAGGGTGCCGTCTTCAATGACGATCTTCCCGTTGTCTCCGGTGATTTCAAAGCGGTTTGTACCCGGAGCTTCTCCGGTCGTGGTAATAAAAAGCCCGGTGGCTCCATTCGCATACTCGGCATAAGCAGTCACATCATCCTCGACCTCAATCTTCCGGTATTTCCCAAAATGGCAAAACGCCCGAATGCGCACAGGCATCATTCCTGTGGTCCACTGCCAGAGGTCTAACTGATGCGGGTCCTGATTCAGCAGCACTCCGCCTCCCTCTCCGGCCCAGGTAGCGCGCCAGCCGCCGGAATCATAGTAGTTCTGTGATCTGTACCAGTTCGTAATAATCCAGTTCGTACGACGGATCTCGCCAAGTTCACCAGCCTGAATCAGCTCACGGAGCTTCTGGTAGAGCGGGTTGGTCCGCTGATTGTACATAATGCCGAACTTGCGGTCTGACTTAGCAGCTATGTCGTTCATTTCCTGAACGGCTTTGGTGTATACACCGGCAGGCTTTTCAATCAGAACGTGCAATCCGTACCCCAGCGCTTCTATCGCGAGCGGCGGGTGGTCATAATGCGGTGTAGCGATTAACACAGCATCAATGACGCCTGATTGAAACATATCTGTTGCTGTGCTGAAATGCTTCACCTTCTCCGGCAACTGTTCCGAAGCCCATTCCAGGCGTTCAGGACTGATATCGCATACGGCAGTCAACTCAGCCCCCTTCACTTCTTCCAGCAGGCTAAGGGCATGGGCCCGGCCCATATTTCCGATGCCTATGATTCCATAACGTACCTTTGTCATCTCTTGGATCACATCCTGATTTCAGTTTATGTTATGAGAATAACCTTAATCATCAGGTGTGAACATGACTGGAATTAAGGAGTATTTGTATATAATTAAGATGTATTAGTTAAATGAAAGCGGTATACTAAAGTTATTCCTCTCTTAAGGAGTGGCCCTATGGATCGATTAGGAAATATGACAGGACGACTGCTTCAGAATTTGAACGTTACTGTCACTCATGCCCAGCTCAGTACCAGGTACCCGGGCTGGAACCGCACGAACGAGACGCCTTCTTTCAACCGGCTTTATTTTATTGACAGCGGGGAAGGTAAAGTGATTATTAATGGTGTTGCTTATTATCCAAGACCAGGGCAATTAATGATAATGCCTGCCGGTTCCATTCAGACCACAGAAACTTCACCAGACCACCCATATGCCCGGTACTATTGCCATTTCGATGCCCACATCGGGGAGTGGCCGCTGTTTCATTCCGCTAATAAGCTGTATATCAGCGATGCTGCCGATCCCGACGCTGTTCGGGAAGTTTTTACCGAGATGATCACTCACTTTCAAGATGACAGCTTTCTCTCCACAATCCGTGTGCAAGCGGCACTGCTTAATCTTATGGCGTTGTGCATGGAGGCCGGCGGCTACTCGGATTTCCTGAATGAGCTGCTGCATACCAGTGACCAGGGCAAACTCGCGCATGTGCTGGAATACATTGACCGGCGTCTGAAACATCCGCTTGAGATCGAAGAACTGGCAGATCAAGTGCATCTGCATCCCAATTATTTTATTCCTTATTTCAAAAAGTTCATGGGCGTCACCCCGATGCACTATGTACAGCTCAAACGGATGGAACTCGCCAAAAAACAGCTGTCCTATACCGGCTTCAGCATCTCTGATATCGCCGAACAGGTTGGGATGGAGCTGGCCCACTTCTCTAAGTATTTCAAAAAAACAACCGGGGTCTCCCCCTCGGCCTACCGAAGCAGCACCCGATAAATGCCTGGCCACTGTTTCACTTTAAGATTAATGAATGTATATACAACTGTCACGTAGAGCGGATAGATCTTTAAAGTCTTGTGCAAGAAGTTATGCTGCAAAAGAATTCATCCTGGGCTGCGCGATAGCGCTGTACCCTGCAGAGAGGAAGTGCCGTTCATGGCTCGATTAGCATTGCAGCCTGCGCTTGCAGGCAAGATTGCTGTTATTACTGGAGGAGCGGGTGTCTTGTGTGCTGTCATGGCACATGAATTAGGGCGACAGGGCGCCAAGGTAGCTATCCTGAACCGCACGGTGGAAAAGGGAAACGCGCTTGCTGCCGAGATTAATGAAGCAGGAGGACAAGCCTTTTCAGTAGCTTGTGATGTAACGGATGAAAGCAGCGTTAGCCTTGCTGCAGCTGAGGTTCTGAAGCATTGGGGGCCATGCGATCTTTTAATTAATGGGGCTGGGGGAAATCAGCCATCCGCCATTACAACGAAGGAAATACTGGCAGATGGAGATCTGGAGAATCCGGAGATCACCTCCTTCTTCGATCTATCTGCATCCGGCTTCCGTCAGGTCATGGACCTCAATCTGGTTGGCACACTTATACCTACCCAACTATTTGCCAGGCAAATGCTTGGGCGTTCAGGTGCAACCGTGATTAACATCTCTTCCATGAGTGCCGCGTCACCAATGACCAAAGTACCTGCATACAGTGCTGCAAAGGCTGGGATTAACAACTTCACCCAATGGCTGGCTGTCCATCTGGCAGAGTCCGGGATTCGCGTTAATGCCATTGCACCAGGCTTCTTCCTCACGAATCAGAATGAGAAGCTCCTGCTCCGTGATGACGGAGGACTGACCGAACGATCAGACAAGATCATCTCCCAGACTCCGATGCGCCGCTTCGGGAAGCCGGAGGACCTTCTCGGTACCTTACTCTGGTTGGCGGACGAAGAGATGTCGGGTTTTGTTACGGGAATTACAGTACCGGTAGACGGCGGATTCATGGCCTATTCAGGGGTATAGAAAGCTTGAGTTCTGTACAGAACAATACAGCAATCCATAAGAAATGCGGCTGAAGTGATTTGTTACAATGAACAAGTCAGAACCAAACCTCAACCCTGGAAAGGATGTTGTTCACATGGCCAATTTTACAGCTTATCTGATGTCGGAGGATGCTAAAGCTCAAGCGGAGTTCTACATTCAGGCGCTTGGCGGCAAAATGAATTCCATTACCAGACACGGAGACTTGCCAAATGCAAGTGAGGATTTGAAGGACAAAGTGATTAACCTTAGCTTTATGGCTGCCGGGGTCCACTTTATGATGTCCGATTCAGTCTTAGAACCGGTTAGTTATGGAAATACGGTCAATTTGAACCTGGAATTCGCGGAAGAAGCTGAAGCCCGTCAAGCCTTTGACAATCTTGCGGAGGGCGGCGTGATTAAGGAAGCATTGAATCCAGCATTCTGGGGAGCACTCTTCGGACATGTTCAGGATAAGTTTGGCATCCTTTGGATGATCACTACAGTGCCTAAGCAGGAATAACAGTGACCTATCCTTTATAAAGACGCCGTTAGGTTCTATTCAAGCGGCGTCTTTTCACTGTGCGAACCCTCCGTCTCCTTTAAGCCACTCCAAAAGCATTCACAAGCACATCCCCAGCACCGACAGCAGAACTGATCCAATAAGTCCGGCCAGAAAGTGGCTTTTTCCTATTTGGAAAAATTTTTTTAAATCCCTCCTTTCCTCCAGACCCATCAGGTAGGCAGGTGCTCCTACAACGGCATTTCTGCCGTTGTTTCGTTTTCAAAACAGGCTTGGGCGGACAATAGCCACGTTACCGAATAAATTCGGGAGCAGCCTATTGCACGTAGTAAGGAGCTACTTAATGTTCAGAGCCAGCTAAAGTAATGCAGAAACAGTGGAATAGATGTTCCTCATACGTCTATTCGTTTTTGCGGACTGGACGCAGTGTAATTACACCAGCCGATGGCACATCCAGCGCGTGTACCCCGCTGCTCCAGTTCAGCTGGTAATCTGCAGTCACTGTTCCGTGACAATCACGGACACTGATATCCAGTGGACCCGAGTCACGGTCCAACTCCAGCACCAACCGGGTGAGCAGCGTACCATTGACGATAATCACCAGCCCTGGTAAATCCCCGGTTACGGAAATAACAGTATCAAGGTAAGCCGCAAATACCCACTTCTGGGTGGTGCGGGCTATCACCAGCGGATACAACAGCTCAGGATGCTGCGGCTCCAGGCGGCCATCCAGCAATACCTCCCTGTGTTCTCGCCAGAAGGATAACCAGAACGCCAGCATGGTGACATGGTCCTCCGGCAGACGTTCGATTCTGACTGAAATCTGCGGGACGGCAAACAGCACATTGATAAACTGAAGTGCTGCCGATGCTGAAGACTCCTGCATATTCCACATCAACATGTCAGAATGCGCCGCAGTGGTTCCGCATATCAACCGGATATCGATTGTCTTGATCCGGTTCTGGAGCGCGTCATTCGGACAATCCCCTGCCCGGAACATATTCCCGTATTTGCGCATCAGCGGTCCAATGTAGTTCTGGCGGAATTCGATCAGAATATCCGGTTTCAGCTGCCGCAGACGGGAGATGATGCCACTCATTAGCTTATCTACCGCTTCCGGCACCGAACCGGTGTCATGCCCATACTTAGGTGACGTATCCTCTGGGGTATAGAAACTATCGATGAAATCCAGCTTAAACCCGTCCAGATCCCACTCCAGAACCGCCTGCTCATAGATTCCGGTCAAATATTCCCGCACTTCCGGGTAACGGGGATCGGCAACCCCGGCTCCAAACGCATCATTCACATACAGCAATTTATTCTCAAACCTCGCCCAGGCCTGACTATGCTTCCCGATGAATGGAACCGCGTACCATAGCATGAATTTCATCCCATACTTATGAATCCGGGCTACGTGAGTCTTCAGATCTGGGATTTTATCCGCACTCTCCCTCCAGTCTCCGCAGTACGCATAACCCCTGGTTGCATCTGAGGTTTGCCAGCCATCATCCACGATAACTGTCTTGCAGCCCACTGCAGTTGCTGCGCGGCACTCGGCTTCTACTGCATCAGGTGTTAGCTGTTGATGAAAGCTGTACCATGTCGAATACATCGGTTCCCTGGTCGCTTCCGGAATGGGTGAAGGGTCACATCCGGGTAGTCCGGCCCACCATTCTGTCACTCCCTTCAATGCTTCATAATACGGATGACTGCGGGAATCCAGCCTCAGAGTGATCTCAAGATGGCCCACTGGCGGGCTAGATTCTGCAAAGAGTGTCACGGAACAATGAAAGCAGGATGTTTCTTCATGCAGACCTGTATGCAGAACCACAGGGTTCAGAACATCCGAACAGGCAAAGGTAAGCACATTATTCCCACGGTTCCCATAGAGACTAATGACCGGCGCAGAGGAAGTAGAACTTGAGGGGAAGCCCTGCCACCAATCAGGGATCAGTCCGCGGCTCCGCTCTACCGCTGGATGCCACAGACCTTGCACATCCACTGCTGCGCAGCTCCATTTCAGGGATAATTCAGGGGGAACCTCCGGATTTGAGGCATCCATAACAAGACGGACATAATGAACTCCTGTCTCAGAGACTTCTTCACTAGCATCAAAGAGGGAGACGGTAAAAGCACCTGTCTTACCCTCCAGCCTCATTTCACAGCCATTGCTTAGTATGATCTTCAATAGCTTCAAAGCTCCTTTGTAGCCGGTTGTGACCGCCTGAATGATTACAGGTTACATTCGGCACGGAATCGAAATCTGTATACACGCCCCGATCCCTGGCCGGCTGGCGATGGTTACCCCGTAGCTGCTGCCATGATGCAGCTTGATCCGGGAATCCACATTACGTATGCCATAGCCAATGCGGGGGCCTTCGGGGTCCATAATCTGCCGGATGATCTCCGAATTCATGCCAACCCCATTATCAATCACCTTGAACACAATCTCCGTATCCCTTTTCTCAGCGATAAGTCGGATACCAAGAGTCATTCCGAACCAAGCATGCTCGAGCGCATTTTCAATCAGCGGCTGGAGTATCAGCTTGACCGTGGCGTACTCCAGAACTTCCGGGTCGATGTCATAATATACACTAAGCCGTTCACCGTATTTGATACACTGGATTGCCACATAGGCTTTAGCATGTTCTATTTCATTACCCACGGTGGTCAGGATTTCTCCGCGGTTCAGACTAAGCCTGTAGAATTTCGCCAGCTCCTGGACCATAATATGCAGTTTATCGATATCGCCGAATTGCGCGAGACGATTGATAGAGGAGAGAGTATTGTAGAGGAAATGGGGATTGATCTGCGCCTGCAGCGACTCCAGCTCTGCTTCCTTTTTCTGCAGATCGGCAACGTAATTTTTGTGGATCAGTTCTTCCATATTGCTGCCCATCCGATTGAAAGCGGTAGCGATTTGAGCCAGCTCGTCATTGCCTTTGAAGCGGATTCTTTTGTGGAAATCCCCGTCATGAAAAGCATTGAGCGATCCCACGATCTTCTGAATCCTCCGTGAAAAGTAACCGGATACCCAAATTCCCAGCACTGCCAGAATGAAGGCGCTGACCAGACAGACCAGCAGGGTCATCCGGCGGACTTCATTCGCGCTCTGATCGAACAAGCTATCCGGAATGTAGGCTTGCAGCTGCCAGCCCAGACCGTGCAGGGATTCACTAAGAACAAGCCGTCCGGGCCCGGACTGGATGCTCCCCCCTTCCGAATCTTCCGGCGAGGACTGCAGCACGATTCTTCCGCTGTCGTCAAGCACGACAAGCGTGCTGTATTCACCGATTTTACGATAGTCCACCGAATCCAGCAGATCCTTAATCTGCACCGTCACCCGGACGAGTCCGATCTTCTTCCCGCGCTGTACATCGTCCAGACGCTGCAGCAGCGAGATATTATTGTCCTCCATATCGTGGAGTATCTGCTGCCAGTGGCTGAGACTCGGGAGGGTGCCCGGGAATTCCAGCATGCGGTACCAATCCGCATCTTGAATCCGCTGCAGATGATAGATCTCGTATCGTTTGGTTGAGAGCAGTGGATTCTGCCCTCCATCCTTATAGAACACCTCAGGCAGTGATTCGTTCTGAAGATACAGGGACAGGCCAATGTTGCTGGCTGTATAATTCAGCAGATTTTCGAGCGCCGGCATGAGGGTCTTCGTCATGGTCTCATAGCTGTACCAGCCCTGATCATAGCGGCGTAGAGCATTTTGCAGACTGTAATTGTAGTAGAGACTGTTCGAGATCCGTTCGAGATCATCTGTGCGGTAACGGATATTATCGCGCATTTGCCTCAGGGTACCTTGAAGATTCTCACGTGTTTTTTCACGTAGGGAATTCACAGAATGGGTGTAAGCTAACAAGCCAACCGTCAATACGGCAATCAGCAGGCAGAGTACATAAGGCAGAATGAGCTTGTATCCAAAAGGAATATTCCCCATGCGCCGCATGTCACAGATGTCTCCTGTAATCGCCAGGGCTCACACCATAAAATTCCTTGAACTGCTTGCTGAAATGGGAAAGATTCTTATAACCCACTCTGTTTGCGGCTTCATAGACCTTCAGTTTTGGATCACCAAGCAATACCTTGACCCGCTCAAGCCTCCGCTGCCCCACATAATCGGAGAAATACACTCCGGTCTCTTCATAGAAGATCTGACCCAGATGGTTAGGCGAAAAAGAAAAGTAATTGGCTGCATCCCGCAGCATGACATTATGCTCCAGATGCTCTTCAATGTACGCCTGAATCTCCTCTACAAGCTTGCGTTTCTTCCCCTGGCGTTTGCGCTGCAGGCGCTCGGATAACTCGAACATCCGGCGGCGGAGCCAGGATTTCATATCCTCAATGGTCTCAAGGTCATATAAAATATTGAGATGCTTGCGTTCCAGCCCCAGCAGCTCATAAAAATCCTCATTGATCGTATGCAGATATGCATCCAGCTTGGAGATAATGTGCAGGAAAAGCTGGTAAATCTCCAGCTTGGTCTCCATATTGCCCACCCATACGAACAGCTCCTCGTTGCAGTCATCCACATCGACCAGACGATAAGTGGACATCGCCGCAAATAAAGCTTGCAGTATGCTGTCTAAGTCCTTAGCGGAGGCCGAGATCGGCCCTCTGGCATCGGAATGCAGAATCAGCTTGCCTTTGCCCAGGAACAACTTCAGTCCTAGCGCATTCCTTGCCTGCTGGAAAGAATCACGCAGCTCACACAGATGGCTAACGGTAGGACCCACACCGATGGTTATCGTCAGCGGTATTCCGTCCGCCGCCTGTTGGATCAGCCTGCGGAGTATTTCGTGGCCCATACCTTCTTCGAGAATCAGCGCGTAATGGAACCGTTCCGTTCTGCACGCTTGTATCTGTTCTTCGGAACAATACCGCTCGATTGACAGCTCCAGTCTGTTCTCTATCTCTGCCTTGGCCCCGTCACTGTAGCCGTTCAGCTTCCAGGACATATCATCGGGTTCGAGCAGCGCCGTGTACAGTCTCGCTCCACTCCAGTTGATCCCCACTCGATGAAGGAGAGACAATATCTTTTCTTCATCCGGGGTTCCGTCAATCAGCTGCATGAACAATTCCCTGCGCAGAAGTGGCTCAGATTCGGAGAAGTACCGCTCCAAATAGTTGTGCTCCTGCTCGCGGTCCAGACTTTCCCTGACCTCTTCAAGTGATCTGCGCAGATCTTTATCATCCACAGGCTTCAGCACATAACCGGACGCGCTCATGGATATGGCCTGCTTGGCATATTGAAAATCCTCATAGCCGCTGACAAATATAATCTTCAGCTTCGGGTTCAGCTCAAGGGCTCTGCGGGCAAGCTCCATTCCTGACATGATCGGCATTCTGATATCGGTGACCATAATATCCACAGTCTGCGACTCCAGCACCTCCAGTGCTTCAAAGCCGCTGCATGCGGCTGCACACACCTCCATGCCAAGACCTTCCCAGTTCATGAAGCGCTGCAGTCCCTCCAGATCCAGCAGCTCATCGTCGACCAGCAGCACCTTGTACATCCCATATCACCCTCACAATCAGAATTCAATCTGCACCCAGGCGACCTGTGCTTGCGGATAATACCATATAATAGTAAAAAGGGGGTACACTTGGATTCAGTATACCCCACGGCTTAGGATGGCTCTAGTGTTATTTCATCTTGCTCAGATTGTCCTGCCATTTTCCGGTTTGGAATTTCAGAAGCTTCTCATAGCCTGCTTTCTTCGCATCCTCATTCGCTTTATTTAAGAGGCTGATGACTTCGTCATCGCTTTTTGCATACAAGGCTTTGGCAAAGACCTCCTGGTAAATATCATTTACCGCCGTGGCAATGGTTCCTTCTTCCGAGTCCGGCAGCGGATCCAGATTCACGAACTCCGTGAAGTTCTTGGAGGTCTTCCAGGTTACCTTCTGCTGAGCCAGTGTAGTCCAGTTCTGCTTGTCGGGCGGAAGCTGCGCATCCATCTTGGCTTTGGTCTGGTCAATAAAGGTCGTGTTGCCAACCCAGTTGAAACGGCCAATTCTTTCCTTGTCCTTGTCTCCCTGCGGAGTATTCAGACCTGCCTCGTTCAGAATAGGAACGCCGTCTGCATCATACTTATCCCAGTAGAGTCCCTGCCGGCCAAAGTTCAGAATCCGCTGTCCTTCTTCGCTGGTTACCCAGTCGAGATAAGAGAAGATCGCTTCCGGGTCTTTGGCATTCTTCGTGATGACCAGCACGTTCCAGCCCAGTGAATTGTAATTGTTGGGTGTGATTTTGGCTGCATCCAGACCGGCTTTGTGAATTGGCCAGATGATATCATATCCGGCATTGGGGTCCGTTGTTCTGAGCGCGGTATCTGCTCCGCGTCCAGGATTCACCACATCACCATCCACATAGACTGCTACGCGGCCGGTTTTGAGCTTCTCGGAAATCTGGTCACCCGTCTGGGTGAACAGGTCTTGAGTGATCAGCTTTTCACGGAAAAGCTTGCTGGCGTACTGCATATTCTCGATAAAAACCTGATCCTCAAAAATCGATTCCAGCGTATTGCCTACCGGATTCGCTTTGGGCAGATACGGTTTATTTTCAGCAAATCCACCATACATCGTATCGATTCCACGACCCTTGGCTCCTACCTCAAGCGGCACCACATCTGGATATTTCTCCTTTACCTGCTTCAGGTAAGCGTACAGATCATCGTAGGTTTCCAGTTTTGGTGAACCCAGTTCCTTATATATTTTGCGGTTAATGATCCACCCGCCGTTACCGTTCGGGCTTGACGTATACCAGTTAGGGAACTGGTAGAGCTTGCCGTCTTCCGAGCGCAGCATGTTCAGTGTGGCTTCACCGGCGTTCTTTTTCAGATTGGGATAACGGTCCAGATAATCATCAAAGGGTACCAGCAGCCCGGGCTGACGAAGCCGCTCCACATTTGCACCCCGGTCCATCATAATGACATCCGGCAGACTGCCTGAGGCAATCATTGTGCTGAACTTGGTCTCGGCAGCGCCGCTGGACTGAACCGGAGTCATTTGGACCTTCAGGGTATCAGCAATCCATTTGGTTGTGGAATCCCTGCCCCACTGTTCCGTGGTATCCCAATCGTAATTACTGTAATACGTAAAGGAGACAGGTTTGACCGTGCTTCCGACACCTGCAGCTGTTGCTTCGGGACTTGCACTTGCCGCTGTTGTCTCTGTTGCCGCAGGTGCTTTGGTAGGATCGGCGGATGGTGCCGTAGTATTGTTCCCCCCTCCACAACCGGCAATCATAAGCACCGAACATATTACAACACTCAGCAGCAAGCAGAAATGGCTGAACCGTCTTTTTAAGGGACGGTACCGTTTCAGCGAGAAATATAAGGAACATTTATGGCGCACAGCATATAGATTCTTATATTTCGGAAAACTCTTCTTAGACTTCAAATCAGCAACCCCTCTCTAATGTTCATTCTTTACTCTTTAAGCGAGCCGATTAATACACCTTTCACGAAATATTTTTGTAAAAAAGGGTAGACCATAATGATCGGCAGTGTAGCAACCATGGTCGTTGCCATGATCAGCGATTTACTGGTGACCGACTGTACGAGCGCTAGACGGTCCTGCGCTGCTGCACTGCTGCCTATAGCTTTCTGAAGCTGATCCGTCACAATATTGGAATTCAGGATCTGCTTCAGCAGGGTCTGAATCGGGATCAGATCTGGATTGTTAATATAAATGCTGGCCGAGAACCAGTCATTCCAGTGGTACACGGCTGTAAACAAGGACAGGGTTGCCACGACAGGACCAGAGATGGGAATAATGATGCGGATCAGTACACCGATATGGTTGCAGCCGTCAATCCGCGCCGATTCAACCAGTCCCGCCGGCAGCCCCAAAAAGAAAGTCCGGAATATAATCATGTTATAAACACTGATCATCCCTGGAATAACCAGTACCCAGAAGGTATCCATCATGCCAAATTCGCGCAGCAGGAGAAAGGTTGGAATCAGTCCACCGCTGAAGTACATCGTTATGATGCAGAATACCATATATACTTTGCGGCCCATCAGTTCATTCCGGGAGAGGCCATAGGCCAATATGGCGGTGAACATGACCGATAAGGTGGTGCCTACGATGGTGCGCATGATGGAGATCAGAAACGCATGGCCGATGCGGCTATCCCGAAACACGACCTCGTAATTATCCAGCGTAGGACTTCGCGGCCAGAACGTTATTCCGCCAAGCGCCGTGTCCGAGCCCATATTGAAGGAAATCACAAGTGAATTCCAGAAAGGGTACAGGGTGATGAAACCCAGCAGCAGAAGCAGTGCATAGATAATGATTTGAAGGATTTTGTCTCCCGCCGACAGCTTCATCATAACCTGCTCCCCGCCTTCCTTCTTCGAATTTGTTGTAATTCACTTGTGCTCACCATAGACTTGAGCCCATTTTTCTCGCTGCCTTGTTCGCCAGGGCAAGAAGTCCGATACTTACGATCGCCTTGAATAGTCCCGCTGCCGCCGCATAAGAGAAACGGTTGTTCAAAATCCCCATGCGGTAGACATACGTATCAATCACGTCGGATACATCACGCAGGATCGGATTGGTAGCTAAGATCAGGATATCTTCGAATCCGGCATTCAAAATGTTGCCCACAGCCAGAATGAGGAAGATAATGATGACCGGCCGGATGCAGGGTAACGTAATCAGCTGGATCTGCTTGAATCTTCCTGCACCATCAATGGAAGCGGCTTCATAGAGATGCGGATCAATTCCGGAAATAGCCGCCAGATAGACGATAGCCGCGAACCCCATCTCCTTCCAGATGCCTGTTCCCACCAGAATCCCCCAGAAATACTCTGGCACCGACAGGAAGCTGATGGGCTCCGTGGTAAGATGGAGATTCATAAGCAGCATGTTAACGCTTCCATTATCGGTCGAAAGCATCGAGCCTACGAACCCGCCTACGATTACCCAGGATAGAAAATGCGGTAGATAGCTGACGGTCTGGATGATCCGCTTGAACAGCATACGCCGGACCTCATTAAGCATCAGCGCCAGCAGGATCGGAGCCGGAAACCCGATACACAGCTTCAGCAGGCTAATTACTATCGTGTTACGCATTACCGTCCAGAAGTCGGGCGAATTGAAGAAGGCCTCAAAATGCTTCAGCCCTACCCATGGACTGTGAAAAAAACCGCCGAACAGCTGATAATCCTGGAACGCCATCAATACCCCATACATGGGCAGATAGCTGAAGACGAAGATAAACAGCATTGCGGGGACAACCATCAGCTGAATATCCCACTGCCTGATCCACCTGCTCCACCAGGATACAGGCTTTCCTTTCGCCCTGGTAATGACCTTTCGTTCGATTTCCACGTTAGTCATCCTTCCTGTTTCTGTGCTCTACACCTTAATCTTATTCAGATCAGGAAGGAGGAACCAGTACCGTGGCCAACGAAATGTGTGGTTCAGCAATGATGGTTATTTACAGCTTAATTGCCTTTACATCATCAAAATAGATCGTCCCGCTGCCCTGGGTTCCACTACCCTGAGCTACATAGAAAGCGAACTCTTTAATCGAGCCCAAATCAATAACTCCATTGCCGCCAGTTGACCAACCGGGCCTTGCAAAATCCGTAAAGGGAATCGTTACAAGCCATGGAGCCGTGCCCTCAATCTTGATACTGGCTTCCCAGACTTCTCCGTTCGTCTCATGAAATTGCACAGCCAACTGGCGGTTCGAGCCATCCGGCTGCAGCCAGAAGCTGATCGCCTCCATACCAGGCCATTCCTTACCCATGCTGCGATAGACACCTGCGTAGCCGGGATTGCCGACGGTATAGTCCAGCTTGAGCCCGTAGGTACCACTGTTCAGCTGATACGTATCCAGTGTTACGGTTGCGGCATTGCCGGAGACATTGCGCTGCCATTTGGAACGCAGGCTTGTATACGAACCACCGTAGGATTCGAAATCATCGATTAGATAGAAGTCCACCGGAGGCGGAATAAACGGGCCGTTTCCTGTTTCTCCGTTCTTGAGTGCCCGCGGATCGCTGTAGAGCGCCTGAATGCCGCTAATTGAATTTTTGTCGGTTAAATATTGGGACCAAGTCATGAAGTACACATATTTTGACTGTTTATCCCGCAGCATCTGCATATCCGGCAGCTCGCCATTTTCTCCGATGGCAATAGGCCGTCCTCCGCTGAGCTTTAGCAGCTTGTTGTAATAGGTGTCACGGTAATCGTTGTTATAAATGTCCATAGCCAGCACATCAACAACATCGTGACCTGGATAATAGGGGGTTGAGTCATACGCCCAGGAGCTCTCCGCATTCGGGCTCCACACCCAGATCAGATTATTCAGACCATGCAGATTCGTTAAGCGATCGTACATATTGTGCCATAGCTGCCTGAACAGCTCAGGTCTTGCGCCCCACCAGAAAAATTCAGCATTCATCTCGTGATACGGCCGCCACAATACCGGAATACCTTCATCCTGCAGCTGCTTCAGATATCCTGCGATCTCATCTACCTGGGCGGCCCACTGATTGTACAGCACAGTGCCCGGAGTGACGATCTCTGTCATTTGGGTTTCTGTCACATCACCCGTCACACTCTCCCAGCCGGAGGTGGCGGGGTCCATGGGCCGGGTCTGGTGATAGGTGAGAGTCACAATGGTTCCGGCGTGGCCTTGACGAATCGCCTCGTCAATCATGGATTGGCGCACTTCGCCCATATCTTCCCCGGTATAATAGGCAAAATCCGAGCCCCATAATGCCGGATAATACCCCGTCAGCTCTGCTGCCTTGTCATACCATTTTGCAGGCTCTTCGTAATAATTGTGTTGGCCCGTAAAGATAGCATTCCCCATCGTAGCATAGAGGCGGTCGAGAAGCGCAGACGCAGCCTCAGATGCATTTGGGTTCACCGGAATCATCCGTGTAGTCGTCAACTGAAGAGTACTTGCAGCGGAAATAGCCGTCCCTTCACTAACTGCTTTAACTTCAATATCATATACACTCTCCGGGGATAAGCCTTCCAGCTTGTAAGCATACATGGATTGTCCGGAAACATAAGGAATTCTCAGGCTGCTCCAGCCGGTGTCAGAGGTTTTTTTATAGAGCAGCTTATACTCTCTCACGCCAAAGGGTCCTGTGGATGCTGCCCACTCCAGCTCTGCAGATACCCCGTCTATTGTTCCCGCCTTGAAACCCGCAGGTGCAGTTGGGCTAAGGTCAGTCGGAATTACTGGCATCTTGCCGATAAATACCTGATCCAGATACATATCCCCTCCGCTCCAATTACCAGCCCGGAGCTGCAGGCCAGCCCATCCGTTGCCGGTCTGTATCTGCTGCTCCGAACGGGACCAGGCTGCTGTGGCGTTAGTATAGAGCGGATAGGAATTTACAGAGAACCCTTGATAGACATCCATGGTTACTGTGAAGGTTCCCGGCGGTATCGTATTGAATTTGCTCCAAAAAGAAACCAGATAGGAAGCACTATTGTTCGAGAGTATAATAGGCGTTTTGACAGTAGAGGAATTCATCAGCTTCATCGCATACATTCCTGAATAGGGATCATAAGTTGTCGTTTGTACGGTCCCTGTTCTAATCCAAGGCAGAAGATACCCCGTCTCCAATCCTCCGTTAGGTACCTGATTATATCCCGGTGTAGCCTCCAGTCCCATCACGGCATCAGAGGTGTTGCCCGCTATATCCTTGGCCCTCAGCATAATCGCATACACTGAAAAAGGATCCAGATTATTGAGGGTATACGTGTACTGTGTAACGGATTGCTGATGAGGGATAACCGCGGTATTCCAGTCAGCAGCATCTGTTTTTTTGTAAAAAAGCTGGTAGGAATCCACTCCCATATCATCCGTGGACCCCGCCCAGGTTAGCTTCAGTGCTTTGGAGTCATGCTGTGCCTGCCATGCACCCGGAGTTGTGGGGCGTTCGATATCCACATTCTCCCGAATGATACCGTCATCGATATAATAATCTTTGCCCGTGGCGTTCCAGAAGGACAAGCGGATATACTGCACACCTGGCCCCGGCGTATACAGGAGCTGCCGGTATTCCCATTCTGTCGAGCCTGAGAAATGAAGCTGTTCCTTCGATTGCTTCGTGCCAAAAATGTCCATATCAATCGTCGCGCTAGTGACACCTGCTGCGGCAAACTTAACCCATAATCCGACCCGGTAGGTTTTACCCTGCTGTACTGCAACTGAAGCTGATGCCCCTCCTGTACTTCGCTTGACCCAAAGACTATTTGAGCCTCCATGCTTCTCGGCGGTTGTCACCACCGGACTTCCCCACTTCTCCCAGAGCGTATCTCCCGCTTCAAACCCGGGATTACCCAGCAGATTCTCGCCAGCCCCCCGCACTGTAGCACTAGGAACGAAAATTAATGCAACTATCAGAACTACGGCCAGCCAACCATGGAACCATTTCCCCCTCATACGTGGTACCACTTCAATCAGGCCCCCACTCACTTATAGCCGGTGGAATTACGACAAGGACGTCGTCCGGCACCTCAAATGTAAGCGTTTTCCATAAAGCTCAACAAGGTACAGCAGCAACGAAAACTATGCTGCAGCAACGATGTCCGGCTTTTGTGCCGAATTATATTTTGTCCATGAGGGGTGTACGATAAGCTCCATTGCCGCAGGATACGCTGAGCACCTGTTTTCCCGCAGCATCAAGAGTGATCCCTTTCCAGCGGACCGCCCCCAGTTCTGTCTGATTCCAAGCATCCCAGTGACCTCCGCCATCCCGGCTGCAGACCACTTGAGACCCCGTACCATTCATGACCATGGGTTCACAGGCAAGGATTAACAGATCCTGTCCACCGTCTCCACTCCCCACTGTCAGTGCAGATACATTAAAAGCCTGGTCCGCCTCAGCAGGATATAGCTTGCTCCAGGACTGCCCTGCATTGGTGGTAAGCCATAGTCCTTCTGTAATGAAACCGGCATATATCGTATCCGGGTCACTCGGAGAATAGGCTACAGTGTTCAATACGGACACCGGACCTCTCCGCTGAAATGGAAGACCTTTCTCGATCGATTCCCAGGTGTCTCCACCATCCTGTGATTCCCAGATTCCCTCTGTCCATTCACCAACCAGTATCCGGCCCTTTTGTTTGGGGCTTGCTGCCAGCAGCTGATTGGCCCCGCAGGCATTTTTGACCTGATAGACCACTACAGACAGCAGGTCGGCTTCAACCCAGTTCTTCAGATGAGGTAATTCTGTCATATATACGTGAGGACGAAAAGCAGTCTGCTCCCAGGTCACCCCGCTATCCTTGGAACAATAGATTCCGGCTCCTGATGCAATCGGGCCATCGATATAGGCATAACAGGTGCCCGCCTCCACACCGTCCTCCCGCAAAGCCTGCACAAACAGACCCTGTCCCAGCGTGAGCACAGCTGAAGCGGTCGCTCCATTGTCCCGGCTTAGTGCAATGCATGCAGTACGCCCATGACCGACAAGTCCGTAGAGATAGTGCTGATAAGATGTTCGCAGGATTACAGCTGCCGTACTTCCTGAATAACCGGGAATGCCAGGGAGATTCCAAAAGCTTCTGCCTCCATCTTCAGTGATCTTGGGCGGGTGGTCAGCCATCGTAACACAGAACTTGCCCGGCTCATGCGGATCGGCGGTAACAGCTTCCATGCATGTCGTCTCCAGGCCCTGAAAGTGAGCCGCCTCCCATGTTCTTCCTCTATCAACGCTGACGGCAACTCCATACCAGTTGGTCAGATAGAGACGACCTTCGCAGAAGTAGTCGACAATGATTTTGGAGATCGCCCAACCTGTCGCCTCTGCCCGCGAACCGCTGTCGAAGTGATCCATATAGGCAGGGAATCCGCTCAAATCCTGATTCTTATACTGCCGAAGGAGCTGCCACTCTTCAGCATCGCCGCTGCCCAGACCGGATACATACAACGGAATCGGCGGAACCGTCTTCATATGAGGCCGGACATCCGGGGCCGTATACCACAAGTGCGGATGATGGTTGTCCTGTACAACCGTTCCGTATCTCTGCCTGCCCTGGAGCAGCCCTGTCATGTCAGACTGCCATGTCCCGCCGCCATCGTGGCTCTGCAGGATGCCATTCCATATGCAGGCAGCACGCACCCGCTTGGGGTCACGGCTGTCGAAGGCAAGCTCGGCAAAGCTTAGGCCTTCATGCAGAAGCACCCAAGACTTGCCTTGGTCACTGCTGGCATAGAGCTTGCCAGTCTTGCCGCGGGGCAGGTCCTGAAGCAGTCCCAACACTCCGCCCTCCCCTGTCTCCACATAATCCATATTAAGATCTTCATCACTTATGGTTCCTGCATACAGTAATCCAGGTATACCTGGATGGAATACGACACACCCGAACCGTTCCTCCGGCAGGGGAGATGGCTTCCAGTTCTCCCCTTCATCCCGGCTGATCCATAAGCCGCCAGTATAACCACCAGCAATCACAACTTCCGGGTGATAAGGATCTACCGCGATGATTTCACCGTACATCCGGGTAGGTCCATTGCCGTAAAAACCCATGCCTGTACAAACCTCTCTCCAGGTGTGCCCGCCATCGCCTGATTTGTGAACCGAGCCGTAAAATTGATGGCTGCGAACTTCCCCCGAGCAGCGGAACAATACCTCAGGGTGATGCGGACTAATGGCAAAGCTTTGCACCTGGTGGTGATATGCCTTCGAAAGTCCGCCATTCCGAGCTTCCCAGCGGAAGCCGCCGTCGGTGCTGGCGAAGACGCCCGCCACATCGCAACGGGCGTATAGCACACCGCTTCTAGATGGATGCTGAATCAGCCCTGTAATATAACCGCCCCCGCCCAGCTCAGCCGGTGACCATTTGTGCTCTGTTTCGAATGAAATCTCTTCCACATCCCATCCTCCTTTCTTACCTGCAACTTAAGCTTACCTTCGAACCATATTTCCGTGCATCCCCGTGGGCAATGAAATCTGCTGCTGAGCAAGGAATATGTGCAGTAATGCCGTTCAAACACAAAAGACCCACAAGAAGGGCACTTTTTCTAGGTGTCCTTCTTATGGGTCTCCATTAAAATTGGTTAGACCGTACGGGTCATTGGTCCAGCCATGTGCGCATCATGGATAACAAATGAGCACTGTTGACCGGTTTGGTGATGTAATCGGAGCAGCCTGCTTCGATGCATAGCTCCCGGTCTCCCTTCATGGCTTTTGCCGTGAGTGCAAGAATCGGAAGGTTCTGGAATTCCGCCTTTTGCCGGATCGCCCGGGTTGTTTCATAACCATCCATTCCTGGCATCATGATATCCATGAGCACGATTTCGATATCAGGAGTCTGTTCCAGGAGATGAATTGCATCCTGGCCGTTCTCCGCAGGAATGACTTTCATATGGTGACGCTCCAAGATCGAGGTAAGGGCAAAAATGTTCCGAATATCATCATCTACAACAAGCACTTTTTTATACTCAATCATTTCATCCGAATGATATAGTTTGACCAGCTTGTCCTTTAAGCCGGACGGCAGGTCCTCGGCCTTGAGGTGCAGGAAGAGGGTAGTTTCGTCAATCAATTGGACATTTGACTTAACCTCCTTGAGAACCGCCATTTTGACGAGCTCATCCCACTCGTTTTCCTCCTCCGCCGTCAACTTCTTGCTCAGACGGGCTACTACGGGTACCCTTTTGTTTTTGGCGTTCTTATACATGTCCCGGATGAGCCTAATGAGATTCATATCCGGCAGGCTATTATCCAGGATTACACAATCGAAATCTTTGGCATTCATCTGGTTCAAAGCTTTGCGCCCTGTGTCAACTGCCGTGATCTTCAGATCCTGATTACTTAAAAGTTCAATGATTTGCTTGCGCTCTTGCTCATCATGGACGACCAACAACAGGTTGCGCCCCTTTTTGTCAGCAAATTGGTTCAATCGATCCAGTGCATTCTCAAGCTCTTCGTTATTCACCGGTTTCCGGAAATAATCGTGAACCCCCTTTTGCAGCAGAAGCACCTCATCTTCGTCAACAGTCATGACACAAATCGGAATATGCCGCACATCGATATCGTTCTTCAGCTGCTCGAGCACCAACCAACCGTTGCTATCCCCGCCCAGATGCAGATCCAGCGTGATAGCGATCGGATGGTACTTATGAACAAGTTCCAGGGCATCATAGCCACTGGCCGTAATGACACCTTTGAGCCCGCGTTTATGGAGAAGGTCGAGAATAATCTCATTGAACTTTTGATCATCCTCAATAATCAGGAATACACGATCACCCGGCTCGATATTATCCCGGTCGTCAATCAATGCGTCTTCTTCGGGTGTGGCCATGCTGCTTCTGCGTTTTGGAGGGGTGATATCAATCACTTCCGGAACATGTGCCTTCCGGATCTCCGGCTCTGTGAATTCCGCTTCTGTTGGAAGGTACAGGTTAAATACACTTCCCTTGCCCACTTCACTGTACAGGGTGATTTCTCCCCCTAGCATCTCGGCAATTTCACGCGATATGGCAAGCCCCAAGCCGGTTCCGCCATATTCCCTGTTCGTGCTGCCATCCGCCTGCTGGAAGGCTTCGAAGATGATCTGCTGTTTCTCATGAGGGATACCGATCCCCGTGTCGCTTACGGAGAAGCAAATGACTGTTTTGGCACGATTCAGAGACTCATTGTCCGGGTGCCAGCCCTCGCTTGCTTTGCGGATCTGGAGCATGATCTTCCCTTGTTCCGTGAACTTAAAGGCATTGGATAGTAAATTTTTCAGGATTTGCTGAAGTCGTTTGAAGTCCGTTTCAACATTTGCCGGCACACCGGCATCAACCTGGATCCGGTAGTCGAGCTTCTTAGCATCCACCATATGACGGAAAGTACGGTCCAGACCATCTGTGAGTTCAGTCAAAGAAACCACACTGAAATCAGGTGTAATCGTGCCGGATTCGACTTTAGACAGATCCAGGATATCATTAATAAGGTTAAGTAATTCGAATCCCGAGTCTTGAATAGTCTTTGCGAACTTCACTTGGATATCGTTAAGATTGGCCTCCGGATTCTCAGCAAGCTGTTCAGCCAATAGCAGCAAGGAATTGAGAGGGGTACGAAGTTCGTGCGACATATTGGCCAAGAATTCGGATTTATACTTGGATGTGAGAGCAAGCTGTTCCGCTTTCTCCTCCAGGTATCGTTTGGCCACCTCCACTTCATGGTTCTTGCTCTCCACCTCCGCCTTCTGCAGTACGAGCAGCTTCGCTTTATCCTCGAGTTCATCATTCGTATTCCGCAGCTCCATCTGCTGCTTCTGGAGCTCCTCGGTGAGGGACTGCGATTGAATCAGCAGCTCTTCCGTACGTTGGTTCGCCTGCATGGTGTTAATTACGATTCCAATAGACTCGGTAAGCTGATCCAGGAATGCAATATCTATATCACTGTATGGCCGGAAGGTTGCCAGTTCAAGAATCGCAAGTACCTGATCTTCAAAGATAATCGGCAGCAAAATAATGTTGAGCGGTGTAGCTTCTCCTAGAGCGGAGGATATCACAACGTAGTCACCTGGAACATTGGTAAGCAGAATCCGCTGTTTCTCGATGAGACATTGGCCTACCAATCCTTGCCCTGCCCGGAATTCGTTCGCTAAATGTTTGCGGCTCTGGTAAGCATAGCTGGCAAACAGCTTCAGCACCGGTTCGCCGCCAGACGGTTCATTGATATAGAAAACACCGTGCTGCATGGAGACAAGCGGAGCCAGTTCGGACAGAATCATACGGCTTACCGCATACAAATCTCTTTGTCCTTGCAGCAGTCGTGAGAATTTGGCGAGATTGGTTTTGAGCCAATCCTGCTCCGTATTGATTCGGGTCGTCTCCTTCAGATTTCGGATCATTTCGTTAATGTTGTCTTTAAGCGTCGCGACTTCTCCGGATGCAGATACGTCAATAGCACGCGACAGATCGCCATTCGTTACCGCTGTTGCGACGTTAGTGATGGCACGTACCTGAGTGGTCAGTGTACTCGCCATATAGTTAACGTTGTCGGTCAGATCGCGCCAGGTACCGGCTGCTCCAGGGACATTCGCTTGTCCGCCCAGCTTCCCTTCTGCGCCTACTTCACGCGCCACAGTGGTAACCTGATCGGCAAAGGTAGCCAGAGTATCGATCATATTATTGATCGTATCCGTCAGTTCGGCGATTTCGCCTTTTGCTTCTACGGTCAGCTTCTGCTTCAGGTTACCGTTCGCAACCGCAGTTACGACCTTGGCAATTCCGCGCACCTGATCCGTAAGGTTGGTCGCCATAATATTAACGTTATCGGTGAGGTCTTTCCAGATCCCTCCGACGCCCCGCACCTGGGCTTGTCCGCCCAGCTTCCCGTCTGTACCCACTTCTCGCGCCACCCGCGTTACTTCGGAGGCGAAGGAATTCAGTTGATCCACCATCGTGTTGATCGTGTTCTTCAGTTCAAGCAGTTCGCCTTTTACGTCTACAGTGATTTTCTTGGACAGGTCTCCGTTCGCTACTGCTGTAGTAACCCCAGCAATGTTACGCATCTGGATGGTCAGGTTACTGGCCATGTAGTTGACCGTATCCGTCAAGTCTTTCCACGTGCCGGATACATCTTTAACTTCAGCCTGGGCGCCCAGTTTACCATCAGTACCTACCTCACGCGCTACCCTGGTAACCTCGGAAGCAAAGGTGGAAAGCTGATCCACCATGGTATTGATCGTATTCTTGAGCTCCAGAATCTCACCCTTTACATCTACAGTGATTTTCTTGGACAGATCGCCCTTAGCTACCGCCGTCGTGACGTCTGCAATGTTCCGCACCTGGTCCGTCAGATTCCGGGCCATGTTATTAACGCCTTCTGTCAAGTCTTTCCAGGTCCCGCCGACTCCTTTAACCTGAGCTTGACCGCCCAATTTCCCGTCCGTACCCACCTCACGTGCCACCCGCGTAACCTCTGAGGAGAACATCGAAAGCTGGTCCACCATCGTATTGATTGTATTTTTGAGCTCCAGAATTTCTCCTTGTACATCTGCCGTGATCTTCTTAGACAGATCACCGTTCGCCACCGCAGTGGTCACGACCGCGATGTTGCGCACCTGGTTGGTCAAGTTGGAAGCCATATAGTTAACACTCTCGGTCAAATCCCGCCAGGTACCCGCAACGCCTTTAACTTGGGCTTGTCCGCCCAGCATGCCCTCGGTACCCACTTCCCGCGCCACCCGCGTAACCTCTGAAGCAAAGGTGGAGAGCTGATCCACCATTGTGTTAATTGTGTTCTTAAGCTCCAGTATCTCGCCTGTCGCATTCACCGTAATCTGTTTGGACAGGTCGCCTTTTGCCACCGCTGTGGTCACTTCAGCAATATTGCGCACCTGATCAGTCAACGTGCCGGCCATAAAGTTAACGCTGTCTGTCAAGTCCTTCCACGTTCCCGATACCCCTTTAACATCCGCTTGACCGCCCAGAATTCCTTCTGTGGAAACCTCCCGCGCTACACGGGTAACCTCGGAGGCAAAGTTGCTGAGCTGATCCACCATGATGTTGATGGTGCTTTTTAATTGGAGGATCTCGCCTTTGGCATCTACGGTAATTGTCTTCGATAAGTCCCCCTTGGCAACAGCCGTCGTCACCTCTGCGATGTTACGCACCTGGTTGGTAAGGTTAGAAGCCATGTAGTTAACACTTTCGGTCAAATCGCGCCAGGTCCCGGATACGCCTTTAACATCCGCCTGCCCGCCGAGTATCCCTTCCGTACCGACTTCGCGCGCCATCCGGGTAACCTCGGAAGCAAAGGTCGACAATTGATCCACCATCGTGTTGATTGTATTCTTGAGTTCCAGGATTTCGCCTTGAACATCCGCTGTAATCTTCTTCGATAGATCGCCATTTGCAACCGCAGTAGTTACAACAGCAATATTACGCACTTGGTTGGTCAGATTGGAGGCCATGTAGTTAACACTTTCGGTCAAATCACGCCAAGTCCCCGATACATCTTTAACGTCCGCCTGCCCGCCTAGTTTGCCTTCTGTACCCACCTCGCGCGCCACACGGGTCACCTCGGAAGAGAACATCGAGAGCTGGTCCACCATGGTGTTGATCGTATTTTTGAGCTCAAGGATTTCTCCCCGTGCATTTACCGTAATTTGCTTCGACAGATCCCCGTTGGCCACGGCAGTAGTTACAGCCGCGATGTTACGCACTTGATCCGTAAGATTTGTGGCCATGTAATTCACACTATCTGTAAGATCCTTCCAGGTTCCAGATACACCTTTGACGTCTGCCTGTCCGCCCAAGATCCCCTCCGTACCCACCTCGCGCGCCACACGGGTAACCTCCGAAGCAAAGGTACTGAGCTGGTTCACCATCATATTAATATTACTTGCCGTTCTCTGGAACTCACCGGTGAGCGGTCTTCCTTCGATTTCCAGTTCCACCTTTTGGGACAGATCGCCTTTGGCCACTGCATTAATTACCCGAACCATCTCGCTTGTAGGTTGAATCAGATCAATGACCAGTCCGTTAAGCGAATCCGTGATCGTCTCCCATGATCCGCCCAGATTTTTCTGTACAAACCTTTTCGACAGATTGCCTTCTTTACCGACAACCTTGGCTACAGTCTGGACTTCATATACCAGTCCTTCCTGAATGTCCATGATCTCATTAAACGTATCCGCTACCTTACCCGCAATACCTGTACGGTCATAGGGCATTCTATAGGAAAAGTTGCCTTTTTTCATTGCCATCAAGGCATTGAGCAGTTCACCGGCATCTATTTGATCATCGTTTTTTTCACTGAATTGATTTTGATCCTTCATATTCTCAACCCTGCCCCTTTTGCATCATATATTTTAGAATAACCTGCTTGATATCATTCAACCGAATGGGCTTGGTGATAAAAACGTCCATACCCGAGGACAAGCACCACTGCATTGTTTCCTTGGAAATGTCCGCTGTCATGCCAATGGTCACAGGATGCTTATTCATAACATTCATAATCATTTCCTTTTCAGTCCCGGAATCTACATACATTGGTATTCGCGTGTCAAGGAAAAGCAGATCGTAAGCTATTTGCCCGGCAGCTTCCTGCAGCTCTGTGCTGTTCTCTGCCAAATCGGCGGTGAAGCCGAGTGTCCGCAGCATTTGTATCATCAGCCTCCCGCTTACGTGGTCTGCCTCTGCGACTAATATCCGAATCGGTGCTGCAGGATCACAGATAATCATAACATCCTTTTCCTCCGGCTTTTGAAACGGATCGTCCGATACAGGAGCGGCAGGATATGGGCTCGGGCATGGCTTGACAACAATTGTAAAAATGAATGTTGCCCCGGGATCATTCGAGGGTTCTACCCAAATCGTGCCGCCCATGAGCTCGACCAAAGCTTTACTAATGGATAATCCGAGCCCTGTACCACCGAACTTGCGTGTGGTTGAGGCATCGAGCTGGGAGAATGGCTGGAACATTTCGTTTATCTTATCCTGAGGGATACCGATTCCGGTATCTTTGATCATAAATTCAAGCGTAAGCGAATTCTCCGTCTCCGCTAGCTTGTTAACCATTATGTATACACTGCCTTCAGGCGTGAATTTTACAGCATTGCCTACAAGATTATTCAACACCTGACGCAGACGGTTCATATCGCCTTTGATACAGGACGGCAACATAGGATCAACCATCACTGCCATTTCCAGATGCCGCTCTCTAGTCTGGGCCGTAAACAAATCAATAGTCTCATTCAAGCATTGCTGAAGGGAGAACGGTTCCTCCTCCAGTTCCATCTTTCCCGATTCAATTTTGGAAAAATCAAGAATATGGTTGATGACAGATAGCAGTGCATTGCCGCTTTTGTGGATAATTCCTGCCATCTCCGTGTATTCTTCCGGCAAATCGGAGGCAAGAAGCAGATCAGACATGCCAATGATTCCATTTAGAGGTGTCCGTATTTCATGGCTCATCATGGCCAGAAATTCCGATTTCACGCGGGAAGCGATTTCCGCCGATTCTTTGGCCTTACTGAGCGCTTGATTGGTTTTCTCCATTTGTCTCGTTTGTTTCTTCAACATTTCGCTTTGAATCTGAAGGGTTTGGTTGGCTTCGTACATATTAACGTAACCCTCAATTTTGGATTTGAAGATTTGCGGGACAAAGGGCTTCGTCATATAATCCATTGCACCGGCGGAATATCCTGCGAAAATATGCTCCATAGTATTGCTGGTGGCAGTCAGGAAGATGATCGGCACGTATTTGGTTTTTTCCCGGGTGCGAATGATTCTGGCTGTCTCAAAACCGTCCATTTCCGGCATTTGCACATCCATTACAATCACCGCAAACTCCTCTTCCAATAAACAGCGCAGAGCTTCCATCCCGGAATACGCCCGAACCAGACGATAAGGTTCATCGCTAAGAACTGCTTCAATGGCAATCAGATTTTCCGGGTGATCATCTACGAGCAGGATATTGATTGGAAAATCCATGACGCCCCTCACCTTTCAACTTGTTACATGTTGACGTTTATATTTCAAAAACATAGCTTATATACCCAAATCTTCAAATGATGAAACTTCTGTTTATCAATGGTCTTCCTTATATCAAGATTCCTCCATGCGCCACTGCCATAAGATTTGACCATACACGCTGCATTAAGCGCATCAACCTCCTTGTGGTCTTTCGAATTTACCCTGAACATGGATATTCTTCTTTTCAAAATATAAAACCGCCCATTTAAGGGCGGCTAAGGGCGGCTTTTGACTTATAGGGTACTGGAGGCTTGTTTTATTAAATGGGTGAGCATTACGCCATCCACTTGCTGGCCGCTGCGGAACTTGATCGTCTTCCGTTCCGGAGGGCCTTCGAACATTCCTTCAGGGAGTTCCAGTTCGGTCGCATTGAAGATCGTGAAGCTTACAGCGTCCTTCGAATTCGAGATCACTGCTGCATATTTTTTGTTTTTTAGAAAATGAGGTTTGTTGTATTGTATACGCTCCTGAACGTCTGGAATAGCGTTGTGGACGATTTGGCGCAATTCCTTGCACAGCTGAACTTGCCAAAGCTCTTTGACTTTCTCAATAAACTCGGTAACTTCTTGACTCATTTGAACTTCCCCTCTCGTATCTTGTTTTATTCTACGGCGCAATCGGAAGCGCACGTCAAGAGTAATTCTCGTTCCTTTTCGTTGTGACTTGGCATGACGCCAGCCTCAGAATCAGTTGTTACTTAGACGATCATCATGAATCTCATCGTGAATCTCCTCCTTAAGTGATTTCCCTTTATATAAGCAACGAACGAGAGACAACGAAATCGACCAGACAAGAAAATTTTTCTAAATTCTTTTTTCAACACGTGGCAATGGTTTTCCTCTCCGCCCAAGGTTCAAAATTAAAATTCTTTCATATAAAGTATTAAAATTGCAAATATAAAAAAAAGGGCTAGATTTATCAGCCCTTCCTCATGAAACCAGTTTTTGCGCTAGGACGTGTTATCCTAGTTGCTCTGAAGTACCGAACTTTCCTATTGTTCAACCAGCACGCCATCCTGTAAAAGATACACCCGGTTACACCATTCCAGCATCCGCTCGTCATGAGTCACCATGACAGCCGCTTTGCCTTCGCTTGTCACCTCATCCGCGATCATACGCACCACCTCGTGCCCGCGGCTGAAATCCAGGCTTGCCGTCGGCTCGTCGGCAAACAGAATGGCCGGCTTGTTCATCCAGGCTCTGGCTATCGCCACGCGCTGCTTCTCCCCGCCGGAGAGCTGCCCGGGATAATGATTCCGGCGCTCCCAGATTTCCAGCCGCTTCAGCAGATAGGCCGACCGTTCTTTAGCTTCCTTGCTGCTCAGCTTTGCAAGTTTAGCTACATACAATAGCTGTTCCTCCACTTTCAGGTAGGGCAGCAACTGGGCACTTTGGAACATAAAACCGACCTTTTGCAATCGCAGCTCGGTTAGCTCTCTTTTATCCTTGTTGCCCAGCGGTTCACCATCAATGAAGATTTCACCGCTAGTCGGAGTCAGAAGCGCACCGGCTGCGGAGAGAAAAGTGCTTTTACCAGAACCGGAGGGACCTAGCACTGCAACAAATTCGCCTTCGTTCACCGTAAAATCAAGCTGATTCAATACAGTCATGGCTCTATCACCGTCGCCGTAGGTCTGCGTCACTTGCTTCATCATTAACTTAGCAGCACTCATGCTCCAGTCCTCCCTATCGCTTCTAAGGCGTCTACTTTGGCCACTCTGGCTACCGAGATCAGCGAGCCTAACAGTGACATCCCGACGAACAGTACACAGGTCAAGAGGATCGTCTTGCCTTCCAATTGGAACGGCATCGTATTCGGCAGGCCCATATTCATACCAAAGGTCAGCAAAAGGCTGACTGCAAGACTGGCTACCGAGAGTATCAACACCTGACCGACCACACTCCAGGCCAAGTAGGACATCTTAGTACCCATCGCTTTCAGAATGCCGAACTGGCTGGTCTTCTGGATCGTAATCACATAGAAGAATACAGCAAGTACAAATGCAGCAATGACGAACAGGAACACGATCATCATCAGCAGTGAGTTCTGTTCGGCAGAGTATCCAGGAATGCTTGCGATTGCCTGTTTTTGCGTAATAACCTCGACATTGTCCAGTTTGTCCGTGATCTGAGAAGCTTGACTGGAGGTTGCCTGTAGCGCTATGACATTATAAGGAACAGAGTCTGCATCTATGCCGCTCTGGCCCGAGCCCTGTCTTATAGCATTCCAGTCCAGATTGTTAATGTAGATAACTGGTGTATGGCTGTAAGAGCTGTCTTTTACAAAACCTGCTACCTTGAAGGTCAGCCCCGAGGCCTGATCTTTGATTGAACTGCCGATCGTAACCCCTGAATCTGCAAGCTTCAAATCTGCAAGCACTTTGCCCTGTGTGTCATTGGTAATGCCGGACCCTTGAACCGCCTTGGGCGCCAGCATACCATCCATATCAACTGCAAAAAAGGTAATGTCCGCTTTTATATCCGCCTCTGCAGCAGTAATTGTGCTCATCTGCACCGCCAGTGGAGAAGCATTCTGCTCTCCGGCAACCGAACGTGCGGCAGCAAGCTCGGTTTCACCCAATTGGGAACGTCTGAAAGTATGATCGGCGTCCTTTTGTACCACAAAGTAATTGGCGGACATGTTCTCTACAGCGGATATATTGGCATAAGCCAATCCCCGCGCAAGACCGGTCACAAACAGGACCAGAAATGAGACCAGGAGCATAATGACCATTATGAGACTGTAGCGTGCTTTGGAGTGCCTCATCTCCCTTAATGCCAAAAACATATAACCACTCCTTCTAATCTGTATAGTCACAGTCTAGAAGATGAAAATGAACGGAGTATGAATAGAGAATTACAAAAGCGGCAGTACAACCGTAAAAATAGTCCCTTTTCCAAGCTGGCTCTCCGCTTCAATGGTACCTCCGTGGACTTCGATTATTTTCCGCACAATGGATAATCCAAGACCGGTGCTGTTGCTCCCTCGGGTACGCGCCCGGTCTACTTTATAGAAGCGGTCAAATATCATCGGCAGCTGATCCTCAGGAATGCCTGAGCCATTATCCGCAACAGATAGAACACAGCTGTGATGTGAGATTTCCGCCGAGATCGTGATCGATCCGCCAACTTGGGTATATTTTATCGCGTTAGACAACAGATTCATCCATACCTGGTATAGCAGATTGGAATCGCCCTGAAGATTGATATCCGGCACATGCAGCCGCACCGCAAGCTCCTTCTCCGTCAGTTGCCACTCCATAATCTGAACAACCTGGCGCAGCTGTGCCCGCAGATCTATGCTTTTCTTCTCCAGCGTATATCCGTCATAATCCAGTGAAGACAAGGTGAGCAGCTGTTTACTGAGCATAGACAGCCTACGGCTCTCCTCATCAATGATGGACAGATACTCTAACCGCTGCTGGTCGGGGAGAGTGCCATCTTTAAGCGCATGGGCGAAGCCCTGGATAGAAGTCAGCGGAGATTCGATCTCATGCGATACGTTGGCGACAAATTCCTGTCGTGCCTGATTCGTCCTCTCCAGCTCCCGGCTCATGACCATGAAGTGGGATGCCAGCTGACCAATCTCATCGCGCCGTGCCGTATAGAGCTTAATATCATATCTGCCTTTGGAGATTTTTTTGGTAGCCTCCGTGAGCCGGGTGATGGGCCTTACCACATGAAAAACAGAGATCAGAACAAACCATAGACTGAAGAGAATCGTTACTGCAATGAGCACAGCAAAAAAAATCCGCAGCTCACCGAACTGTACCTCGGCATCCGGACGCATGAACAGCGCATAGGGCTGGCCGTGAACATATATGGGAACACCTATCGAATTGCTGAGCTGATTATCAAAAAAGCCTGTAACGAACAACTGGCTGGGAAAGTCAGACACCCCATGATAGATGCCTCCGGCCAGCACTTTTTGCAAATCATCTTCCTTCAGATCATTTTTGCGGAAAGGCAGCCCATAGAACCGTTCATCCCCCTGTTCGCCCCGTAGATACATCTTGTATCCCAGAGAAGCGGTGCTGAGCAGATATTCCTCCACGGCATCGGGATGATCTTCAATAAAAGACTGCAGGCCAATAGCCATTTTGGTAAGCTTGGCGTCATTCTGCGGTTTCACTTTGACCTGATAATAGGCGTTGGATATGAGAAATCCCAGCACGCTGCTGATCACAATTACCGAACAGAATAATATACTCATTCTTATATACAGCGATTTCATGGATTCACCATTTCTACTTTGTAGCCGATACCACGGACCGTACGGATGGAAAAGTCATTTTTGTATCCGCTGAACCGGTCACGCAGGCGTTTGATATGCACATCCACCGTCCGCTCATCCCCTTCATAATCCGCTCCCCACACCAGCTCAATCAGCTCGCTGCGCGAAAACAGCCGGCCGGGATACTCTGCAAGCTGGGCAAGCAGTTCAAACTCCTTCACCGGCAGCAAAAGCACATCATTTCCGTCGCTGATCTCGTAATTCTTACGGTCAATTACCAGAGAATTCAGCCGAATCTTGTCGCTCGCAGCCACCGAGTAACGGCGAAACAGGGCTTTGATCCGGAACAAAAGCTCTTCCGGTTCAAACGGCTTGGTCACATAGTCATCGGTTCCGCGCATGTACCCCTGCTCCTTGTCGCTAAGCTGTTGGCGCGCGGTAAGCAAGATCACAGGAATATCATAAGTCTCCCGAATGTACTCACATAGCTCAAGCCCGTCCATATACGGCATCATCACATCCACAACCGCCAGATCCACAGTATTGACCTTCATCAGGCCCATCGCCTCGCGTCCGTCGGCAGCTTCCTGTACTTGATACCCTTCTCTTGTCAGGACATGCCGCAGCAATGTGCGGATGTTCACATCATCATCAGCCACTAATATTTTCTTCATTCCTATCACTCCCCGGGTATTCCCTTAGCTGTCATCATAGTAGCAACATTAAAGAATTTAGACAACTTCAACGTGGGCAGGACTATAATCACACATTATCCAGATTCAAAAACAGCTTAATGCTCTCCTTTAGTGAAGCGGCAGGCCGGCCCATCAGTTGCTCCAGATCCTTTGAGGTAGATATGGTGTTGATACTGCTTAGAAAATGGTAAATCCAGTGCTGTACAGACACATCTTCGGTGTGAGCTACTGGCTTGCCTGCAAGTTCAGTAAGTACCTCTGCCAGATCAGCGAAAGACCATGTGCGCGGCGCAGCCAGCTCATACACCCGATGCTCATGTCCAGTTCCGGCAAGAACCTTTGCCGTTGCCAGTGCAAGGTCACCCCGCGTTACAGCATTGAACCTCCAATCACCTGGCCGTGTCTGCAGAATACCGGTGCGGATCGCCTCATTCAGTCCGAGCACTCCTACAAAATCAATGTACAACCCGTTGCGTAAAATTGTCTACTCCATCCCCGAATCCAATATCGCCTGTTCAGTGAGCGCATGAATATTGCCTGAATGTATATTATTTGCCTGCGGAAAAGCAAAACTGGTATAGACAATATGCGCAACTCCGGCTGTCCTAGCCGCATCAATTACACGCCTGTGCCCAGTCAGGCGGACTGCATCATCTGTGTTCGAGCTGGAGATCAACAGCAGCTTGGACACTCCAGCCAAAGCGGTTTGCAGTGTTTCCGGCCGATCGTAATCGGTGCATCGGACTTCTACCCCACGATCCGCAAAGTGTGCGGCTGCATCCAAATTCCGTGCTCCTGCAATGATTTCACAGGCTGAGAGATGGGTTAGCAGATTCTCTATAATCTGACTGCCTAGTTGGCCAGTAGCTCCAGTAATCAGTGTGGTCATCTTCATTCCTCCTCTAAAATGCATAATGTATATCACGATAATAGTTAAGCCCTTAACTAAATGAGTGAAGCAGGAAACGGAAGGACATCCTGTGAGTCGTATAGTTACAGCCTACCAGGTACTCGATTTCATCGTTCATATAGCTTAGCGTCTTGCTGGATATACACTTTTATGACCGGTTCAGCTTTTGCAGCAGCATCGTTAGCTGTCGAAGTTCTTCTCCATTTAGCCGGCTCATCCGTCCAGCAACGGCCTCGCGATTGCCGGGAAGCTGCTCCGTCAATAGGACCCGGCCGGCAGCGGTTAGTGAAATCACTGACTTTCGTCCATCCTGGGCGTGCTCAGTCCTCGCGATATAGCCATCCCGCTTCAGCGGGGTCAGCAGCAGGCTGATATTGGCCTTGGAAACTCCGATTTTGCCGGCAAGTACCGAAGGAAGCATCGTTCCACCTTGCTTGGCAATCTCCACGAGCACACGAATTCTTGCACCATTTAATCCCTTGGACTGCCAGTACTTCTCAGAGACAGCCACCATATTGGCGGTCGCCTCAACCAATGTGAAAAAGGCTTCATTCGGCAATGGCAGGTTCAGCACGTATTCCTGCAGATCATCTTGCTGAAGCTCATCTTGCTGTAAGTTCCCCTCTTGTAGATCTTTCATACTTTCTGTTCAGCTCCACTTAGTTAATAACTTAACTACTTCTGTTCAAAAATAACGTAAGCTGCTGTAAATGTCAAAACAAAATAAACCCCCGTGCCTCAAAATAGGAGAGGCATGGGGGTTTATCCTTTTTATATCAGAACAGGATTTCCGTGAATCGGCTCTTCAATGTAACGTTTGCTGCCTTCCAGCCTTACCTCAAGCTTGATCAGTTCGGAGCGGCTTGCCAAACGTATTGGAGGCCCCCAAGTTCCGTACCCGGAGGAGACAACCACATGCAGCTTATCCTTGCGCAGATAACCCCAGTCCAGTTCAAACAACCGTCTGGTAATCCAGTGGTTCGGAGCAATTTGACCCCGGTGCGTATGTCCTGACAACAACACATCCACTCCTGCCTTGGCGGCGATATCAAATCCAGTGGGCTGATGATCCATCATAATCACAGGGCGGGACAGATCCAGTCCTTCCAGCAATGCTTCCACGCTTTTACGGCCTGCGGGTTCCATCGTCTCGGCTGTTTTATCCTTACGCCCTACAATGTACAGACCGGCGGTATCTATTACTTCGTCCTGCAGAACTTTGATGCCGATGCTGTCCATAAGCTCAGTGTACTGTTTAATCGAGCCTCCATAATATTCATGATTGCCCAGTACAGCGTATACGCCATGGCGTGCTTTGAGCTTTCTGATCTCTTCACTCATCCCGTTGCGGATAAACGGCTCAATACTGTCATCCAGTACATCCCCTGCAAGCAGAATCAAGTCGGGTTGCATCCGGTTAATCTCAGCTACCATACGGCGCAAATGGCGGTTGCCGACAATGTTGCCCAGATGAAGATCTGATGCGACCGCTATGGTCAGCGGAACACTGGTTCCAGTTGACTTGTCAATCTGAATCGGGTGATTACGCACAACTGTACTCCAGGCATTGCGCGAACCCCAGATTAGGAAGATGGCCAGCAGCAGAACAAGTGTAGTCCCCGCCTCCGAAGTGAAGGACGTACGCTCGACCCCCATGAGACCAAGCGCCCAATAGAACAAATCCGTAAGCGGAAGTACAATAATGGCAAATTCCATGCAGGCCAGATAATATGAGCCTATGACTTTGAACAGCCGGGCAACCGGCTTCACAGCCTTCGGCCAAGGAACCATTCCAATCATATAAGCAAAAGCGATAAGCAGGAACAGCGGCCAATATAGACCTGCATGAATTCCCGGCAGCCAATTTTTCAGCAGATACCATAAATGCAGACCGATGTAGAAATTCACAAGTCCCAGCACAAGCAGCATGACCAGACCCGACGCGAGCATACGCAATATTTTCATCATTCCACTCCCTTGACTTGCAGTTTATCTGAATCTCTATTTCAAATGATAACACAAAGCATTCGAGTAGTATAAACTCTGCTCCGGCACTCTAATAAAGGCCAAAAAAAAAAGAAAATGCCCTGCGTCATCTTCTCTAATCAAACCGTTCTTACAATAACGCCTCTAAAAGAGTAAACTAGTAAAAAACGTAAAAAAGCATTGACTGCTGCCAATGCTTTGGCCGAAAGAAGGGGCAGTATGAGTAAAATGTCAGTAAATAGACCGAACCGTCCTATGTTTATCCGCAAAAGTTCAGGTGCTGGCTGGAGTCTCAATCCCAATCACCCGATCACCTGGAGTGTATTGCTCGGTATATTGATCATTATTGTATATACAATATTTACGCATTGAAGATTGTGCGAAAAGCGCCGAGCACTCTCTGATTCGGAGAATGATCGAGTACGGCAAATACGATCTGGTTAAACAGGCTTTGATAGCCTTCATCCAACAGCACCCGTCTGAACCATTCCGCAACTTCGCTCGGATTATTACGAAAAACTCCGCACCCGTATGCACCGAGTACAATAGTCTTGTGCCCATTATTAGCGGCAACAGCCAGAATGTAGCGTATGCGCTCCAGCATCACGGTTGGGATCATTCCAATCTCCTGAGGCTCCCGCTCTCGGACTACTCCCGCATTTACTGCTGGTGCGGTAATGAAAGATACCGCATACGGTTCATCCAGCAGCTGATCCTGGCTGTCACGGATGACAGGTACCTTAGGTGAATGAATCATATAATGCGAGTATAGACAGGTTTTACGGCCTCGGTTGTATTGATACATTTCATTTTTCGCGGCGATGGACAGATAAAGTGCAGAAGCTCGGGCCAAGCTTTCTTCTTGGGCTTGGCTTCCTCCCAGGAAGCCCCCACCCGGGTTCTTCGCTGATGCAAAGTTCAGACATACCGTCTGCTCCCCGCCCTCTTTGACAACTAATCGGTAAGCGGCTTCCAAGGTGGATTCACTGGTTATAGTCAGCTTCGCGGTATGCATCGCATCTTTCTTCATATGCTCCGTAACAGCTGCGTTCAGCTGAGGCAGCTCGTCCGGTGCATACAACATGGTATCCGTGATGGATGCTCTCACACTTTCAGCTATGTCGATATGCCGTCCCATCCGGTTAACGTAATTCCCCTTCTCCAAAATATCCAGTGTTTCTTGCGCAATTGCCGCTCTTTTATTCCTCGGATTTAAGTTATTCATCTTATATCTTCACTCCTTAACCCGGGTTATACCGGGGGTAGTTATTCCAGTAACAGGTCGTCCCGAAGCTGCGTCAACACTTCTCCAAGCCAATTAGTGCCTCTCCAAGTATCTCTGTTTCGGATTCTTGGGTCGTCTTCGGCCAACCCCACACCCCAAATGCGGTCCGTCGGACTGGCTTCCACTAGTGTCGTTCCCTTAGTATTCAGCAATAGCTCCAGCAGCTCTTCATTCTGCAGAAATTTCTCGCGGTTTCCCTGGTAGACAATCTCTTTGCAGTGAGCATTCCACTCCGTTTCCTTAAAGCCGCTCACTTTACGTCCCAGCTCTTTTTGCTCCCTGGGTGTTCTTGCCCGCAGAATCTGTCTGGCCGTTTCTTCATCCTTGAACAAAAGAGCTTTGCCATACATCATGTATTGCTCTGCACAGTTGAAGCTATTCTCTTCTACAATGAAATTGCAGGGATACCACTGCGAAAACGGTGATCCGCTACGGTAAAAGTAAGTAAAAGTCTCCATTTGTAATTCTCCATTCTATAATTTTACTCATTTTTAATTATGCATCCCGGTCTACTTTGTACCGGTACAGCTTTGAAGGCCGGTGTCCGGCATCTTTGGTGAACTCTTCGGTTTCAGTTACACGATCGGCAATTTTACGGCGGAAGGCGGGGGCCAAGAGCTCTCTGCCGAGTATAATTTCGTAGACCCGCTGAAGTTCGGACAATGTAAATAAGGGTGGCATCAGATTGAAAATAATATCGGTGTATTCCACCTTGCCCCGAAGCCGTTCAATGGCATACTGGATCATCTTCAAATGATCGAATGCTAGCCCGTGATTCTCTATAATCTCCCGCCGCACACGCCGGACATGACCTTGCACAGTCTCGGAAACAGAAAGGACACCGGATAATACAATATCCTCTTTCTGTAGGATGATACGAATCTGCTCATCCTGTTGATAACCACCTTCAAGCTCTTTGCGGCTGGACTTCAGCACATCATAGGCAATCTCGAACCAACCAGCGTCATCCGCATCATCCCCAGCCTGAACATCAAGCGCAGTCCGGTCAACAAGTGCCATATATGAGCTGCTGATCACGCGTAAGCGCGGATCTCGGTTCACATCACCCCATGTGTAGAGCTGCTCCATGTAGACATTGTCTATATTGGTCTCACTATGCAGCTCCCGGCGGGCAGCATCCTCAAGGCTCTCGTCAACAGAGACGAATCCTCCCGGTAGCGCCCATTGACCCAGAAACGGGTGCTCACCGCGCTGAATCAGCAGCAGCTGAAGTGATTTCTCGGAGAGCTTGCGGTAGTTATCCTGCGCCTGCTCCATTACGGTAAAGATCAGCATATCCACCGTAACAGATGGACGCTCATACATCCCCGCATCATAACCCTGCAAAAATTGTTCCTCGGTTAAGCCATTTCGGTCAGTTAACGGTTTGTTGGACATGTATATACTCCTTTGATTTATATTAGGAACTATCTTAGATTTTTAGTTATTATCTATGTGTTATTATCATATTGTTATTATATATCCAATTCCACTAGTAGAGTCAAGTATTTGTTTTATCAAAAGTCGATGACGAAGGATTGAGATATCCATACAAAAGGCGTAACCCCCATCGTGGTTACGCCTCTTCACAGTTCCCGATTTTCAGTTATTATGCCGGATTTATCGCAAATAAGGAATGAATATTCCCTTCAGGATCGGCAAAGAAACCAGTGGTATGCCCCCAAGACTTGACTTGCGGCGGCATGATGTCAATGGCTCCTTTCGAAATGAATTCATCGTACAAAGTATATACTTCCTCTGGCGAATCACATTGAAAGTTAAGCTCAGCGGCTTGTCCGCTTCGTTGTTCTCTGAAGGAAAAATGATCGTTGGTATTCTCCGCCATAAGTGATTTGGAACAAATGGCTAATCGCACTCCTGAATTGCTGAATTCTACGTAATGCTCCTCTTCTACAACAATCGTGAACCCCAGGACTTCATGATAAAACCTTGCTAAACGGGCAACATCATCAGCGAGTAACGTAAGACCTTCCAAATTCACTTTTTTCATTAGTATAGCCACCTCCAATTTGAGTTAAGCATACTACAGATCCGTTACAAATTATGGAACAATTTTTTTGTTGAAAATGGATCTTCAGCTTCAGAGATCTGTTCGTCCTTTACACGGGTTCTATATGTACCAGCACATTGGAGACCTGGTGCAGATTTTTCAGCTGATCCTCTATTTCCTCGGTGATATCATGGCTCTGGATAACGTTTAAGCTGGAGTTCACAAGCACTGTAGTATCCACCAGCACATTATTTCCATGTATTCTGGCTTTGATATCCTTAATAGATTCTACCCCATCAATCTTAGCAACCGTCTGTTTCATTAACTCAAGCTCACTGGCATCAAAGCCGTCGGTAAGATCATGAGTTGCCTTGCGGAAGATATCCCAGGCCGTCTTACAGATCAATCCCCCGACAATTGTAGCGGTCAGCGGATCCAGCCAAGGCAGACCGAATTGCGAACCGACAATCCCGATAAAAGCGCCAATACTTACAAGAGCATCCGAACGGTTATCCTGGGCAACGGCCTGCATCGCGTTACTGTTCAGACTGCGGGCCAGTCTTATGTTATACATGTAGACAGCGAACATCACTATAGCACAACCAGCTGCCGTCCACGCGGCTACAAGATCCGGTGTTTCCAGTGCGGGCTGAATAAATTTGTTCACACCTTGATACAGAACTTGAAGCCCTACAACGATCATAATAAATGAAGCGACCAGCGCTGCCACGGTTTCCGCTCTGAAATGACCGTAGCTGTGATTGGAGTCCGGCGGTCTCCTGGAAATCTTGAGTCCGGCCAGAATAGCCAGTGAGGCAATAATATCCGTGCTGTTGTTCAAGCCGTCGGCAAGAAGTGCCTGAGAGTTTGAAAATGTACCGATTAACAGCTTGATGGCAGACAGCAGAATATAGGCAAACAGACTTAGCCAGGCCCCTTTTTCACTTTGTTTGATGTCACTGTAGTTTTCCAAGCAAAGAACCTCCAAAGAATAGTATCGTTCTATCCTACACGCTAACAACCGGGTGGGTCTAGAGAAACAGTGTTGCAAGAACCCGTAAGTGTTCCCCCAGCTAAATAGAGTTGGAAGACCGGAAGTGTTTTGCCGCATGTAACATTGTTTGCCCTCGTTCAACTTCAGCCTTTTCCCATTCCTTCTTCACTTTCCAACCAGGCAGCTGTAACTTTTTTCTATTTTTCTAGTCTAAGGATAATAAGCATCTTTCCCCTGATAGAAACCATATCTATTTCGAGTACAAAAGGAGCGCAAAAAATGAACAGACTAAAGCTCAAACAAATGACTTTAGTTCTCGCTGGCATGGGAATAGCATTGCCCCTGTATGCCGGAGAACTGTTGCCCGTTGCTTCTGCCGAGAAGGCAGAGGCCAGTATTGGAAATTCTTTTTACACCAAAGTTACAGCACCTGTCCTTAAGCCGTTATGGTCTATCACCACGGCCACTGTGCCGAACGATATTCCGTCTCACTCCGTTACTGCTGTCGCAGAAAACGGCAAGGTTTTTGCGCTTCAGCAGAATAAAAAGTTATTTGCGCTGAATGCAGCTACAGGCAAAAAACTTTGGGAATACGGGAGCGCCCTTGCACCGATGTTCACGTATAGTAAAGGAACGATATATGGACTGACACAAGCCGGTTCGCTGTATGCTGTAACAGAGTCAGGGCGAAAAGTCTGGACGACTTCTTTATCTTTGCCTAATGTATCCAGTATTCAACAACTGGGAGCCACTATTTATGTGACTGAAGGGCGACAGCTAGCTGCGGTGGAGGCTTCCACCGGCAGGCTTAAATGGAAAATTGCGGAGAACAGCAGTTATGAGGGATATACAGACCTTATTGAAGAGGACGGGGTACTGATCCGTCTTTATACCAGCGCTGGAGTCTTAACCTTTCCGTCGATCATAGCTTATGACTCCCAGACGGGTAAGAAACTATGGGAGCAGTACCGGCAGAGCATGCCGCTGGCTATTCGCGATGGATTATTGTATTCTGTCAAGTCACTGGAGATGCTGGATGAAGATCCTGTGAACCGTAAGGTTCTGGTGTCTATTTTCAACCTGAAGAGCGGGCAGCTCAAAGGTGAACGTAATTACCGCTGGACAGACAATAACACCCCTCCAGACGGGGGATTCCGGTCTGGAGGGGCGTATGGTACAGCATTTCTGGATGGCGACAACCTGTATGTTATGCAGGGCCGGAAGGTCGCCCGGTATAACTTCTGGAATTATACTGAGAATGGGAAACCCCTTAAGCAATGGGATCAACCCTTATCCGGCAGTATATTTCCTCTCTACAAGGTAATTCAGGACCGGCTAATGTATTACAATTATAGCGATCAGACCCTGATTGCCATGAAGCTTGCAAATGGACAGGTGATCAACATGAAGCAAGGCGAGAATCCTTCCGTACAAATGGATATCTTCGGCCAGACCATGTACAATGGACAATCTGACGGATTATTTCATGCCTTTGACATCATCAGCCAAAAGCCTCTGTTCACCGTCAGAACTTCTTCCCGTGAATTCCAGCCTTCGCTAAAAACAGGGAATATTCTTATTGTCCGGAGCGGAGGTACCATGACGGGTATACAGCTGCCTGCCGGGATTCAGTAGAAACTGCATTTCTTATTCAGCCGGAGCTACAAAGGTGCGTCCTGCGAATTCAGCATCCAGCATGTAGAAGGCGTTGCTGTCGGTTTCAATCCGCTTCAGCTTGGCGATGATATTACTGAACAACGACTCTTCTTCTACCTGCTCATCGATGAACCATTTCAGGAAATAGATTGTGGCATGTTCACGCGCATCGAGTGCAAGATCAGCAAGATGGTAGAATCTTGAGGTGTTCTGCTGCTCATGGGCGAATGCATGTTCAAAGGCATCCAGCATGGATGTATACTCATTTTTGGGCTCTGGAAGGGCAGCAAGTGTCGCCCGGAAATCACGGTCATTCAGGAATTTGTAGATTTTCATCGCATGGAACCGTTCTTCTTCTGCCTGGATCAGGAAAAAATTAGCGAAGCCATCGAGACTTTCACCGGAACAATACGCAGCCATCGCCAGGTAGACATGTGCGGAATAAAACTCAAAATTCATCTGTTCATTAAGCGCTTTTACCAATTCTTCTTTCATGATCAAGTTCACCTCTTCATATAAATTTGTGTGCCTTGCAGCCATTCCTATGTAGCATATCTCAACCCCATCTTAACACCTGCACTTGTGATCCAGCAAACATTAAGGAGGAGCAGTTGCCAATGACCCTTATCGATGAACACAGCAAGACATCGGTTCGAAGCTATAAAATGGTTACTCTCGCTATGGCCGTTACTTGCCTCCTCATCAGCAGCGGCTGCAGTGGAAAAGCTGGTTCTAGTCTAGCAGCAGAGCCTCAGGAGGTCCCTTCTACCGCTTCCCCGTCTTCTGTTAATCCACCTTCCCGGCAGACGGAGACCGTCTCACCCTCGGCTAATCAGTCTCCTCTACCGGTGACTTCGGCTTCACCTGAGCCTGCTGTCTCTGAAGGCATCAGGCCCGCAGACGACATCGAACAGCAGATAGCTACTATGCCGCTAGAAGACAAAATCGGCCAAATGCTCCTCGTAGGAATTGACGGTACTGAAGTGAGCGCACAGACGCAGAACATGATCACTACAGATAAGGTTGGCGGCATCATCCTGTATGCGGATAATATTGACAACCTAAAGGGACTGGTCAGCCTCACCAATGGGCTGAAGCGAAGTAATGCTGGAAACCCTGCACCGCTGTTTGTCAGTGTCGATCAGGAAGGCGGCAAGGTCAGCCGCTTGCCGGATGAATATGCCAAGATCCCTGCGAATGGAGCCGTTGGCGCAAGTGGTAATGCGGAAGCAGCGGAAATTATGGGCAAGCTTCTTGCCAGAGAGGTCCAGGGTGCAGGGTTCAATATGAACTTTGCTCCGGTACTGGATATCAACAGTAATCCTGACAATCCGGTGATCGGAGACCGCTCCTTCGGCAGCACCTCCGCGAAGGTTATCAAGCTTGGCATTGCTGAAATGAAGGGGATCGAGAGTGAAGGTGTGGTCCCTGTCGTTAAGCATTTCCCCGGACATGGAGATACATCGGTCGATTCCCATTTGGAGCTTCCGGTAGTGAATAAAACAGAAGCCCAGCTGGCAAAGCTCGAATGGCTGCCCTTCCAGGCCGCGATTAAGGAGCAGACCGATGCGGTAATGGTGGCCCACATCCTGTATCCGAAGCTGGACCCTGACCGGCCTGCTTCCTTATCCAAAGTCATCGTCGGACAATTGCTCCGGAAGCAGATGGGCTTCAAGGGCGTGGTCATTACGGATGACCTGACTATGGGTGCTATCTTGAAGAATTACAGCCTGGCTACGGCTGCTGTGAATACAGTACTCGCGGGCAGTGACATTCTGCTTATCGCCCACGAATACAGCAATGAACAGACTGCGCGAAAAGCCCTGCTGGATGCTGTGAGGAGCGGTAAGATTTCGGAAGCCAGGATTGATGAGAGCGTCTATCGGATTCTTGCACTGAAGCAGAAATACAAGCTAACAGACGAGCCTATTCCTATCCCTAAGCTTACCGAGCTTAACAAAGACATTAAAATATGGCGCAAAGAAATCTCTTTATAACAACAAAAGAAGTAATCCTTCCACTCTTGTGGATAGATTACTTCTTTTTGCATGCCGTGGCTGTTAGCAATGGATCGACTGAAATATTGTCTTTCTTACTGAAGCACTACGGTGTCACCCGGTTTCAGCCCGGTCAGCACTTCTACCATATCTGTGGTTTCCAGTCCGGTAGTAATTTGTTGCCGCTCTGTTTTTCCGTTGCCTTTGTCCACCATAACGTAAGAAAGATCTCCTTCATGGATGATAGCAATGTTTGATACCGCGGTAACATTTTCTTTGCGTAAGGTTTCTATCTCGCCAGTTAAGCTGAGACCGCCAATTAATAGCTCATTCGGTTCAAGTGAAATGACCACTTCGAACTGCGGGGTTTGGTTGGTCGTTGTATCCTTGGCCGATACCGTCGTCGCGAATTTGGATACCTTTGTTACTACTCCTGACAGCTTGACATCCTTGGAAGCAGTCATTTTGACTTTTACTTTCATACCTGGCTTAATGCTGAATATATCCTGTTCACCCACCAGAGCGATAAATTCCAATTTGCTGAGGTCCACTATTTTGCCGATGTACTGATTGTCAGTTACCATTTGTGGAATCTCACTGGAATTGTCGAACAAGAAAATCCCCGAGGCTGGGGCACGGTAGCTCGCCGCTTGAATCTTCTTCTTTTTATCCGCAATTTCACGTGCTTGAATCTCCGCATTGACCTGATTCAAATCATCGCTGATTCTTGAAGTCTCTTGTGTCGCAAGAGTCTTTAACCGCTCAGCTTCAGTAGAGCCTACAACGGCTGTCTCCTCATTCTGCTGGTTGATAAAGGCATTCAATTCGGCTTCCAGCTTAGCTTTGCGGATCGTTGCTTCCTGGGTGGCAATGTCATTCTTGAGCGCCTCCGTATCCAGCGTGTACATCACAGAGCCTTTTTTTACTTGTCCGCCGTTTTCTACTTTCCAGTCTGTTACTTTGGAAGCAAATGGAGCATAGACCAGGGTTTCATGCTGGTATTTTGAAGTGCCTTTAACCTGTATAGATTTTGTCATCGTTTCTTTGGTTACCGGGAAGGTAATAGCCTGCATCGGTTCTTCAGGCGCAACCTGCTCTTTGGGTTTATTCATTTGGTTATAGATAAAATAACCTGCGACAGATAGTATCACCACTAGGATACTCCACTTTATGATCCTCTTCATTCCTGTAACTTCCTTTCAGCTTATAAATGGCTAGTCCCGTTTAATCGCAGTGAGCGCATTGGTTCTTGCAGCACTGATTGCCGGATAAATCCCTGACAACACTCCTGTGATTACTGCAAAAACAATGCCAAGGGGTATTGTGGTCAATGGAATAGAAACGATAAGGCTTTCCCCAGTACCCAGTGTCATTTCTCCTGAACTGCTGACCAGCTTATTAATGCCTTCCACAATCAAATATGAAAAGCCGATTCCGAGTACTCCTCCCATAAAGCCCAGCAACGCGGACTCCATAATGAACATCGTGCGAATTTGCCGCATGTTGGAGCCCAGCACCTTCATAATCCCAATCTGGCGCCGCCGCTGGTGTGTAGACATCGTCATGGCTACTATGATAGAGATGGAAGCAATAATCAGGATAAATCCGCCGACTCCTAAAGCCACCATTTTAAACATAGCGAATTGTGACTTCAGTTGTTCCAGTTGATACAGATTGTTGCTTGTATTTAAAGTTAGTTTCTTAATCAGTGTCTCTACCTGCGGTAAATTCTTCTGGTTATCTACCCGAATAAGTGCTTGGTTGTAAGTTTCACCCGATCCGGCATTTTCCGTCTTCATGTTGAATTCTTCCTTAAGTCTGTCAAAGGTTTCTTGGGATACATAAATCTTCTTATCATACATAGCTTGATCCGCGCTCATCCCATCCGCTTTTTTCAATATGCCGACGACTTGAAGCTGGGAACTGAGATAGGTTTTTGGAGTATTGTTGTCAAAATTACTGTAACGAAACTGAACCTGCTGCTGGTACAAATCAGAAGGCATTCTGGATAGTTCATCGTACTTCTGCATCACTTCAGGGTCGTAGGCATTAGTGTTCATCTGTTCGAACAGCTTTTTTTGAGTTTCTATGTCCATTAACCCGATAGTAGCACCATAGTTAAGTACTAAGCTGCCTACTTGTTTACTAGGTACCCCTTTTTGAAAAGAAAAGTCATATTTGGTCAGCAGGGTAAGATCAGTTACAACTAAATTGAAATTGGATATTTTATTGTCAGCGGTTATGATCTCAAAATATCCTGCATCTTGAAACGGCGCGGCAGCCGCGACATGTCTGAGTCCCCTGATAATATCCAGCTTCTGTTCAGTCAGCTTGCCGACATTCGAATTCGCCCCTGTTTTGACCGCACCTTCACCGCCACCTTGGGAGACTCCTTCATTCGGTGTCACGGTAATCTCATCCATTCTAAATTGGGCAGTTACTTCGCGGCTAACATAGCCTTGCACAGAGTCGCCAAGACTCAAGGCCACGACAATAGCCGAACAGCCGATAGAGAGCCCTAGCATACAAAGCCCCGTAACTACCTTTCTCCGTTTAATCTGGCCCCACGCCAAACGCGTTACATCAAGAATTCGCACGGTCCGGCTCCTCCTCTAAAGGTTCTGATTCAGCGGAACCATCTCTCTCAGTAATCATGTGTCCGTCACGAAGTGTAAAAATACGCTGCATATGCGCTGCCACCTCAGGCTCGTGCGTAACTACAATGAACGTAGTTTTTATTTTTTTGTTTAAATCTAACAATATACTTATGATCTCTTCTTCTGTTTTGGTATCCAGATTACCAGTAGGCTCATCCGCAAAAATAATAGACGGTTCCGTAATCAGCGAACGGGCAATACTGACCCGCTGCTGCTGGCCTCCGGAGAGCTGGGTGGGAAATAACTCGGATTTATCAGGGATACCCACTGCTTCTAACAAAGCAAGTGATTTTTTTCTGCGGACCGACGGAGAGACCGATTGGAAGACAAGAGGAAGCTCCACATTTTCCCGTACCGTCAGGCTGGTGATCAACTCATATGCCTGAAAAATAAACCCGATATTTTTGCGCCGGAATACTGCCAGCTTGTTCTCCCCCATCTTCACGATATCCTTGTCGGCAATGTAAATATGTCCTTCTGTCGGCTTCATCAGACCCGCCATTAAATTCAGCATTGTAGATTTACCGGAACCTGAGCTGCCTAGCAGGGCAACCATATCACCAGGTTTCACCTCGAAATTGATGTTATGGAGCACAGGTGTTACTTCACTGCCGCTTTTAAACGTATGTGATACATTCTCCACTCGCAACATAAGCTGCTCCTTTTTATTCTTTGATATCAGTGCTTGTCTTTAACTCGGTGGTTGCTGGTCTTTCCATCTTCAGAACGTAGGCCTGGTTGGCCAGCTCGATCCGCTCACCTTGGAATTCATCATACAGTTTGATGGAGTATGTTCCGCCAGTCAGTTTTTTGTACATTTCACTGCTGAAGGTCAAAGAAAACTTGTTATTTTCCCCTTCCATCAAATCCGTTCCAATCGTAATGCTTTTCTCTTGCGTCTGTCCGTATGGATCCGTCATTTTAAGTACAAGCTTGTGATTGAATGCTCCTACATCATAGCTGATATCACGCAGCAGGCTGTAATTCATGTTGATATTAATCGTGTCGCTGCCGCGTACATTGCTGCCTTCTGAATTAAGAACGGACAATGTATAAGGATATAAGGTAACCTTGGATAAATTGTTAACCGGTGTTATGTACTGCGGACTCAGTTCCAAGGCAGAGACATTAATGAAACCTGTTGATTCCTGTCCAGGCTCAGTCAACTTGTTCCCGGTGATGCCGGGTCCAATATATAGGGTTACATCCGAGGCATCTACTGCTTTTGGGAGCTTTGCCCAGAATGTTACCAGTTGCTTGCCGCCAGGTGTTGCCGCCGTGTCAGGCTGGATTGGTGTGGCCTCATATAGTTGACCGTCTTCGGATTTAAAATAAGCCTGAAGGCGGGCCATTTTACTTTGTCTCTTTTCTTCGCTGCTCATGAACAGTTCAGTGTAGACAATGTTAGAGTTAACACCTTGGTAGATGACCGTTTTGCTCTCCTGTACTTTGGCATTTTTACCTTTTCCGGCAATGGTATAGCTGCCACCTCTGTCAACCTTGTATACGGCATCTGTTACACTGCTCGTGTTCAACGACAGAAAGGGCACAGTCTCTTCTTTCACGACGGAATACAGATTGACTCTCGTTGACTGGAACTCCGTAGTATAAGGGATTTTGCTAAATACATTAACCACCACACTCTGCCCTGGAGCAATAGAGGAACCTTCTTTCTCTATGAATAATTCCGTTGATGCCGTCAAGTCGTTATTATCCAATTTGAGAGCACCTTTTAGTTCTGGCAGTGTTAGATTTACTGACTGCGTATTGGTAATGTTCAACTTGGCGATCAGAATGTCGTCATCTTTCCATGGATAACGCTGCAGGGACAGCAAGCTATAGCCGAATGTACCTGATGGATTGGTGATGGTGTAATTCATATTTTTTTGAGCATCCGTACGTAGTGTGTACGGAATGGCAAAATAAGCGACAGGAATGGACAGCTTAGCCGTCGCGCCTGGCGATACTGTAGGGCCAGAATTCGCACCTGAGCCCCCCGAAGTCCCTTGATTGACTTGAGCTCCAGAACTGGCCGCATCGCTGCTGCTGACTGCTTCAATCATTTGCAGTTTCAGTGTGTTCTGTTCCACTTCAAGTGGAATCTGGGCTGTAAGTTGTACTACCTTTTCCTCCATGGGCTTCAGCTTGACCCCGCTCACACCGCTAGAGCTGATAGGGAAGGTTGTCCCTTTTGCGGATCGAACCGAGAGGTCATAAGAAGGTAGAACCACCGCTTGTTTGCCGGCATTTTTAATCCGGAACTGGAACGTCCATATCCCTGTAGCATCTTCAGCATAGACATTTGCTGCAGTTAACTGAAATTCGATAGTATTGCTGTTGATGCCGACCTTTTTGATAGCCCCTTTGCCTACGTTCAGGTCAGGGGTTGCAGCCGCAGGAAGCTTGGACGAAAATTTAGCGAGATCAAGCTTAAGCGTCTCATCCCTCTGAACATATTGTATCTTCATGTTGTCGGTCTTTAGGTACGGCGGAATCTCGGTTAGGTAATAAATGGTCTTCTTTTCCTGGGGCTGAATCTTATAACCTGCCTGCGAATTGTCGAGTGCCAGCTCGAAGGCTGTTCCTCCAGCAGACATTAGGTATGCGGAATAACCTGGGTCCGAGAGTACCTTATTCCCCACATTGCTGAAGTTAACCCCAACCTTTGCGAATACCTTGCCTCCATATTTATAGAGCTGTAGGGATTCCGAAGCAGCAGTGACTGGAATGTTGTTAATGGTGAGCTGCTGTTTTTGGCCGATGGCTGCACTCGATGAGTAATTAGCTGGAATACTTAGGGCTCCCGCATGTCTCAGGTAACCTTTGCTTTTGGGGTCCCACACATACATTGTAACTTTAAGTCCGTTAAGTGAATTTATTTTGCCAATGTTAACATAGTAGGTTACCCGTTCGGTTTGTCTGGATACGACTTTGTTCTTAGCCGAATCGGCGGTCACTGGATTGCCCGGAATGACAGAGCCTCCAGAAGTAACTACTCTCGAAAAATAGTGACTCAGACTTGCATTACTGCCCCCTGCGTTTGAGTAATTCAGCGTATACGTTAGAATATTCCCTCCCGCCTGAGACCAGAGAGTCACATCTTCTAACGTAGCTTTGACATTCGCCTCCAGCTGGATGGAGCCCAGATTCTTGGGGACGGCGCTTATTGTAGATACTGCAGATCCCTGAAAACCGCCGTTATTTACCGGCGCAGAGGCGGCTGATGCAGGATTAGCAGACAGTTGTCCAATAGCGAATGTGCTTAACAGTAACGCGATATATGTAGTTCTAAGCTTTCTCATTGATTTCCTCCCATGTACATTTGCTAGGAATAATTATAGTGGTTGAGAATCAGGTAAATGTATCCAATTTGTAACCATAGATTTCAATCTGTAACTTTCACATGAAAATAGAAATCGTATGTTAAGTCGAAGTTGATCCAAATGCAAGCCTATATTGGTTGGGGGGCATTCCCTCAAACTGTCTGAATACTTTAATGAAATAGCTCGATTGGGCAAAGCCAGCCTGCCGCGCGATTTCTGAAACGGAGAACTCAGTAGATACAAGCAGCAGTTTTGCTCTGGCTAAACGGCATTCTGTCAAATAGCGGTTCGGGGTCTTACCCATGACTGTACGGAACAGACGCAGAAAATGATAGCTGCTGTAACCCGACAACCGGGCCATGGTCTCCAGTGTCCAGGTCCCCGCACACTCCCTGTGAATGAGATTCGCTGTGTTGCGGATGGAATGCCTAACCTCCAAAGAAACTGCGCCATTCTGCGGTTCGGAGTTTTGCAATAGTGTAATCAAGATTTCATATAACAGCGCCGACAGCTTCGGTTCGTAACGGGTCTCGTAGGAAGTGCCAAGCCGGTACATCTCCTCAAATAAACTTTCCAGCCCCGCTTCCGGATCAAAGGTGAAGAAGTAACCCCTCGACTGATCGGCCTCCTCCAGTAATGGCAGCGGCATACCGGTTCCAAAGTGCACCCAACGTACATCCCAGGGCTGGCTCAGAGCAGAACCGTACTGTTGATAAGCGCCTCTGGGGAAAAGAAAACCTTTGCCTCTCTCCATCGGAATCCGTTCCCCCTCATGAAATACATAACCTTCCCCGGCAAAAATCAAATGGAGATTATAGCTGTCCAGGAATCCTTCCGCTCTTCTTTCCGTATGCTGGGGAAATTCGGTGTAGTGACCCAGAAACTCTGGATAACATACATATTTGGTGTAAGCCGGTGTTGGCAGATAACATTGATTTCTCATTCGTTCAGTAGCTCCCCTCAGTGCACTTGTGTAATCTCGCAATATCGTCATATAAAAGCAATATTTTGTTATATAATGTTCATTTCACTTGATAATACAATAGATATGTAAATGAAATAAAGCATATTTTTCATAATATCAGTGAGTCTGGGACACAAAAAAATGAAGTATTCTCTATCCTTTGGAGGTTATGATGAGAAAGCCCTTAACAAATGATCAGTTTGAGCTTGGCGTATGCTACTATCCTGAACACTGGCCGGAGGAACTCTGGGCAGATGATTACCGCCGTATGGTTGAAACCGGATTCACAATTGTCCGGATGGCTGAATTCGCCTGGAACCTTTTTGAACCTGAAGAAGGTGTCTTCCAATTCGATCTGTTCGACAGAGCAATCGATCTAGCTCATAGCTATGGCCTTAAGGTAATTCTGGGTACACCAACGGCTACACCCCCCGCCTGGCTTACCGAACGTTACCCTGAGGTGCTGAATGTTACTTATGACGGAGTGACGCTGCACCACGGCATGCGCCGTCATTACAATTACAGCAGTCCCAAATACCGGGAGCTCTGCGCCAGAATCACCAGACAGCTCGCCCAGCATTATAGCAGTCATCCGGGTGTGGTTGGCTGGCAAATTGACAATGAACTGAATTGTGAAATTAATGTATTCTATTCGGAGAGCGATCACCAGGCTTTCAGGGAATGGGTACAGGCCAAATATGTAACGCTGGAGAAGCTGAATGAGGCTTGGGGAACTGTTTTCTGGAATCAAACCTATAACAGCTGGTCACAGGTTTTCCTGCCGCGCCCAACCCCTTCAACCATGCAGCCTAATCCGCATCAGGCGCTGGATGAGAAGCGGTTCATTTCAGATAACACCATTGCCTTTGCCAGAATACAGGCCGATATCATCCGGGAATTGGCCCCTTCCCAATGGGTAACCACCAATGGACTGTTCGGACATTTGGACAGCCATGAGCTGAATGATCAGCTTCTTGATTTCTTCAGCTATGATTCCTACCCGCAGTTCGCAAGTATCAGTACGGATCCAGCCGAAGCAGAACCGCTGCTGGACCGGAGCTGGAGCCAATCATTGACTGCGGTCCGCTCGATCAGCCCCAACTTTTGCATCATGGAGCAGCAATCCGGCCCTGGCGGCTGGGTTAACCGGATGGATATGCCATCACCCAAACCTGGTCAAATGAGGCTCTGGACGTATCAGTCCATTGCCCATGGAGCAGACAAGCTGCTCTACTTCCGTTGGCGGACAGCCACGGTGGGCAATGAAATTTATTGGCACGGCATCAATGACTATCATAACCAGCCAAACCGCAGGGTCAGGGAGGCAGAACAGATTGGCCGGGAGCTGGCTGCAGCTGGTAAACATATTGTGGGTACCCGCTCTAAAGCGGATATCGCCATTCTGCGTGACTACGACAATGAATGGGATGGAGAATACGATGTTTGGCATGGACCTTTTACGTGGCAGAGCAACAAGGAATGGTTCAAAGCACTGCAGAAGCGACAAATCCCGAACGATATCATCTACATGCGCAGCAAAACCACCATTGACGACCTGATTCCATATCAGGTTCTGGTCTATCCGCATCCGGCCATTATGAGCGATGAGACAGCAGAAATGCTGGATCAATATGTGCAGCAAGGCGGAACGCTGATTTTTGGCTGCCGGACCGGCTACAAGGATACCCGCGGACAATGTTATATGCGGCCTTTTCCAGGTGCTGCGAAGGACCTCTGCGGCATCAGCGTTGAAGAATTCACCATGGTCAAAGGCACCCGTCTTCCTACCTCCATCCGCTGGGGTAACGATTCCGGGGTACTTACCGGGGCAGATGCATTCAACGATATTCTTCATGTCGAAGAGGACACAGTCGAGGTGGTCGGCACCTATGCAACCGATTATTATGCCGGCAAACCGGCAGTCACCAGAAACAAACGCGGCAAAGGAGAGGTGTGGTATTACGGCGCTGTTTTTAACGCGGAAGCAGCCCTCCAGATCATAGACAGACTTTCGCTTCACTCCCCTGTAGCGGAATGGCTGGAGCTTCCTTCGGAAGTAGAGCTGCAAATCCGCAAAAGTGAAAATAACAGTTATGCGTTTCTGCTGAACTTCAGTGAAGAACCTGCAACGATTCAGCTCAAAGAACAGAGAACGGATCTGTTGACTGGTGATGTCATCAACGGCTCATACAGCCTTGAAGGCTTCGGAGTACTGGTGCTCTACTAAAGTTGGTTAATGACTCCTCCATACCGCAGTTATCTGCGGAGGAGGAGTCTTTTTAGTAATTAGAGTTCTCTCTGTAACTGGATATCTTCTTATTTCACTTATCATCCTATGATCGTTATTCTCATAAAACAGAAAAGAGACCGTTCCGAAGAACCGTCCCTCATAAATCATAAGTTAGTAATTACTTCACCAGACTATTCAGATAAGCATCTGCTTCTTCAAAAGTCGGATAATGGACAGCAAACTTTCCGAATAATCTGTTCATCTGCATCTTCCACACCTTGGAGTTCGCAACATATACCCATCCACCCACTCCATGAGCGACGGCTATCTCACCTGTTGGCGCAAGCATGGAAGCAACCTCAGGGGTGAGAATGGATTGGGACTCCGTTACATCAGTGACTCCAGTGAAGCCCGGTTTCAGTTGCTTCATGGCTGCTTTAAAATCAGATATATAAGCTGGGACATCCGTTTCCGTAAGACCAAATGCTTTTACAACCACTTGATTCTTGGCTACATTAACTTCCATTGTGTAAGGCATATTATTTCCTCCTGTATCCGTTCGATCCTCTATTTATCCCAGAACCTTTTGACAAAATCTCCAATATTCCCGATCGCTTCCTGCCCTTCCGGAAGTAGAGCGGACATCATCTGGAACACGCTCCACAGGTTCTCCCATATTTCCAGTTGCACCTCACCTCCGGCTGAACTTACACGCTCTGCGAGCCGTTCGGCATCACTCAGCAGCACTTCCTGATCCCCGACCTGTATCAACAATGGTGGCAGCCCACCCAGTTGAAGCCTTAGTGGCGAGAGCAGATCAGGCATATTCCCCTCATATGCTCCAAGATAATCCAACAAGATTCTCTGATTGCTCTCCCTGCTTCCCGTAGGATCCAGTTCTGCTCTGCTGTCATAGGATTCCCCGTCCAGATGGACAAGATCGCCGTGTGGGGAGAGAAGAAATGCGGCGGCAGGCAATCCCTCACCTGTATCACGTAGCGTGATCAGGGTCATGAGTACGAGAGTGGCACCTACAGAATCCCCGCCCAGAATGATGTCTTCCGGCAGGAGACCCTGCCGCAGCAGCCAGAAGTAAGCAGTTAGACAATCTTCATTGGCTGCAGGATATACATGCTCGGGTGCAAGACGATATTCTAACGTAAACACCTTCACACCGCTGGCGGAAGCGATTCTTGCAGCCAGATCACGATAGATCTCACAATTGCCGGAGATGAATCCTCCTCCATGAACGTAGAGTATGGCCTTTTTCCTGTCCTCTGCGGCATAGTCTTCCATAACATTAAGCCATTCTCCTGCAACACCATCCGAATCAACTCTTTCGAAGGATACTCCATGAAGCGGTGGCAACCGTGTGGCGGATTCGGCCATTTCCTGACGGATTTGAACTGCTGTTTTTCCAGCTGTTCGATTATTTTGTTTCAAATATTGCTTTATGGCTTGAAGCATTTCCTTGGAGCTCTGCATCCTTCATTCCTCCCGGCATTGGCCTGATACCTGTATTGTAAACCCTGTATCAGGGTACAGAGTCAAGCAGGATCAGAATCGCAACACCTATGAACGCCTCCCGAATTTTTATGTATCCATTCTAAGAATTTGCAGGGTTTCCTTCACACCGGGATGCTGTTCCGCAGATTCAAGGTTTAATTTCAGATTCTGCAGAAGCAGTCTGGTACCCTCACGTTTGGCAATTTCCAGATCCACAGCAATCATCTTCCGCTCAATGGCCATAATGAAATCTGTAATGCCTATACTTCCTTCCTCCGACTTAGCCAGCGCTTTTTTGATTTCACGCAGCGTGAATCCGCAATTCTTGGCATTCTGTATAAAAATGATCCGGGTGAGTGCCTCCTCTGTATACTTGCGATAACCCGAGGCCGTCCGCTGCGGCTGGGGAAGCAAGCCATGCTTCTCATAGTACCGGAGCGTTTCAATATTGACCTTCGCTGCCTTTGCCAGTTCTCCACGTAAATAGGTAACCATGGATTCTCTCTCTTCCTCCCTTTGCTGTTTCTGACACGGCTATAACTTCAGCTTTTCCTTCAGCTTTAGTACTTCTGCTTCCGAAGGCTCATTCTCCCCATATCTGGCCTGATTATAGAACTGGAGAAGCTGATCGGAAGTGGCGTCAGCAGTAATTGTTGGATGTCTATGCTGGCTTTTCTGGCTCTCACTCCACTTTTCAACATCTTTCAGAGTCTCCTGAGGGGTAAGATAGCTTCTCTGCAAATATCCTTTAGCACGTTTGTTCTTCAGCCAGTGGCGGTATAGCCAGCGGGTCTGCTCACGCCCTCCGTTCAAACCTTCCCAGCGATCCCGCCTGGATGCAGAAGTTGTACGGTTCCGCCAGTACTCTCTCACGCCTTGAACCGTCTTCTCCCAGGTGAAAATACTTTTTTCTTCGTCTTGATATGCGGTATTGTTCGATGGTGATTCTCTGCGGAGTAAGGCTAACACAGAGTCGATGAGTCTTCGCCACACTCCACTTGAATTACGGTATAACCATCGTAGGCCAAAAAACAATATTATGATCAACACCGCTGCTCCAATGGCATAAAAAGCAACATTCAGAATCATCGCCAGCAGTCCAGGCTCATGAGTATCGCCTGGGGGCATATCAGGCATTACAGGTGGCGGAGCATCCAGCTCCGGCGCCGGCTCATCGGAGGCGGAGAACAGCCGGCTCACCCAGCCGAAGAAGACCTTCACGGCACGCCAAATTAATAGTCCCAATACTCTGCCTGCCCCCGCTGCAAGTAGCGCCGCCACTGCAATGAACAAAAGAACAAACAAGCGGTTATGCCGGCGAATCCCTCCCGGAAGCGGAGAACCGGCTCCTGTGAATGAGCTGTAATGCAAGTGACTAGTGTTAGAATCCAAGAGGGCCAGAATTAGACAGAGACTGCCGCTCCAGGTCAATTCTGTAACACTTGGCTGAAGCAGTGGAATACGATCGAAAGCAATTACAGCTACAAAATATACTGCAAGCCCAGCTATATATATGCTAATCCTGCTGCTACGGCTCCCGGCAGTTATGCCAAGATAGGCTGATATCATAGCACCTGCATATAATGGGATTTCTTCTAATGAAAATGATCCTGATAAGATTCCTGCCAGCACACCAAGCAGAAGTGCTGCCAAGAGCTGCTTCCACTTCCGGTCGCAGAACTGATGAAGCGTCCCTCCCGCCATGGATATGAGCGGCAGGGTATAGATCCATGGCAGCAACGCAGAACCGGACTGCAAATACTTCTGTAACACGATCCATACAGGGAGGAACAGCAGCCATTCTACAATACATGTCAGGTAGAGCTGCAATGTATATTTCAAGTGTTTTGGAGCTTGCAGCCTCATACAATCTCCCTCCCTTCCACAGGAATTTGCAGCCACTCTACACCATTCCCGGATAGTCTTAGCTGTTCGACTGCCTGCTGAAGTTCAGGACCGAGGTGACAGGAAATAATGAGGTAATCTGAGTCGGTGTTTCCTTTCTCCGCTTCCTGCTCCAGCAATCTGCTCATTGGCATTGTCCGATCCAGCTGCAGCCTTGCCAGTAATCCTAGAATGTCATCCAGCCGTCCCATAGGTTCAGCATCTACCGGATCATTCGCACCGCCTCCATCCAGCCTTCCGTTGCTGAGGAAGCCGGTTTCGATACCATGTCCAATGGCATAATCTGCTACTGTAGCGACATAACGAATGCCGAGCTCAATCCGCTCCACATCTGTGACGGTTCTCCACATGGAATCACTGATCTCCATGTTCAGGCAGATCACAAGCCTGGAATCAGCAGTATACTCCTTTTGGTGAACCTGCATCCGGCCGGTACGGGCTGTGGCTTTCCAGTTCAATGACCCCAGCGAATCGCCAGGATTGTATTCACGTGTCCCTGCTGTAAGAAAGGGGTCCTGAACAATCCAACGCTTGACAGGGAGCTCACCCAGCCAGCTGTGTACAGGAAGAGGCAGCTCGTACAAGTCCACCAACATAGGAAAAACCATAAGTTCAAGCTGTAAGGGGAAGGTTTGGGTGCTGCGGCTAAGTCCGAACAAATCCCCAGTGGTCATGGTAGCCGTATCCAGACGGAACAGCCCGCGCTGTAGACAGCGGACCTTGTGTGTACGTTTGATATGGCGGAAAGCCCGTAGGTAGAATAGGCTCAAATGGTTCTGATAGATTTCACCACTGCTGATGCCCAGATTCTCCTGACTTCCGAATTCGAGCCCCCGGGCGATGCTGGACTCCAGACGAAGCCAGGGCAGCGGCAACAACTTGCCATTGCTGATCTCTTCCACCATCTCCACTGTTTCTCCCTCAAACACCGCATCAGAAGAGAAATAACGGATATAATTCACCTTCTTCAGAGCATTTCGCTGATAAACCGTGGAGATGAACAGCATCAGCAGTAGCGTGCTGATGATAAACCAGGGCAGTGTCATGATTTAGTCCACCCTTCCACCTCTGGCGGCCGTTAGAGGCTCAGCGGGAACCTCAACCTCACGTAGTACTTGCTGCACAAGCTCTGCCGCCTGTCCTTCACGGGAACCGGGGCCGCGCTGCATCAGCAGACGGTGGGCAAGCACAGGTATCGCTACTGCCTTGATGTCATCGGGCAGTACATAATCCCTTTCCCGGAGGAGTGCGTACCCCTGGGCAGCACGAAGCAACGCGAAGCCCGCACGGGGGCTTGCACCTAGTCTGACTGCAGGAGCTTTGCGAGTCGCTTCAACAATGCTAATCATATAACCCAGAAGGTCATCACTGACAGTAACACCTGCGGCAAGTCTCTGCAGTTCTTGAATATCACGTCCGGTAGCTACAGCTACTGTATCCTGCAAAGGATGATTCCCGCGGAATCTTTGAAGAATATGAACTCCCTCTTCATAGGTTGGATAACCTGTGGTGATCCTCATCAGGAACCGGTCCAGTTGTGCTTCCGGCAGCGGGAAGGTTCCCTGGCTGTCCACTGGATTCTGTGTAGCAATGACAAGAAAAGGCGCTTCCAGCTCATGAGTCAGACCATCAATGGTAATCTGCCGTTCCTCCATGCATTCCAGCAGGCTTGATTGGGTCCGGGGAGTTGCACGGTTAATCTCATCCGCCAAGAGAATGCTGGCGAAGACGGGACCAGGACGGAACTGAAACTCGCCTGTTTTCTGATTATAGTAATTGATTCCGCTAAGATCCGAAGGCAACAGGTCTGGAGTGAACTGGATGCGCTTGAAGGAGCAATCCAGCGAGCGTGCCAATGTTTTGGCGAGTAATGTTTTACCCGTACCCGGCACATCCTCCAGTAGTACATGTCCGTTCGCCAGCAGGGCGGTCAAGAGCAGATCTACCCCTTCATCTTTACCGACAATAACTTTAGCCAGATTGACCCTTATTGCTTGTATCCGTGCGTTCGCTTCCTGAAGCATCATGAAGAATAACACCATCCGTTCCATATTTAGGTATGTGTTAAAGCTTAATCATACCAGAAAGCGCATCCAATTTATAATAGATAAGTCGCTTCCGTCATTTGACAGCCCGACTGATCTTGGAACGGATGAATGCGACGATGAAGTAATAGACTGGGATGCACTCGACGAACAACCACAGGTAGATGGTCAGATTGGCGTTGAAATTTCTATAGTAATTTATAGTATTATTAATAGAATACAAATAAGTTATGATCATGGAACAAACCGTTATCAGAGGAATCATATACTTCCGCCCTTTTTGATGGGTCAGATACATGGCGCATTTGGCAGACACATACATCAAAAATGATCCGTGAATGAACATAGAAGCCGACCAGATCCCAATGAGGATAGGGTCCATATTCCCGAGAATATTGTGATGCGAGGAACTGCGGATCATATCCAGAAAAGGATATTGCAGATCTTTGCCCAAGTGCGGGCCAAAATTCAGCATGGTCAGCACCCATGCTGATAATACGATGAATAGGAGGCATATCCCGGTTACAGCCAGGTTCTTTAGCATCTTGATCCCGATTTTTAGCTCCGGTGCCACGAAGAGAAATACGACCCATTCCGCTAACCATGACATTATTGAAATAGAATCTTTGATGGCAAGGCCGGGATCATGATAATGCAGGAAGGCCGGAAACATCGATAAATCCGCATATGGAATAAATAAATAGATGGATAAAAGAGTACCAGCAAAAAAAATCAGAAAAATACCATCCGCCATATATATAATTGTAGACAATCCTAGAGTCCCACAGTACATGATTACCAGGCCTATGACGGTTATTATGAAAATTGGCGAGGTTCCCCTCATATAATTGGAGCCGAAAAACAGGACGAAGTTCTCCATATCAAAAGCAGTATAATAAATGCACCAGCATAACAGAATCAGAACCATCAGCTTGTGTACCCATTTCCCTATAATCTCATTGCCAAAGTCAATCCATCCCTGGTCCGTTCTCATGCAGCCTACCCGTATGGTAAAGAACAGAACGATCAGGCTCAGAAATCCGCCGCCGATTAGCGCAATCCACCCTTGATAGCCGGAAGTTTCCACGAGTACAGGAATCAGGAAAATAGTGGTCTGGGAACTGAGATAGATCAGGCTGAATCTGAACAACTGCCATTTCGATGTGTGCATAAAAATCTCCTTTCACTATCCTTTATTTTCCTGAACCAACGTCCTGAATCTGAAAGGCTACTTGTACCTTAATTTGCGCCTCATGCGCATAATAATCTTTCCAGCGTTCCCTGAGCTTTTTCCATAGGCCCGGATAATTCCATTCCAGCTGCATGCCCAATTGCAATACATCCGTTCCCGCCTCCTGCGTGGCACGGATAGAATCGGAAGCCTCTTTCATTACCATATCCTGAATCTTCTCCAGCATAACGAAGCTAAGTTCGATCGCCTTCCGCCCCTGTGAGTCTTTGAAGTTAGTGATGCTTACTTTCCCCTTCAGCTTGACGTAGAAAACCGGTTCTCCATCCATTAACTTGGTGCTTATTGATGATTTGTTGCTTAAGAACAGTGCGGTTGCTTGACCCGGATCGTCTCCATCCCAGGTAACCGTATACTCGGGCAGTGCTACTTGTCCAGCCAAGTTTCCCGCTGCCCAGGCAAGTGCCCTGCTCTCCTTTAATTGCAAAGTAGTTTGCATCTTGCCATCCTGAAACAGCGCAACTCCCTGAATGCCTGCCCAATGTATAGATTTGCCCTGGTCCGATTGACCACTCTTCTGGCCAAATGAGAGATAATTCATGGCATATCCCATATTCGAGGACTCCGCCAGCAAGCAGTCTCTAATTGTAGTTGCATACAGAAGATTCTCTTCTGAAAAATTCATCAGCACCTGGTCGGGCAACTGCTCAAATATAGTCGATAGCTGAGCTACTTCCTTCGCTTTGCCTGGAGCCGTCATCATATAGGTTCCAAGCGGAATTTCAGGCTGACGCTTGAACCATTGCAGAGCCTCCTCTATTCCCTGACTGGCGTATTCCTTCCCCAGTACAACCACCTTGATATGAGAGATTTCCAGCCTGCGGGACAAGTCTTTTTGAATTAATATAACCGCATCCGTAATATTTGCGGCTGTCTTAGATACCATAGAATAGGATTTTCCGTCTCCACCCCCCGATTGTGTGCTGGAGAGCAGACGGTTGGGCAGGGGCGAGCTGATCGACACTTCAACCGTTCCTGGCTCTTTTCCCGCATCTATATAGAGACCAAATATAAAGATGAGTTCATCCAGTTCAATTTTGGATCCGCAGCTAGTCAGATTCAGGAGCAGTACAACGCTCAGAACCAGCTTGAAGAGCTTCATTTTCATTTCTGCCTCTTTTCATTTTTAGTGTTGGTGAACGAAGTGCTTCTTTTCGTCATAAAAGGAGAAGGTACACGAAGTAAAGTGTCCTTCCAATCCTGGAAGACAAGCGGGGCAATCGGCTGCAGGTAAGGAGTGCCGAAAGATCTAAGATTCGCCAGATGGGCGTAAATTACAAATGCTGCGACAAATACGCCAAGCAGCCCCATCGTTCCGCCGAGAACCAGCAGCACAAAGCGGAGCAGACGAAATGTTAAACCCAGTTCAAGATGGGGAATAATATATGATGCGATGCCTGTAATAGAAACTACGATAACCATGGGAGCCGATACAATCCCAGCCTGGACAGCAGCCTGTCCGATTACAATCCCGCCAATAATGGATACGGTTTGTCCTACGGGTTTGGGGATCCGGGTGCCGGCCTCTCTAAGCGCTTCGAACGTAAGCTCCATAATCAAGGCTTCCGTCAAGGCGGAGAACGGAATATTCTCCCTCGCAGCAGCAATGGTAATCAGCAGATCTGAGGGGATGATCTGACTGTGAAAAGTTGTGATAGCCACATATAAGGACGGCAACAGGATAGATATCATGGAGAAAAAGAATCGGACCAATCGAATCCAGCTTCCTGCATAGAAGTTCTGATAATAGTCTTCTGAGGATTGCAGCAAAGAAAAAAAGGTTATCGGTGTCAGCAAAGCTGAAGGTGTCCCGTCCTGCAGCAACCCCACCCGTCCTTCCATTAGCGAAGCCGCAACCGAGTCCGGACGCTCCGTATACTGAAATAAAGGAAAGGGTGAATACTGGCCCTTCCCTATTTGCTCCGCTACATTGCTTATACCAAGTGCACCGTCCACTGTGATGTCCCTCAGCTTTTTCGTGAACTCTTCCACAATTTCCGGCTTGCACAGCCCTTCAATATAGACCAGATACACATCTGTTTTCGTATACCTGCCGATGGAGAAATGCAGGGTCTTCAAATCTGCATGTTTGATCTTATGCCGCAGTAAAGACAGGTTCGTCTGTACATCCTCGATAAAGGCCTCCTGAGGCCCAATAACCACCAGCTCATTCTGCGATTCGGAGACCGCTCTTTTCTGATAATGCGTAATCTCAAAATAATAAACATAAGGAAGACCCTCAATCGAGAGCACTGCATTACCGCTAACAATGAGCTCTACCGCACGGTCCAACTTATAAGCTTTGATATAAGGAATGGCAAAAGCAGAACCGTGATCCAGCCGTTCCAAAAATCGTGCCCAATCCGGCTCGGCATTCGCCTCCGCCTTAAGTGGTGTGGAGACAAATTCCTGCAGGCTGAGCGTATCTACAATAGAAGGAATATAGATCAGCATACAGGCATGTCCGTATATATTAATGGATTGATATACTGCATCACTGCAGTCCGTAAGCTGCTCTTTAATAGCCTCCAGCATACTTTTCTCTGCCACCTGTACTACCTCCTTGAGCTTCCCCTGAGAATTCAATTTAGTATTCCATTTATTTGCAATACTATACTTGCATGCTTCTTATGGTTGTATAAAATATCCGTGCTGTCTCATCAGTCATTTGGTGTCTGCAGGTCATCCTCGGATTCGTACAGTATATTAAAAAACAGAGCAGCAATTCTCCAAATGTCCGGAGAATCGCTGCTCTGTTGTCTTTTTAGGTATTACCGTATTCAGCTGAACCCTACTACCGGATGCGGAATGTACGGTTCTTCCAACCGCTTCACCTCAGCCGGTGTCAGCCGGATCGAGACCGCTGCTGCAGCATCCTCTAAATGCTCCATCTTCGTGGCTCCTACAATCGGTGCCGTCACCGGCTTCTTCTGCAATACCCACGCGAGTGCTACCTGGGCCCGCGGAATTCCGCGTTCTTCTGCGATTTCCTTGACTTTTAGCGCGACAGTACGATCCGCTTCTTCGGTTCTGGAGTACAAGTACTTACCGAATTCATCGGATGCTGACCGGGTGCTGGTCTCTTCCCATTCACGGGTGAGACGTCCTCTGGCAAGCGGACTCCAGGGAATTACACCGATACCTTCCGCTTCACAAAGCGGCAGCATCTCCCGTTCCTCTTCACGGTAGAGCAAATTCACATAATTCTGCATGGATACGAACCGGGTCCAACCATGGCGTTCAGCGACATGTAGCGCCTTCAGGAATTGCCAGGAATACATAGAGGAAGCTCCGATATAACGGGCCTTACCCGCCTTAACCACATCATGCAGGGCCTCCATGGTTTCCTCGATCGGCGTGGCCGGGTCCCAGCGGTGGATTTGGTACAGATCTACATAATCCGTTCCCAGCCGCTTCAGGCTATGGTCAATTTCACTCATAATTGCTTTACGGGATAGTCCCCCGCCGTTAGGTCCCGGACGCATGGTTCCATGTACCTTGGTTGCAAGTACAATCTCGTCACGTGCAGCGAAATCTTTTAGCGCTCTGCCGACAATCTCCTCACTGGTTCCATCGGAATACACATTGGCTGTGTCAAAGAAGTTAATCCCTAGATCCAGCGCCTTTTGAATAAAGGGTCTGCTCATCTCCTCATTTAGCGTCCAGGAATGATTTCCCCGTTCCGGAATTCCGTAACTCATACATCCCAGACAAATTCTTGAGACCTCAAGTCCGGTAGAACCAAGCTTCACATATTCCATAATTGACAGCAGCCTCCCTATTAGAAAATATATAAATCCCAATCCACTATAGTATACCGCTGTCAACGGCAATAGAAAAACGAGGTCCGATCGTATATCTCAGGCAGAACGACGTTGTAGGCCCAGACTATTAACTATTTATTGGTGGCACCAATATTGGTACCGCTTGGTGTACCGGAACCAATCAGATCGCTGCCGGCTGCCAGCTTCAGGAAATTCCCAAGGCTGAAGGAGCCATCTGTATTCCGGACGACGGAAGGAGTCAGACTTAAGAAATCAGTGCTGCTGGCCACAAGACCCTTAGCATTGGTACTGGCGCTGCTCTTCCACCAGACATTGGTGCTGGAAACATCGGTCCCACTTGTTTTATCGCTGGAGGTTCCGGCAAAGCTTAGGTTATTTGTAAATATATGAGTACCAGTATCAAAAGCGAAGTTGCTCGCCCCATTGCTCCAGGAAGTATTATTAGTTAATTGAATCGAACCTGGATTGCTGTTATAAGTAAAACCGTGTTTCTTATTCTGGAAGGCAACATTGTTCGTTACAATATGGTTGACCGCGATAGAATCTCCACCCAGCTTAAAGCCGTTACCATCACTGTTGGTGGTTGTGTTGCCATCCGAAGTTTGGCCATTTTTGTACGCGATACTGTTCTTGATCGTTACAATGCCAATAGGACCGGTATCTGATTTGGTATATAGATCCCACCCATCATCCGTATTCCAGGCAGAGATACATTTATCGAATACGTTGCCGGGTCCGAGGGTCAGTTTGGCGGCGAAACCGTCCGCATCTTCACCGTTATCCGGGTCGAAATTATCATGAGAATAGACACCGATGATCTGGTTGTAACTTGGCCAATCGCTCATGCTGGATGCTGTAGAGGCGTAGCGGCTGATTTGCAGCCCGGAGTCCCGGTTATGGTGAGTCTCGACATTCTCAATAAGATTATAGTTCCCTCCGATGAAAATCCCATTATCACCGGCTCCTTTGACCTCCAGACCTTTTACAGACCAATAATGGCCGAAGATTTGCAGCCCGCGCTCAGTGGAAGCAAAGCTTTCACCGGAGAAATCAAGCACAGGCTTTTCACTTCCATATGCAGCAATATTCTTGCGGGAGCCGGAAGTACCGCTATTATCCCGCTCAATGGTTACCGGTGATGAGAAGGAATACGTGCCGCCCCGCAAATAGATGGTTCCGCCTGCAGCAATTTTGGTCACTGCCGATCCAAGAGTGGTCGGACTGCCTATGGTTCCCGGGTTGCTGGCTGTACCATCTGGTGCCACATAAAGTGCACCCGAAACCGGGGTTGCTGTTGGAGTGACCGTTGGAGTTGCGGTAGGCGCTACTGTTGCTGTTGGTGAAGGCGTTGATGTAGGTATTGGTGTTTTTGTAGGGGCCGCTGTCGGACTAGCTGTCGGCACTGCAGTTGTTGTAGCAGTTGGGGCAGCTGTCGGAGTTGCATTGGTACCGCTTACAATAACATTGTCAAACTTAGCAGCGGTCTTATAAGCAATTAATCCGATTCCTCCAGATGTTAAAATGTTATCGTGTGCATTTAATTGCAGCACATTATTCACATACATATTAAGCGAATCTCCGCTCATTTCAAGCTTCACTGAATACACTGTTCCTGTTGTGATAGCATAATCAGTCTTAGCTGCTAGGGTAGTGCTTGCACCACCCGATTTTTTGCGGATTTCGAGTGTGCCGCCGTTCGAATTGGATATGGAAGCAGCATAATAGTTATTTCCATCCGTATAACGCCCGCATACATAAGTACGGTTACTGCCGTTAAAATGATCGACCTTAACATCAGCCTGGACGCTATAGTCGCTCCATGTACTGCTACCTGCGGAGGTGCGCCCTTCAGAGCTGCTGGATTGATAATATACATGAGAGCTGCCATCCTGTACCACAGACCACGTGCCTGTAGTATTGTTCCAATTGCCGGCATTGCCAGACTCAAAATCATCACTGAAGATGCTTGCTGCCTGTGCGGAAGGGATGCCCCATTGCAAACCGCCAAAAGCAAGTACTGCAGAAAGCCCAATCCATGCGGTAAAGGCAAATCTCTTTTTTATTTTCACGTTAACATTTACCTCCAGAGTATTTTGTATTTTCAGAGCCTGTTGCAGCTGTTGCATTCTTACATTCCCATTGCTTCCTTACGAACCACAGATGTATTGTCGATCGCACTCCTCCTTGACCGATGACATGCAGATTGCTGCAAAATTCTTTTTTTTGCAGAAGGCAACCTACTATCCACTATAAGTAAATATTTGTAATTGTACAGAGATTTTTTTAGGCATAATATTACAAATATGTGAATTGGCATACCTTTCAGGCAAAAAAAGAACCGTCTGAACAATTTGTTAGACGGATCTTATTAATGTTATCCCAATACCACTGGGCTCAGCTTTGGACAAATGGCTTCAGCTTCTGCAGAAGATTCTGCAGCTGTTCGGAACACTGCCCATACATCTTCTTCGCCTGTTCATTGTTGGTAGACAAGCTGAACAACTCCAAATCCGCCTCACACTTCTTAAGCAGTGCATAGAGCTGTGGTTTTTCCTGAGTCTTAGGAACCTCTACACCGTCCGCGTACAAGTCCACGGTAAGTTCTCCATACGAATCCACCTGTCCCAGAAATACATTTTCCGGGGTCAAGTTAAGCTTTTCCAACTGACCTTGCAACCAGCCGCGTGTCAATCCTAGAGTATCCAGCGGTTCATCCATAATTACGCCATCCATAATTACGGCTTGAGTCGCCTGCTCCGGGGCTACCTTTACCCCAAGATGCTTGGGTGTAAGAGGCTGGTTCTCACGGGTAAGCAGAACGTTAATCGCCCCATCCGACTCCATAATGGCAAATTCTACGTCGGCAACCTTGAAGACATCTTTTTTCCGCAGCTCCTCCAATAATTCGTCGGTCGACAGCCTTTCTTTTTTCATATTCTCCTCAAGGATTTTACCGTCCTTGATGAGCACAGTCGATTTGAAATCAATGAAGTCTCTGGCTTTTTTGCTCTTGATCTGCAGGTATTCAATTCCTAGTGAGAAAGCAACCCAGACCATCAGTGCGATAATCCCCAAATGCCAAGTCTTGTCGGTATCCAACGAGATATATGCAGCAATACTGCCCACAGTAATCCCTGTGATATATTCGAAGAACGAGAGCTGAGATACCTGCCTTTTACCAAGCAGCTTCGTCAAAAAGAAGAGCATGACCACAGCAAAAAAAGTGCGCCATACAACCTCAAACCATTCCGGCATTTTTTGTAGCCTCCCATTAACCTGTATTCATATCATTAACATTCATTATTTGTCATACGGTGCGGGAATAACCATAAAATATTTTCTAATCGTACGGGACGGTATACATTCCAGCACCTCGGCAAATAATATTTCGCGAACCGCACCGCCATCCAAAGGAGGAATAATGAAATGACTGTAGCCTCACAAGTTAAAACCTGTGTCTCCTCTCTGAAGAGTGCCCAGGCCAGCCTGGAACAATTCGCCATGGAAACTCAGAATAAAGAAGCTAAGACCCTGTTCACCAATGCAGCTCAACAGACGCAGCAGATTGTAGATCAGGTAGAATCACGCGTGACTGAACTGGAGAATGAGGAACCTCAATATAAAGGTTTTTAGTTCCTTCTACAGAACTTTACCAATGAGGCTGACTCAGCAGATAATATCTGCAGTCAGCCTCTTCATCATTTATTTAGTCTTCCGCCATACACATCCCACGTATTTCCGTCAGCCTCCCAAGACTTGACCGCATCCACAATCAAAGAGACGAACCCGAGCTTACCTTCCTGATATAACCAAATGGATATTTGTGACTTTTGCCGATAACACAGCTTAGCCTGAAACAGCAAAAAAACGCTTTGGACAGAAATATGCTCCTGCTCAAAGCGTCAAATTCCCCTTTTATTCCTAGTAAAAAACTGGATTCTTCAGCTATTGTCGCTGCATGTTCATTTCACTACTACGCATAAAGCTGGACAGGTCTACTTTCTTTCCCGTCCGGGAACTCTCCAGTGCTCCGAACACCATGGCCATGCTGTAGCAGTTGTCACGGCAGTCCGTCTCAGCCGGGCGGCCTTCTGCCAGAGCCAGGAACATCTCCTCAAGACATCCCTGATGGAAGGTTTCCTTCATCTCTACAGCTATACCTTCTACGCGTTCATAATCACGAATAAATTTACCATCCGCAACACCTTCCTGAACCTTCTCGGCGTAGGGCATTCCTTCGCCGTCCCAGACGGCAGTTCCTTTGTCTCCCTGAACCCGCCATGAGGCTTCCCATGAAGTTGGGGCGCCTTCAGCGCACCAGGAGCCCTGATAACTGAAGACCGAGCCGTCCGACATTTCAAAAATACATACTGCGGAAGCATTCCCCGCATACCAGGATCCGGGAGGATTGAATTCTTGACAGTACACCGTAACGGGGTCTGCACCGCTGATGTAACGGGCCTGATCAAAGGTGTGTATTGCCATATCGAGAAGAAGCGGGCTTTCCATGATATCCCGGAACCCTCCAAAATGCGGTGCCAGAAAAAAACTCGCTCCGATATAGCCAATCCGGCCGATGTTGCCCCCTTCTATCAGTTGGCGAAGGGAGCGTATACGGGGATCATACCGCCGGTTCTGCATGACGGCATGGCTGCGTCCAGACCGTTCTGCTAAATCCACAATGGCGTTACACTGCTCCATCGTCTCAGCCAGCGGCTTCTCGCTGAACACATCGCATTGACGTTCAAGCGCTGTGCTGGCAACCGAATAATGGCTGCCGGGAACGGTTACATCAAAGACGAGATTGGCATCAGTAATATCTATGGCTTCAGCAATATCGGTGAATACCGGACAATTAAGTCCATGCTTTTTGGCCATATCTGCTGCCGCTTCGAGCCGTATATCCACAAGTGCGGCAATACTTACATCAGAACGCTTCATAGCATAACTAATCCATTCATTAGCCATTCCTCCGCAGCCGGCGACGGCTACACGGTATATTGCAGTCATATATGCTTCCCCGCTTTCTGCTATTAGACCGGATTAGGGATGAAGCTCCCACCGCGGCAATGTTTCAAATAATTCAGCGCATGGACCTGACCGGTCATTTCTAGCTCATCCCGGTATACGGGATCATGCCACCCTTCAATGTCGATGGTGCCCTTATAACCAGCCTGCCGCAGAATGGTGATTACATCCGTCCAATTGGTGTCACCGAAACCCGGAGTCCGGTGCCATACATAAGGCTTGGGACCATGAATGCCATACTCTTTGACGACATCCCAAGCGATTGTTGCGTCTTTGCCATGTACATGGAAGATTTTGTCCGTCCATTTACGCAGCTGTGGAATCGGATCGATCAGCGCAACCATTTGATGACAGGGCTCCCACTCTAGACCGAGGTTGTCTGCCGGAACGGCGTTGAACATTTTCTCCCAGGCTATAGGGTTATGGGCAATATTCCAATCTCCTGACTGCCAGTTTCCATCCATGGAACAATTCTCAAAAGCTATCCGTAGTCCTTTGTCAGCAGCGCGTTTTGAGAGTTCACCGAACACTTCTGCAAATTTCGGTATCGATTCGTCAATTGTCTGCCCGGTCAGTCTGCCTGTGAATCCGGAGACCATATCTGTACCGAATAAATGGGCATGATCAATCAGACGTTCCCAGCTCGCCAGGGTGTCGGCATTGCCACCGGTTCCCGTCAACGGATTCCCGAAGATTCCTACAGAGGAAATGACAAAATGATGTTCAGCGGCCAGTTCACGAACCCGTGCTGCGGTCTCCACCAGATCGGTTTCACCTGTAGTCTGCCAGAACGTCAGGCTGAAGGATTCAAAACCATGCTTAACAATTTGGGGAATCACACGGACGGCATCCGGCGCCCCGACAAGTGTTCCGATTCTAATGTCTTCGTGCATCTTGTATACCACTCCAATATTGGTTTATAGTAAGTTCAGCAATCCAAGTATATAGCGCATATGTAGCGAAATCTCTTCTTATCTTGTGCATAAATAGCTGAATATTGTGGGAGTTGATGTGATTGTGACCTATCCAAAGGAACTGAAGGAATATCCTCAGCTTGAAGAAAAAATCTATCCGTTCCGCTTGTTTTTCAATCAATGCCTGGATGCCAAGACTGAGCAGAACATTCTTTTTTTACATTGGCATGAGCATTTTGAGATTATTGTGATGCAGCAAGGCAGAGCCATCTTTCATATTGACAGCAAACCTTATGAAGCCGGACCGGGTGATGTGATTCTAGTGCCTTCCGGGGGGCTTCATGTCGGTTACAGCTTGATCAGCGGAGATATTGCTTTTGTGTCCATAGTGTTCCATGGTTCCTTGTTCAAGGACCGGAATCAGGATTCGCAGCATGAACTATATGTAGCCCCATATTTGAATAACTTGTATCATCTCCCTGTCAAGCCTGTAGAACAGAACCCTGTATGCAGCAGCTATTACCCTTTGCTTAACGCGATCATTCAAGAGGTTCAGGAGGAGGGACCGGCATTTCAATTGGTGGTCAAAAATCAGCTGCATCTATTCTTAATCTTGCTCTCGCGGACTTTTCCGCCTCTGCAACTATCAGAACGGTATCACAGGGAACGCTACTCCATTAACCAGGAACGCTTCAAACCCCTGCTTGAATATCTGGAACAGCATTATGAGGACAAAATAACCATTGAGTCTGCGGCCAGATTCGTGAATCTCAATCCATACCATTTCTGTAAAACCTTCAAAAAGCTGACCGGACGCACCTTTATCGATTATGTGAACCTCTGCCGGGTAGAAGAAGCGGAACGGTTACTACTGGAAACGGACTTCACGGTAACGGAAATCGCCGGCAAAGTCGGCTGCGATAATCCTAACTATTTTACGAAACTGTACAAACAGTATAAGGGGATTACACCCTCAGGCGCGAGAAAGTAGGGTTAGCTAATCTCACCAAAGTCATGTTCATGTGATATCGGCTCTTGTTCCTATATCCGGGTGGCTCTAACGCTTCACATCATGTAAAAAAACACCGTTCATGATCTTGAACGGTGTTTTACTGGTACTATCAACTCTATTAATCGAGTGTATAAGGTGCAAGTCCTTGAGGAAGAGGTGCCGGACGAACACAAGTGCTCTCCATCTTATAGAAACACTGCGAATCAGAGGAATCATGAAAAGCCCACATGGCTTCCAGTACATGATAAGCTAATTCGCCGCTGGCACGGTGAGGGCGTCCGCTGCGGATAGCATAGGCCATATCTGCAGGACCGATCCCGCGGGTATTCTGATCGTAGCCTGGAAGAAGCGGCTGTTCTTGCCAGTCACTTTCACCCGTCTTGCGATATCTGACTTTACCTCCGAACGTGTTCGGATCAGGTACCTGCAATGTTCCTTCTGTGCCGTAGATCTCTATCGGCGGTAATTCACTGCCGCCAAACACATCAAAACTGGTGATCAGCGTAGCGATCGCACCGCTGCTGAATTGCAGCGTTCCGGCAACATGAGTTGGAATGTCGACCGGAATCTTTTGTCCGGCCTTTTTCTCGCTCGTTATGGTACGTTCCTCCATAGCCTTCCCGGTCATGCCGGCTACCATGCGGATAGGCCCAAGGAGCTGCACGAGGGCGGTTAAATAATACGGACCCATATCGAACATAGGCCCACCTCCCGCAGCATAGTAGAATTCCGGATCGGGATGCCAATGCTCATGCCCTCTGCCTAACATGAATGATGTCGCCGCAACCGGGCGGCCAATGACACCTTCCTCAATCAGCCTTAGTGCTGTCTGAATCCCGGCTCCCAGGAAGGTTTCCGGGGCGCTGCCAACCAGCAGACCTTTGGCATCAGCCACTTCCAGCACCTTGCGCCCTTCCTCTCTTGTAACCGTGAGCGGCTTCTCGACATAGACATGCTTGCCGGCATCTAGCGCCCGCAGACTGATATCAGCATGTGCCGCAGGGATGGTTAAGTTGATTATAATCTCAATTTCAGGATCTTCCAGAAGTTGGTCAACCGTATACACGAGAGGAATTCCGTACTTAGCTGCCTGCTCTGCTGCTCTGTCCCGGTCCATGTCCGCACAGGCTGCAAGATCCAGAATCTCGAACTTCTGGCAATTCTCCATATAGATGCTGCTTATCTTGCCGCAACCGATGATGCCAACCTTTACTTTATCCATGTCCTGTTCGCTCCCGCCCTATAATTGGCTGTCCGCCATGCCGCTGTATTCGGCACCTTCCGTTTGTCCGGCCCTCCCTGCTGCTTCTGCTTTGCCATCTCCTGCCCATAGCAGTCCTCTACGCATCAATTCTTGTACAGGAGGAAGCTCTACAATATCCGCGTGGTGGCCGAGCGAATTGTAATATACACGCCCCTGACCCCATCGTTTGGTCCAGACTACCGGCATATCAACTGCTTTGTTCGCTGCGTGCGGCCCTTGCACAACCGGGAATCTTGTAGTCGCAAGCACTTCCACCGCCGGATCAATATGCAGATAATATTGCTCGGATGTGACTTCGAAATCCTCAATACCTGCCGTCAGCGGACTGGAGCTTTGACTGATCTCCACCTTATACTGGACTCCATCATTGCCTGGGTGGGCAACCCATTGACCACCTGTCATGAACTGCCAATCTACATTGGTCCGGAAAGAGTCGCACATTCCACCATGACAGCCCGCCAGCCCAGTCCCATTCTGTACGGCTGCCGATACGTTGTTGACCAGATCCTGTGAGATTTCCCCCATCGTCCAGACCGGTACGATCAGATCCAGCCCCAACAGCTTCTCCTTGTCAGCGAACGCTTCCAATGTATTTGCAACTTCTACCTCATACTGCGCTTCACGCAGAATATTCGCAAAAACGCCGGCAACCTGCTCCGGCTCATGTCCATCCCAACCGCCCCATACGATTAGTGCTTTTTTCATCATTGTCACTCCTTCTCCCCAACCATAGATTTAAGTATCCTTACATTTCGGACAGTTCTACCCAGCGCCGTTCCTGCACCGAACGCTCCACTGCTTCCAGTACCGCCTGGCATTTCACCCCATCATGAAAATTCGGCACAGGCTGTCGGCCTTCGGCTACCGCAGAAGACAGCTCCAGAAATTCGTGAATAAATGTATGTTCAAAACCAATGGTATGACCCGGCGGCCACCATGCCTCCGCATAATCATGAGCCGGATCGGTGGCGAGAATCCGCCGGAATCCTTGCACATCCTCCTCGTCAGAGGTCAGATACACTTCCAGTTCATTCATCCGTTCAAAATCAAATTTCACACTTCCGAGACTGCCGTTGATCTCAAAGGAATTGGTAGAGCGGTGTCCAGCAGCAAAGCGTGTAGCCTCAAAGCTGCCTATGGCACCGTTTGCAAAACGCGCCAGGAACAACGTAGCATCATCTACAGTAACTGGACCTCTTGGGGCACCCGCACTTGATTTGGCACTAAGACCTGTCATTTCTGCCGCCAATGGCCGTTCCTTGATAAAGGTCTCGCTCATTCCGATAACCTCTTTCAAATCCCCAACCAGATAATGAGCAAGATCGATCAGATGGGCCCCGAGGTCGCCATGCGAACCCGAACCAGCAATCTCCTTCTGCAGCCTCCATACCAGCGGGAATTCGGGATCCAGAATCCAGTCTTGCAGAAACCATGCGCGGAAATGATAAATTTGGCCCAGCCGTCCGCTTTCTACCAGCCGTTTGGCCAGCCGCACAGCCGGTGAAAACCGGTAATTGAAGCCCACCATATGCATAACGCCGGCTTCCTCAGCTGCCTTCAGCATTTCACGGGAATCCGCAAGCGTCAGTGCCAGAGGCTTCTCGCAAAAGATATGCTTGCCTGCTTTCGCAGCAGCCAGCGCAATCTCTTTGTGAGCATCACTGGGGGCGTTGATATCGATCCAATCAATATCGTCACGGCTAACAAGTTCTCTCCAATCCGTTACAGTCTCTTGCCAGCCTAGCTGCTCAGCTGCTTCCTTCAGTGCCCCGGCATTCCGTCCGCATAGTACAGACATCTCCGGTTTTAGAGCCTTGGGGAAGAACATCGGCAGACTGCGGTAGGCGTTGCTGTGGGCCTTGCCCATAAACTTGTATCCAATCATTCCGATGCGAAGCTGTTTCATTGAATCCCTCCTGATCTTAATGATGAATCACGAACAACAAGCTTGGTTGGAAGCTTCACGCGGATCATGCTATTCCCGAGATCCACGCCTCCGCTCTCCTGAAGTTCAAGTACTTTAGCTGCAGCAATTTCCCCCAGCTGATAAAAAGGGACCCGGACGCTGCTGAGGGCCGGGGATGTGAGCTCGGCGGCATCGGAATCGTCATATCCGACGATCGCAGGCATCCGGTCTATGGTAACCCCTAATTCCCGCAGGCCTTGCTGTAGTCCAATGGCCATCCGATCATTAGCTACTGCCACTGCATCGATATGCTCAAGCTGAGCCCACATGGCCTTCGCGGCAGCCATTCCGCTTCTTCTGCTGAAATTCCCTTCGAACATAAGCGAGGAGTCCGCCTGAATCCCCTCCTGCTGCAGCGCCCGTAAATACCCTTCCAGCCGGTCACGGCTGTTTGAATATGCCTGAGGACCATTCAGGAAAGCTATACGTGTGAAGCCTTGCTGCAGCAGATGCTTCACCGCAAGCTGGCAGCCTTCAACGTGGTCGGCATCCACCTCATGGAAGGATTCGCCTTCATAATGCTGGTTAATCAGGCAGTAGGGATGCCCCTCCTTCTTCAGCTGCCGGAGTGCTTCCAGCTCTCCAGCCTCCTCTTTGGCACCCAGCACTATGCAGGCATCTACCTTGCGCATCCGGAAAAGCCCACAATAATCCAGCGGCTCATCGGCATCACGGAAGATCATCAGCAGATCATAGCCCTCTTCTCTTGCACGGCTCCCGATTCCGCTTAGAATTTCGGAGAAGTAGTAAGCGGAGAACAGCCGGGCTTTGGGCAGATAAGGCATGACTACACCCAGATTCCCGCTGCGCCTGCGGGCAAAGCTGCGGGCAAGTGAGCTTGGCGTATAGCCCAATTCACGTGCTGCTGCAATCACACGTTCCTTGGTCTTCTCCTTCAGCGGACCGACATTGTTCAGCACACGGGAGACCGTCGCTTCTGAAACACCGGCACGCTCGGCAACCTCTTTGCGGCTTGCTATAGCAATCATCCTTTCATAAAGCCTATCCAAATGTACACGCGTACATTTTCTCACAGAGCACGGTTGGCGTCAATCACCAAATCCGTAATTCGATTAGTCGGTTTATTGTAACCAGGACTGAACATGTTTCAAGAACCGCTTGGTCGCCGGAGAAGCATACTTCAGTGAATGCACGGCGATACCCAGTGAACGGAAGCTGCGCTCTTCAAGCTCCAGCATAGCTACGTTATGATTTTGGCGCTGAATGACAAGCTCCGGCAGTATGCTGATACCCAGTCCGTTTTCAACCATGGCTATAATAGCGTAATCATCTCCGGCCGAGAATTTGATATTTGGCTTAATTGCCGCCTTGTCCAGCACACGTCTGACATCATAGTCCGAACCTGCCTTCGGAATAATGAAATCCTCATAAGCGATCTGTGCAAGCGGCATATAGGGTGCCCCGCTCAGGGGGTGATCCTTGGGAAGAATCGCCAGCATCCTGTCCTGCTGGAGTGGAATAACCTCGAATCTCTCACGGGTAGGTAACGAGATGAATCCGCAGTCGACCATTCCAGCTTCAATCCACTGCTCAATTTCCAGATAACCGCCTTCCATCAGCTTAAACTCGATATAGGGGTACTCCTTGCGGAACTGCTTGATCATTCCCGGCAGCCAGTGTACAGAAACACTTGTAAAGGTACCAATAGTAATCGTTCCTGTCTCGAGTCCATGAATGTCAGCAACCTGCTGCTTCAACTGCTCGTTCCACTTGATCATTTCACGGATTGGCTGCATCACCTGCTCACCGTTGACTGTCAGTTTCACCCCGGAACGGTTTCTGACGAGCAGAGCGAAACCAAATTCCATCTCCAGGCTGGAGATCGTATGACTGATGCCGGACTGGGTGAAGCCCATCACCTCTGCGGCCCGGGTCAGGCTGCCCAGCTCCACAACCTTAAGGAATACTTCATACTTGCTAATACTCAACTGGTTGTCACCTCCGGGTATACATTAGTAATTCTCATGTATTGTATGATAAACATTCAGTTAACTTATGTAATCCACCATATTATACTATAGTGGCTTGCTACATGAAATGATGAAGGATGATGATTGAATGAAGCCGCTCAAGGCTGAGCTGATGCTCTTTATAGTAACCATGTTCTGGGGCTCCTCCTATATGTTCATGAAGATGGGACTAGGGTCGCTCGGGGAATTCAATCTGATTGCCTTACGTTTTGGACTTGCTTTTATTCTGGCAGCGATCCTATTTCACAAACGGTTCAAAGCCATAGATGCAACAACGCTGAAGTATGGTGCACTGCTAGGATTTCTGCTGCTTGGTGTGTTTACCTGTATCACCTTTGGTTTGAAGACTACGACCACTTCTAATGCCGGTTTTCTTGTCGCATTGACTGTTATTTTTGTGCCGATGATTGATGTGCTCGTATTCAGGAAAAAAATCGCTCCTCCCCAAATCTTTGGAGCTATTCTGGCGATTACCGGAATCGGACTCCTCACCTTGAATTCTTCTCTACACATGCAGCCTGGCGATGTTCTCTGTATTCTATCCGCTGTATTCTACGCTGTGCAGATTCTGGTAACAGGTAAAGCGGTTAAGACCTGCGACAGTCTGAATATTGGTATTCTGCAACTTGGTTTCGCCGGAGGTTTCGCACTGATCTTGTCATTCTTATTCGAGACGCCTGCTCTACCCTCATCTCTATCCGGTTGGATTGCGATCCTGGCACTTGGCATCTTTTGCAGCGCCTGTGGATTTATACTTCAACCTGTAGCCCAGAAATACACGACACCTACCCGTACGGGATTGATCTTCTCGATGGAGCCCGTATTCGCTGCTCTATTCGGTTATTGGTTCGCCGGAGAACAGCTGTCGATGCAAGGTTACACCGGTGCGGCGCTTGTGCTACTGGGGATCATCGCCTCAGAATTGCTTAGTAAAGCACACTTCGCTCCTTCTACCTACAAGCTGCACAGGAAACGGCGGGCCAATCTATAATAAGTTAAGTCTGAATCAACAACAGCACTTAACAGCAAAAAGCCGCTCAGCGACAAGCTGCAGCGGCTTTTTGTAATAACTTAACACTAATCTGAACTATTCTGCTTAGTGTCCCATCATCATTGCAGGATCAACAGCTTCCGCTTCCGGCGAAGCCGGGGCAGCGCCAACTTTCGGCTTGCGGAGAATCAGGCTGATTACTACACCTGCCACAGCAATGCAGGCTGAGAAGAAGAACACATCATTGAATCCGAGTACCATGGCGGATAGAGGATTTGCGCCTGCGGCCATTTTACCCATATGAACTGTAATTTGACTGGTCAGGTAACCGGTCATTCCAGCCACGGCAAAGGATACCACAACTTGCTGGGCAGCGGCGGTAAGCGGCGTTACCCGGTTCACCCATTCACGCGGTGCCGAGTTCAGCACATGTGTGTTGACCGGCATCATCGACAGACCCATGCCAAGACCCATCATCGCCAGGCAAGACATAATAAACGGCAGGCTAGTATCTACAGTCACACCCGATAGCATAAAGAGTGCGGTTGAAATAATACTTAGACCGATAAACACCAATGGACGTGCACCAATCTTGTCAAACAGACGTCCACCCAGCGGCATACCGATCCCGGAAGCAAGAGCTTGCGGAAGCAGGATCAAACCGGTTTCCAGCGGCGTAAAATTACGAATCTGCTGCAGATATAGCGGCACGAACAACATGGAGCCGAACAATGCAGCCTGTGTCACCCAGCTGAGAATAATCCCCCGGGTGAAGTCGGATGAGCGGAATACACGCAGTTCCAGCAGCGGATGCTTATGAAGCAGCTCTACGATAACAAACAACACCAGTGCAACACCACCCACAGACAAACCTACAATCGCACCTGTAGAGGACCAGCTTTCGGCGCCGCCCTGGTTCACACCGTAAGCTAGCATGGAGAAGGCTACCGGAGCCAGAATAATTCCCAGAATGTCGAGATGGGCTTTGCCCTTCTTTTCTGTTTTGGGCAAATAATTAATTCCGAGAATGATTCCAACGATGCCAATTGGCAAGTTGATCAGAAAGATCCAGTGCCAGCTCACATATTCCACCAGCCATCCAGACAATATAGGACCAAGCGCTGGAGCCAGCAGCATCGGAATACCTAGCAGACCCATGATGGATCCTCTTCGTTCCGGTGGAGCCAGTCTGAAGACCATCGCCATCCCGATTGGGGCTACCATGCCGCCGCCCAGACCTTGAATGACACGGAAAAGCACCAATTGACTTGAAGTTTGTGCTAATGAACATAGCATAGATCCCAACACGAACATGGCGACCGTTGACACAAATACCTGCTTCGAACCGAACCGGTCCGTCATATAACCGGCAAGCGGGATGACTGCAGCCAAGGCAAGAGTATATCCTGTTATTGCCCATTGTACGGTTTTGAGATCAGTACTGAAATATTCCACCAGCTTGGGAACAGCTACATTGACTACTGTACCGTCAAGGATAACCATGATCATCCCTACGATGATGGCCAGCAGCGGCGGCAGTATGGCTCTTAGTGAGAAAGGCTGCTCAGCAGAAGCAACTTTCGCATTCATTGAATTCGGCATTCATTTTCCACTCATTTCTCTATTTGTATAGTATTAATGAAAAAAACGTTCGAATAACGCGTCGATCTGCTCCTCAAGGGGCGGAGGATTAAAGACCGGCATGAAATCCGTATTGTCCCCAGGCAGGCTCGCAACCATAATAACTGGAAAGACCACTGCTCCGTATATCTGAAGCTGCATCATCATCAGCTTATTTTTGTCCTCTTCTCCGGTGATTTCCCGAATCGCCTGCAAAATCTTTTCCAGCCGCATCATTTTACAATAACGGGAATATTCATCCAGGGAACTCATGATATGATGTCTCTGATCAAGCATTTGTCTGGCCAATCCAGGATAGCGCTTGAGTTCTTCAATGTATCTTATAAAAAACAGCTTAAGACGTTCTCTTGGGGGCAAAGTATCATCCTCCAGAACTTCAAAGGCGCCATCAAATGTAGCAAGCAGCATTCTTACCGCATCAGCCAGCAGTTTCTCCTTGGAGCCGTAATGATAATTAACAAGTGCCAGATTGGTCTCTGCTTTGGCGGCTATTTTACGCATGGTGGCACAACCAAATCCTTCTGCCCGGATCAGATCCACTGTTGCTTCAAGTATCGTCTGCTTCGTATCCTTGTCTGAAGGTTCTGTTATGTTATGGGTTCTAGTCATAGGTGTGAGTATATTCTCCTTCCCCGTTCACTTGTCTAATCAGTGTTTTAAACAGCGTTTAACAAGAGTTAATTTACTCCCTATATGGCCTTCTGTCAATAGTTTCTTGAAATAAAAAAAGGCGAACCTCCTCCAACTAAGGAATGGGTCGCCTTCTTGCATATACGGGTTACTTCACTGTAAGAGCCGCAGCCGCATTTGCAGCCACCGGTGCCAAGGTCAGTGTTGTAATCTTTCCTGTTTTGTCTACAGTTAAAGTGAGCAGTGCTTCTGACTTCGAGAAGAGCAGCACACTCCGAATTGTCATCACTCCATCAGCCCACTGGCTCTCTGTAGTTTTTATACCAAAATAATTACCAGATGGTGTCGCAACTGCCTCCCAGCTCCGCTGGATCACCGGCAAGAATGCTTGCTCTGCAGCCGTACTGCTTAAGTAACGTTCCTGAAGCTCCTGATACTTGCCTGCTGCCAGCAGACCGGTAACAGCTCCTGCAGCAACCTCTGGAGCATAAATCTCGGCTTGTCCAGTGTTATCATCATAAGCAGCAATAAGCCCTATTGCATTTAAAAAAGCCAAAGGAACAAAGATTCGTTTCTGTCTGACTTCAATCCGCTCCTGAAAGGGAACCTTGTCCTTCCCGTTAAGCAGCACTTCATCACCGCTGAGCTTGAAATCAACAGTCTCATTAATCCGCGCTAACTGAACCTGTCCGGTACTGCCTTTATAAGTAGTATGGTATTTAAGCGCTTCAGCTGTCTCCCTTAGTGGAATCATGACGGCCGATCCGCTCTTGTATGCACTTGACTCTTCCAGTTGTAGAAGCTGTCCATTCAGAACGACTTTAATGGGGTCTGCGGCTTGTGCGCGCTGAGGCACGAATAGCCCTAACCCGCCTGCAAATAACAGAATACTGAGGGTTACGGCTGCGATTTTGTTCAACACATCGATTCCACCTCTCCTGTATTAGATTACATATCTTTGCAAGGCTAAGGAAGAGAACCTACATTAAACATTACCCTTTTGCTTAGATTTTATAACATTCATATGATCAATTGGAAGCAAAAGTTTATTTCGCTTCTACTCTACATCGAAATTGAAATATTGTGCGGGAAAAGGCTCCTTGATCAGTGTAAAATGCCACCACTCTTTACTGTACGGTTTGAAACCCTGCTTCACCATCGCATCCTTGAGGATTTTACGGTTAGCATGCTGTACTGTGCTGATAAGTGAAGTATTGTAATACGATATTTCTCCAAAAAAATCATACGGGCTGCCCATATCCACTATAGTGCCTGTCTTGGCGTAGGCTAGTGACAAATCAACCGTGCTGCCACGAGAGTGCCCGGATTTTTCAGCGATAAAGCCCAGTTTGAACAGATTTCGCTTGTCCAGCTTAGGATAATACTGCTGCTTCATTTTAATGTCAGAGGCATCCTTTGACCAGGATACAAAATCATCCACTGCTTTTTGCGGGCGGTAAGCATCATAGATTCTTAAGAGATAGCCTTTCCGGGCCAGATCTTCGCTGACTGCCTTTAACGCTTTAGCCCCCACTCTTGAAAAGATGGCCAGCGGCGCCTTGTATCCCTCAACACGAGATCCTGTGAAATTATTCTCACTATAATAACGTATTTCATATTGCGCGGTAGGAATAACTTCATCCAGATAGACGAACCCCTCAGGCAGGTTGTTTAGCTTTTGCCCTTGAATCTTTCGGTTGGCATCAGTACCCGCACTCTGTCCCGGTTCTGCAGTTACGATATTCCTAGCGGAAGCAAGGTCTCCATGAAACAGAAACGCACCCTCCACACTGACTGCGAGCATAAGAGAGAGAATCAGGGTTTTCGTATTGCTTTTGAATACTTCCTTGACGGTTCTCATAGCCCGCTCCCCTCAGCCGAATTAATATACATTATATTTCCATGTATTATATTTTATTCTATTCCCCATTGTCCATGAAAAGTTACCTATGCCAAAAGACACACCTGAATAACAGATGTGTCTCCTAACAACGAATTCACTGCTCTTTGTGATTAATGCATCGAAACCTGTGCTTTATGCTGTACGATGACTCTCTTGAGGAAGAATGCAATCAGCAGACCGATAATCGCCATGGACATTCCGAACACGAAGGCATTCTGTACACCTTGTGTAAAGGCTGGCAAAATATTGGCCGGATCGGCAGGATTGCTGGCAGCTTCAATATAGCTTTTGGTCCCTGCAGTCATGATGCTGACTGCGAGTGCCGTACCAATTGCACCAGCTACCTGTTGCAAGGTATTCATGATAGCTGTCCCATCCGGATAGAGTTCCATAGGCAATTGGTTGATACCATTGGTCTGGGCAGGCATGAACACCATGGACACCCCTATCATTAGCGCGCTATGCAGCACGATAACGAACACCACGGTCGAAGTGGCGGTGATGCTGGAGAAGAACCACAATGACACTGCGACAATAACCAAACCAGGAATGACCAGCCATTTCGGACCGTATTTGTCAAACAGCCGTCCCATAATCGGAGACATCAGACCGTTGATCAGACCGCCTGGCAACAGCAGCAACCCGGCTTTGAAAGCCGAATATCCTTGTCCCTGCTGGAGGTACATCGGAAGAATCAGCATGGAGGACAGAATCACCATCATACAGATGAAGACCATCAGCAGACCTACGACAAACATCGGGAATTTGAATGCCCGGAGATTGATCATCGGCTGCTTCATCGTAAGTTGACGGATTACAAACAGAACAAGTGCAGCCACACCAACCGCGATAGCAATAATGACTTTCGGACTTCCCCAGCCCTCAGCTTCCCCGGCGCTGCTGAATCCGAATACCACTCCGCCAAACCCTACAGATGAGAGTACAATGGATAGGATATCAATCTTCGGCTTGGTTACCTCGGTAACGTTCTGCATGAACAGAATTCCGCTAATTAGCGCTATAACCAGAAAAGGTAATGACAGCCAAAAAATCCAGTTCCAGCTCAGACTTTCAATCAGCAGACCTGCAATCGTAGGCCCTATAGCCGGAGCGACCATGATAACAAGTCCGATGAGTCCCATCGCTGCACCTCTTTTTTCAGCGGGGATAACGACCAGAATGGTGTTGAACATCAGCGGCAAGAGCAGTGCAGTTCCCATCGCCTGAACAACACGGGCTGTAAGCAAAAATTCAAAATTCGGCGACATTGCAGCCAGGAAAGTTCCCAGGATCGAAAAACACAATGCGGCGACGAACAATTGTCTGGTAGAGAACCATTGCAGCAGCAACCCGGATATCGGTACGAGAATACCCAGTGTCAACAGATAAGCTGTAGTCAGCCATTGTGCCGTTGTCGGTGTAATATCCAGAACTTTCATCAGGTCGCTTAACGCAACATTAAGGGCGGTCTCACTGAACATGCCAATAAATCCTGCAAGCAGTAAGGAGATCAGGATGGGCATGATCTTGAACTTGGTTTCTTCGGTTTGATTCTTTCCAGTTTTGGTGGCTTCCACTCTATAATCCTCCTGATAATAAAAGATTGTTCTCTCTATCTGTTTACTTTTTTCTTGCCTAGCTAAGCAATACGGGAACCAATTTGGCGGCGGCAAGTAGCGGCCCTGTACTATGGCAGGTCAGGGTCTGCAGCAGCGCGCCCTCAAACAACGAGACCACCACTGAAGCCTTATCTGCTGCGAGCTGAGCATCTACTCCCTCTTCAAGCAAACGCTGCAGAATAACGTCCTGCCAATCCTTGAATACAGACTGACACGCTGTCCTCAGCTCCTCACTGATACAGGAGGTTTCCACAGCCACCCAGAAGCTGAAGGGCACCATACCTTTGTAATCAGACTCTTCCGCATCCTTGATCATCTGACGAATGAACTCCTGAACCGCCTTTGTAACCGAAGTTTCCTTCTCCACATATTGCTTCAGCTGTCTTACAACATACTCACTGGTTTTGTTGATACAGGTTAAGGCCAGTTCCTCTTTGCCATGCGGGAAATAATAATACAGCGATCCCTTGGGCGAGTCACTGTCCTTGATAATCTGACTCAAACCCGTAGCATGATAGCCTTGTGTGAAAAATAGTCGTGAAGCAGTATCCACAATCGCTTCACGTGCATTGGGCTTGTTGGACAAGCGGGACACTTCCTTTACTTTTATAACAATCGGTCTACATAATAAGACCATAAATCGGTATGAAATGTCAACATTTAATTATTAAAATTTTATTTTCTAAACTTTAATTGCTGCATGAGATTTAATGAGTTATAATTTTATTAATCCCATGCGAAAGGTATGAATTAAATGAAAGAAAATGCTGTAACAAAAGGTATCCCACGCCCTCTTGTCCAAACCAATCAGGCGTTCATTGTATTGTCGGTATTGGTAAGCTGGATTACAGCCCAGCCCTGGATTCTCGCACTTCCGCTTGCCGCTGGATTATCCGGATTGATCTTCAGATATAACCCTGTCCTCAAGCTGGCTTCCCGGTTCCTGAGTAAGGAACGTTCCGCTTATGTGCTTGAGGACCCGGATCAGCAGCAATTCAACCAAGGTATTGCTGTCTTCTTCCTTAGCGCCGGGCTGCTCAGCCTCCTTATTGGCTGGACGGCTGCCGCCTACATCTTCACAGCCATGGTCGCAGTGGCTGCCACCGTGGCTATCCTTGGTTTCTGCATTGGCTGCTTCATCCATTATCAATGGAGAATGTACACCTACAGACGCAAGCAAGGAAACATTCAGTAAACACTAGCTTCACTCCAGAATATAATCAGATAATAGCTTTTCAACGGAGGAAGCAAAGCTTTGACCTGCCCCCCAATCCAATTTCATGACTATTCCTTTCGAGGCCCCTGCCGCGATGAGCCTTACATTTGTTACTCCCTGCAGATTATCGAATATAATGACCAGCGCGGCCTGATTGCCTGAACGGAAGAAATATCGCTCATAGACCATCGTTCCAATCGAATAACCATCTCCCAACTCATTATGCTCTTCATACAATAGCTCTGAACTAACGGGCATGCCTTCTTTCACCATAATCAGAACTTCCTCAGGCTGCAGACTAACATTAAAGCTGTACCCATCTGCCAACAAAACCTCCTCCTTCCATGATCCGCTGAAAGGGTTCTAGTAGCCCCTAGTCCCTCTGCTCTTCCCCGGCGACATCCCAGCGGTGCCGGAACTTTTCCAGACGCGGGTGAAGATTACCGGGAGCAGCAGACAGAATCAGCCTCAGCTTTACGATCCACTCCTCAAAGGAAGAATACGAAGCAAATTGGTTAGCCGTTTCAGGTGTCAAATAGAGAAAATAAGGCGAAGGATATATCTCACTGATATGACGTAGCGCTGTGTCCAGCGGAGTATACTTCTTCCGCTTGCCTTCCAGACTCTCCACGGTAATGTTGGAGCGGCCTTGTTCTCTTTTCCATTCGTGCAGGCGGTCTTCCCGTTTATAAAAGGACTTTACCGGCTCCTTGCTCATCCGTCTTACCGTTTCTTCATGCAGCGGATACAGTACCAGCTTGCTGAACTTACGTTCAGATGCGGTGCGGGCAGCCTGCTCCAGCTCCTGATCCGTAATATGTTCAAAGGAATCATAGAACACCAGGGTTCCTTTACGTTCTGCAGCCGGCGGCTCATAGCCAAAAGGTACGTTCTGTATCTCTCTTTTCATCACAGGCCTCCTGCTAATCGTATTTTCACTACAGCATAGCATGCTACAGCAACAGATACATCATTCAGAGATTCACTCGACAGCTTCCCCTATTTCTTCACCTATCAGCCTCCGGTAAGCATACACCGCAGCACCCAGCGTGCCTGCCCGGCCGCCCAGCTCTGCCTGAACAATGCTGCATCGGCTTCCGGACAGCTTCAGGGCGTGCTCTTTCACGGTCTCTCGGACGCTGCACAGCAGCCGGTCCCCGGCCGCAGACATCCCGCCACCGATAACAATCACTTCCGGATTCAGCAGATTAATTACGTTGGATAGTCCATAGCCTAGCAATACCCCGGTCTCATGCATGACTTCCACCGCCACAGCATCATCCAGATCATAGGCTTCCGATATCATAAGCGCCGTTATCTTTTCAAGGTCACCGCATATCCAGGTTTGGATAATACTTTGTCTGCCTTGTACCAGCTTTTCTTTGAAGGTGTTCACCATCCCCGTTGCCGATACATATCTTCCAAGACAGCCCGAGCTTCCGCAGCGGCAGGGACGGCCCTGCCTGAACATATTCATATGTCCGATCTCCCCTGCACTGAATGAGGTCCCGTACACCACCTTACCCCCGCTTACAATTCCCGAACCGAGTCCCGTTCCGAGAGTAAGCAGAACTACATTCTTATACCTTCTGGCTGCTCCATATTGCCATTCACCATACAGATTTACCCTGACATCATTATCGATAAATACAGGAAAATCATAAAACGGTCTCATCTCATTGACGATATGTACGTGTTCCCATCCTGGAAAATTGGGAGAAAACAGGGACAACCCTTCTTCAGGATCAAGCAGCCCCGGAATCCCCATCCCCATGCAGGCAATATGCTGAATTCCAATTCCCTTCTCCTCGGTCAGCATCTGTACAGCCAGCCGAATACGCGTGAGCACATGTGCCGGTCCTTTTGCAGCTTCAGTGGGTATGGATATTTCTCCAACTGCCGTGAATCCGTCATCAAATAGGGCTGCTTTAATATTAGTTCCGCCTAGATCCACACCGATAGCATACGTTTTCAATTCCCCACTCCTCCGGATAAATATCAATGTGTTCATTATGAGGAATCTCGCCTTATGTGAAAAGAGATTTATATAACATCTTATATTACTTTTGGAACTTCCGGTGGGCGTCTTAGCGGCAAAAGAAAAAACAGACCGGCGATTAACGCGCGAGTCTGTCTTTCATCCTTTCCGTGAGGGACCTGCCTTATGAGCCGGCTCCTTTATACTTTTTGACCCCATAATTCCAGGACACAATTCCGATCCCCAGGAACACAGCCCCTACCACCGGAGTCAGCAGCGCCATACTCTGCATCTCCTCACGGTGCAGGAACAGCGCCGCCGGATATACGCCGACAAAAGCAAACGGGATAATCCAAGTCAGCAGTACCTGAATCGCACGGTTATAGATCGTAACCGGATAACGGCCATATGTCTGAATATTGTACATTAACGGCAGAATACCGGTGGGAGCATCCGAATAGAACGACAGTGAGGTCAAAGTCGTGTATATGCCGGTGTAAATAGCAACCGCACTTAGCGTTAGTATAATAATCATAGGTATCGTCCACCATTCAAAAGGCAGACCCAGATTACTGCCGCTGATCGCCATAATGATTAGACCAATGAAAGAGCCAACCAGTGCCGGAGGGTCCACATTCTCCAGGAAAATCTGGAACAGGTTATGCGCCGGACGGGTCAGAATGCGGTCCATTTCACCTTTTACGATATAGCGCTCACTGAAGCCCCACATATTCACAAAACAGCTGAAGACTCCAAAAGGCACCATAAAGAAGCCGTATACGAACACTACTTCATTCTGGCTCCAACCACCCAGACTATTGGTATGCATAAAGATGACCAGAATGAAAATAAAGTTGGTCGCTTGAAACAGCAGGTCTGACACCACTTCCACCCAAAAATCGGCGCGGTAGGTCAGACGTGTCTTCATATAGTTTTTGATGTATTCCACTAATAAATCCAAGTAATACAACTTCACTCACCCCCCCTGCACGAACAGCCGCTGACGCGACGCGTGGTATAGCCAGACAATTGGAATCAGCAGTACCACGAACCAGATCACCTGGATCCCCAGTACATTCCAAATGCCCACCCCTTGAACCCGCCCAGTAAATACAGAACCCGGCAGGTAAGTAATGGCTTGAAAGGGTAAAACTTTAAGGATAGAGGACAGCCAGTCCGGGAACAGGGTGATTGGAACGATCAAGCCGGAGAATAGGTCAACCACGACACGCTTCATTCGCATCATGCCCTCATTATTCTCGACGAAGAACGCCGATAGACCCGTTATAATATTGATCTGTGAACTGATTAGGAAGCTGAAAAAGAGCATGACCAGAAAACCAACCCAAGCCGAAGGCTCAGTAGGCAAGTGCACCGGGAAGAGCAGAATGGCAATCACCATACCCGGGATCATCAGCATCATAAAGCGGAACATGCCTTCGCCAAGTCCCTGCATCATTTTGACCAGCACGTAGTTATAAGGCCGGATGAACTGGATTGCGATGCTTCCATCCCTGATATCGGTTGAAATCTCCCGGTCCAGGTTGTTAAAATAAAAGGCCCTCGCCATCCAGGAAACCGCTACATACGTCGTCATCTGTGCACCGGTAAACCCGCCCAGGGATTCCCCATCCCCATAGATAGCTCTCCAGGTGAAATAGTTCACTCCAATATTGAGTGTATAGATCAGAATACCTGAATAATAATTGACACGGTAAGCGAGCATGGTTAAAAACCTGATGCGGATAAAATCAAAATAAGCACCCAGCAGCAATCTCCATCCCTTTTCCTCGGGACCGCCAGCGGAAGAGCCTCCGGCAGAAGAAGTGGCTGCTGCAGCTTTAAGCTGTTCAGACATGGATGACCTCTTTCTCATCCTTCAGCGCAAGAATCTTCTCTTCCGGTTTCTCGGCCGAACCTGATTGATAAATGCTGCGGACAATATCATCCGTATTGGTTTCAATGATTTTGATATCCGTAATGTCTGCTTGACCCACAACTCGTCCAAGTACATCCGAAACGTTCAACTCCAGCGGAATCCATACCTTGGCACCCAGATCATTCTCAGATGACCAGGTCACCGGCATATCCTCTGTCCACTGCTTAAGCTGCTCAAGTTTTGTTGCAACTCCGAACTGGAACTGAACCTCACGGCCTGTACCCCAGCGCTGTTTCAGCTCTTCCAGCCCGCCGTCATAAATGATTCGTCCATCGTCCAGCATAATCACCCGTGAACAAAGCGCTTCAATATCTTGAAGATCATGCGTGGTGAGCAGAATCGTTGTTCCATGTTCACGGTTCATATCCTTCAAGAACTGGCGGATTTCCGACTTCACCACGATATCCAGTCCGATGGTAGGCTCATCCAGGAACAGAATCGACGGATTATGGAGGAGTGCTGCAACCAGCTCACACCGCATCCGCTGCCCCAGACTAAGTTTGCGGACCGGACGGCTCAGCAGATCCTGCAGTTCCAGCCGCTCCACTAGCTCATCCAGCCTTTTCTTAAAATCGAGCTCAGGTACACGATATACCTTGCGGAGTAACTGGAAGGATTCAATTACACCAATATCCCACCACAGCTGGCTGCGCTGTCCGAACACGACACCGATATTACGTACAAATTTCTCCCGTTCCTCATAGGGGATAAACCCTCCAACAGAAAGGCTACCCGAGGTTGGCACAAGAATGCCGGTGAGCATTTTGATCGTCGTGGATTTCCCTGCACCATTCTCGCCAATATAGCCGCAGATCTCGCCCTGGGGAATGGAGAAGGAAATGTCCTTTACAGCTGTAACTTCGGAATATTCCCGCTTAAACAAATCAGCGAAGGCCCCTTTGAGGCCCTCGCGGTTTTTTTGGACTTTGAAGGTTTTGCGTAAGTCCTGCACTTGAATTGCATTCATATTGTACCTCACTAAGTTAAGGATTAGGTTCAGTACCCCATTATAACATTTCTGAATTATTTGGCTACTCGTCCATCAAAAAAATCAGCGTTCGGTACCGCCTCCAGATGGCCGGAACGGGCCACTTTCGTGCGCAGATATTTCTCATTAAACACAGATACGTCGCCCCATAGAGGAACTCTCTTCCCGGTATTCATCCCGGCTGCCCTAAGAGCTTCCATCTTCTTCGGATTGTTCGTAATCAGGGTAACCGGTTTGCTGCGCAAATGCTGCAGGACGCTGATCGCATCTCTGTAGTCTCTGGAATCATCGGCAAAGCCCAGCTCCAGATTGGCTTCTACAGTATCATATCCTTCTTCCTGGAGAATATATGCCATAGCCTTGCTGAACAAACCAATCCCTCTTCCTTCATGATTAGCCAGGTAGAATAAGGCGCCAGAACCGTGCTGCGCGATCATCTTCATCGACGTGCGGAGCTGGAAACCGCAATCGCAGCGTTTGCTGCCAAAGATATCCCCCGTATGGCAGATGCTGTGCATCCGGATCAGTGCTTCATCCGAATCTTCAAAGTCTCCATACACCAGCACGCTCGACTGTTGCCCTTCGGCAAGATTCATGGAGGACAACCGGGAGATCAGCAGTTCCGTTGCTTCTTTACTGTCGCCGCCCTGCAGTTCTTCATCCGTAGCTTTCAGCCAGCTGTACCATTTGAAGGTAACGGTCTCCCCGTCCAGATTCACCGGAAGTGTAATGGGGCCAACGAGTATATTAGTAGAATCATCCATGGTTATCCGTTTGATTTTATTCTGTAGTATAGATAAGATATCTGATTTGATCATGATTACACCGTCCTATGCTCATAGTCTAAATTTTAATATTATAAAATAATTCCAACCCTTTAAGTCAAGTAACTATTTGTAAGTTAGTTTATCATTGTAATATAACTTCGTCAAGTTATAATATATATATAAATATTAATAATTACTTATAGTAAGTTTATGATATAATGAATGCGAGGTGAACATTATGGATAATTTCGAAATGTGTCCACGCTTTGAAAAAGCGGTAGATATGCTTAGCAAACGCTGGGTTGCGCTAATAGTATTCGTTCTAATGAAAGGTCCCCGCCGATTTGGTGAAATTGAGAGCTGTCTCTCCAACCTGAGCGGCAAAGTACTATCCGACCGCTTGAAAGAAATGGAGAACGAGGGCATCATTCAGCGTACAGTCTATCCCGAAATGCCGGTACGGATTGAATACTCGCTGACCAGTAAAGGAACGGCACTGGCTCCGATCCTTGGTGAAATTGGCAACTGGTCTACCGATTGGATCGAGATCGGCGCAAACAAGTGATGTCCGGTCTGCAGCCTAAATAGCGCCTTGACGGTTCCATCCCAGGAATCCATCAAGGCGCTATTTGTTGTATCAATAGTGAAAGTACAGGTATACAGGTTACAAATCCTTGTGCTGAAACCGCAGCAGTCCTATCGCAAACACCACAACCGTATACAGAACGGCATACACCACAAATGAATCCGAAGGAACGGAATTTAAGTCTAATAGTGGAAAGGAGCTTGTATTCATATTAACCATCCCTCCCAAATCCTTCAGGCTGAAAAGCTCTGCTGTCATTTTTTGCTGCAGTCCGTCTGCAGGCATGAGAAGAGACATGATCCCCGTGAGATTATGCAGTGTATGGATCGCTTCTTCTTTCAAGCCTAGCGAACTGCTCAATTTATCGATCATCCCTCCAAGCCAGCCTGCTCCATAGAGCATAGTCATGAAAACCCCGTTGCCAAGTGCCGAGAATAAACTCGACCCAAGCATGGATAAGCTGATTAGCAACGGTACTAGAGAAGCAAAGAGTAGAAAAGCTTTTATAAGCGCATCGCCGTCTCTTGGGATAGAAGCATGTGCACCTGCTATCAGCAGAATCGCTGAAAACAAAAGAATAGCATAGAGAATTCCTAAGGTGACATACCCAAGCCAGCGCCCCAGATACCATTTCCACCGCGGCAATGGGCGAGGCAGTAATGCTTGCATGATCCCCTGTTCCGCTTCTCCTGAAATGGAGGAGAAAGAACTAAAAATAGCCAGAAAGGCAATCACAAAAGCCCCGAAGAAAAATCCCATGGTCAAAATAAAAGTACCTGTCGTAAAGCTTTCAATCAGACTTCTCCCATTCATAATGCCGGTTGCTCTTCCAGATTCGCTGCTCCCGACAATAGCTGCAACGAACCAGAACGCGATCAGAAAGATAATAGTCATAACCAGAGTCATGAGCATCACTTTTTTCCGCAGCAGTTCTTTCCAGGTCATTCCCAGTATGGTCCTCATTCCTGCTCCCCCCTATGGCTGAGCCCGGATACAGCATCCAGGAACCATTCTTCCAGTCGTTCTTTTTTACGCGAAACCTCATATAAGGTCATACCCTGTTCAATCATCAGTGAATTTAACCAGCCCACTTGTTCTTCACTCTCAACTTCCGCCACCAGCCACACAGTGCTTCCTTCGATGGTATCCTGATTCCCGTCCACCACTGCCTGACTGATCTGCAAACCCGTATGATCCTTCAACCATGACAGCAAAAAAGGCGAAAAGCCGCCCACTTTAAAATGCCAGCTTGTTCGCTTGCTTACTACTTCTGAGACTTTGCCGTGCCGCAGGATCTCGCCGTTATTCAGCAGCGCCATCCGGTCGCACAGCACCTCAACATCCTCAAGCAGGTGAGAGTTGAGAAAAATGGTGATACCCCGCTGCTTTAGCCTTTCCAGTATAGATCTCACTTCCATTCGGCCGATTGGATCAAGAGCCGATGACGGCTCATCCAAAAAAACAAGTTCCGGATCATTCACAAGTGCGCAGGCTAGCCCCAGCCTCTGCTGCATTCCCTTGGAGTAATACTTCACTCGGTCACGGCCACGCAGTCCTAATCCTACCTCCTTCAGCAGCTCTGGTATTCTGCGGTCTGCTACAGACTTTTCGATATTGCATAATCGGGCATGGAGTCTAACTACCTCTTCTCCACTCAGCCATTCCTGGTACCGGTAAAGTTCCGGCAGATAACCTATCTTCGACTTGGCTGCAAGAGTTCCAATCGGATGTCCGAAAAGAGCGGCACTTCCACTGGTCGGACGAATTAAGCCTGCCAGCATTTTAACAAAGGTGCTTTTACCGGCACCGTTGGGACCGAGGAAGCCGAAGGCTTCCCCTTTCTCAACAGTAATAGTTACATCTCTGCAGCCGCGTCCGTTACTGTATTCTTTGGTCAGTAATTGTGCTTGAATTGCGGGTAGATTCATTGCGTGATCAACTCCTGGAGCTGCTTCATGAATTTCTCTTTGTCCTGATAGAGTGAACCGCCGGAAAAGTCGAACAGCTGCCCATTATTCACCCATGTAGCACTATAAGTAGGCCCATCTCCATACTCCATAGTTTCCATGATAATCTTTATACCGTTCACTTCAATCTGCTCGGAAGGATTCCCTTTGATCACAGGCATAGGCAGGTCTCCAGCCAGAATACTGCTCTGCTGCAGACTGGACTTCAGTTCATCCGGGAGAAGCGGGAAATCAATAACAGCCCGCACAGCCTCTTCCACGTTAATTGAAGGATCTACATTCACCACAGGTGTATTCATCTGTATCAGATTCGCCCAGTGATCATCCACAGAATAATCATAACTTACGGATTCTGGAACCGATAGTGTGAGCGGCTTGCCGTCAATGGATTCTGGCAACAGCTCTTTCGCCCCCAGACGTGTCAGCGCCTTATTTACCTCATCCACCTTGAGAGTTAGTGTAATTTGCTGTGAGGTGTTTATATAAACGTTTTTAACCTTATCAAAAGCTCCACCGGTCACCGCAGGGTAGCCCAATTTATCCTGCAATGCATTCACTGGTACCATTCCGCTTAACTTACCGGATGAATAGCTGAATGAGCCGAATTTGTTAACAGCTGCATTCATATTTTCTTCTCCGCTGACCTGATAGAACAAATTCCGCAGATCATCTTCATTGACAGCCGTTACTTCCTGCATTCTAAATTGACCCAATATAGCGGCCATGGCCGTATTGCCTACAGGAGTGGCAAGTACGGCAGCAAATATGGCTACGCCCGCTGCAGCAGTTGCCCATTTCCGGCGCCGGTTCATGGTAAACCGTCGTGGCTTCCGGCTATTGGTTTTCACCTGTGCTCCCGTGATGTCCACTGGACTCACTAAAGGCTGAACCTCTTTCTTGCTATCACTTAATTCTGCTATGGATGCCGCATGATCTTCATCTATGCTAATCTCTTTGACATCCTGCCCCCATGATGCCCATACCGGATTCACTGGCTCAGCAGCAAGCTTATTTTGCAGCTTCGCCCAAGCTTCGTTCGTAATTTGTTTATCAGAATCATATTTCATAGGATTGGTCACTGGATGGTTCCTCCTAAAAGTTTGATGTTCATTAACTGCCTGGATTCGCTTCGTACACGAATCAATCGGTCTGAGGATATGAATTAACCGCCTGCTGTTTCAGCTTATGGGTTGCCCGGTTAAGCAGTGTTCCGACAACCGGAGGATTAATGCCAAGCTGCCCTGCAATCTCCGAATAGCTGTAACCCGAGTAGCGCAGTAGCAGCGCCTGTCTGTCTCTCTCGGGCAGACCATCCAGCCAAGTCCGGACATCCTCCTGATCCAGCTTGCTGAGTACAGTCTCTTCACCGGAAGACGGAGCTGCCTCAGCGCTGAACAACAGCTCATGCTTATCCTGGAGCCTACGCTCTCTCGCCTTTTTGTTCAAATAGTCATATCCGATCCGGGTGAGCACTCTATGGAGCCAAGCACCCAGCGCATTCGGATCATCCGGCGGGTTGCGGTATAGTCTGAGAAACACATCCTGGGCTAAATCGTCTGCTGCCGACTCATCCCGTACAAGCGCCGCCAACTTCCGCCGCACCACCGGATAGTGTTCATAAAATATAGTTCGAAACATTTCAGATTCCGGAAATTCCATTGTGTAAATCCTCCTTATCAGCTGCAGCTATAAGTAAGACGAACGCCAAAACGATTTTGTATCAGAGTTAAGTGCAATTATTATAACTTTTCTAATTTATTTTTCTCCCTGCACTGTCTGTAACGGCAGATTTTAGGGCCATCCGTTACGGATGACCCTTTCTTTGTTCTTGTATGATTCAGTCGCGAAAAGGATTCTAGTAACCGTATGTAAAATTTATAACTTTCTTGCCCATAGAATAGCGCGATTTGTAGCTTCGACAATCGGGGCCGCAGCATTTTATTAAGAGTCTTTTGTACATCTTTGTAATCTATTTCGCATTCAATGTTAATCAGGACGTTGCCCGCCATGACTACGACATCAAAACCGACACCCCATCCGGTAATCACTGCATCAGCTTGGTAACAGCGAATATTCGTTAAACCCGACATCCGGCGATAACATCGCAGGAGCATATGTTCATCGGAATCAAGGTCTGTAACGAAATGATTCGCCTTTGCTACTCATGCTCATGTGACGGAACGTAAGAAGAGAACCATCAGTGATAATGTTCGGATTCACTTTAAGAATATCCCCGATCCTGCAATTACTAAGAACCCGCATAACCATTGTGGTTATGCGGGTTCTTAGTTTGTATCCGATCATGGAAAAAATGATGATGAAGCTTGAAGGAATGCAAATGTTATTTTGAGACTACATTAGTAGCTTGATCTATCTGATCTTGATTTTGACGTTTGAAATACCCTATTATTACAGGAGTTTCTTGATGTCATCCTTAATTTGCTCCGATTGCGGACCAAATACGATTTGCACCGCACCTTGGCCTAGTCTCATTACACCCGATGCTCCCAGCTGCTTCAGCGCAGCATCTTTGACAGCTTTCTCATCATTTACAATTAGCCGTAGCCGTGTAATGCAAGCATCGATGTTGCGGATGTTGGACGGCCCGCCGATACTTTCAAGAATTTTAACTGCTCTGGAGGATGCGGAGATTTTTGCTCCACTCATATCAGACTCCATGATTTCGTCATCAGCCTCATCCTCACGCCCTGGTGTTTTCAAATTGAACTTCACAATAACAAAGCGGAATAATACATAATATAGTACGAAGAAGGCAAGTCCGACCGGAAGCAGAACCCAGGCATTCGTGGATAGCTTTAGATTCGTCAGGTAATCAATCAGGCCGGCAGAGAAACTAAACCCAAGTCTTACATCAAGCCAATACATTAAGGCCATGGACAGGCCGGTTAGTAGTGCATGCACCAGGTATAAAAGCGGAGCGACGAACATGAACGAGAACTCCAAGGGTTCGGTAATACCAGTAAGGATGGAGGCGATAGCCGAACCAATAAATATCGAGGCCACCATTTTCTTCTTTTCAGGTTTTGCCGTATGGATAAAGGCCAGTGCAGCTCCCGGTAATGCGAACATCATAATGGGGAAGAAACCCGTTGTGAACATCCCTGCACTTTTATCACCCGCGAGGAAACGCCATACATCTCCGTGGATAACCTCACCCGCTGCATTAGTAAAGTCCCCAAGCTGAAACCAAGCAATAGTGTTAATTACATGATGCAAACCGATTGGAACAAGCAGGCGGTTAGCAGTACCGAAGACGAAAGCGCCAATTGAACCAAGACCTACAACCCAGTTACCGAAATCACTAATTACATCTTGCACTGGACTCCATATCATACCGATCAGAACAGCCAGAACCATGGTCGACGCTGCTGTTATAATGGGAACAAATCGTTTGCCGGCAAAAAAACCGAGCCAATCGGGCATTTTGACATTATGATATTTTTTGTAGAGGAAAGCAGCCCACGCCCCCGCAAATATACCGCCAAGTACGCCCATATCCAGCACTACGTCATCACCAATGAACCCGAAGGTGGTCGGCACTATCCCTAAAATTTTTGTAAGTACCATATAAGCTATCAAGGCAGACAAAGCAGCTACGGCATCTCCTGCGAAACCAATGGCAACCCCAACGGCAAAAATCAATGCCAAATTCCCAAAAATCGCACCCGCACCAGCGTTCAAAAAGGGGGCAACATACTGATTCAAAAATCCTCCAATAGCACTGCCTAAATGGATATCCTTTTCATAGTCCAGTAATCCTAAACCCTGCAGAATCGCCGCCGCCGGCAGTGTTGCTACTGGAAGCATCAGTGACTTGCCCAATTTTTGCAGAAAAGCCAACATCACAATCATCCCCTTGTTTTAAAATTAATCTGGCCAATCCTGAAGCTGTATGATTTATTGCCTGGATGCCACAGTTAGAATAATGTCTTTACCCGCAGATACTTGACCATAGTGGTAAGTCACTTCTGGGGTAGTGTCCCCGTTCTCAGTTATAATGACTGGTGTAATGGTCTGACAACCGGCTGCCCGGATGGATGCGATATCGAATTCAATCAGCGTCTGCCCGGCTTTTACTTTCTCTCCGCTGGTAATATGACAGATGAATCCGCTCCCTTTCAGGCTTACAGTATCTATTCCGACATGCAGCAGCAGCTGCAATCCAGAAGAATGTTCAATAATCACTGCATGACTGGATTTGACTAGATGGGCGATCTTTCCCTCAAATGGGGCAATTACTCTACCCTCACTAGGTTCTATAGCTAACCCCTTCCCCATATGACCACCTGCGAATGTTTCATCCGGCACATCGTATAATGGAATGGCCTGACCGCTTACCGGAGCGATAATTTCCAGTGTCAGTACTTCGGCCGGGTGCTTTTCTTTTTTCGATTTCCATGTAAACATGTATCTCTCTCCTCACGGTTGCTATTTATCTAAGGTTTGGAACAATCGCCACAAATGCATGGCAAGGAAGCCAATTTCTTCTTTGGGAACTTCTACACCCAGGGATTCCTGCATAACCTTGCCCATTTTTTGGGCCAGCTTGTATTCCTCTTTGTATTCTTTCTGAATATGCTTCACGAACGGATTATCAATGAGCGAACCCTGCAGGATCCGTTCAATCGAAAATCGCAGATGAATCATGAGCCGTATGTGGTTCATACTTCCATGAGAAAAGGTGAAGTTTCGTTCTCTGCGAATCATATCCAGCAACTCGCTGACGATATTTGAGGATTTTACCAACTGACCTACCGTTACATTGCTGACCGCCGAATATACGTGATACGTTAGAAACCCCACTTCATCTTCAGGGATCTGAACCTGGAACTCTGCACTGATTTTCTCCGCCGCTCTGTAAGCGATCTCAAATTCCTTGGGAAAAGACATTTTGGTCTCCTGTAGAAACGGATTGACAATGTCCATTCCATTCCTGAGACGGTAGACAGTGAACTGGATATGACTGGGGAGTGCTAAATAGATCTTGTCATTCAACTTACCGGAAAATTCAAATGCAATATCCGCAATAATATCATCTGTTATTCTCATCACTTTAGGATCTATATCTTCAAGAAGAATCTGATATTGACTCCATTCCTCACGATCCTCCAACCTGAATAATTTCTCAATCCGCTTATCATTTGCTTCTATGATTCCTGAATCTTTAACAGCAAATCCGATCCCTTTGCCGATAATCACATATTCCTTGTTCTTACGGCCTCCTTGCACCATCACTACGTTATTGCCGATCACCCGCAGTACCTCAAACTGCTCATTATCTTTGACCAAGGTCCCCCTCCTTTCCATTTGTCCGATTTTTTGCATCAAAAAGAGCCAAGAAAGACTCAATGAAATGAGGTCAATTCTTGGCTCATGCCCTTAAAGGTAACACGCCGATTGCATATAATGGATCATTTATAAAACCATAATAAGTCATACTTATTTTTCAGTCAATTAGTTTTTAAAAGTCAAGCGCGACCCTCCAACAGCCGGCACATTCGTGTGACCACATCCTGAATCACGACCGGCTTACTGAGAAAATCTGAAGCTCCTGCTGCCAGGCATTTCTCACGGTCATCCTTCATCGTTTTGGCTGAGATTGCGATAACGGGAAGTTCAGGCAGCTGCAGTTCCTCACGGATGATCGAAAGGGTATCATACCCGTCCAGGTTCGGCATCATGATGTCCAAGAGTACAATATCTATGTCTGGCTGTTCTCTGACGATTTGCAGGCACTCGAATCCGGATTGAGCAGTTAGAATATTCATGTCGTAAGGCTCAAGCCCTTTGTCCAGAGCATAGATGTTGCGGATGTCGTCATCTACAATCAGTACAGTCTTCTCACGAAGCTTGCTATAATCCTTGTCGAACTGCGTACGATCCTTCTTAACAGACTTCTCATGCTGCAGTTCACTCCATTCAGAAGCAGCTGCAGCCTGTGTACTCCAGACATCTGGAACCATGGAATCGAACCCGTCATCGATTTCACGGCAAGGGAGGTACAGTGTAAACGTGCTTCCCACACCCTCTTTACTGTCAAGTGTAATGGTTCCCCCTAACAGTCTGGCAAGCTGCTGAGAGATGGACAAGCCCAGGCCGGTACCACCATATTTACGGACGGTTGAGCCGTCAGCCTGGCGGAAAGCTTCGAAGATGCTCTCCCGGTTTGCATCCGATACACCAATTCCACTATCTTTTACGGTAAAGGCGATTGCTGGTTCACCTGTATGAAGGTGTGGCGGTGTGAAAGATTCCACACGGTGGATCACCACTTTTACAAATCCCTGTTCCGTAAACTTAAAAGCGTTGGACAGAAGGTTCCTGAGGATTTGATGCAATCTCATTTCATCCGTAAAAAATAAATCAGGAGCATCATCCTGAAGTATGACCTGGAAATCAATATTCTTCTGCTCGGCGGTTTTGATAAAATAACCATTCAGTATGGATGGCAGCTCTGTAAGGTTAACGGCATCGCGTTCTACTGTCATCTTGCCTGCTTCTACTTTGGACAAATCCAGTATATCGTTGATCATCTCCAGCAAAGCGCTTCCAGAAGAATGAATAACAGCCGCATATCCCTGTTCTTCTTCTGTCAGGGTCTCGTTGCGGTTCTCGGTAAGCAGCTGTGAAAGAATAAGCATGCTGTTAAGCGGTGTACGCAGTTCGTGAGACATATTGGCTAAAAATTCAGATTTGTAGCGGGAGCTTTGCTCCAATTGTTCATTATATTTCTCCAGTTGAACGGCTGCATTCTCGGCAACAGACTTCTGGTCCTCCAGTTCCCGGTTAATAATCAGCAATTCATGGGTTTGATTCTGCAGCTCTTCGGTCTGTACCTGCAGTTCCTCAGATTGTACCTGAAGCTCCTCGGATTGGATCTGTAATTCTTCGTTCAAGACTTGAGATTCCTTATATAAGTGCTGAATTTCCATACGTGTCAAAACAGAATTCAAGGTGACCCCCAACATGGTTAGCAGCTCGTCAAACAGCTTAAGTTGATAGGGGGCCCATTGAGTCAGCGAAGCGGCCTCCAGAACGGCTACAGTCTTGTTCTCGAAGATAACCGGAGCAATAACAGCAAATTTGGGTGCGGATCTTCCAAGTCCGGAATGAACACTCATATAATCCTCTGGCAAATCCTCAAGCAGAATCAGCTTTTTATCGATCGCACACTGGCCAATGAGCCCTTCACCCGCATGTATCTTCGTCATTCCGATCTCCAGCTTCAGCTTCTCTGAGCCGGCATAGGAATACATTCGTTCATATAATTCATTCTCACCCAGCACATAAATGACGCCATATTGCATTTCCAGCATAAAGGATAATCTATTCATAAATGTCCTGCATACGATAGACAAATCAATAGTTTCTTGTAGAGCCATAGACATTAACGAAATCTGTCCACTACTCCAATGATCCCGCTGAACATTATCTAATAGCTCATTCGTTGCATTTCCCAGTTCATAGATCTCATCACGGGTCTTCACTCTGATCCGTTCGGACATGTTCCCCCCGCTTGCTATACTCTGGATTGCTTGAATGACGTGTTGCAGCGGATTCACAATACTTGCAGAGATTAGGTAAGTTACAAGAGCTGCCAATAGGGCAACCATAGTCCAAAGTGCATACATGGTTATCATTAGCTTATCGTTGCTGTCTTTCAAATTGGCAATTCGTTCGCTTGTAAGCTGTCGTTCGTTATCCCGGAAGTACTCCAGCTGTGAGCGTGTGGAATCAATGATCATTTTACCGCTGTCATTGCGAAAAAAGGCATTCACTGCCTCAGTCTGACCATTGCGTTTCAGATCAACTACGTAACGTCCCGCTGTTCCGATCCATTTATTAATATTCACTTGGATATCTTGCAGGATCAGCATTTGATCCGGGTTATTCTCAATCATTCTGCGTAATTTAGTATAATTAATCTCCCACTCTTTCGTCCCCTTATCAAAGGGAGGCAAATAACCGGGGTCGCCTGTAAGCGCATATCCTCTTTGACCAGTCTCCATGTCTAACATATTTTTTTCAATTTGATAGGTAAGCTCATGCACCTTCATATCATGGTCACTCAGAAAAACAGTTTCCTTCTCCAGGTCAGTGATCCTGCTGGATACAACGAGCAGAAACAGTCCCAGCATTAACAGGATCATAGCATAACCGAGAGCAATTTTTCCGCGGATCTTCAGGCTTATGCCTCGCTTATCAAGCAATGGTCCAACCTCCATCTGGCATTCCATATATATTCCAATTACTCAAGCTGATGTTTTATAATTGTAAATTCTGGCAATTCAGAATGCAAGGGGTCCATATGCTGCAGGACGTTTTATAAATAACTTTCGCTGCGGGGCAGTCTGTCCTTCAATTGTCTCACATTGGCTTCCAGCTTCAGAATCACATCCTCCAGATCCATCGGATCAATTCCTCGAATAATGGGTGCCACCGCCGGTGCAGCTTCTACCTTCTGGACCTTGTCTTTCATTTCACGAAGCTCAATCTGCTGCTCCTGCCATTTATCCATCAGATCGGCTATAGTAGCATAAAAGCGCTCATAATCCTTGATTACGCTATCCAAAAAAGTGTCTACCTCTTCGGCATCATAGCCGCGTAGCTTCATACTGAATTCTTTCTCGTGTATGGTAAGTGCGTCGAGTGTAATGCCTAGCTGGCTGAACAGCTTTCTCTGCTTATCCAGTCTGCGTTTCATGTGTTCATCCATGTAAGTTACCTCCAAGTATATAGCGTTTCATCCAGCAGTAATCATTATAACAGGCTAACAGCAACCTGAAAATATCACTTAAGTTATAGACCCGCAGTTAATTGGCCTCTGATTGCTTCTGCTGACAATAGGGTAAGGAAAGAATACGGTTTAAGTATAAATATATTCACAGAAAGGAAGATCGACTATATGAGCCATCTATCCAAAGAACAGCTAGCCACATTAAAATCTTCTCTTGAGGAGCGGCAAAAGGAAATCGAACAGCATTTTTCATTGAATGGTGAAGAAAACAGCCTGCTTGGTGACTCACTCAGAATCTCTACCGGTGAACTCTCGTCTGCAGACAATCATCCGGCTGATACGGGAACTGAAACCTTCGAAAGAAGCCGTGATCTGGCCATCAATACTTCGCTTACAGAGGAACTCTCCGATATTGAAGATGCATTAGAGCGGATGAAAGACGGAACCTACGGGATTTGTATCATAAGCAATGAGGAGATTCCATATGAACGCCTTGAAGCCATTCCCTTTACACCCTATGCTGTAGAATATGTGCCGAGCCGTGAATCGTTGAATGACCGACCAGTAGAAGAAGAAGTAATGACACCCCCACCCGCTGGAGCAGGCCGGAACCGCCAGGAAGAGAGCGGCCGATTCGACGATGCAGGTGCTTGGGAAGCTGTAGAAGATTACGGTAGTGCAAGTTCTCCGGTTCCCCCTGCAGGTCAAAATGAAGAAGATGAAGTCTGATCCTAGAAATTATCCGCAACGGCTTTATTCAGAATACCCAGGCAGCGGTCAAGATCCGTCTTGACCTGCTTCTTATACAATCTGGCTTTTTCCTCTCCGTCAGCTGTGAAATGATACAGGACAATCTCCTGGAAATCTACCTTGGGATCATTCCCCTTCAGCTGTTTGGTCCGGTATAGAATCCCCTGCTGTACCAGCTCATGCAATGCCCGGTAGATTTCGCTCTGGGGAGGGGAATAGCCATGCATTTTGAAATCTCTCCGTAAATCCTCAAGCATTTGATAACCATACCCCTTATGCTGCTCAACCATAGTAATCAGATATACCTTGATAAAAGCCCTCTGGGCAATCATAAACGCCATGAGACACCTCCTAATGGTGTGTTTCCTTATCTTTCCTGTGTGACTCTATTATAAACACTATTTCCCTGCTTTCACAATTAGAAATTTTAATATAGTCGCACACCTTATTACCGATAATTATGGTATAAGTACCCGAATAAGTGGGCGTGTAATCGCAGGTTCTAGAAAAGTCGATTTATGCTTTTGTTATTATGAATTTTTCATATGTTGAAATATCATAATCTCACTGCTGAAAAAGGTGGCCATCTAGCAGACGCAAAAAAGACTGCATCTCAGATTATTCCTGAAATGCAGTCTCTTTTGATTAAAGCTATAGCTCTTATCCTCCCACAGACGGGACAACATTTAATTACATTACATCCGCTTGCCGTTGTAGAGGTCCGGGTCAGTATTTGCATTCATCGAGCCACGGTTACCCATTGTGTTACCTACTGTCGTATCATCTCTTATCACATCCGGATTCGTAGCCCCCCGGTCAGTAATAGGATCATTCAGCGTAGTATCACTATACCGGCTGTCATATCGGCTGGCATTCAATGAGCGGTTGCCTGTGAATACATTATGGATGTCGCGCCCGCGTCCATTATCATCCACCAGGACGAGGATTTTGCCGCTGTCCACGTAACTTTCATATTCCTTGGCTTCATCTTCAGGAATACCTAGTCCAATTAATCCGCCAACCAGACCGCCCGCTCCTGCGCCGATCGCCGCACCTGTCAGTGTAGCTACGATTGGGCCTGCCGCCAGAATCGGACCGATTCCCGGAATGGCCAACGCCCCTATCCCCGCAAGCAGTCCGGTAATACCGCCGACTACTCCTCCTGTTGCAGCACCGGTTGCTACACCTTCCGGAGCCATGGTACCTGTATCATCCGATATATGTTTCAATTCATCCCGGTCACGAGTTATTACTGAGATTTCATCATTGCTTACACCCTGTCGTTGTAACCCTTCAATTGCTCTGGTCGCTTCTTGTTCCGTATCGAATACACCTACGATTTTATCTGCCACTTGAAGCCCTCCTTCGTAATTGTCGTTCGCTACATTATTACCCGTTCGCATGCTTCCCAAACAGGTTGTAAGCTTTTTCATTGGAATGACAACGAGGATTACCGTTTATTATGAAGGACGTGTACGGTTTGTAGGAACTGCCTGCAGAGGGTCATCCGGCCAATAGTGTTTGGGGTAACGTCCCTTTAAATCTTTTTTGACTTCGAAATACGTGGTTCGCCAAAAACTGGCAAGGTCCGCCGTGACCTGGACCGGTCTCCTTGCAGGAGAAAGGAGATGCAGCAGCACTGCTACCTTGCCTCCCCCGATCCTGGGTGTATCTGCCTGGCCGAACAACTCCTGAAGCCTTACTGCAAGCACGGGTACGCCTGGAGTACTGTAGTCCAACGGAATCCGGGAACCGCTGGGGACAGTTATATGCGTCGGTGCTTCTCTATCCAACAGCTGCCGGCTGCTCCAATCCAGCATTCCTTCCAGCGCTTTGGCAACAGGCAACCGCTGCAGGTCACGGAGATTGCGCATACCCTGAAGATATGGCTGAAGCCATTCGTGAAGCGAGGACAGCAGGGCTTCTTCCGAAGCATCCGGAAAATCTGTCCGCAATCCATGCAGGAACACCATCCGCTGCCATAGCTGAACCGTTCCTTTATCCCATGGCAGCAGTTCGAGCCCTTTGTCGGCGATTACACGAAGCAGAACCTCTTCTGCCTCTTCTGTTGTAGGCCTTTCATGCGAGGTTTCCTTCAACATCAGTGCACCCAGCAGGGTTCGCCTGCGTGCCTGCACACTCCCGCTCCCGCTATCCCAATAGACTTCGCGCTCTTCTTGCAGACTCTCCTTGTGATGCTTCAGCAGCTCTGCTTCGGGCAGCTCGGCTGCCAGTATAATCCGGCTCTGGCCGGCGCGGTCATCTATGCCGGCCGCTACAATATAGGGCGAACGCGTGAGCGGCTGCCCTTCCCGCATAGCCGCCCCCCGTCCGCCCGAGAGCAGAAACGCGCCATCGCCGCGTTTCTGCCCGATGCGGTCAGGGTAGGCGAACGACAACAGCAGCCCGGTTAGGCTGATGTTGTCCGGCATCGCTCCCGGCGCGGCCTGCAGCTGCGCCAGGAAGCTCCGGCTCTCGCGCTGCACCGCGCGCAGAGCTGCCGGGTCCGCTCCGCCGCTGTCCGCAGCGGAGCGTTCGTACCTGAGCAGCGCCTCCACGCGCAGCGTGAGGTCGCTGTCCATTGCCGCGGGACCCCGCCAGAGGTCCCGCTCCTGGAGCAGCGCCGCCAGCCTGCAGGCGAGCGGCGCCGCTCCCAGCTCTGCCGCGCGCAGCAGCATATGCGCGACGCGGGGGTGCGCGCCCAGCGCGGCCATGCGGCGGCCGTGCGGCGTAATGGCGCCGCCGGCGTCCAGCGCGCCGAGCTGGCGCAGCAGCGCGGTGCCCTGCGCATATGGCGCAGCCGGCGGCGCGTCCAGCCAGAGCAGCGCCGCCGGGTCAGGCGCGCCCCACAGCGCCAGCTCCAGAGCGAGCTGCGCCAGGTCAGTCTCCATAATCTCCGGCACATTATCGTCCGGAAGACGAGCATGTTCTTCCCGGCTCCATAGCCTGTAGCATACTCCAGGTGCTGTGCGTCCCGCACGGCCCCTTCGCTGGTCGGCCGAAGCCTTGGATACAGGCACCGTGGTCAGCCGGGGCATGCCCGTACGAGGCGAGAACATCTGAGTTCGTCTCAGCCCCGTATCGATCACTGTCCGCACTCCTTCAATAGTCAGACTGGTTTCAGCAATCGAAGTAGCCAGTACTACTTTCCGTTCACCCGGCACGGAGGCTGCCACGGCGGCATCCTGCTGCACCTGGGGGAGCTGGCCATATAGTGGACGAAGCACGGTACCCGGAGGGAGATCTCCACCCTCCAATTCACGCTCCGTCCGCCGGATTTCCCGCTCACCTGGCAGAAAGACCAGTATATCACCCGGTTGCTCGGCTAGCGCCCGGCGGACAGCAGCTGCGGCGGATTGCTCCAGCTGCTTGTCTCCAGAGGCTTGCAGATATATCGTTTCCACAGGAAATACACGCCCGGGACAATCCACAACAGGCGCATCTCCTAGAAGAGCGGAGACCCTTCCACTGTCCAGTGTCGCAGACATAATCAGAATCCGCAGGTCCTCACGGAGTACAGCCTGTGCTTCAAGGGTTAACGCCAGTCCAAGATCTGCATGAAGACTGCGCTCATGGAATTCGTCAAAGATCACAATCCCTACATCGCCAAGCGACGGATCACTTTGCAGCATTCGGGTTAATACACCTTCTGTGACAACAACAATACGCGTATCTTTGCCCACTTTAGTGTCACCCCGCATACGGTAACCTACCGTTTGTCCGACACTTTCCCCCATGGAGGAGGCTATATAGCTCGCCGCGGAGCGGGCGGCCAGCCTTCTGGGCTCCAGCATTAGTATCGTTTTGTCATCCAGCCAAGCCTCGTTCAAAAAAGCCGGGGGCGTTCCAGTGGTCTTCCCCGCGCCTGGTTCGGCAATCAGAACGGCGGCGGGTGAAGTATTCAATATATTTCTCAGCTCAGGGAGTACCTGTGCAATGGGAAGCTGTCTCATCTTATCTCTCCATGTCCTCATATTGTCCGGTATTTCTAATATGATGGGCGAAACCTTAATAAATTTCAAGCGCTCTGCATACAAAAAAAGAGTCACCCAGCCTTTTCGGGCCGGATCACTCTACTCCTTATTCTTCGTTAGCAAGCTGCTCCTGAATCTTGTCTCCATAATCGGAGAACACACTGCTGTTCTCGTATCCGCGCTGACGCATAAGTTCCTGCAAGCGAAGCCGTTTCAGCGTAAGCTGGGATTTAAGCGCGTTCCGTTCACCATCCGCAGCGCTTCCGCTGGAATGACATGACGCGAGCAGCTTCTCCAGGGTTACACATTCGCCGCGCAGCGTGACTTCTTCCGGCACCAAACCGGCGTTCTTCATGATTTTGAAGGACATTCGCAAATCTTCAGGCACCCCGGACAGATCCTCCAGCTGGAGTGGTTTGCCATGTCCCGGCAGATTCTCGAACGCTCCACTGCGCATAGCCTCCTGAATCTTCTGTTCCGCAAGCCAAGACAATATCGTCATGATTTACGGACCAAGTATCCCCGTTCCCCGTATGGCGCCAGTTTCTCCAGCCATTTGCTCTCCAATTCAGGCAACAACTTGCGGTATTTAGAAAGCTCGGATACCTCTGCCACAAAATCCTCCTCAGGTTTGATCTGCTCCAGGATCTCAAAGACAAACGCCGAGTCTCCGTGTTCCTTCCAGTCTGCCTGAAGTGCTTTGTTATCATGTTTTCCAATGTCCAGCATGAACTTATGCTTATTCCAGACTCCGTCCAGGTTAATGCTGCTGCCCACATAGGCCTTATCATTTAAGGTGTTGACAATGCGGTATACTCCCATCGGCCGGTGGGAATGAGTATAATTATAGGCCAATTCTTTACGTCTAGTCTTATCCATGTTTACTCTTCTCTCCTTCATCTATAGACTAACCCAGTAGCAGCTCCCATCAGGTTCACGGTCCAGCAGCCCATAATCGATCAGATACCGCCGGAGCGTCACATAATCCGCATATGCGTCCTTTAGAATGGTATTAACCTCATTCTCCGAATATTTGCGTCCTGTCTCAAAACGCTTAATCAGCTGGCGCAAAATGGCAGCTTTTCGTTTCTGCTTCTTGGGGAACTCCGTGATGGGGCCCTCCAGCCCTTCTTTGAAATAGGCGTTCAGGATCTCTGCATTTTCGTCTTCTGTAATAGCAAATCGCTCATCAACCATAGCAGCGGAACGCGGGATGCTGACAAAAGGCGAAGCTGACCCAGGCTTTTCTTCGGTAAGCTCCATCACTGCTAGGAAGAGTTTTGCCTGCTTCACCTTCTCCCGCAGAGTAAACCGATGATTACGCACCGTAGATGTACTCCCTATGCCCAACTGCTTTGCGACTTCACCATCACTAAGACTTTGCCGGAAAGCACCAAGCAGCCCTTTCTGTAGTTCCGTCAGTCCGGTAAGCTTCTTGTCCAGACCCAGCAGCCACTGAAACATCCCGCCATGTGCATGTTCCACATGATATGCTGCATATTTCCAGGCTTCATAATATTGACTGTCTTCCTTGTAGATTAACCCTTTCTCAAATTCCTCTCCACAAACCAAACATGTATAGAAACCCGAATGTTCCTGCATCTCAAAAATATAGCCCTGCTTCAGCTCATTAATGGAAGCATTCCAGAATTTCTCTGAAAGACTTACCGATTCATTGCCTGCAGCCAACTCAACCACCCAATTCCTCACTAATATATAGACATATTATCATTTTGTTTGTTATTTTACAATCATCTAATTACATTGTTTATAAAATGAACTAACCTATCTCATTCAGAACACCTTTGGTTATCGGTGTTATACTACGCACCAAAAGCCTTACCCTGGTTTTGTGAACCATCGGGTAAGGCTTTTAGGTAATTTCACTTGTTATACGTTTCTACTAAGTGTATCAGGACAGCAAAGATTCTGCGCCATCAATCACAATCTGTGCTCCAGTAATATGGATGGAATCGTCCGAGGCAAGAAAAGATACCAGATCCGCCACGTTTTCCGGTTTACCCGGTCCGTCAGCGAGGGGCTGCGCCCCTTCCGGGAACTCAATGGGGATTACAATAGCCTCAACATCTTCATTAAATTCCGTACTTTCATCAATGTTGGTAGAGATGGCTCCCGGACAGATAACGTTAACACGAATTTTGAACTTCGCCAGCTCCAGAGCAGCCATCTTGGCAAAAGCAACCTGTCCCGCCTTGGTAGTACTATAGGGTGACCAGCCAAAGCTGGCAAACCGGCTATTGCCGTTGATGGAACTGGTAATGATGATGCTGCCTTTACCTTTTTCCTTCAAATGAGGAATGGTGTATTTCAATGTAAGAAAAGTACCTGTCAAATTCACGTTCATCGTGCGTTCCCAATCGCCCAGACTCAGCTCCTCAATAGGCCCTACTGCCCCATTAATTCCCGCATTGGCAAAAACAATATCGACTCCGCCGAAATGTTCCACTGTTTTGCGTACTGCTTCTTCCATACGAACCGCATCCGATGTATCCACATCAATAGCGAGGGCGCAGTCTTTGTGTTGTTTGTTCAGCTTCTGCTCCAATACAGATGTCCGTTCGTTCACCAGATCGAATAAGGCTACATTTGCGCCTTCACGGGCCATCTGAATAGCTGTCGCTCTCCCGATTCCAGAGCCCGCCCCTGTAATTATGGCTGTTTTACCTAGAAAACGCTGTTTTTTCACTATACTTGGACTCATATGTACACTCCCTTTCTAATTCGTCCAGCTTAGTGGCTCTGTTTCAAGATTACCCAAACAGGCCTTGATTATAATCATTTTATGCAAAATTTGCACAAATTTGATGCAACGTGCACACTGTACCCGCTAGGTAACACTACTTCCTTCCTTGTCAGGAGCATTCCAACATGGCCAACTTACGGGTAACTCGCCCGCCATAATCAATAAAAAAGCCCCGCTGCCGCAGGACTCTCCTCAATTCTTCAATTCTCCAGCTTACGGACATCCACCTTTACAGTCAGTGTTCCGCTGACTCCGCGGTAGACTCCTTTTACCGGAACGATATCCTTGTAATCACGTCCATGCCCCAGTTTAATATACCGCCAGTTCACTTCAACATTATTCGTAGGATCAAAACCGAGCCACCCGGTACCGGGAATATGCGTCTCCACCCAGGCATGCGAAGCTTGCTCGAAATCAGCATTGCCGCCCTGAAGGTCACCCACAAAATGATACCCGCTGACGTATCGTGAAGGAAGTCCGACACTGCGGCAGACAGCGATCATCAGATGAGCGTAATCCTGACACACACCGCGTTTTAGCTTTAAAGCTTTTTTAACGGTAGTGTTGACACTTGTCGCCTCAGGATCATAGGTAAATTGTTCATAAATCGTCGATGACAGCTTTTTGGTCCACTCGTACATGTCTTCCGCTTCATCAAAAGGATGCTGAGACGCAAATTCGACCAGCTCTGGTGTGACCTCGGTATATCGGGTAGGTAAAATGAACTCCACGTACCGGTTCTGGAACTTATCATCATTTAGCAGCTTCACCTGATCCTCGAGCGGGATATGCGGAAGGTCTAAGCCTTGCGCCTTATCCAGTGTAACCACAGTGGCCTTGGTATGAATCACCATCTCGGTATGTGGCTTATTCACTGAATAAGCATGCACACGATTGCCGAAAAAATCTTCATAAGTGAGCAAATTCGCTGGCGGAAACACTTCAACCTCATGGTGATAGCAGGACTGGCGGTAATTGGTCCGCGGGGTTAGGCGAATTTCATTGACACTGTCCGTAACCGGCTCCGGGTAACTGTATGTGGTCGTATGATTGATCTCGATTTTCATACAGAGACCCCCTCTCTGCGAAAAAAGGCACCTTCCATCGTTTTACCCAGCTTCTGGCAAGAGGTCATCAGCGATTGCAATACAACCTCTACGAGATCGCCCGACATCTCTTCCTTTTCCATAAAATCAAGCTCTGCCTTGATCTTCCCGGCCTGCCGGATCACCCGCTCGTGACCGGATCCCTTCTCGGAAGTATCCAGATCAAGCTTAGCCAAATGCTCCTCGAGCTTGTGGAATGAGAAGCGGATCGAACGTGGAAAATACGCATTTACGATCAAGAACTCCAAAATGCTCTCCGGGGACATCGCATCAGCATAATAACGCCGGAAGACCTGATACCCGCTGACTGATTTGAGGACTGCCTGCAGCTGGGTATAGATACCGTTGATATCCTTAGACTTACAGGAGACCGTAACGGCCTGCAGAATCCTGGTTGTATTCTCTGCCCGCTCCAGGAAACGCCCACTTTCAATGAACCGCCACTCATTGGCCCGTAGCATAACGGATTGCTCAGCCCCAAGAAACATGGCAGCCCGTTCTTTGACATGCTGGTAGAACTGATGGGGTCCGACCATGATATCTGCCAAGGTTTGTTCACCGAGCCACAGGTTAAAGCTGTTTGCAATATCCCACAACTCACTGGGAAGATGCTGCCTGAGCGTCCGAAGATTATTTCTCGCCTGATGTACGCAAGAGAATATAGAATTAGAATTGCCAAGGTCCAGTGTAATAAAGGACAATACATCCTGCTCGCAAAAGCTGTCAAATTGCTGCTGATATTCATTTCTGACACCGAGCGCATCAATCAGCCGTGACCATTTATGTCCCTCAGCCTGAAAGTCCTCTTCCTGTTGGATATGATAATGCACATCGATCAGCCTGGCATGATTCTCCGCCCGCTCCATATACCGGCCAATCCAGAACAAAGCTTCCGCATTGCGATTCAGCATCGTAGCCACTCCTTCATTTAACGTATGGATGCTGCATTTGTTAATTCTGAAGTCTTATGCTGTATTCTCTAAGCCATTACCCAAGTGTCTTTTACTCCACCACCCTGGGAAGAATTCACCACCAGCGAACCTTCCTTCATGGCTACTCGTGTCAGACCACCTGGAATCACATGCGGTTTGCGGTCGGCGCCCATGAGCACAAAAGCCCGCAAGTCAATATGACGGGGTTCCATACTGCCACCTGCAAGCACGGGAGCTCTAGACAGCGACATGATCGGCTGTGCGATATAACGGGCCGGATCGGCAAGAATTTTGAGTCGGAAATCGGAAAGCTCCTCCCTGGTCGCTTCACTGCCAATCAGCATCCCATATCCTCCGGACAAAGAGGTTTCCTTTACCACCATTTCATGCAGATTATCGAGCACATATTGTCGTTCCTGTAACCTTGATAACAGATAAGTAGGCACATTCCCAAGGATGGGTTCTTCGTTCAGATAATAGCGGATCATATCCGGTACGTATACATACATCGCTTTGTCATCTGCAACGCCGGTTCCCGGTGCATTGGCTATGGCTATGTTCCCTGCCCGGTAGGCATTCATCAACCCGGCTACACCCAGAAGTGAATTGGGCTGAAACGCTAGCGGATCTATGAAATCGTCATCCAATCTGCGGTACAGCACATCCACACGCCGGAGACCGTTCATTTCTTTTAAATACACCTTATGGTCCTGAGCAACCAAATCCCGGCCTTCTACCAGGTGTATTCCCATTTGCTGAGCCAGAAAAGCATGCTCGTAGTAAGCAGAATTGTATTCACCTGGTGTCAGCAGAGCTATGACCGGATTCTTCGTCCGAGACGGGGAAAGACTTCGCAGGACTGACAGAAACCGGTTTAAGCTATGGTCCACATCACGTATGAAGCTGGCAAAAGAGACTTCGGGAAACAGCTGGTTCATCAGGGATCTGCCTTTAAACAGGTAAGAGAATCCTGAGGGTGTCCGCAGATTGTCTTCAAGCACGTAATATTCTCCATCATGATGGCGGATCAGATCAATTCCCGAAGTAGTAATGTAAGCTCCGCCAGGCACCCGCATACCGGCCATCTCCGGGCGGAAGTAACAGTTCGAGATGATCATACGCCGCGGCACGATACCGTCTTTGACAATGTATTGTTCATGATAGATGTCATGAATAAAAAGATTTAACGCCGTAATACGCTGAACAATCCCAGCTTCCAGCCTTTCCCACTCCAGCTTGGGAATAATCCGAGGAATCATGTCAAAAGGAATTGTACGCTCCATGGGATGATCCTGTGCAGGATTATACAGTGTAAACGTAATTCCCTCTTCCATCATCCGACGCTGCATCAGTTTCTGCTTACCTTGCAGCTCTTCGGGGCTCATCCCGGAAAACATGCGGTTGACATGTTTGTAATGCGGCCGGACGCTCCGTTCATCGGCATACATTTCATCATAAAAATGTTGCAGTGGATACGGAGACAGCCCGGGCAGAGGATCAAGTTTGGACATGAGCCCGACTCCTTTCGGATCAATTTAATGTTACGTTTATTTACATTGATGCAAATTTCGCAAAAAAAATATGATGAAAATGTTATAGGATACTTTAATAATACGTAAACAATATTGTTCATGTCAATATATATAACAGCAAAATGGAGTTGTAATCCATTAAGTAACGGTGGAATCGCTTCCTTTCTCCTATAAGTGATGATCAGGGACAACCATATATAGAGTACATAGAATTGTATGCGCGAGAGTTGACATGCATTACTATTATGAATTTTTCATATGTTGAAATTTTGATACCATATCTACAAAAAAAAGAACAGCTGTTGCTTCTATTAAAAGCACAGCCGCTCTTGTTGCCAAATCTCGTTCCATCGACTAAGGTTTAGTCCTGCTTTTCATTCAGTTCCTCATTGGCGATCATTCCGGCAAAGAGGGCATGTACAAACTGGGTAGAATCAAAGGGCTGCAAATCCTCCATCTTCTCTCCCAGACCCACAAGCTTAACTGGCAAATTCATTTCTTGGCGGATAGCGACTACAATCCCGCCTTTGGCTGTTCCGTCCAGTTTGGTAAGCACCAGTCCGGTAACACCGCTCTTTTCTCCAAAAAGCTTGGCTTGGGTCAATGCATTCTGTCCGGTAGTTGCATCCAGCACCATCAGCACCTCATGTGGGGCGCTTGGAATCTCCCGCTGGATCACACGGAAGATTTTGTTGAGCTCTTCCATAAGATTGCTTTTGTTCTGTAGTCTGCCTGCCGTGTCGCAGATCAGCACATCCACATTCCGCTGCTTGGCCGCCTGAACGGCATCGAACATAACCGCTGCCGGGTCCGAGCCTGCTTGCTGCTTTATGACATCCACTCCAGCACGCTGCCCCCATACTTCAAGCTGTTCTATTGCCCCTGCACGAAAGGTATCGCCAGCCGCAAGAAGTACTTTTTTACCTTCCTGCTTATAGCGGTGTGCCAGCTTTCCAATAGTAGTCGTCTTGCCGACCCCATTTACGCCGACGAACAAAATGACAGTGATCCCGTCCGGGTTCTCCTTCAAGCTGTTATCATCATCTCCACGCAGGAGTTCCATCAGCTTCCGGGACAGAATCGGCTGCAGCTCGGAAGCATCCTCAATCCGCTTCTGCTTCACTTCTGCTCTTAACTCCTCAACCAGCGTCATCACGGTGTTAACTCCGACATCGGCTCCTATCAGAATTTCTTCCAATTCCTCATAGAACTCTTCATCTATCTTTTTGCGGCGGATGATCAGGTCAGATACCTTCTCTACGAACCCTATACGGGTTTTCTCGAGACCGTCGCGGAACTGTTTGGTGACACTCTCCGTTTTACCGGAGATGCTTTCTTTTAATTTCCGAAAAAAGCTCATTATGTTCCTCCTCAATATTTGTAACGATTCCGTTAAGCAATCTCTGCTTCATCATCCTCCAGTTTAACCGAAACCAGCTTGGAGACGCCGCCCTCTTCCATCGTAACCCCATAGAGCACATCCGCTTCTTCCATAGTTCCTTTGCGGTGGGTGACGACAATAAACTGCGTCTGTTCCGAGAATTCACGTAGATACTGGGCAAAGCGTACTACGTTAGCTTCATCCAGTGCAGCTTCAACCTCATCCAGAACGCAGAACGGAACCGGTTTGACTTGCAGGATGGCGAATAATAGTGCCATGGCGGTTAATGCGCGCTCTCCTCCGGATAAAAGCTGCAGGTTTTGCAGCTTTTTGCCTGGAGGCTGGGCTACAATATCAATCCCCGTATCCAGCATATGCTCAGGGTCTAGCAGCATAAGATCTGCTCTTCCCCCGCCGAAGAGCTTGGAGAATACGGTGCCGAATTCACGGCGGATGGCGTCAAAGGTCTGCTTGAAACGTTTGGACATCTCTTCTTCCATCTCATGAATCACGTGGTACAGTGTGGTTTTGGCTTCCACCAGATCATCCTTCTGACCGCTGAGGAAGGTATAGCGTTCATGCACACGCTGATATTCTTCAATCGCCCCCAGGTTCACCTCGCCCAGCGCAGAAATGCTGCGTTTGAGTCGCTGAACCTCCATCTGGGCGGCAGGTACATCCTCAGGAATGGGATACCGCTGCTTAGCCAGTTCGTAACTCAGCTCATAATCATCACTCAGCTTGCGCAGAATATTGTCCAGCTCTACATCGAGCCGTCCCACAGCCACCTCAGTCGCACGCAGTTTGTCATCGACTGACTTCAAGGCCTGACGCTGATCTTTGGTTTCACCTTCCGCAAGCTCCAGCTTGCGTGTCAAAGCGGCACGGTCGGCACGAGCCAGATCCAGCTTGCCTGCAGTATCTTCTTTTTTCAGTCGGTAATTGTTCAGGTCTTCCTTCTGTTTCACAGCTTCTCTCGTGTTTTCTTCCAGATCCTGTTCAATCGTGATCAGCAGGCTGCGGCTGTGACGCAGTTCTTTGTCCTGCGAACCCGCATCCTGTCTCATGCGCCGCAGCTGCTCTTCCAGCGAGAAAATCTCCTGGTCCAGCTTGCCCTCGGTCACTTTCATCCCGGTCAGCTTGCTTTGCAGCTCTTCTTTGGCCGATTCATTTGCCTTGCGCGCCGATTCCGCATTACGAATCGCCTCATGAGCCTCTTTCTCTTCCTTCTCTAACCGTTCAAGCTCGGACACCGCATGCTTCCGGCTCTCATCCAGTTCACGCACTTCGCTCTCAAAACCGCTGCGCTCTGCACCAGCTCCATCCACCTGTTCCTGTACATGGCGCAGTTCCTGCTCAAGCTGCTTCAAATCACCGGAGACACGCTGCTCTTCCAGCCGTTTCTCATCACCGCCATGACGAAGCTCTTCCAGCTTCCGTGAAGCCGTCTCCTGTTCTTCCCGCAACCGGTTGATTCCCTGCTTCAACTTGGCAATTTGCCGCTCACTCTCTTCGATCTCACTAAAGAGCTGGTCAAGCTGACGTTTGCGGCTCAGCAGACTGTTATTCTTCTTATGCTGACTACCCCCGGTCATTGAACCACCCGCGTTGACCACATCGCCTTCCAAGGTTACCACACGATAACGATATTGACACTTGGCGGCAATACGGTTAGCCTGCTCCAGACTCTCAGCGATAACCACATTCCCAAGCAGGCTGCCGACGATACTCGCGTATTTATCCTCGTATCCCACCAGCTCTGACCCTATTCCCACAAACCCTTCCGCGCCTTCAACCATTGCACGGTCACTTCCGCCAATCTGCCGGGAACGGATAACGTCCAGCGGCAGAAAAGTCGCACGTCCCAGCTGACGCTGCTTCAGGAAAGCAATTGCTTGCCGGGATACAACTTCGTTATCCATAACTACATGCTGAAGCGAAGCACCCATAGCGGTTTCCACAGCCATTTCCAGCTTCTCGGGAACGGATATCAGCTCCGCGACCGCACCGTGTACACCATGAAGTTGCCCTTTGCGCGCACCCTTGAGCACCTCTTTTACCCCGAGCATGAATCCGTCAAAATCATCCTGCATTTCCTTCATGGTCTCATGCCGGGAAACCTGGGCTTCGCGTTTCTGCTCCCATTTGCGGAGTCCACCCTGCGTCTCCTCCAGCAGCTTCTGGCGTTTGCTGGTCTGCTCACTTTCAGTGATGTAGGCATTGCGGAGGGAGCCGATTTCATTGCCCAATCCCGCGATTCTATCCTTAAGTGCGCTCTGGGCGGCAATCAATTCTGCCAGCTTTGCCGTCCACTTACCGCTTTCTTCCTGACTGCGGCTCATTCTGCGCTCCAGGCTTTCTTTTTGCTGGTCGGCATAGCGGATTTCATTCCGGGCCTGAGCCATCAGATTCATCAGTTCCAGCAGAGCACTCTTCAGTTTCTCTTCCTTGCTCTGGCTGATGCCTCCAGCAACGCCTTCCAGTCTGGACTCCTCGTCTGCCAGCTGCTTACGCAGCTCTTCGAGCGACAACCGGGATTGCTGGAGCTTATGCTCCAGCTCCGCAAGCTCGCGTTGACGGTCAGCGGAACGTTCGCCAACTGAACCCAGCGTAGCCATCAGCTGCTCCCGGTTACTCTCCAAATTGCGTCTGCGCTCTTTAAGCAGCTCCCCGTAGCCTTCGCTTTTCTCATTAGCTTCGCTATAGCGCAGCAGCTGTTCCTGCAGCTTCTCTACTTCCTCTTCCAATGTCCGCAGTTCTGCGCGTCCACTTTCGAGCTTTGCGTCGTGGGCGGACACAACGGTTGACAACTGAAGCTGTTCATTACGGAGTACTTCTAGCCGGTCATTGCCTTCCTTCCACGCCGTATGTATCCCATCAATCTGGTGAACATACACAGCAATCTCCAATTGCTTGAGCTGCTCTCTCAGTTCCTTGTAACGGATTGCCTTTTCGGACTGATCCTTCAGCGGGCCTACCTGGTCTTCCAGCTCGCTGATCAGATCATGGATGCGCAGCAGATTCTGCTCGGTTTCATCAAGCTTGCGGCCGGCATCCTTTTTGCGTGATTTATATTTAACAATCCCTGAGGCTTCTTCAAATATACCGCGGCGATCCTCGGAACGGGTGCTAAGGATCTCTTCAATCCGGCCTTGTCCAATAATCGAATAGGCCTCTCGCCCGATACCGGTATCCATGAAGAGTTCAGTAATATCCTTCAACCGGCAGGCCTGCTTGTTAATTAAGTATTCACTATCCCCGCTGCGGTGCACACGGCGTGTTACGGTTACCTCGCTGAAGTCCAGAGGCAGTGCATGATCCTCATTATCCAGTGTCAGTGATACTTCCCCGTAATTCACGGCTTTACGTGCATCACTTCCGGCAAAAATAATATCTTCCATCTTTCCACCGCGCAGTGATTTGGCGCTTTGTTCACCCAGCACCCAGCGGATGCCGTCGGATATATTACTTTTGCCGCTGCCGTTCGGGCCGACTACGGCGGTAATACCGCGGACAAATTCCATTTCCGTTTTGTCGGCAAATGATTTAAACCCTGCTAATTCAATCCGTTTCAAAAACATACCCTGTTATTCACCTCTGCCCCATTATACCATAGCGCCACACCGCCTAAAACAGCTCTTCATTACAAACCGTTTATAGGCTGTATCTCTTTTTTTTCCTCTTCTTACACTAATCTGTATCTCGAAAAAGAGCAGCAAAAGTCTGACCTCCGCCTGTACGCCGGCTTTCAGACCATTGCTGCTCTCCTCCGCTGGACCCGCCACATTGTGGAGCTTATCCCTGAAGTAAATAACAAAAAGTTCGAGAAATTCCAAAAAGCAAACTATAACGTACAGCACGTCACTAAGCGCCATCTTCCTTCAACTGCAAAAGTGCCGCTGCTGCTGCCTGTTGCTCCGCTTCTTTCTTGGAGCGGCCACTGCCCCTGCCAAGTGACCGGCCGGCCATATAGACCTCAGAGACGAATTCCCGTTCATGTGCCGGTCCGCGTTCTTCAATAATCCGATATTCCAGCGTACCCATTCCGTGATGCTGAATCAGCTCCTGAAGCTCCGTCTTGAAATCGCTCATCTGCATTTGCAGCTTGCCATCCGTCTCCACTAGTGGAAACACATGATTATCCAGAAACCGCCGTGCTGTTTCCAGACCTTGGTCTAGATAGAGCGCTCCCACGAAGGATTCGAATACATCGGCCAGCAAGGCCGGGCGGGTTCTGCCGCCCGTAAGTTCTTCCCCTTTACCCAACAACACATAGCGTCCAAAGCCCAGACTTTCGGCGAATCTCACCAAAGAAGGCTCACATACAATTGCAGCCCGCAGCTTGGTTAACTCGCCTTCAGGTCGGTCCGGAAGCAAATTGTACAAATATTCAGACACCGTAAGCTCCAGAACGGCATCGCCCAGAAACTCCAGACGCTCGTTGTCCTGATGCTGGTTGAACCGGTGTTCATTCACATAAGATGCATGGGTAAAGGCCTGCTTCAGAAGTGCAGCATCGTGAAATTGGATTTGAAGTTGGCTCTGTAACTGCTTCAGGTCTCCTTTCACTGCACTGTCTCCCTTACTGATTATATTTTTTGAGAATCACTGTTGCATTATGTCCGCCGAATCCAAAGGAATTCGACATCACGATATTCAGATCCGCTTTGCGCGGAACATCCGGAACATAATCCAAATCGCATTCCGGATCTGGATTGTCCAAATTAATAGTAGGTGCAATCATTCCTTTTTGCAGAGATAATCCGCAAATAATCGCTTCCACACCTCCGGCAGCACCAAGCAAATGGCCTGTCATGGATTTGGTGGAGCTAATCGCAACCTTATATGCATGCTCTCCCAGAGCCATCTTAACGGCAGATGTCTCCGACTTGTCACCTACAGGTGTCGAGGTTCCATGAGCATTGATGTAATCAATCTCTTCAGGGGCAATTCCTGCATCGCGGATCGCCATCTTGATGCAGCGTGCAGCACCATCCGGATCAGGTTCCGTCATATGGTGGGCATCCGCACTAAGACCGTAGCCAATGACCTCGGCGTAGATCTTGGCTCCGCGCTTCTCAGCATGCTCGAGTGATTCGAGAATTAATATTCCGGCTCCCTCTCCCATAACAAATCCATCGCGGTCTACATCAAATGGACGACTCGCCTTCTCAGGCTCATCGTTGCGAGTCGACATCGCTCTCATTGCACAGAAGCCTGCCATACCCGTTGGACGAATAGTGGCTTCTGAACCGCCACAAATCATCGCATCCGCATCTCCGCGCTGAATCAGGCGGAAAGATTCACCAATGGAATGACTTCCTGTTGCACAAGCTGTTACTGTTGTAGTATTCGGTCCCTTGGCTCCCAGACTAATCGACAATTGACCAGATCCCATGTTCGCGATCATCATCGGGATGAAGAACGGGCTGACCCGTTTGGGTCCCTTTTCCAGAAGAAGATTATGATTGTCTTCCCATGTGCCAAGTCCGCCAATACCGGACCCTACAGAGACGCCAATCCGCTCCGCATCGATATCTTCACCGATCACAAGTCCACTGTCCTTGAGTGCATCTTCACCTGCTGCTACTGCAAACTGGACGAAACGGTCCATCTTGCGTGCTTCCTTACGGCCAAACCGTGCCTCCGGATCAAAGTCTTTAATGGATGCTGCTATTCTGGTTGTGTACTCGCTGACATCAAAAGCGTCCACTGTCGACACTCCGGATTTGCCATTCATCAAATTATCCCAGAACGTATCCAAATCCGTGCCAAGCGACGTCATCACGCCCATACCTGTTACAACTACTCTATGACTCAAACGCAATCACCCCATCTGTAGGCTGTATCTTCTTGTTATTAGAAACTATATAAACTTCAATCGCCGCAAGAACATTCCATGCGCGGTCCAGTTATTTTCCCCGTAAAGGTGCATATGGCATCCTTTGGTATTGACTTATTGCTCTAAAATGAGGAGAAGTCCCGCCCTCTGTAGGAACGGGACTCTCAATCATATGACTCTAGGTATGAGATTGTATGTACTTCACAACTTCACCCACGGTCGTAATCTTCTCTGCATCTTCATCAGAGATTTCCATATCGAATTCATCTTCCAATTCCATAACCAATTCTACTACATCAAGAGAATCAGCACCTAAATCATCTTTGAAAGACGCTTCTAATGTTACCTCAGCTTCATCGGCACCTAAGCGGTCGATGACAATGCGTTTTACACGCTCCAATACATCGGACATCCGGTTCACCTCCTCTTTTGGTATTATACGAGATATGAAGTCAAAATACCATAGAGCTCAAAAAACGCTTTCCGGCCGCCCCAATTCTCTTCCACTGTAGACTTTACAGCTTTTGTGGCCTTACATGTACATTCCGCCATCCACATGGAGTGTCTGACCTGTCATGTAGGCTGCCCCTTCCGAGGCTAGAAATACAACCGTCATGGCAATGTCCTCCGGCCGCCCGAGACGTGCAAGGGGAATCCCCTTCTCGTATTCGCTGCGGACTTCATCGGACAACTGGTGTGTCATTTCGGTATCTATAAAACCCGGAGCAATACAGTTGACCGTAATGCCCCGTGAAGACAACTCGCGTGCTGCAGATTTAGTCATTCCAATAATACCTGCTTTGGCTGCCGAGTAGTTCAACTGTCCGGCATTTCCAATCACACCGATGACCGAAGAAATATTAATAATCCGGCCGTAACGCTGCTTCATCATGGGGCGGGTTGCTGATTTCAGACAGTTGAACACGCCTTTTAGATTCGTCTCAATAACCTGATCAAACTCTTCTTCCTTCATGCGCATGATCAGATTATCCCGGGTGATACCGGCATTATTGACCAGAATATCGATCTTCCCCCAGGTGTTTATAACCTCTTTCACTAGGTTATCTGCTTGCTGGCTGTTACCGACATCGCCCTTCAGCGCAATCCCTTCCGAGCCCAGTTCGACGATTCGCGCGACGGTCTCTTGTGCTGCCGCTTCATTACCGGAGTAATTCACAGCTACTTTCACACCATATTCTGCAAGTGCCAGTGCGATACTCCGGCCAATGCCGCGAGATCCGCCAGTGACGAGAGCCGTCTGGCCTTTTAATGCTGAGAACATGCCATATTCCCCTTTCATCCATTCCACATCGTTTGACTATATCAGACTTTACCAGCCTGTCTGCGCACTTTCCAGACTATTGATATTAACAACTTTAACGGTTTTGTCAATCTTTCGGATTAAGCCTGCAAGCACACTGCCTGAGCCAATCTCCACAAAAGTATCCACTCCCGCTGCAATCAGCCATTCCACGCTATCCTGCCACAACACAGGAGAAAATACCTGCTGAACCAATAGTTTGCGGATCTCATCCGGTTCGGTCACGGCTGTTGCATTCACATTAACAACCACAGGAACAGATGGAGTATTAAAGGTCACCTTTTCCAGTTCAACAGCCAGGCGTTCAGCAGCTTCCTTCATCAGGGAAGAATGAAACGGTCCGCTTACTTCAAGAGGAATAGCCCGTTTCCCGCCAATTTCTTTGACACGCTTCACTACTTCATCAACACCAGCCTGAGAACCGGAGACAACAATTTGACCAGGGCAGTTGACGTTGGCCAGTTCCACAATGTTACCTGCTTCCGATATCTGGCGGCAGAGCACAGTCAAGGCTTCACGTTCCGCACCAAGCACAGCTGCCATGGCCCCTTGACCGCCGGGAACTGCTTCTTCCATAAAACGTCCACGCAGACGCACCAGGCTTACTGCATCTTCATAAGACAACACTCCGGCCGCTACCAGAGCACTATACTCTCCAAGGCTGTGTCCTGCAACATAGTCAGGTGTGACTCCTTGTTCCCGCAACGCCTCGAGATAAGCCACACTCGTTGTAACAAGTGCTGGCTGTGTATTTGCAGTCTGCTTCAGATCACTGTCAGGGCCCTCAAAAATAAGATGGCTAAGCTGAAATCCCAGCACTTCATCGCCCTTCTCGAACACCGCACGGCTATGCGGAAGAGCATCATATACATCCTTACCCATCCCTACGGCCTGTGCACCCTGGCCAGGAAAAACAAATGCTATTTTACTCATAACTCTATACTCCTTCACATTGAACAGTGAGGCAACCAGCCTGCTTACGGCTGTTCTGCCATCACTTCCTTCTATTATTATAGAATCCGCGGCTTTACCAGATCAGGACAGAAGCGCCCCATGTAAGACCTCCACCGAAACCTACCATCAGCACGGTGTCGCCTTCCTTCATCCGGCCTTCTTCCGCTGCCTCTACGAGTGCGAGAGGAATCGATGCTGCAGAAGTGTTAGCGTATTTATCGACATTGATGACGCATTTCTCCGGCGGCAGATCCAAACGCTGCATCGCCGATTGGATAATGCGGATATTAGCCTGATGAGGTACAAACAGATCAATATTTTCTTTGGAGATTCCTGCTTTGGTTAGTACGCGCTCTGTCGCTGAGCCCATGATCCGCACAGCAAATTTGAAAACCTCTCTGCCGTTCATGTAGATGAAATGTTTTTTGTCTTCAACAGTTTGCTGTGAAGCCGGTAGACGTGAACCGCCTGCTTCCATCTTCAGCAAACCTCCGCCGGAACCTTCAGCACCGAGATCAAAGGATTGGAATCCTCTTCCTTCAGGCACCTCCCCGAGAATAACAGCACCCGCACCGTCACCGAATAGAACACAGGTATTACGGTCTGTGTAATCGGTGATCCGTGACAAGGTATCTGCACCGATAATCAGTGCGTTATTGTACATTCCATTCTGGATAAATAAGGTTGCTGTAGCCAAGCTATATACGAATCCAGAACAAGCAGCAGACAAATCAAATGCCGCCGCCCCTTTTGCACCCAGTTTGTCCTGCAGGATGCAGGCCGTAGATGGAAATGCACTGTCCGGCGTTACCGTTGCGATAATAATCAGATCCAGATCTTCCGCTTTCATTCCCGCTGAATCCAGCGCTCTGAGCGCTGCTTCGTAGGCAAGGTCGGAAGTCGCTTCATGCGGAGCGGCTATATGCCGTTCCCGGATGCCTGTACGGCTGACAATCCATTCATCGTTGGTTTCGACGATCTTCTCCAGATCACTGTTGGTTAATATTTTCTCAGGCACATATTTCCCAGTGCCAATAATCCCTACCGGACGTAATTGTTTCATGTCCTCACTCACTTCCCGCTAATTTCCTTGGATATACTGGATACCAAATCTGCTTGCAAAGCAATTCGTGCTTGTCTGACTGCATTCTTGACAGCGTTACCGTCAGATGAGCCATGTCCTTTCACTACCAAACCGCTAAGACCGAGCAACGGTGCTCCGCCATGCTCTTTATAATCCATTTTGCCTTTGAGGCTTCTAAGCTCTGGCATCAGTATGGCTGCTCCGAGCTTAGTCTTCAAGGACTTGCTGAACTGTTCCTTCAGCAGAGAGAACATCGCGCCAGCTGTACCTTCCAGTGTCTTCAATAGTATATTCCCTGCAAATCCGTCACATACGAGCACATCACAGTTGCCAGTGAGCACATCCCGGGCTTCCACATTGCCGACAAAATGGATCCCCTGCATTGCTTCCAGCAGCGGGTATGCTTCCTTCGTTAGTTCATTGCCTTTCCCAGGTTCGGTACCCACGTTCAGCAGGCCCACACGAGGTTTAGCTATGCCATGCACCTTACTGCGGTAAATACTGCCCATGAGGGCATATTGCACCAGATGTTGGGGCGTGGCATCCATATTGGCACCCAGATCGAGTGCCAGCACACCGACATCATCCAGAGTCGGAATCATGGGCGCCAGCGCAGGGCGTTCAATTCCCTGCATTCTCCCTACAACCAGTAACCCCGTAGTCATTAAAGCTCCTGTATTCCCTGACGAGATCATGGCGTCCGCTTCACCTTCGCGAACCATACGGCCTGCCACTACCATGGATGAATCCTTTTTACGGCGGACCGCCTTTACCGGCTCTTCATCAGAACCGATGACGTCCCCCGCGTGACGCACAGACACATTAGACGGTTTGTTCTTCAGCAGTGGTTCAAGTCTGGCTTCATCGCCGACAAGCACAATCTGCGTGTCACTCCACTCTGCTGCTGCGGATAATGCACCCTCAACATTACATTCAGGAGCATTGTCCCCACCCATCGCATCAATGGCGATCAGCACTGCGGTTTCCCCCTTCGCTGTATTCTTCAAATGCGGACCGGTATACCACGAAATGGCCCTGAAAAACCAATTCTTCACCGACATAGGTAAATACATCCACTTCCGCTTTGCCGTTCCGGCCCGCGAGTGAACGCACCTGCGCTTTGGCGATACATTTCTCATGGAGTCTAACCATTCGGATAAAACGAATATCAGCGGAAGCCGTCAGGGCAATCTCATCATTGATCACGGCAACCGCCAGTGAATTGGCTTGGGCGAACACATAGTGTCCACGCGCGATCCCGTTTCTGGAGAAGACATGCTCTTCACGAATTTCAAATATGGAAATCCCGCTCCGGTCCAGCTGCAGGTCTACAATATCACCGACCACTTCATCAGCAGGCAAAGAGCGCACCTGATCGTATGAATGCTCGGCCATCTGCTTCATCCGCTCACGCAGCTCGGGAATCCCAAGCTCCATCCGGTCCAGGCGGATCGTCTGTATGCTCACTTTGAGCTGCCGGGTCAGTTCCCGGTCAGTTACAAATGGATTGCCGTCTATAATCTGCAGCAGCTTCTGCTGACGTTCTTTCTTGGACATCCGCTCTATGGCGGCTCACCTCCTGGCACATGCCAAGCGGAAACGGCTTCGACGCCCATGAACAGGACGTCCCGTTTCAGCGAGAAATATAAGGACATTGAGTAACATGAAAAATTGGCTTCCTTATATTTTGAAAATAGCATCCGGCCTTGGATGGCCGCTGTTATCATAGCTATAAATCTTATGAAAAATTTAGAACCAGGTACTAATATGTAGTATAAAGCATGCCGCTACAAAAATAAAGCGCAGACTTACAAGCTCGCTTAAGAAGGCTTCATAACGCCGAGAACTCGAACCGGGAAACATGGTATATAAAGCTTTTCACATAAAGCCTCTATAGATATTCCGAAGCCATCATGACAGCTTCCCCCTCATAGAGATAGGATTCTTAGCAGTCGTGAAATCGAAGAACCTTTTATACGGCTTAGCCTGTAAAAGCTTATCATTTCAAAAAAAATAGCACCTCACCAGCAGATGAAGTGCTACTTTTGTCGAGAGACTATTGTTTGATGATCTCTCTAGCTTTGTAAGTTCCGCAAACTTTGCATACGTGGTGAGCCAGTTTCAGCTCTCCGCATTGTTCACATTTCACCATGCCCGGCACAACCAGTTTGAAGTGGGTGCGGCGTTTGTCACGGCGTGTTTTGGACGTTCTCCGTTGAGGTACTGCCATTGTGTTACACCTCCTAATTCTGTTTTAACCCGTTATCACTCGGGATTTGTTCTTAGTCATCTTGCTTGGTAAAGAATCCTTTCAACCCAGCGAGTCTTGGATCGATCACTGTGTTGTCGCAACTGCAGGTGCCTTCGTTCAAATTTTGTCCGCATTTCTGACAAAGACCAAGACAGTCTGCCTTGCACAATACCGAATCCGGTAAGTGCAGTACGAAATTTTCCTCCACAAACGGGACAAGATCCACAATCTCATCCTCGATGTAAATGAGTTCATCATCTTCATCTTGGGGAAGAAGCGGCTGCTTAAGCCATTTGAAAGTCTCAGCAAAAGGAATGTTCAATTCACTGTTAACCTCTGTAAGGCAACGTGCACATAACATGTCCACATTCCCGTTCAATTTCCCCACCACGTTCACACAATCGGTGTCCGCGGGCAGCGCTTTAAGGTCCACTGAAAGTGGTGCAACAGCAAGTATATCCTTCCGCCCTTTGACAAGCTCGCTTACATCCAGTGTATCCTGAAAGTGCAGAGGCTCGTCGGCATTAGCCAATTTGCGAAAGTGAATCTTCATATTCATCACTCCAAACAAACAAAATTTATTATACCTAGTATTACCGAACTTTGTCAACCATTTTCCCTTTATATTGTTTCGATGGACAGATCAAATTATGATATAACTAATCTAGAATCCTAATTATCAAGAATACGGGGTGAAATCATAGTGACTACGGTCGGTATTATTGCAGAGTACAACCCTTTACATAACGGTCATGTCCACCACTTTGAGGAGGCCAAAAAACTGTCCGGTGCGGATCACTCCATTGTGATCATGAGCGGGCCTTTCACCCAGCGCGGCGAACCGGCGACGGTGAGCAAGCGCGCCCGTACGGAGATGGCGCTCCATATGGGAGCCGACGTCGTGATTGAGCTGCCGGTGGCGTATGCCGTACAGCCGGCAGAGTGGTTCGCCTTCGGAGCGGTAGCTCTGCTGGAAGCGACCGGGGTCGTGGACAGCTTGTGCTTCGGCTCCGAAGCCGGCACTTTAAGCGTGCTGCTGCCACTGGCCGAATTCCTGGCCAAAGAAAGCAGCGCGCTTAAGAGCGAGATCCGCCGCCGCATGGCACTCGGAGCGAGCTTCCCCGCCGCGTACAGTGCAGCTGCGGCGTCCGTCTGGGAAGCTTCTCTCCCCGGACAGGAGAGAAGCTTTGATGCCGCCGGGCTGTTGCGCCAGCCGAACAACAGCCTCGGCCTGCACTATCTGATCGCGCTGCAACGGCTCGGCAGCGCGATCAGGCCCCTGACTGTGCCGCGAACCGGCGCAGGGTTCCACGACCCGCTGCAGAGCGGGTCGAGAATTGCCAGTGCCACAGCGATACGCAAGGCGCTATCAGAAGGCGGATCGCCAGAGGCATACATGCCAGATTATAGCTTGTCCATCCTGGAAAGAGAGCATGCAGCCGGCAGAGGCCCGCTGAATCTGGAAAGCTTCAGCATTCAGCTCCGCCACCTGCTCTCCATACGGACTGCGCCCGAGCTGCAAATGCTGCAGGACATGAATGAGGGCCTGGAAAACCGGCTGCTGCGGATATTGCCTGCTCTTCCGCACTTCACTGTGTCCGGTTTGCTGGAGGCGCTGAAAAGCAAACGCTATACGCATACCAGACTGCAGCGTCTGCTGATCCACGTCCTGCTGAACCACAGCAAGGAAGAAATGGCCCCTGCCCTCCTTGCTCAGGGACCCGGATACATCCGGATCCTCGGTTTTCGGGAAAGCGGCCGCCAGTTGCTGAAGCAGATGAAACACCGTGCTTCTTGGCCTGTAGTGACTAGTCCGGCGCATTTCTCTCATCCGCTGCTCGACAGAGATCTGCAAGCAGCGGCCGCTTATGCAGGAGCATTCAGCAACCCTTCGCGCACAGATCTTTACAGCGACTATCTGGAGTCCCCGGTCAGGATTTGACCGGCAGCTCCTGCATATATTTCAGTGCTTCGGCAAAGGTCGATACAGGTACAAGCTTCATGTCCGTACCGATCTTATCGGCCTTCGCCTTGGCTTCATCATAATTTTGAACCGGCACGAAGAAGATTTCCGCCCCTTTCCGGTCAGCTGCTACGATCTTATGTTTAACGCCTCCAATAGCCCCTACTTTTCCATCCGCATCAATGGTGCCTGTACCTGCAACCCGATGTCCCTTTGTCAGATCACCAGGAGTCAATTGGTTGTATATCTCCATAGTGAACATTAGTCCGGCAGAAGGTCCGCCTACATCTGTATCTACAAATTTGACCGTTTTGCCTTCAATCTCGGGTTTTACCCTCTGCACAGCTCCAATTACAACTCCAAGACCAGGTTTTACCGCTCCCGTCTGCTGATTCTTGACTTCTACAAGCTTGACTGTTTCCTTTACTTCCTTGCCTTCCCTTTGCAGTACAACTACTGCCGGATCACCAATTTTTCTAGTTGAAAGAAGTCTGGATAACGAGTCCGGATCAGGAATGGACTGTCCCTCTACACTGATAATTTTATCGCCGGGTTTGAATTTTTGCTGATTGCCAGTCACAGGCACCGAGAATACGTACAGGTAGTCCACTACATCTTCATAAGGAATACCCGCAGCATGATAAGCCGCCTGGACTGCATAGGACTGTGAACTATTCATGTAATATACTTGCTCGGCCGCATACTCCTGCTCCGTTTTATCTCTCAGCCGGGTTTCTTTCAGGACCACCTCTGCATTGGAATTGAACACAGAGGCTACCAGTAGTGCTACATTGGCATAGCTGGCAGATACTGTGGTCATCATGAAGGTTCCCTTTTCATCCTTGTCAGCATTCTGAACCTGAATCATTGGCTCCACTTCAGAGGCGCTACCGGGTTGATAGACAATATAAGGCGTATTCATAAATACAGCAACATAAACAATCACCACAAATGTGAACAAGTAGGCTGTGGCACGGAATCCTACCCGGCGTTTCGATGGCCTCACTGCTTTTCCCTTCTTTCCCTCAGCACTGGACTATACTCTTGGAATGATCTGTAAAAGCGGCTGGTTGAACCGAGGCATGACGGTTGTCTATTCTGCATAAATTGATAACAGTCTTAAGCCTATGTCCTAAGCTATGAAGAGGTGATGCTCAAAATGAGTCCTATGAAAATACAACGAATAACCTCAGGTGCCGCTCCATTTGCTGGCGGGGCAGCAGCCATACTGCTGGCTATTGCTATCGTATCTGCGCCGGAATCCTCATTCGCGGCCTCTCTGCAAGGCCTTAAGCTATGGTGGACCCTTGTTTTTCCGGCCCTTCTACCTTTCCTAATCCTCTCAGAGATGCTTACCGCATCCGGAATAATTCACGGCATAGGTGTATTGCTGGAACCTTTAATGAATCGAATATTCCGATTGCCCGGAGCGGGCGGTTGGACCCTTGCTCTGGGAATGACCGCAGGTTTCCCCGCCGGAGCTGGAGCAGTAATACATCTGCATAAACAGGGCCGTATTACGGACAAGGAGGCAGGAAGGTTAGCTTCTCTGGCCCACTATGCCAGCCCGGTGACTGTGTTGATCGTGGTAGGTGCAGCTTTTCTGCACAGTCCCGCGTCAGGATATGTACTACTGTCCATCCACTGGCTTGCCGGGCTATCAGCAGGCTGTACATCTGCTTTGTTTGCCAAACGTCCTAAGCTTCAATCAGCCATATCGCTGAAACAGCCACATCACAAAAGAGCTTCTCTGCTGATACGCATCAATCGTGCGGCTGCGGAAGCTCGTCTACAGGACGGACGCAGCTTCGGCAGACTGCTTGGTGAATCCGTAAGTACCGCCGTCCAGAACCTCATGATTGTCGGCGGTTATATGATCATTTTTGCAGTAGTAATCCATATAGCGGCTTCAGTATTCCCCCAGATACCCCAGGCACTGGTTTCAAGTCTGCTTGAAATTCACCTAGGGGCAAATATGCTTACCACCGGAATCACAGCAACCTCTCTTACAGTCTACAGTCATATGGACGCACTAGAAGCTGCCTGGTTATCGGCTGCCCTTGGCTGGAGCGGAATATGCGGACAGCTCCAGGCACTGACTTTGCTTAAGCAGGCAGGTGTAAGTTATCTTCCTTATGCTGTAAACCGATTGCTTCATGGCATGTATGCTTTTGTGTTCACGATTCTCCTATGGAAACCGTTGCTTAATCTGCAGACGATTGTACAGCCAGTAACGAGCGTACCGGATGAACATATGCCAGCAGTCATACTAAATCCTGTAGCATTCTGGAGCTCAATCCCGAAATTACTTGGTTTGCAGGTACTGATCCTGCTCTTATTATTAGTACTATCTGCAGCTGTATATGTTACGGCTTCACTCCGCCGTCCATCCGCTTGAATTTGAGATTCATGGCTTGCTCAACTTCGGGTGTCACGAAGTCGGACACATTCCCGCCGAAGTGTGCAATCTCCTTCACGACACTCGAACTTAAATAGGAATATTTCGGATTGGTCATCATAAAAATGGTTTCTGCGTCGGGGTCCAGATTATGATTGATCGAGGCATTCTGCAGCTCATATTCAAAATCGGTAACCGTTCGGATTCCGCGGACAATGACCTGGGCATCCTTCTGCCGGACATAATTGACCAGCAGATCACGGAAGCTGTCTACCTCCACATTAGGTATGTTTTGGGTGGCCTGCCGAAGCAGATCGGTACGCTCTTCCACAGTAAACAACGGATTTTTGCTTAAATTGTTAAGAACGGCAACAATCAGTCTGTCGAACTGTTTGGCTGCACGGTGAATAATATCCATGTGTCCCATCGTCACGGGATCAAACGTTCCCGGATATATGGCCACACGTTCTTTTCTAATCTGCAGACTCATCATTACCCTCCTTGCCGCTCTCCTGAGTTTCTTGGGAGGCCGGCTCATACTTATAAATAGAGACTGTCGTCTCTCCGTACACAGCTTGCCGTATTCTCTGGAATCCCGGAATGTCCTCCGGATATTCATAGCCCGACTCATGCTCCAGCACAACAACGGCATCCGGGCGCAGCAGTCTCTTTTGTACCATAGCCAGCATTAGCTCATCCCCGTGCTTCAGCCTGTATGGAGGGTCCAGGAAGACCAGATCGAACGAACGACCCCGTTTCTCCAGTGCACTAAGCGCTCTCCCGGCTTCATTACGATAGACTTCTGCTTGTTCCTCCACCTTGGCCGCCTTCAGATTTGCGCGCACCGTATCGATACTCTTCTGTTCCATATCCACAAATACCGCCTGATCCATTCCTCTGCTCAAGGCCTCAATTCCGAGACCGCCCGTTCCGGCGAACAAATCCAGCGCGGCGCCACCCTCAAAATATGGACCAATCATACTGAACATCGCTTCCTTGACCTTGTCGGTTGTTGGCCGCGTTCCGCTTCCCGGAACACTCTTCAAAGGTCTTCCCTTTGCACTTCCCGATACAACTCTCACCGCTCATTCACCTGCTCTTATGTCTCTGTTAGTTATGCTGATTAGGGCATAAGTCCAAGCCTATAGTACCACAATTGTTTAATGAAATAAAAAGAATGTCTGTATATGTCTTCCTAAGACCGATAGAATTCCTCCGGCTTCTCATGTATAAGATTGGTCTTTCAGGGACATCATGTAATTATCGGCATTGCAAAATGTCGTAGACAACCGCGAAGCAGGCTTACGTTTCCCCATAAGCTCTTCGTCCGGTTTCTCCTCTCCCATGAAAGGGCGCTCCGAAAGGGGCGCCCGATTGTTATTTTAGGCCCCCCACTTTTGATACATAATTATTATCCGCAATACAAAAAAGCTGCCATCATGGCAGCCTTTTACATAAAACCACACTTGAATCCATTTCTTCTTGTTCCGGTAATGACTTACTCCAAAAAAAGCACCGAGCAAGGTGCTTTCTGAACTATAGATTACTTGTTTTTGGCGTACAACCAATTGTAATAGCTGGCATGTTTGATTTCATCCGTCATGATCTCAAAGATCCAGTCCCGGTACTGCGGGTTAATGTGCAAATACAGCTTGCGATACTTTTCAAACGCTTTAAGTTCACCCATCAGCGCCTTTTCAATCCCCTCCAGATAACTGGACGGCAATGGTTCTGTTCCTTCATCTGAAACCACAGGAGCCATTCCGGTCAGCTGGGTGTAAAGCGTCTTGAACATTTGCCGGTGTCTTCGCTCATCATCACGGATACCTGCAATAATCTCTTGTTCTTCCCGTGTAGGGGCCAATTTTATAAGATAGTCATAAAACAGCTCATCATTACGTTCTCCTTGAATCGATTGCTGGATGATTTGAAGAACCATTTCATCATTGCGGGTCAGAAGCCGGTTGGGCGTCTGGAAATTAGAAGCAAAATACGGTTGATAATTCACAGTGGCACCGCCTTTACTATAAATAGGAACACTTAATTACAGGATATTCACCTATAGCCTAAATGTTCCCCCGCGGCGGATGTATACTCTAAGCAGTATTCTTAATTACTCACATCCTTCCAGACTCTTTCAGGAATATAAAATCTTTGCCACGCCGGGTCAATCTCACACCCTGTGTGTTGACGCCAAGCAGCCGGTTGCCGGCCCTTGTGAAGATAATATTCTCTACCAGCCGGTCATCAAAAATCTCCTCTATTCTTTCATTGAAATCTTCCTCACCCAGTTCCAGTGTCTCCTTATCCAGAGGAATACCCGATTCAATCAGCTTAAGTATGATATATACTCTTTCTTTCTCTTCCATTACTCCACCACTCTCATAGATTAATAAATTTGCACACAAAACTATACCCTCTTATTCTACACTACTCTTCTATATAATCACTGGCTTGTCCATCAACCCTGCGGCCGGAGACGCGACCCGGCATTCCTGCTCAGATACGCGCCTATATCCTGTATTAGATGAAACAGGCACTCAAAATAATAACCAGAAGGATATAAAGCACCAGAATCGCACCTGTGGAAGTAAACGGACTTCCAACAGGACCAACATTAGCCCCGCCTACATTAGCGCCATATCCGCAATCTGCACCCATGAGATTACCCCCTTCAATTTGATTACTACACAGTAGAATATGTACCCGCTTCCTATACAGTTTGGGCTAAACGATTTATTTTTAAGCCCTGGCTTGTATATTGCCAAAAAGCATCCTGCCTTCTTAATGATAGGGAATGACAGGATGCTGATTATTAGTCCGAAACTAGAATCTCGTCGAAGTTCTCCGGTCCGACCCGGACAGTACTCAGAATATTGGAGGAGACCAACAATTGAGGCGTATTGATTGCTTGGTCGACTGGCGTATGAGTAAGGCTCTAATATAAACAGGGGTCAATCCTTGGTTGAACCGTCCCTTTTGTTGAATGCAAGCTCAAAAAGTCCGGTTGCAGACAATCCTGCAAGTCCGCCTGCCCAAAGGCGCAGAATCAGATTCATATCCGTAAACGGATAGGCAACAGCACCGACAAGCAGCCCAATCACCAGTCCAACGGCCGGCACCAGATTTCGCGGGAGGGTCACGGTTGTTTTGACCAATTGAACCAAAGCGAGGACAAAAACAGCCAAGACTGAAGCAAATGCCAGAACATTGTTTAATGCCTCATTCACCACATTCATCACCCTTCCTTCTTCTCCGGCAAGAGGCCTGCCCGGTATAATATGGTGAGTGTTCTGTAGAAATCATAGCTGCCCTGGGATGGGGTATCCAGCACTCCAGCACTTATTGCAGCGCTAACGGATGATTTCGCCCACTCTGGAACATCCATGGCAAAATGTCCTTCTACAGCAGCCAGACGCTGCTGGAGTTCCTGCACCTTCGCTTCCAGAACATCCAGCCTTTGTCTATCTTCTGCTGACATCTCATCATCCTCCTTCATCTCATCATATGGAAACAGATTATTGGCCTTCATAATTTGAATAAGCTTAGAAGCATAATCGGGATCCGTGGCGTACCCTGACTCAGCGATCTCTCTTGCAGCGTCGGCGCCACCTAACCCAATTACCTTACTGTACAGATTCCTGTTCCAGTAAACCCCGTTCCGGATCAGCTCTGAATGGTCAGCAACGGATTCTCCCCAGTTATTATAGGCACGAAAAGCCGTAGTGACCTTCATGGCCTTGCCATCACGATATTCCGTAGTCTGCATTGAGATACTACCGGCTGGTCCAGTTCCTTTGATCCCGAACAAATTATTAGCTCTAACCGTTAATCTGCTACTGCCCCAGCCGGATTCAAGCGCAGCCTGAGCGATCGTTAAGGAAGCTGCAATACCACTTCGTCGCATATCAGCTACAGCAAAGGGGGCGATTGCAGCTATAAATTCTGTTCCGGTCATCCCATCACATCCTTTCTATATATAGAATGCTCGTTCTGTTAATATGCTTGTGCTGTCTCCTATAGATATGCGATTTTAGTAGATTTAAACACACAAAAAAACACCAGAGCATCAGCCCGAGCGTTCTATTTACGAAGATTATCCATCGGTTATACGGCACATCATATTTAGCTCATTGCCTCACATCGCATATAGACAGGATGTTCTTTCTTCATTTATCTGATCGCTTATAGCAAAATAATACTATGTTATCTGTATGATAATGCTTACATGAGAACGCTGAAGTATAATCTGTTCATCAACCATCACAAGGAGTGATCTCTGATGTCAGAACAATTCGAAATGTATGATGACCCGTTCAAAATGCTTATCCTTCTGGCTACCTTAATTTCCGAGAAGCAGGGTACTGAGCTCAAATATGAGCATGTCCCTTCGTATGAAAATGCTGTTTTTTCTATGGAGCATGAGAGATTCTTTTATAAAAAGGATCACACTGAAATTACATGGTTTGAATTCCTGGGCAGAGACATCGCTTCCTCCCGGGACTTATCACGGTCTGAATACAACAAAATGTTCGTTGACTGCATGTCTTCCCTCTACAATCTGTAACCCGCTAAGCGATTCTACATAGTACCGCTTCATTTAGGAATCCCCTCCCTCATACCACTGAGGCTGAGGGGATTTCTGTTATCATTCTGAAAATATAATTCTTTTATTTCAAAAATAGCACTTTAGTAGATTGCCCAGATCCGAACAGTTCGATATAATAGCAAAAAAAACAGCGGAGGTACATATGGACGACTCCAGCAGAAAAGAACCGTTCCGATACGTGATGAACCAGCCCATCGAATGCTGGCTGGAACTTCCCGCGGGCAATTCCGGTCCAGGTGCCGGAAAATTGACAGAAGGGGTACTGCTTGACCTTAGCCGTTCCGGCTGCAAGGTGCGCACTTCGCTTAACCTCCGCTTTACCGCTGGTGATACGAAGCTGATCATTCATTTCCAGCTCGCGGAAGACAAGCTGCAATTCGAAGGCAGCGTGCGTTGGGGATGGATGTTCGGACTGGGCCAGTTCCAGTATGGAATCCGTCTCGATTTACAGGAAGACGAAGAAGAGCAGCTGCTGCGTGAATTGGAGCTCTGGACCAACACCCGCAGCGCTCAAGGATTATAACAGGCTCGTCATGTTAGATGCCCTCCTTCAGGAGGACGTCTATTTGTGATGCGTGGCTCTGCCTTATGCCAGGACCAGAGGCTGCTGAAGACAAGGTCACCTATTCTTCAATCCTCTTCTTGATCAGCACAGTCATTACATAAATGAGAATGGCTCCAACAGCAGCCTCAAAGATCAGTGCCCACAGATTCGTTCCGATGCCAGGCAGACTTAGTCCAGGGTGTATGGCAGAAGCATCATAAATCTTAAACTGGAATGCTTTATCCAGTGCATTCATGTAGCTTCCCCAGAACTTATTTTCGATAAAGCTTATTCCGTTATCCATCAACGAAAACACGGCGATTGCGATCCAGATGGTCCCTTTTACCCGGAGGCTCATGGCTACGGTGATGGCAAACATTAAGAGGATCAACTCAAATCCGGAGGTCCAAAGAAGATTCAGTACGCTCGAAGGAACCACATGCCAGAAATTCACCGGAAGAAAATCAGAGGAGTACACCAGAACATATAGACCCAGATGGATCGCTGCAATAAGAACCACCAGGAAGAGCAGAACCCAAATGAGCAGTAGTGGCGAAAGAACGTTCTGAACAGTACCTACCGGTACAAGCTTTCTGGCATAAGACTTCAAGTAGCGAACATAGTTGAACACGACAAAAAGCAGCAGGATGCATCCAAAAATACCGTAGATCATCATATGATATGAAAGTAGTTCAACACCCATGGAGCTGTTCGAAATCCATGTTCCGACCTGTGCCAGTAGCATGATAACAAATACCGCAAGAATCCGTTCCCGTCTGCGTTTCAAGTCGTATTTCATCAGCCTTAGCATTCTGCATACACCTCTCTGAATAGCTCATCAACACTTTTTCCATGCTGAAGCCGGAGCTCCTCCACTTCACTATGAAGCACAAGCTGGCCCTCTTTGATAAAGATCACTTCATCAAAGATCCGCTCAATATCCGTTACAAGATGTGTGGAGAGCAGAATTGTACTGTCTTCCTCATAGAACTCCATCAGCGCGTTAAGTATCTTTGTCCGGGCAACAGGGTCAACCCCGCCGATAGGCTCATCCAGAATATATAAGCTAGCCCGGCGTGAGAGCACCATAGTCAGCTGCAGGCGTTCACTCATTCCTTTGGACAAGGTGCGGACCTTGTCATTCCCCCTAAGCTTCATGAATTCAAGCATCTTCTTCGCTTTGCCTGGATCAAAGTCCGGATAAAAGTCCTGCTGAAACTTAAGCGCATCCCCCACATTCATCCAGGATTCGGTTAAGGGACGGTCTGGCATGAAAGAAACCAGCGATTTGCTCGCTTCTCCTACCGGAACACCAAGCACGGAGATCTTTCCTGAAGTCGGGTGGGCAAGCCCGGCAATAAGCTTCATCAGCGTAGTCTTGCCACTGCCGTTGCTGCCGAGCAGACCAACGATTTTACCCGCACCGATCCCCAGTGTGACATCATGCAGTGCGTGCTTGGAACCGTATTTTTTGGTCACATTTTCAACCTGAAGTATCCTGTCCACTGAAATAATCCCCCTATGATTTAGTCCTTGAAGCAATATTTTCTGCTACAGCCGTCAGGATCTCTTCGCTCTGAAAGCCCAGCTCCTGCATGCCCCGAAAAAATCGTTCCAGCACATCCTGTGCCATCTCTTTTTTTATTGTGAGAATAGTCTGTTCATTACCTGTAACATATCTGCCCATCCCGCGCCGGGTTTCCACGATTTCTTCACGCTCCAGTTCCTGAAAGGTTCTTTGCACCGTATTCGGATTAATCTGCAGTTCTGCGGCCAATTCACGTACGGAGGGGATTTTATCGCCTGGTTTCAGCTTTCCGGTGACGATTTCCCCTTTCAGATAATTCATAATCTGGAGATAAATCGGCTGATTGTTGTCAAATTCTATGGTCATCAAGCAACGTCCCTTCGTCTGAACACCATAAACCCTGCCAAAAGAAACAATACGAAGTATACTGCCAGCACCAGGATAGAGAAGTGCAGAGTCATTCCCGGAATGGGGGCTCCTCCCCCTTCATAAGCCGCCAGATTCATATTAGGAAATAATACATATTTGTAGAACTCGCGGAAAATAACCAAATTGCTAATCGTAATAGCAAACATCGTGCTCCCTATGGTTACTCCAGTGGAAGTAGTCAGGATTCCAATCATAAAAGAGAGCGCAGTGTACATCACCAGATACACGCTGTTGTAGAGCACAGAAGTGAGAACATCGCGAATACCAAAGCTGCTCCCATCCATTCCAAACCACACACTGCCTGATGCATACACCGCAATGGTGGTCACGACGGTCAGGCTTAGTGCATACAGCAGCACGGTCACGTATTTCGAGGCCAGAATGGCAGTTCGGCTACGCGCACGGATCAGCAGGAATTTGATGGTTCCCTGACTGTATTCCTTAGTGACCATACCTGCAGTCCCAATAATGACCAGGATGCTCAGTACCTGGCCGATAGCATTCGGCATCATCATTTCCTTCGCAAATGCAGGCCCGGAGGCAAAAAGATCGGACGCAACCGAATGCACAATGTACCCTACCAAAAAAGGCAATCCGATTAAAAGCACGTAAGCTACGAAAAAGGTGCGTTTCTTGGATAATTTTAGCCACTCATTCAGTACCAGATTATTGAATTTACGCAATGCGGTTCCCTCCTGTCCATTTCAGGAATTCTTCTTCCAGACTCTGTTTGTTGTCTGTAATTCGGTAGACACCCACTCTTGATTCGCTGAGTGCAGCCACGAGCTCTGGCACTTCGTTATCTTTTATACTGACCACGACTTCAGAATTCGCCTCGTCCGTCCGAATGAGCTGTACTCCCGATTGGGCTCCAATGACAGCAAGAGCAGCTTTCAGCTGATCCACCCGGATCGTAAGTGGGATCTCACCTCCGGCCTGCACTTCTTCTCCCAGGGGAGTTACAGCAATCAGCTGACCATTCTGAATGACAACCGCGCGGTGACAGATCTGTTCGATCTCTGCAAGCATATGGCTGGATATTAGAATCGATATCCCTTCCACCTCAGCTATTGTACGCATATATTCACGCATCTCACGGATTCCAGCAGGATCCAGCCCATTCGTAGGCTCATCAAGGATTAACAGCTTTGGCGCTTGCAGCAAAGCCTGGGCTATCCCAAGACGTTGGCGCATCCCCAGTGAATAGGCTTTTACCTTCTTGCCCATAGCTTCCTGCAGGCCGACTAGCTGTACCACTTCATCGATTCGGGCATTTGTGATGCCATCACTCATCCGCTGATATTGCTTCAGATTGTCATAACCTGTTAGATGGGGATAAAACTCCGGGTTCTCGATAATCGCGCCAATGTGGGCGATGGCCTTGTTGAAGTTATTACGGATACTGTGCCCGTCGACCAGCACATCTCCTTCCGACATACGGATTAATCCGGTCATCATCCGGATTGTGGTCGTTTTGCCGGCTCCGTTAGGTCCGAGCAGCCCTACAATTTCTCCCTTACGAATATCAAAAGACAGTTTATCGACAATCGCTTTCCCTTTGATAATCTTGCTGACACCATTCATTTGCAAGATAATCGGCTCGTTCCCAAAACCTGATGATTCAGCATGATATGCAATCTGACTCATGGCACCCTCCTGGATGAAATCAAATGTTTCCGGTTATGTTTCGTTGTACCGGTGTGTTAGTTAAATAGTACACCGACTCATGTCATTTGTAAAGCCTAATTCTTCCAGACCAAATCAGCGGAACCAAGGCTGACGATGAATTCAAGAAGCTGGTATCTTGAATCATATTACGGGTAATAACATATTTGGCTTGCGGAAGCTGTAGGGTCCCGCTATGATCAAAAGATCAGTTTTTTTAGGAAAGGAACCCGTACTTATGATTCTCTTCATTCACCGCAAAGATTTGCGGACTACCGATCTACCGGCCTTTGATGCTATCCATTCTGCTGGTGCAGCCAGCTTACATGTACTGATCCTTGATCCTTTTCTGCTGCGTAAAGAGCGGTATCTTGAACACAGCGGCCTGAACTTTCTCAAGCAAGTTGCAAGGCTACAGCAGGATTATATCCGTGCGGGAAAACAGCTTCATATTCTGTACGGCGAGCCTGACACAATCGTCAAGAAGCTTGTACAGACCCAGCCCATTCAGCAAATAATGGTTCATGCAGATTACACTCCTTATGCAGTGAAAAGGGACAAGCTGTTGAATGATACAGCATCCTCTCTTGGTATCCGTTATCAAGCTTACTCAGACAGCATGCTCTGTGACTTGGATGATTTCATGGAGTGGAGCGGGCGGGCAGAACCTTATAAGGTGTTCACCCCCTTTTACCGCCGCTGGCGCACCTTCCTCGCAGAACGTTTCCGTCCTCCTTATTCCACAGACTTGAAGAAACTGCAAACGGCCAGCCTGGATCAAGGTATAACGGATACCTTCAGGGTTCCGGATGAGATTGGCCGGCAGCTCAGGCAAGTATCCAGTCAGACCAAAGATCTGGATCCAATTCGAATGCTCGATCATTTTCTTAGTCAAAAACTGGCGGATTACACAGTGAATCGGGATCAATATGCGGAGGATGGCACGAGCCGGATCAGCCGGCATCTGAATACTGGAGCAATTTCAGCACGGGCAATATATGTAAGGCTTACAGAGGAAGAACGAAGCGGAGAAGATTGGCTGAGGCAGCTGGCCTGGCGGGATTTTTACCTGCTTCAGGCCCGTCTGGATACTGATTTTTTCAACTATGAGAATGTCTTTGATCTGACCAGCCTGGGTACCAAACATTTTGAAGCCTGGTCAAAAGGGAACACTGGTATTCCTGTCATCGATGCGGCTATGCACCAGTTGAACGAAACAGGCTGGATGCCGAACCGTCTGCGGATGATTACCGCGATGTTCCTCTCGAAGAATCTGGGCTGTCCATTTATATACGGAGAACGGTACTTCCGGCTGAAGCTGAGCGATTATGATAATGTGCTGAACCGGGGCGGCTGGCTGTGGAGCTCTTCTCTCGGATTCGACGCCTCCCCTTACTTCAGGATTATGAATCCGGTAACCCAATCACAGACTCATAATCCAAGCGGAAGCTATATCCGTACCTGGCTGCCGGAGCTGTCAGAATTGTCTGACAAAGAAATCCATCTCCCCCGCCCCGGAGCGATTGTGGATCTGAAAAGTTCACGGGCACGGGCGATTGAAATCTATAAGGAAATTCTCCAAAGTAAAGGATAGACGCTTCAAATCCACTCTTGTTCTTGCTTTAGAATTCCCAAAATAAGTGTTGTCCCTGCCGATAACTGAATTAAGTCTTCTGCCAGCAGCTTCACTTGCTCCTGGAGCACATGCGCCTCATCTGTACCCTCCAGATACCGGGTGACAAAATGAAGAAAAACATCTACTTTTCTAAGCAGCATCAGAACTGGAATAGCCTTAATTTCTGCTTCCGTGAGATGGATATGGCGGCTGAAGCCCCGGCAAAAAGCTTGGACTGCGGCCCTTTCCTCCGCATGTCCAAGCAGCCCGGACAAAACAACCGCCGGCTCCATCGCCCGGACATCATAGGTGCAGAATTCAAAATCCAGCAGCGCGGCTACTTGCCGGCGGGCGGTTGTCTCTACCAGAAGATTAGAAGCATTTAGGTCTCCGTGTACCAGCTGGTGCGGCAGTTCTTGCAATTCTGTCAGCGATCCAGCGATGTTGTCATAAGCTTCATATAGCATGTTCAGCTCTTGAGCAAGTTCTGCAAACGGCACAGCCGGCTTCAGACATAGCTCACGGATCGTATCTGCACTGCATAGCGGATATGCCTGCCGGAGTTCATAATATGGCTTGTACACCGGAGCAAGGCCGGCATGAATGTCAGCCAAAGTGGAAGATAATACGCCTGCAGCCTCCCCGAAGGATTCGAAATATCCGCTATCCCCTTCTGCCGGTGAATCCCCGTCAATATATTTGAACAGGCAGGCGAATTTGCCGTCTGCATCTTTCAACTGCACCACTGTTTCTCCAGCTGGGGTAACGATCGGCACTGGTATTTTAAAAGGTAAAGCAAGCTTTCCCAGCTTTTGCAGCACAGCATGCTCAAATTCTATTTTTTCCCTGTCACGATGTGTATCATATATCCGCAAAATGCTCTTCCGGGCACCGCCGTTTACAATATAAGTCGTATTATTCCAGCCTCCGCTGCGCTTCTCCAAGGTTCCAGTCCACTGCGGCCAGATCTCGCTAACTATAGTTTCCACAAGGTGCGCCTCTCTTTCATGAATTTCAATCACCTATCAGTTCAAAAGCAATACTATATTTGTCATCCGTCTGTGTCAAATCCCTTTTCCCATCACTGAAAACGAATTAGAGGCATGTATGCGTCTCTGTGTTTTTTCCGCTATAATAAATTTCATATTGATATGAGCAAAGGATGGGATATTTATGGACGCTACAGTTTCTAAGCGCTGGCTACTGGCCAGGCTCTATGAGCCCGAGCAGACCATCGTGGACTGCCGTTTCACCCTCGGTAAACCGCAGGCCGGACGGGAAAGCTATGAGCAGGAGCATATTCCGGGTGCTATTTATCTGGATCTGGAGCTGGATCTATCAAGTCCAGTAGGTGACCACGGCGGACGCCACCCGCTTCCCGATCCGGAGGTGCTTGCTGCACGTCTCTCCAAACTCGGAATCAGCAATGATACACGTATTGTTGCTTACGACGATGAGAGCGGTATGAACGCAGCACGGCTCTGGTGGCTGCTGCGCTACCTCGGGCATGAGCTGGTATTCATTCTGGAGGGCGGCTTCAGTTCATGGAAAGCTGAGAAATTCCCGGTCACAGATCATCAGCCGGTGCGGGTACCAAGCAGCTTCACACCAAAGCTTCAACCGCAGATGCTGGTAAGTGTCGATGAGGTTCGTCAGGTGTCTGTGCATACGGTTAATGCCGGCGCGGACATTACATCTTCAGGTTCGGATTCGATATCCTTTACTCTTCCCATTCTAGTCGACTCTCGTGCGAATGACCGCTATCAAGGCAAGAATGAGACGATGGATAAGAAAGCCGGACATATCCCAGGAGCGGTCAACTTCTTTTGGAAGGACACGCAGAATGCAGATGGCAGTGTTAAGAGTGCCGAGCAGCTGCAGGAGCATTTTTCTGGACTGAACAAAGATGCAGAAATTATCGTCTACTGTGGCTCCGGCGTTACCGCCTGCCCGAATGTGCTGGCCCTTGAAAAGGCAGGGTTCAAGAACGTACGGCTGTATGCGGGGAGCTGGAGCGACTGGATTAGTTATGAGCAGAATCCCGTGGCTATTGGAGAGGAATGAACAATGGCATAAGCATGCAAAAGCCCGCGTCGGGTTCTCGGCGGACGCGGGCTTTTTGTGCTGATTACCGCTACACTGGCGGTGCAACTTGATTTCAAAAAACACGGATTTCCTGTGCTTTTCCAGCGATTCGCGCATGTTACAATTGCTGCACAGGCTCAAGGCGCGTATCTGCTGACATCTACGGCCACATGCTCGAGCTTGGTTTTGCTTAACGAATGATAAGGAGCAAAGGTTTGAATGATCTTTTTGTACTCAGCAGACGAATAAGGCACATCGCTCACCGTGAAGTTCAGCTTTTGGGAGGCTGCGGTGGAATTCGAAGCGACAGACGCTACCTGTCTTTCCATATTACCGGCTGCCGAGGACGGCTGAGCCGATACGATTCCTGTGCTTGGTCAGCACATGCGCGCTCACAAAGTAATCCCTGTCTTCATATTCGTCATGAACGAACTCCCACAGCAGCGAAAACCTTAGTTCAACTTTATACAACCGCATAATTTGCGGATGAACGTGGACAAATGCCCCCGGCAGGCACAAGCCTTGTTTTGCCATCTCCGGCAGATGCCCATAAATCAGGTCCAAGTTTTCCCGGAGATTTCCTCCCGTCAGCTCCAGAGTCTTACAAGCAGCCGGGCTGGTATAGCCGGTTGTTTTGATGTGCTGCAGCAACAAAGTATCGGTTAAATGGACAATCACCCCTTCCGGCACCAGGAGGCCACGCAAAGATTGAAAGATATTGATATGGATCCGTTCTAGCAGCCGATCCAGCTGAGCGCTGAATTCTGGCGTATGGGCAACCTTGTTTTTCTTCCGGTAAAAAAAAGCGGAGATGAGCTGCGTCGTGAAGCATAAATTCATGACCACGTCAAAAGGAGGGTGCAACGGCGAGAAATCCACGTTTGGCAGCAATTCGTCTACCTTTGCTTTCAAGTCATCCGGCGATGACACTTCCGTTCCTACTCCGGTCAAATCAATGATTGCCCGTTCGTATTTTTCCGGGTGCGCCGACTTGGCCAGAAAACGGTCCAGCGCTTTTTCATCGATATCAACGATTGTGATCCGCTCAAATATAGACTCAATGTACGAAATGGGCACATCGTTTCCGTTCCCGGCCCCAAGCAGTAAAATATGCCCGCGCCCACAGCGGTTATGTTCCAGTGTTTGCTCTAGAACTTGCTGAATCTGATCCTGGTAGCCCGCCCAGTGCTGCCAGTCATGCTGGGTCGAGTCATTTCGGAGGGTGTTGGCTTTGCGGAATCTGATGTAAGGCACTTTGACTTTTCTAGTAAATGGATTCATACCCGTGATTCACCTTTTCTATCCAGAATGGAGCTTTAAGAAAATTATATCGTTTTTAAAGTGGAAAACAGATTGCCTGGTCTAGAGTAGATAGGCCCGCAGCGTATGCGGGCTTTTGTACGTCGCACGATGTATACAGGCTCAATGGATGCCCGCCATTAACATTGTTTCCCGCATAATTTCTGCAATCTTCAGTACTCAGTCAAATATTATTATAATTAATTGTTTGTCTATTCGTATAATCTATGGTATCAATTGTAAGACGAAGAACAAAATGCAAACTGGGGAGAGGTTTTTATGTTGGATCGCAAAGAATTAAAACGAAGGGCTAAGGATGTACTCCGCACCTCGTATTGGAAGGCTTTTGTGGTAAGTTTAATTCTGGTTTTTCTCGGAGAAGGCTCGGGTATACCAAGCTTGAATCAAAGAATGGGATCCTCATCGCACCGCTTAGAACTTTCCAACTCCGTTCAAGAAATGGATTGGGGAATTTTAGGTCCCTTCCTTTTTATCGTATTATTCATAGTTAGTATAATCGCAGTAATTGGAATTGCATTTTATATCCTGATCGGTTCTCCTCTTAAAGTAGGTTCGTTGCGTTACTTCAAGCAATCTGCCGAGGGTGAAGTCCGTATGGGCAATATTGGCTATGCGTTTAACAAGGAACGGTATTGGGCTATAGTTCTAACCATGCTCTGGAGTGGTTTTTTGAATTTCTTGTGGTTCCTGTTACTGATCATTCCAGGAATAATAAAATCCTATGCGTACAGTCAGGTACCTTACATCCTTGCAGATAATCCAACCATCGGATATAGGCGTGCAGTAGAATTAAGCAGGCAAATGACTCACGGGCATAAATTCCACATGTTTGTGCTTGATTTGAGTTTTATCGGCTGGATTCTGCTTGGCCTGCTGGCACTCGGCATCGGCGTCTTATTCGTCCAGCCCTATATCAATGCCACAAAGGCTGAGCTTTATTTGAAATTACGCAATAATGCGCTTGCCTATCATTTGACAACAGAACATGAACTCCGGCTAGCACAGACTACCTATTTTTAGAATCGTATCTGCTATTTGTTAATACCAAGATGAAGCTGCTAAAGCGTTAGGCATCAAGTGCTGCAGCAGCTCCACTATCCTTAAATCATCTTCAATGTAATCATTTTAGTTATTGATACATTTAGAAGTCAATTAGAACAGAAGCCAAACTTAATCGTTCTGGTCCGATTCACTTTTTCTCGACGAGGCATGGGTGCTGCTAGCCAAGGCAATTTACACGAAGGAGAAGTATCTGTCAGCATCCATGAGTATCCGGAAGCACTTTTGCGAACCCGTCCGCTGAAAGTTTCAGTTCCCGTCTTAGCGGTACTCTCCCTATCTGAGGACGACTGGTCCTCGTTGGGTACATTTGGACTTTCCTGTAGAATGGTATACATTACGTCGGATGTGATATTACACGTACGAGCCAACAAGTCAATAATGTCTATCCGATGTCTGAAACTGCAAAAAGGAAAGGATGAAGTAAATTGAGTTATACGGAAGTACTGGAACGAAAAAGCGAAATTCTGAAGAAAACGATGGAAAATTGGCTTTTGAAAGAAAATCGTGACGGATTGAACCGTCAGGAGATCCATATTTATAGAGATACGATCAAGGAACTTCATCAGAACCAACATGAATTAAATGGAGCACGAGACGAAGAAGCAATCAAACGTCAGGACTCCGAGTCCACGGAAAATAAATTCTAAAAGCCCTCGAACGGGCGGCGCAAATGCAGTGATCTCTGGAACCCGCACGTAAATGTACAAAAGACTAGCCGGACTGACAAGCTGATCAAGGGTTATACCTTGGTTAGCTTGTTTGCCGTTTGGAGATCCATTGCTAACACATCGCCTACCGATAAAAGGAGGAATATGCGTGTTGAATACTTGAAGTTTGAGAAATTTATACAGGAGGCATCATCATGAAGTGGCTTAAACGATTGACTTTATTTTTATTTGTATTTATGTTTTTATTTTCACCAGCAATTGCTCCAAATTACTCCCCAGCTTACGCGGATAATGCTGCACCATCCGAAGGTTCGCCACCAGAGCAAGTTCTAAAGCTTCATTTCGAAAGAGAGCACCTCGCAGATCCTGCATTAGCTAATGACATCGAAAAAAGATCATATGTTACCGCGTTGTATGAGGGGCTGACAAGAGAATCCGAACAAGGAACAGTCATCCCTGCCGCGGCCGAGAGCTGGGAAGTATCTACTGATGAAATGACATATACGTTTCATATTCGACAAAACGCCAAGTGGAACAATGGAACGCCTGTTACCGCGAGCGATTTTGAATATTCTTGGAAGAGAATGCTGGATCCTCAGGATACTAAGCCTGAGGCGCATTTACTTTTCCCGATTGAGAATGCTGCTTCGTATGCTATGGGCAAATCAAATACGATAGGCGTTAAAGTACTCGATGAGAAGACTTTGCAGATTAAACTCATTAAACCAGTACCCAACTTTCTGAACTTGATCTCGCAGGTAGCTTTCTATCCTGTAAACCCAACGAGCGTACAATCGAATGCTAATTGGGATCTTAGCAAAAATATGATTACGAACGGACCGCTAGAACTCTCAAATTGGGAATATGGTGTCAAAATGACCCTTACTCCAAACCCTTATTACGATCGGCGGAGCGAAATAAAGTGGAACTCGGTTGAGATTACATTCGGATACACTGACGAAGTTACCAACCTATTTAATAAACGAGAACTCGATATTCTCTTAGACCATCAATTAACCGATGAGGATCTTGAATATGCAAAGAAAGTTAAAATGCCAGGACTAAAGCAAACAGGCGGTCGGCAGACTAGCTTCATGCTCCTTAATCCAAGCCAAAAACCGCTTAACAATATAAATATTAGAAAGGCGTTAAGCTTAGCATTGGACAGAGAGACCATGACAGCGTGTAAATGTACTGTGCCTTCATTTAGCTTTCTCCCACCCGGAGTAACAGGAGCGAATAAGAGTTTCCGAGAAGAGTATCCTAAGCTTTACATGCAAAAAAACATTACCCTTGCCAAGCAGTTGTTAGCGAAGGGTATGAAGGAACTTAACCTCAAAAAACTGCCTGTAATAACGATTACTTCCTCACCAAACAGTCTTAATTACTTGTCGGCGATCGAGTTAAAGGACTTTTGGAAAAAGTACCTTGGCATCGACGTTCAGATCCAAGTCCAAGAACGTGAAGCTTATATACTAAACCGCAGCAAGACCAAATATCAAATTACATATAAATCTCTAACTTCTGATTATAATAACGGATTATATTATCTTGATTACTTCACTTCGACCAATCCGCTCAACGAAGCAGGCTGGAGAGATTCTGAGTATGATAGCTATGTCAAAAATGCACATCTGACCAGCGATGCTACCACTAAAGCGCAAATGATGCAAAAAGCAGAACAGATTCTTTTAGATAAGGCACTCATTATCCCATTGAATTATGAATCTGAGTTGTGGATGCAACAGACGAATATTCAAGGAGTATATATTAGTTTTGAGAAAAAGTTTGAGTTCGCTCGTGGTTATAAGAGTAATGCTTCGCAATCCGCAATGTGATAGTCCCGTTCGAAGCAACAATTCACATATAAACACAAAGTTATGATCACTTATCATTAATCGATAATAACCGCTCAGCTATAACGCAAAGAGGACCGGAAACCCCATAGCGGGATTAAAATCTGGTCCTCTTTGCGTTTCATCCATCTTACTAGGTGAAGTTAATATATAACTAAATTTAATTTGCTTTCTCTGGTTTCTCTACTTCTACTCCATTAAGGATTAGATGCGGGTGAATCTCTGCCTTGAGTGAATCAGAGACGGCACAGTATTTCTCCTCAGCCATCAGGATGGCTTTCCAGAGACGGTAATCAGGGACGTTCCCATCGATATGAAAATACAGGTCAATCGCTGTAAATCCGGAAGGATTCGCTTCCTTGCGTGTTCCGTCTGCTTCAATTTCGAGACGTGTGATTTCAGGCAGGAATCGATCCAGTATCATTGTGATATCGATACCCATACAGCCTCCCAAACCTGCCAGCAGCAATTCCATCGGAGTCATCCCTTCGCCGTTTCCGCCGTATTTGGGAGTTGCATCCATTCCTACGGAATAACCTGAAGGCCCTGTGGAATTAAACATCCGTTTACCCTTCCAAATGGTCGATACTTTCATAATATATACCTTCTTCCTTAAATTTCGCTGATCTGTCGTAAGAATCTCCGCGTACGCTCCTCTTGGGGATCTTCAAAAAACCGCTGCGGAGCGGCTTCTTCGACAATTTTTCCATCTGCCATCAAAATGACTTTGGAGGCCACCTCACGGGCAAACTTCATCTCATGTGTTACGACCAGCATCGTCATACCCTCCTGGGCGAGCTCGCGCATTACGCTCAACACCTCACCTACAAGCTCGGGATCAAGCGCAGAAGTAGGCTCATCGAATAACATTACCGCAGGTTCCATGGCCAGAGATCGGGCAATCGCCACTCTTTGCTGCTGTCCGCCGGAGAGCCGGGAAGGATAATAGTCTTCACGATCCGCAAGTCCAACACGGTCCAGAAGCTTCCGGCCGATAGCTACCGCTTGATCCTTCGGCAGCTTCTTCACGGTAAGTAGACCTTCGATTACATTACCGAGCGCTGTTTTGTGCGGATATAGATTGAATTGCTGGAAAACCATCCCGCTCTGCTTGCGGATATTCCGCGTGGCCAGTTGGCGCGTACGTCTGGAGGCTGCGGCATCCACCACAATCCCGTTCACTTCAAAGCTCCCGCCTGAGATGTCCTCCAGACCATTTAAGCAGCGAAGCAATGTGCTTTTCCCAGAACCGCTAGGTCCCAAGACGACGACAATATCTTGTGCGGCCACCTGTATATTAATGCTCTTCAGCACTTCATGATCCTGAAAATGCTTAGATAAGCCTGTAGTCGTTATCATATTAATGTCATCTCCATGTTCAGTAAGCTCTGGCTAATCTCCGTTCAACCCTCTCCAGGATGAAGGCCAACCCTGTACTCATAATCCAATACATGATTCCGATTCCCAGATAAAAAGGCATATATTGATAATACTGCGCAATGAGCAGCTGTGCTTGACGCAGCAGTTCGCTGACTGTGATCACCGATACGAGTGAGGTCTCCTTCAGCATACCAATAAACGTATTGCCCATAGGAGGGATCGCAATACGCATGGCCTGAGGCAGCACAATTCTGCGCATCGCCTGCCATGGCGTCATTCCGGTTGAATACGCAGCCTCCAGTTGTCCCTGCGGAACAGACAGAATCGCCCCGCGAAACGTCTCGGACAAGTACGCCCCGGCATTCACACTAAGCGCAATATAAGCTGCTGTCAGGGAACCCAGCGTAATTCCATAATCCACAAGCCCATAATAAATGATTACTATCTGTACCAGGAGCGGTGTACCGCGGATAATAGATACATAGAAACGGGCAATCCACCGAATCGGCGGATTCCCTTTGAGCCGTGCAATCGCCACCACTAGCCCGATGATCAAACCAAAGAACATGGAGACAATCGTCAAAATCAAGGTATACCCGGCGCCCTTCAGCAAGAAGGGCAGATTGTCGAATACGAGTTGCATTGATACTACCCCCTTCCTGCCTTAGAACGCATATTCAAGCTATTATTTTGCAGGAGTCTCATTGAACCATTTCTGAAAAAGAGTATCGTAAGTGCCGTCTGCCTTCATGTCCGCCAAAGCTTTATTCATGGCATCCCGCAGTTCTGCATTATCCTTACGAAGAGCTACACCCGCCATATCGGATTTGATTGCTTCGCCAACGGCTTTAATCTGAAATCCATTCTCATCCACAATCGGCTTCAAGGCGTACAGATTATTAATGGTCGCATCAATCCGTCCTGCATCCAGATCCTTCAGAGATGTAATGACATCATCATAGGTCTTGATCTCAAAATCCCCAACCTTCGGCAGCACTTCGGTACGCAGGTAAGTTTCATCGTTTGTTCCCAGTCCAACACCAATCTTCTTGCCTTTGAAGTCTTCCAGCTTCGTGATATCTGTATTCTTGGTATTGACGATGATCTTGACATTGTTCGTGATATAAGAATCCGTGAAATCAATTTGTGCCTTACGTTCATCTGTGATCGTAACCTGGCTAATGACGATGTCGAATTTCTTCGCTTGCAGACTTGGGATCAGCCCGGAGAAATCCTGAGTTGTGAATTCTGCTGTTACTCCAAGACGTTTGGCAATTTCCTTGGCGATATCAGGGTCAAAACCGTCTACTTCTTTCTTATCATTCAAAAAGGTATACGGCGGATAGGTTCCCATTGTACCAACCTTGATCACGCCTGCTTTTTTAATTTGTTCCAGTTCATTCGATGCCGTAGTTCCCGAATCTGATTTCCCGCCGCAAGCACTTAGAACCAGACCGAACATAGCCAGCGCTGTTATTGTAACCATAGCAAATTTACGTTTTATCATTATTGTTTCTCTCCCTTTATCTATAGTTTTCCCAACAATCCGTAAAATTCAAAATTGGCCAATTCACTCGCTAATTGCTGTGCCGAGGCCTCTGCAACCTTAGAATGAATGTCTTCGGAGCCAAATAACCAGCGTGAGAGTAAACCGTCACACATACTCATCAACAGTGCAGCGCGAAGCTCAACGTCTATTCCCTCAGGCAGCATTTGCAGCTCAATCGCTCTTTCGATATTCCGGCGAAAAGCTTGCTCCATCGCATTTCGGGTAGCCGAAATACGTGTCCTTATGGTATGGTCGGCTCCATTTCCCATCAGGAGAATCTCCATCAGATGGCGGTTCTCTGCGGCGAAATTGAACAACCTGTGGAACAGTGCTTCTGAAGCTTTTACCATATCCGCTACATTTCCCGGATCTTGACGGTAACCTTGGGATATCACTTGCAGCAGCTGCTCCTTGCCCGTGTCGATAATCTCTAGTGCAATAGCTTCCTTACTCTTGAAATGCCAGTAAAAGGTGCCTTGCGCTACACCGGCTTCCTGAACGATGTCAGATATTTTCGTTTGATGATACCCCAGCCTGGCGAACTTCTCCAAAGCGATCTGCATTAGCTGGGTTCTGCGATCTATATTTCCATTGTTGTCATCTATAGGCAATCCCTGTCCCTCCTCCTGATTGATTCGTCAGTCAGTTGTCTTTTTTCAAATCCTATAGGATAACTGTGTTATTGTCAATAGATTCTTGATATTTCTTCCTATTGTCAGCTACACGACATTTTTTACGCATGGATTGTGTTAATATACATATATCACATAAGATTACTGTGAATTATTGTTCTATAGACTCTTCCGATAAGAGGTGACCTATTTATGGATTCCATTGAACCCTTGGATTTATTAGAGAAGCAGCAGATCAAGGAGGTCCTTCTTCGTGTCTTTCAAGAATACGGAACCCCAAAATCCTATAAGAAAAACGAATTCATTTTTTTGGAGAATGATCCCGCCAATGCAGTCTTTTATGTAGACACAGGCTTAGTAAAAATTTCACAGTCCTCTCAGGAAGGTCAAGGCATTACCCTCTTTCTACGTTATGCCGGTGAGATCTTCGGGAATGCGGAGCTGCTGGCGAACCTTCAACGCAAACGATATGCCAAGTGCTTGGTAGACTGTCAGATGATCACGTTAGACGGGCAGATATTTCTGGATTTAGCCAAGACCAACGCTGAGTTTGCGTACTCTTTAGCGGTTATCGGCGCCCATCGGCTATTGCAGACCCAAAACATGGTTGAGACGCTAATCAGCCGGCCTGTGGCATGGAGATTGGCCTGGTTAATATTCCAGATGGGCACTCGGAAAGATGAGCAGATCCATCTGCAACTGCAGCTCAGTCATGAAGAGATTTCTTATGTAATTGGCTGCAGCAGACAGACGGTCACCGAAACCTTGAATAAATGGCGTGAGAAAGCACTTATTGACTACAACCATAAGAAAATTATCATTTATCATCCAAACCGCTTTTTCACAGATATTTAATGAGGCGCTTGGGTCAGGAAGGTGATCACATGATCGAAATCAACAATGTCAGCAAAGTATTCAAGCAGCGGAAAGGAGAATCATACACGGTACTGGATCAGGTCTCCTTCCAAGTAGAACGCGGGCAATTTGTGTCCTTGGTAGGTCCCTCCGGCTGTGGGAAATCTACTTTATTAAACCTGATCGCAGGGTTTGAGACTTCCTATGGGGGTTCGATTACCGCCAACGGGCAGCGCATTACGTCACCGGGCTCGGACCGTGTTGTCGTCTTTCAAGAGCACGGGCTCTTTCCTTGGTTAACCGTACTCGACAACGTTGCCTTTGGATTAAAGCAAAGAGGCTTATCCAAAAAAGCCCGTTATGAGCTGGCCTATGAGCAGATTAAAGCCGTGCATTTAAGTAAATTCGTGGAACGTTATCCGCATGAGCTCTCCGGCGGGATGAAGCAACGGGTTGCGATTGCCAGAGCGCTGGTCATGGACCCGGAAATTTTATTAATGGATGAGCCCTTTGCAGCCTTAGATGAGCAGACCCGCTATATTTTGCAAAAGGATCTGGAGGAGATCTGGCAGAAAACGCAGAAAACCATTTTGTTTATCACTCACAATATTCGCGAAGCTATTCTTCTGTCTGAACGTGTGTTAGTCATGTCCACACAGCCCGGACGGATTAAACAGGAATTCGCCGTCCGGGCCTCCCGCCCTCATGCGCTGGATGATCCTTTGATCCATTCTCTCGAAACTAATATTCTGACAGTTCTGACAGATGAACTGGATAAGGTTGTTCAAGGGGAGATAGATCATGAATACAGCATTTAGAAGGATTATTTTTCTGATTATTCTTGTTATTGCTTGGGAGCTGAGCTACCGGATATTTCAATGGGGCTGGAAATTCCCCTCTCCATTGCAGACCTATCAAGCCTTTTACGATGGATTTACGAAGGGGAATTTGCTGGAGGCCACCTTTTCCAGTCTTCGCCGCCTGCTGATTTCGTTTGTTCTTGCCATTGGAATCGGTACGCTGCTGGGATTCTTGTTCGCCCGTTTTCGTTATTTTGATGAAACCTTTGGGTTCCTGGTCGTTGCGCTGCAGACAGTTCCCAGTATTGCCTGGCTGCCTTTCGCCATCATCTGGTTCGGACTTAACGATACCTCCGTTATTTTCATCACCACCATCGGCGCAACCTGGACCATGTCTATGGCCAGCCGAACCGGCATTCTGAATATCTCCACCATCCATTTAAGAGCGGCGCGGATGATGGGTACGGGCAGCGGGTTTAAGATGTTTTTTCAAGTGATGCTTCCCGCGGCTTTCCCTCATCTCATCACCGGAGTCCGCGTGGCTTGGGCATTTGCCTGGCGCGCACTTACTGCTGGTGAGCTTATTGCCAGAGGGCTGGGACTGGGCCAGACACTGCAGGACAGCCGCAGCATTGGCGATACCGCAACGATCCTGTGTGTTGTCATTATCATCGCCGTGATCGGCACCCTGTCGGATCATTTGTGCTTCAAAAGGCTGGAGGATCGAATTATGCTCCGCTACGGCTTAGATTCAGCCAAAGGATAAGTTGAAATCATCCACTCCAAGGTAAAGGGGAACAATCATGAGAAAATTATCGGTCGTCTTGTTGCTAGTATTCACTCTGGTCGTATCAGCTTGCGGAAATAATGGCGGGAACGCTTCAACAACAGGTAATCTGACAGTTCATATTGGGCTTTTGAAAAATGTAACCCATGCTCCGGCCTTCATTGCCCTGAAGAACGGCTACTTTCAGGATGCTTTCGGGGCAAATGTCAAGATTGAGGTCACTGCCTTTGACAACGGTTCTGACTTCTCCACTGCCATCGCAACCCATCAGATTGATCTGGGCTTTGTGGGTCCTGGGCCTGCCATCAACCAGTTTCTGAAGAGTGAGAACTTTCGGATCATTTCCGGTTCGAATAATGGAGGTGCGGTCTTCATTGCCCGCAAAGATGCCGGCATCCATTCCGTGAAGGACCTAGTGGGCAAAACCGTAGCTGTTCCCACCAAAGGCAGCACCAATGAAATCTCTTTGCGTTTACTTTTAGAACAGGAAGGTCTGAAGGTATCGACGGATACATCCGGCGTACAGATTATCACCCGTGCTCCAGCAGACACGTTGGTCGCCATGCGTCAGAAAGAAGTCGATGCTACCTTAATTCCGGAGCCTTGGGGAATGCAGATGGTAGAGGAAGGCACTGGCGAGGTCTTGGTCGATTGGGACAAAATCCCGCCAAATGATGGCAACTACCCTTTAACCCTGTTAGTAGCCAGCGACAAATTTCTGCAAACGCATCGTGATCTAGCCAAACGAGCGATCCAGGCCAATTTGGACGGAATTGACTTTATTCAATCGCATCCTGCAGAAGCCTATGAAGCAATTAGCGCAGAGCTTAAAGAATTAAGTGGAAAAGGCATGGACGTCAAATTAATCAAAGGCGCCATAGAACATTTGAACCTAACCGATGAGGTTGATCCGGAGGTTATCGAGACCATGGCTAAGGTGTCTTTTGACGCAGGATACATCAAGGATATTACTGAGGATAAGCTCGACCTAAGCAAGTTTATCGATTTATCGTTATTAAATGAAGTGAAAAAGGACAGATAAGGAGGTACAACCTACATGCAAATACAAGATCAGACCAGACAATTACCAGGCTTTCATGAGAACTTAAAAGTTATTTTACTCGGCACAGGCACACCACGGGCATTTCAGGGCCGGGCCAAAGCAGGTGTTGTCGTTCTAGCCGGTGATCATACCTTCCTGGTGGATTGCGGTGGTGCTACTGTAGATCAGCTCCTTAAAGCGGGTGTCATGCCGCAACGGATTTCAGATATTCTCTTCACTCATCATCACAGCGATCATAACTCGGGATTCTTCGATGTATTCATCTCCAGCTGGCGCACCCATGTCAATGCCAATCAGGTATTTCAGGGCCGCTCAACGCCAATGAATGTTTATGGACCTACCAACACTAAGGAGATTATCGGCAAGATGCGCTTGGCCTTCGATTTCGATGTCAATCTGCGAATTAACTATAACCTCTCGGCTGACGAAGGGGCCAATATCAACTATTTTGAATGCAATGAAGGCATAATTTATGAGCAAAAGGGCATCAAGATTACAGCTTTTGAAGTCGATCATAAACCCGTCTATCCTGCGATTGCCTATAAGTTTGAGTATAATGGGAAGTCTGTGGTCATTTCAGGTGACACCATTCCCGTTGACAACATGGTTAAATACAGCCGGGGAGTTGATCTTCTAGTTCATGAATCCTATAACAAGAGATGGTTAGATGCCCTGATTGAGAAATTCCCGGATCAAGCCGCCTCCCTATCCAATCCCGCCAAATACCATTCCACTACACACGAAGTAGCTGAAATGGCCCAGCAGGCTGAGGTAAAGCATCTGGTGCTCACCCATCACATCCCCGCACCAGCAGAAACGGTAGAATCAGAAGCAGAGTATAGTACAGGCATGCAGGAGATTTATAAAGGTCCCATCACCATGGGCCGTGATTTAATGGAGTTAGAATTGTGAGTATACTTGAACCAGTATATTCAAGATTCTATAGTTAATTTAAGGTCTGCTGTAAGGAGAGGTTCAATATCCTTATTGACAAAGTTGACTAATACATAAAGAAGAGCCCGCGCAGAATGCGGGCTCTTCTTTATGCTTTGAGTATAACAACCAACGGAAACAAGTTAACTCATTCTGATACATAATTATTTTGCCGATTTGGCCAAAAATTCATCGATCTGACGTTGTACTTCTGCAATAATTTTGTCTATTCCGGCAGCTTTTACCTGCTTTTGCAAGGTTGCCAAACCTTTGTCTACATCTTTCACTGTTCCATACTCCAGCGGAATGCCATATTGGAGCATTACATTGCCTACGTTAGCGACTTCCGTTTTGACCTTACTATTATCGAACGCAAAGGTTTCCAGAGGATAGTGATACACCTCTCCTTCCCATTTGTTTGTCAGCGCGTTCGCTTCTTCAGGGAAGGAAGCATTATCCCGGTTCAGCGGCGAGTTAAAGCCCCAATTGGAAAAACCAGTGAAGTTGGCGTTCTTTTCTGCATTTGTGTATTTGTCATCTCCAACCGGATTGTAATGTACAGCTGGAATTCCGTTCATGATCAGATCGTGCAGTTCTTTATCGTTCTGCAGTAGATCAACCATCATCAGCGCCCGTTCCGGGTTCTTCGAGGTCGAATGAATAGCGATCCCGTTCTGCGTAGAGACAGCCACAGATTTCTTCTTATCCGGTGTAATGTCTGCAAGTGCTAATTCATAAGGTGTTTTCTTCTCCCGCATATCAGTCATCAGAGCGCCAAGGGTACCCAGATTGTGTGTAATAGAAGCCGTCTTCCCGGCCTTGAACTCCTGCTGGTGATCCAGCTTACTGTTCAATGCACTTTTTGACCAGGCATTGTTATCGGCCAGATCCTTATAATAGTAGATCAGGTCCTTGAATTCCGGCGTTTCGTATACATTGAATACTTTACCGGCAGGGTCGGTCAGCTTGAAGCCAATTGGCAGATCAAAGTCGAGCATGTTCCATTCGTTCTGCTGCTTCAGCAGCACCCGGTCCAGATTATGCAGCTTCCAGTCCCCCGTCTCCGGCACGAATGGAGTAACGCCTTTCTCCTTCTCGGCGATCGTCTTGAGATAAGTTGCATACGCTTCCGGGCTGTTGATCTCCGGCAGGTTGTATTTCTTACGGAGATCCTCCCGGTACAGAATCAGCTTCTCAACAGTTTCCCCGCGGTTCTGAGGCACCATATAGAGCTTGCCATTCACCTTTGCCTGACCCCAGCTCACCTCTGGCATTGCCTTCCAGGTTAACGGAGTGTACTTCTGCAGCATATCATCGGTCAGTTCCAGGAAGCCGCCTTTGAGAGCCTGATCGTTATACCCTGCCCAGTTCGCCGCATAAATGAGGTCGAAATTCTCGTTGGCCGCAAGTTTGAGCGGATATTTCTGCGCCCAGTCCGACCAGTCCAGGAACTCGCCTTCTACCGTAGCATTGATCTTCTCCTTCAACTTCTTATTGATCTCCGCAAATACCGTATCATAGTCGACTGGTTTCGGTCCCACGAAGATCATCTTCAGTGTGACTGGCTTGGATGTATCCACTGTGCCCGCATCCCCGGCAGGCTGAGCATTATCTCCCGCAGCCTGTGTTGCTGCAGCAGAAGCGGTAGGATCCGCAGCATTCCCTCCAGTGTTACCATTATTATTGCCTCCACACGCACTTAGAAGCGACAGAGTTAGAATACCTGACAGCAGTGTCAACCCTCTTAGATTCTTCAAAAGATTATGCCCCCCATCGATATATGTAATCGTTTACATTCATAGTATAAAGAAAAGTTACTCCTCATTGAATGCAGGCCGTCAACGATTATACATACTTTTGCAACGACTTCATCAATGTAGAATGTATATATCAAAACTATAGTGCCTGAAAGAGGGGTTATGAACAGAATGTGGATTCATTGTCTTAAGTAGTCAAGATGCCCAAAGCTCTTCACTTCTCCCGCTTCCATGTCGATAAATTTAGAATACACTTGGAAAAGGTTGGAGGAACACATGATGAATAACCGCAGAACCGAGCCCTTTCGGTACACCCTTTTAGAACCTGTTGAATTCGATCTTCATATTCTTACCATCAATGGAACTCCGGTTCCTCCTAAGCCTGTAAATGCCGTACTGTATGACATCAGCCGTTCGGGATGCCGACTGTCGATTCCTTTGAACGTCAATCCGGATGTTAATCAGGTACGTGTTGGTATGGAGATGAATCTTTCCTTAGAAACTATCTATATAGAAGGAACGTTGAAATGGAACAGGGAACAGGAGGGCACCTTTCATTACGGTATTCAATTGGATATTCCCGAAGCTGATCGTGACCGACTTCCAAGAATACTGCGCACACTGGCCGGCGAAGGTAAAATATTGGTTCGTTAATAGGGACAAAAAAGGAGCATTCCTTCTGAGGGAATGCTCCTTTTTCCGGTTCCTATTTAAACGATACAGATTCCAATATCTTATCTGTTTCAGCCTTGGTCTTCTCATCTACGTACGTAAGAATGAGGTTAAATGCATACCCGTCAATAATGGTGCTGTAATATTCTTGTGTAACCAATGCCGCCCCAGTATTAATGGAAGCCTTCATCATATCCATATCTTTACCACCGACTTTGACTGTCTTGATCGCTTCGAATTCATACGGAAGTTTGCTGTCTTCCATCAATTTTTTTGAAGATTCAAGATAGTCCTTACCATCCTTAATGCCTTGGAGCATGCTGACCTTCTCGGCAACCGAGATAGCAGAAGCTCCGGTTTTACCGGAATCCAAAGGGAATTCAGAAGCCATGAGCAGGTTCAGCGTTTTGGTCTTCGCCAGATCAAGCATTTTACTCTTGGCTTTGTCCCCTCCGGCAACCACTTCCTGGCCTGCATCCATAAGCTTCATCATCTGGTCTGCGTCCTGATAAACCCATTCTTTAGGGAAGTTAAGGGATAACCCGAAAAAGTCATTAGTGTAAGTACCGCTTTCAGTCACACCCAAGCTAACCTCTTTGTTGTCTTTCCCGCCGCATGCTGTAATCATCATCAGCATTAACACCATAACCATAGATAATAAACCAACTTTTTTCTTCATAATACCCTCCTGATGTTTTCTCTCTTTGTGTACACCAGAAAAGTTTAACATGTAATGTCATCCTTTCCACCTATATAAAACTATAGGGAACACTAAAACAATAACATCCGTGTGGCTACGGAAACAGCTTCGGAGCTGGATTGGACCCCCAACTTATCAAAAATAATTTTTTTATGATGATTAACCGTACATTCTTTTATCTTTAATTTGTAGGCAATCGCTTTACCCGTCAGTCCTTGAGAGATCAGCTTGAGTACTTTCAGCTGACGTTCACTTAGTTGCGGGGGAAGATGACCTGCGGTCTTGCTTGCAAGCTGGACCTGGTAACTGATGAGCATATCTGCCGGAATCAGCTTGGCAATCGCGATCAGTTCGCTTTTCATAGCTGCATTGATTGTTGATACATCGAGATAGCCAATAATTTCATTACTGACCATTAACGGAACCGAAAAACAGTGCCAATTCTTAAAAAAAGGACTTTCATGGTCTTCAGGCGGCAAATATACGGAACAGCCCTGTGCTATGGCCTCGGATATCGCATTAACACCACAACATTCTTCTGTAAAAAACATCCCCAGGTGAATAGGAGAACTGCTTACAACACTTTCCAGATTACGACTGTAATCCATCGCAAGGAGAACCCCCTCCTCATCCGTAAGCAGAAATAAATATGTACCGCTAAGATGATCTTTAATATTGAATATACAGTGCTGAAAAACATCAATTAAAAGTTGATTAGGAGCGTTAATACAGTTAAATTGCTGCGTGTTCGATGACAAACAGACCTCTTTTTCAAGCCGGCCAGGTGTATCGATGGTTGTGATCATTCCTACATTTCTCCTTCCACATAAGATCACCCAGAAACTGGAGAATCCAATATACTTATCGGAATAAATGCAGGGGAAAATGAATTTTCGGCAAACTACGCTATATACTTCTGAATCTTTGAATATACGACTTTTGGCATGTTGTACTTAAAAAATACAATCATATCATCAACATTAAACGTTAATCTGCTAAAAAACAGGACTTTAAGTGCATATAGTAAGTTCATGTTATTACTGATCATCAGATAAACGTTACTATTATACTATTTTTTCATTTACTCTGTTCATGGACTGATTTATACAGATTGTTAAGCTTCAGAGCAGTACTACTGAATTCACTGCTCCTCTGGCGCAATGCACCAGGATTTCATACAACCGGGCTGATAGTGCACTATACTCCTTCTCCCGGTCATGCTGATAGGCAGAATACGGAGGACCGTCATTCCAGGAACCCATGCCCCCGAATACCCAAGCTTTATAGACAGCATTCAGCAGAGTACGCGCCTGGTCGTTATAAATATCCGGTAAGGTAAAAGACAACTGCACAGCTGGACCGGTTCCGTTCAGTACTTGTCCTGCTGGCTCAAAGAAATGTTCCGTCCAGAAACTCTCACCGATTCCGCTAGCGAGATCTCCAATCTGTCTTAGTACTGCTTCCAGCTTCCCTGATAAATCGGATAAAGGAAGGAATTCGCGATTGCCCTTCTGCCCGTCGAGAAGTTTCTGCTCGGTGTAGATAACTTTCCACTTGGTCTGCGAGCCATACTTATCCATCCGCCAATCAGCTTTCCATAACGATTCCCCTGATGTTCCAAGTGAGGTCACTCCGGTGGGTACCCCAGCGGCACTATAAGTACTACTGATCCCAGAAGCTTCTGAAGGCATACCATTTAACATGAGCCGCCGGCATCCATTATTTCTCAGCTCAGCAAGCCACTCCGGCCAGGTTCTGCCCTTCACGCCCGATTCTGCTATGAATTGTACTTCTATAGACTCCATATGCTCCATTTCTGCATTGGAAGCATCGGCCCCGCTAATCAAATATCCATTGCCCAGCGCTGTGATTAATAATAGCTGATGCAACTCCCCGTTCATATGTAATTCCCCCTTTTCTTGGCATAACCTGTGGTTGCAGTATCCAAATCTCCTATCTATATCCTCTCACTTCCTTGTTCCATTCATCAACCTAAGAATCCTTTTTTGCTGCAAAAACCTCTTTAGTATAAATAGAATTTAGCATTTAACGAAAACAGCGCGTACCCGTCTTATCCGGGTACGCGCTGTTATTGACTGCTTTTACGTAAGCACACTCTCTAAATGACTGGGCTTAAGCCTGTGAAGCTGCCCTGTCCGACATTCTCCATCGAAGTTTGTACACTTCAGGAAGCACAACTCCCAGAAGTACCAGGACAACCCCGGTCCACTGCAATCCGCTTACCTGCTCATGCAGTACGAATGAGGACAGCAATACGGCAACCGGCAGCTCGGCTGCACCAAGTATGCCAGCCATGCCGCCCCCGATATGAGGAACACCAATCGCAAATAATACCGGCGGAATAAACGCCCCGAACAAACCAAGTAAAAATCCAAACAGCAGCAGTTGTCCCCACAAAAGCCCGTTAAACAGAAAGTATGGCGGGAATATAATGAAGAGTAGAAGCAATCCGCCGGTAACCATCCATGCACTCCGGTATGCCGGATGTGCAGAGGGAACCGCTTTGCCGCTGAAAATAATGAACATGGAGTAGCTCACAGCTGACAGCAGGCCAAGTGTAAGTCCCAGAGTGTTGAAATGTGCTGCCCCCTGATCCATGATTCCTGCTGCAAGCAGTGTTCCGCCAAAGAGAAGCAGCAGCGTCAGCAGCGTCACCTTGTCCGGCCGCTGCCTTTTGCTGACAGCCTGAATCAACACACTGATCCAAGTGAACTGGAATAGTAAAATAATGGCCAGTGAAGCCGGAATATAGCGCAATGACTGGTAATAGACTAAGCCCGTAACCACGGTTGGCGCACCCGCCATCATGAGCAGCAATCGCTGCTTCCAAGTAAGAGCTGGCGATTCCTGACGTGCGGCAGCAGGTGTGATACCTTGGCTACGTTGTTTGCGAGTCTGTCTAACCCTTGTATATAAAGCCAGCAGCCAGGCAAGGATGCAGCCGGTCAACAGCTGCGTTCCAACCACTTCACCAAGCTGGTACCCCTCTCCGTACGCCAATACGACGATCGTGGATAAAATGCCGTAGCTCATGGCACCCAATAATACCGATAACAAATATTTCAAATCCTTCATTCATTTATGCCTCCTGAATCTATTGAATCGGCCGCAATACGCAAATAAACCTAACTCCGGGGACGAGGACCGTGGAACACGATCCTTGCCATCGTAGTTAGGAAGAGTAGGCTTCCTGTAGAAACCCTCGCCCTGTTGATGCCCGTTAGGCTGCGAGGTTATACGAGAACAGTATGTAATTATACGTATGACGACTGTTCATATGTTACATGGCAAGTAAACTGCTGTCAACCTTTATTTCTTAAAATTTTAGGGTTCAACAATTCCTGACAAGAATCCTACCCTACCCTGCAGAGGAGGTGTGCATTCTGAATCGTTCTCGACCCGTCAAGCTGTTAGGACTCATCACCGGAATTACGCTCTCCAATATAGCTGTACTTTCCCCAGGACTGCTCGGTCTTCAAATTGTCGGCGGAAGTACGCTTGAGACTGCTTCAGGCGTTACCATGTTATTTATTAGTTTGCTTGTCGTGTTATATGGGAGTTATACCCTCCTCTTCAACACTCCGGCCGCTCCCTCTCTGCGTGCTTTAGTAACCCGGGAAGACTACCTCGCAGAGCTGAACCGCTACAAGAATGTGCAGGTGCTCAAAAAGGATGTCCTGCTTGCCCTGGAACAATTGGATAGAATCGACAAGAAGAAATCCACTTTGATGAATATACTGGGCGAGCGGTTTGAGCCTACGGAGTTAAGCTTCCGGAAGTTCCAATCCGTCATTATGGAGGTTGAAAAGCTCTTTTTCCTGAATCTGCGGGGAATTCTGAACAAACTCAGTGTATTCGATGCCTCTGATTTCACCTTGTTCACCAGAAGGCAAAAGCCGAAGGCCTTCACCGATACCCTGGTACAGAGAAAAACCGAGCTGTATAACGAATATTTTGCCCATATGACTGGCTATCTCGGGGCAAACGAGGAGATTCTGCTTAAGCTGGATCAACTGCTGCTGGAAATTTCTCTGCTGGATAGTACGGACTACAGCATAGTTGATGAAATACCTTGCATGAAAGAGCTTAACGCCTTGATCGGGCAAACCAAGCTCTATCAGAATTAGAAAGGAAGATGCACATGTCCGGAAAAGGCAAAAAAGGAATCATACTTGCAGGGATTGCAGCATGCGTATTTGCACTTGTCTATTTTGGAATCACGTTGACCGCTAATTTGGGTAAATCCGATAAGGAGATTTCGGCAGAAGACGCCGGTAAAAAGCTGAACAGACTATACAGCAATATTAATGTAACGATCGCAGATACAGTAAAAGGGCAAATCGATCTGGACCCTGCAGATATCGGTGAATCCTTGCCCGACATCTCCAAATTCCCGATTTCCGTTGAGAATACTACGGACAATTTCGTTGAAATATTCGCTTCCCCTGAGAAATCCGGGACGGGAAATAACGGCTGGCTGAATGAAGTAGCCACCGCCTTTAATGACGCAAAGATCATGATCGGCGGCAAACAGGCTTCTGTGAAGATCCGTAATATCGCCTCCGGTACCGCCGCAGACTTCATACGGTCCGGCAAGTATATTCCGGATGCTTTTACCCCATCCAATGAACTGTGGGGAGAAATGGTCAAAGCGAACGGTACACCTGCCGAGCTTATATCCAAGCGCATGGCCGGTAATGTCGCCGGTATCGTAACCAATAAGAAGAAATATGATGAACTGGTCGGCAAATACGGCTCTTTGAATGTCAAAACCATCACGGATGCTATCGCTGCGAATGAACTGTCGATGGGCTATACCGATCCGTTTGCCAGCTCCACCGGACTGAATTTCCTGGTGACCGCTCTCGGTACTTTTGACAGTTCAAATCTGCTTAGTGATCAAGCCGTGCAGGGCTTTGAACGGTTCCAGGCCAATGTTCCTTTTATCGCTTCGACCACGCTGCAAATGCGGGATGCCGCCTCTACAGGGGTACTGGACGCTTTTGTTCTGGAATATCAAACCTATGTCAATGCGCCTGATCTGAAGAGCGGCTATGTCTTTACTCCGTTTGGAGTGCGTCATGACAGTCCACTCTACGCACTTGGGAATTTACCTGATGAGAAGCTGGACATCATTAAGAAATTTGCTGAATTCACAGAGCAAGACAAATTTCAAAAGCTGGCTTCGGATAAAGGCTTCAATGGATTGAATGAATACGTCTCCGAACTCTCCCCTCCCCAGGGCAGCCTCCTCTCATCTGCGCAGAAGCTCTGGAAGGAGAAAAAGGATGGCAGTAAACCGGTTGCAGCTGTATTTGTGGCTGATGTGTCGGGAAGCATGGCTGGAGAACCGCTTAATCATCTGAAGGAGTCGCTCCTCAAAGGACAGAAATTTCTTGGTAAAGACAACAGTATCGGTCTTGTATCTTACTCCAGTGAAGTGACTATTAATCTGCCCATCGGCAAATATGACACCAATCAGCAGTCCATGTTCGTAGGTGCAATTAACAACCTGCAGGCTACCGGAGGCACTGCTACTTTTGACGGAATCATTGTGGCGATGAAAATGCTTCATGACCAAATTGCAGTGAATCCGGATATGAAGCCGCTGATCTTCGTCCTAAGTGACGGTGAAACGAATGAAGGCCATTCACTGGATGAGATTAGAGGCTTAATTGAGACCTACAAGATTCCGGTCTATACCATTGGCTACAATGCGAACATCAAGGCATTAGAGAGCATCTCCAGCATAAATGAGGCAGCTAATATCAATGCGGACACAGAGGATGTCGTATACAAAATAGGTAATCTGCTCAACGTGCAAATGTAGCTAAGGCTACCACCGTGCATGTTATCGGGGAAGCGAAGCTTCATAAAACTTGGCGTATGCTTTCGTAGCGAGTTTTATTGCGGTGATTAATCGGGGGAAGCGAAGCTTCATAAAACTTGGCGTATGCTTTCGTAGCGAGTTTTATTGCGGTGATTAATCGGGGAAGCGAAGCTTCATAAAACTTTTAGGAGGTATGTTATGTCATTTACCATGGAAATTCCTAATACAGAAACGCTAAAAGCTGTTATTGAAGAACAGGTTAAGCCGGAGCCTGCTGAGATTACGCAGCTGAAGGAGCTGGCCGCAAGCAATGTGTCAAGTATTCTGGAGCTGGATATGGACTCTCTGGAAAAACGCAGATCCGTACTCCAATCGATCGATACTTTCGGCATGAATACGATGCGCTCCTCTTCAGAGAAAAACTCTCTGCTTCAGGTGTCCGTTGGCAATCTATCCAAGACAGGTGATGAAGGCGGGCAAGTCGCCAAAGGATTAACGGAGCTTCATTTGCAGTTAAAGGATCTGGATCCCGGCGCTATCGATTTTGCCAAAAACGGGATACTCGGCAAGTTCTTTAATCCGCTGCGTACGTATTTTGCCAAATACCAAAAAGCCGATGCTGTCATTTCTGATATTATTGTCTCCCTGGATAAAGGCAAATCCATTCTGAAGAATGACAACACAACCCTTGAGATCGAACAGCAGACCCTGCGTGAGCTCACCAAAAGGCTGCAGAAGGAAATCCAGCTTGGCATGCTGATGGACCAGGAAATCGAGCAGCAGATTGAAGCCGCCAAGGTGCGAAGTGAGTCCGAAGACAAGATCCGCTTCATTACCGAAGAAGTCCTCTTTCCGCTCCGTCAGCGGGTCATGGATCTGCAGCAGATGCTGGTGGTGAATCAGCAAGGCATCATGGCTATCGAGGTTGTGATCAGAAATAACAAAGAACTGATCCGGGGCGTCGACAGGGCCAGAAATGTTACCGTATCTGCTCTCAAAATATCCGTCACCGTAGCAAGCGCACTATATAATCAAAAAATTGTACTTAAAAAAATCGAACTGCTGAATCAAACGACAGATAATCTGATCAGCGGCACCTCAAAAATGCTAAAAGAGCAAGGTGCAGCCATCCAAAAACAATCGATGGAAACCGCGATCTCCCCGGATACACTGAAACAGGCATTTACCGATGTCTTGTCCGCCCTGGACTCAATCAGCACCTACAAGCAGGAGGCACTGCCGAGGATGCGCGAGACCATCCATCAGTTCCGGGAGCTGGCCGACAATGGCGAGCAACAGATCCGGCGTCTAGAACGGGGCAATTCGCTAGGGTTATAGGTCACGATTCTATGTGAGAGTATGAAGGATATTTCTGATTTGCACATTTATGCAGGTCTTTTACCATGAAATATATGAATTGACTGATAAATAATGGTTCTTTCGCTTCATATATTTTCCTATAGCAATTCCGATATGTTATTAAGGTAATGTTATTATTCATACTATTTCACCTAAAGAGGAGTCGACAAATGAAAAAGTTCCAGAAGTTAACAAAAAGAATAGGGTCCATCCTGCTTGCAGGTGTACTGATCAGCACAGCCTTAGGGGTAGGAAAGCTGAATTCACAAGCATCGGCAGCAGCTGCTGAGAACGGGTATGTGTACTATAGTACGGAAGATGGAGCATTGTACCGTGTCCCTACTGCCGGGGGTAGTGCTCAAATGATCTCTGATTATTTCGAAGGATCCTATCTGGATGCAACCAGCCAGTATTTGTATTTTTATGATAATGAGGAAACCAGCAAGCTGCAGCGCTTGTCTCTGACCGAACCGGACGCACTGATCAGCAACTTTGCCGGCGGAAAGGATGTTATATTTTACCAGATCGAGGGTGATTACCTTTATTTCATGGATGATCATGGCGTGATCTACCGCTCGCTTGCTAATGCACCTGATGACACCCAGATCAAGCAAATTGCTAATAACGCAGACACAGAATTCCCTGGATTCTATGTTGAGGGTGGCCGCATTTACTACAATGTTCTGAAAAATGGAACCAACACCTGGGCTGCTTCAAAGTCCCGCGATGGTAGCGGAAATGTACAATATATAGGTCAAGGCGCCATTCCATCTTATTCCTTTATCCATTCGACTCCTACTACAGTATCTGTAATGGTAGATACCAAACCGGCAGAAAACTATTATTCACTTAACTCCATGGTTCTGTACACTCTTCCGATTACTGGAGGAAATCCCAAAGCAGCCAATGCCAAAAGCCCTCTGGATGTTAATGCAACCTTATCCGGCTTCTGGTCCAAAGATTATTATGTCTATAACAAAGGTGTTACCGTAGATGAAAATGATGATTATGTGTATTCCAAGGCCAAAAGCTTTGCTATAGATCATAACGGAAAATCGTTTCAGCTTAGTCAAAGCGCAGTTGTCAGCCTGGCCGATATGGGCGGAAATAAGCTGGCTTACGTAGGCAGCAACGGTAAAGGATACGTCAGTACGATCGCCAACGGTAAAGTAATCAGCACCAAAACGCTTGGGCTAAGTCAAGTGACAAATGTCTATAATGTGAAGAATGGTACAGCCGCCGGACAAACTGTATTTTTCACCAACAATGCGGCTTATGCTGTAAATGCGGATTTATCTTTATCCAAATTGAACGGCGTGACCTGGGATAACAGTTCAATCTATGACGATGTAACCGGTATTTTCTATTATAACGCTGATGATAATGATAGCCTCTATAAAATGAGTACCGACGGTAAAACAAAGCTGAAGCTCACTGATGGAGCTGTGAGTGAAATCTATACAATTACCACTAACTAAAAAAGCATGCTGGTACCTAACATCTGTCAGCCGGAGCTTCCTTTGAAGCTTCGGCTTTTTTTTCGCAGCAAGGCCCCCCTTGTGGACGGGCCAAAAGGACAGATTACGGTCATTACAGTCGTTACCTTGTCCTCTTGTCCAGATCCACACCGCAAGTAATTACGTTATACCAGGGTGCTCAAGCTTCTTCACAGCTAGCTTAACCTTCTTTCTCCGTGCAATCCATTTGTCCAGGTAATATGTAGCTCCGGCAAACACAGCCATAATCCCCGTGTAGGTAAAGAGCACCTTATACCAGCTGGTGCTTCCGATATTCCTTCCTTTTGACTTCCCTTTAACCGGGAAAGACGGCTTGTTCTCGCTTCCTCTTTGAGGTTTCACGAACTCCGATCTATCCCTATCCCCATGTTCATAGATTCCCTCTCCAGAAACTGAGGAGACCGAGAACACTCCCTGTAGCATCTGCAGTCTGGAGAAGTAATTAGTCGTGTATACCTGATAGACCCCAAATGCAAGCACCATAATTGCCACGCCTGTCATTAGAACACGGGATAATGAACGTGGCAGCTTGAGATTTAAAGGTTTCTGCATCACTTTAATCACCCAATGCCAATGAAGCCCTATATGTACACCAATTAACCCAAGGCTCAGATACGCTACAGACATATGTGCTATTTTGAACCAGTTCTCATTTCCTAGCTGGAAGGTTGGAAGTACGACCCGAGAGATGACCAGACCGCTAACTAGAATGAGTGTCATCGATAACAACAGCGAGACATTTAGTAAATAACTGAACCGTGTGCGTACCGGAAGGGACCGGTCAAACAGCCTTAGGGTCACCTTCTGGACAAATCTCCAATTCAGTAAAATGTGAACCACGAACGCAAACCCGATCGCTATTCCAGCAATTTCATGAAAAGCAAGCCCGCCTAACACTCTTGTGTTATAGAGAAGTGCAAAGGTAATTCCCATTAATAGATCAAGAGTAAGTTTTACATATGATTTTTTATTCTTCATGATCTTCGTCTCCTTATCCTAATCTCTGAGCTTATGATAAGTGTGCTTGGTGAAAATTTGGTGAATATCGAAACATAGGCGGACAAAAAAACGGCCAGTGAGTGCCTGGCATCCCCAGAGGATGTCTGCATCACTGACCGCTATTAAATGTGTTACATAAAGTTTCTATAAAAATTACATATAAATATCTACAACTGTACCTTCTGTGCTGCGCAACCGGTCAAAATCAGCCCGTTTGATCCGTAGTCCGCCCAAGCGGTACCGATTCTCCAGCCGTTCAGCAGGAACTTCCTGTCCATTCACCTTAACGTAGGCCAGTTGGCCTTGTGCACAATGGTACACAAACACGGCTGGCTTGCCATCGTAGTCGAAGTCGAATCGTGTGCCGTCCAGTTCATCCGGTAATACCGGATCGATGATCAGATCACCGCCGTCTTCGCGGATACCCAGCACATTCGAGATCAGTTGATTCATATAGATCCCCGGACCGCTGGAATAGATTCTCCAGCCGCCTTTTACCGGAACCGAACCGTCACGAAGCTCCGCAAAACGCTCCTGCGCTTCATACCGGTTGGAGAATTTGCCGTCCGAGCTGCTGAAATAAGAATTGCTCTGCCGCAGCTCCGCATTTGGCACCGCATCACGAATGCCAATCGGGTTAATGACGGCCAATCCCTTCCATACCTGATCCCGCTTGCCGATCTTCGCCATCGCTTCAACAAAACGGATATGGGCATGCACATACTGCAGACCAATCTCGCGGCCAAAATTCGCCGCCTGCTCCGCACGTTTGAAGTGCAGACTGACACCACCGGCATATTGTGCCGGATGATTCATCAGACGCACGCCGTCCGGACAAAGGAATTGTTCCTGAATCAGCTTGTAGTGCTCCTCCATCTGCTCTGGAGTTAACAGCTCGCCAATCATGCTTCTGGTCATCGGCAGGAGCCGGTACTGGATGCCGGTCTCCTTATCTTCAGGATGCAGCAACAGCTTGGCATCGGCAGGATCTTCGAAGTATAGGAAGCCCGGAATCACATCGGTTCCCAGCATATAGCGGTTGAAGTCACCTTTGATGCCTGTAGCCAGTTCCTTCAGTTCCCCGGCCCATGCGGCATCCACTTCCTGCAGCACTCCCGATAATCCGAGCACCGTCTGATACGTCAATGCGACTGTCCAGCTGCTGACCATGTACTGCTTCAACTGGGCATTGGCCGGTTGAAGGGTATCATCCCAGTCTCCGTCACCGTAAGAGGAGAGGAACGTATCATGCAGGAAATTCGCTTTGATATAGTCCAGTTCCTTGATCGCATGTTCCCGTAAGGAAGCTGTTTCTGATGTGAAGTCAAAATGGTGTCTGCGGGTGTACGGAAGCTGCACATCCAGAACATCGTAATCCCGGGTCGCCCGCAGATAATCGCCTAATACCTTCAGCGGCCATACAATGATATCTCCGTGGCTCTCCTCCTGCTGGACTTGTGTATACTTGTCAAACATGAACCACTGCGGCCAGCTGCCATCATCCTCATACTGATGAGTGAATACAGTAAGCAGGATTTCACGAACCTGTTCATACTTGTGGGTGGCCAGGAAATATTCCACCGGTCCCTGACAGACATCGCGGGTTCCCCATGCCGCCCCGCCGTACTGCTCCAGACCGTGAGGTACGGAATAATGAACCAGCATATTGTGGGTATACCACCAAGCCAGCGCATTCACCTTGAATAATTCTCCTTGTGTACCGCCCTGCTCCGTCAGCTTGAAACCATTCATGACTCCAGACAAAAATTCGCGGTACCGTGCCGCCTCGGCTTCAACGGAAGTGGAGCTTATTGGACGCGCCTTGCCATCCAGCAGTCCTTGTAACGTCAAGGTCCAGTCAGCGCTTTCCTGCAACTCCATTACCACTAGAGAAGCACTGCCTTGAACTTTCCCCTCTGCAAGGAGTGACTCATCGCCCAGCTCGTATGCTGCACCATCCAGTTGCATCCGGTAAGCTAATTCAGGGTATACCTGTGCGCTGGTCCCTGTCTGTGCTGCCCGGAAGGTTAGCGTACCATCCGAAGGGTCTTGGGACATTTCATATGGAACCTCATATTCAGCTACATTCATGGTGATCTGGTTCGTGATCAAGAACCGGTAAGCCATACCGTTAGCAGAATGCACATGCAATCTAACCTCCGGCTGATCCATCGTGGTGTAATTGGTAATTACCAGAGTATCCGTTACCGTTTTATAATACCAGCGCACATAATTAAAGCCGATTTCGAACAGAGAAGGCATCGTTAGCAGATGATATTGTCCTTCCGTGTAGACATATATCCGTTGTCCTGAAGTCTTGTAGACGTTCAAGGCGCTGCGGGCATTGGACATCATTTTATTGAAATTGGTGTTGCCTACGACCACCTGAGAATTGAAGATACCATACATATAGGAGGTTGTTGTCATCACCTCTGGGTTCATCCGCGCATTATCACCGCTCATAAGAATTTGTCCATGCGGACGCTCGACAAGAAGTTCCTTATCCTTGAGTACAACATGCTCATAGCCTTCCGTGAAAAAAGCCAGCAGCTTACCATCCTCACGCTCTTCCTGCAACTTGTGAGGGAACAGCACATCGAGCTCGGCATTAGTCAAAGAAAGAGTCTGCAGAGGTTCACCAATCTGAGGTTTGCCCGCTATCCGGTTCAGCAATTCCCCTTCAGCGGTGATGCTTCCCAAAGACTGTACCTCTTGCCAGGCTTCTTGAACCGACTCTGCATACTCCAGCTCCGTAATCGCAGCCGGATGATCCTCGCGAAACAATCCATAGAAGGTAAACCGCGTCTCCCCTTCCAACTGGACCTTTGCAGACTGCAGAGCCGTGTAGGCAAATTCATACTGGTAAACCTCGTTTGCAAGCATGTCCCCTGACAATGCTTCTGGCTGATCCGTTTCCTTGTAAGATAAGCCGAAAAATTGAAAGCCATCGGTAGAATATCCAGCAGCACCTTCAAGCAGACCCTGCTGAAGATATGGGAACTTCCCGTCCTGCGGCTGATTCTGGCGGGAGCATACAACATATCCCTTATCTTTACTTTCAAAAACTGCATGATCGATGTATTGGGACAGATAAGCCTCATTGCTTGTAACTGCTCCAGGAGACGCTATACCCACATCTTGTGTATATATCACATCCACAAGAACTCCGCTGCCTTGGATGGAAATATCCCAGAACCAGACACCCGGACTTGTCATGGAGAAGACTACCTGATAACGGAGAGCCTCTTTCACTCCCGTTCCTGCCTGCTCTACAGGAATATCGCCCTGCCATACTAAACGTTCGCCGTCTTTACGGAAACGGCTGGCTGATTTGACGCCAAGCAGCGGATAAGCCTGGATCCCTTTGGGGGTATGGAGCCTTACATACAGATTCCCAGGTGCACCATCCACACTGTTTGATAAAAGCTGATTAATCATCATTTTACCGCCCAGAGCCTGATACAAGTCACCGCTCTCCAGAAACGTAAAGGCTAATTCACCCTTTTGAAGCGACAGCCTGGTTGTTGATGCAATTGTCATTTCGTTTCACTTCCTTATCTGCTGCGGTGAGAATACCGCTAATTAATAAATATTAGAGTAAGCGGAACATGGCCGATTGAGTGTCACGACTGCTGGACCCGACATATACGGTGAACTGTCCGGGATCACTGGTGTAGGACAAATCACTATGGTGATAGCGAAGCTGGGATTCCTCAATGTGGAACACAACCTCTCTACTCTCTCCGGGTGACAGCTGAATCTGTCTGAAATCCTTAAGCTCTTTAACCGGACGCACAGTCTCACCGGACATATCTCGGATGTAGAGCTGAACGGTCTCGGTTCCGGCAAGGCTGCCAGTGTTCGTGACGGTTACTTTGGCTTCCAGCGGACGGTCTGCTGTCATCCGATCCGAATACAGGGAAAAATCTGCATAGGCAAAGGAGGTATAGCTTAGACCAAAACCGAAAGGCAACAGCGGTTCATTGGGAATATCGATGTATTGAGAAATATAGCGGTTGTCAGTTGCTTCCTCCGGTTTCGGACGGCCGGTATTGTAAGCATTGTAATATACAGGAATCTGTCCCACAGAATGCGGGAAGGACATGGACAAACGTCCAGACGGATTCACCTTGCCATACAAAATATCCGCCAGTGCCGCACCGCCTTCACTCCCTGGGAACCATGCCTCCAGCACTGCATCGGCCACATCAAAGACTCCATGAAGATCAAGCGGACGACCGTTAAAAAGCACAACAGCCAGCGGCTTTCCAAGCTTCTTCATCTCTCGGATCAGCTCAAGCTGAGCTTCCGGAAGACGGATATCACTGCGGCTGCCTCCTTCTCCGCTCATGTCCGAGGACTCGCCGAGGGCAAGTACAATAACTTCAGCTGCTGAAGCAGCGTTCAGCGCCTCAGCAAGGCCGCTTTCTGTAATTGTATCAATGCCGCAGCCCTCTGCGATTAATACATTTTCGGGATCACTGCTGATTTTCTGCATCGACTCTCCAAGCTTCACCGCAGTTTCCTTGGAACCGGTCCAGGACCACCAGCCGAGGATATCACCGCTTGCTGCAAACGGACCTATCAAGGCAATCTGCTGGTCAATCTGGAGCGGAAGAACTCCTTCATTCTTGAGTAGTACACTCGACTTCTCAGCAAGTCTCCGGGAGACCTGCCGGTGCTCGGAACTAAACACGATTTGCCGTTCCAGCTCAGGATCAGCTCCGCGCATTGGATTCTCGAATAAGCCCAGCTTCTCTTTCAGCTCCAGAATCCGCAGCACGGCTTCGTCAATTATCGCTTCGTCAACAAGCCCATCTGCCACAAGCTCCGGCAAATGATTCACATAACTTGTGGTCATCATATCTATATCAACACCGCTGTGGATCGCCTTGAAAGCAGCCTCTTTCTCATCTTCTGCTGCTCCATGCGCAATAATCTCCTTAATCGCCGCCCAGTCAGAGATCAAGACCCCCTCAAATCCCCATTCGTCACGAAGCAGCCCGCGCATCAATTGGTGGTTGCCTGTAGCCGGAATACCATTCACAGTATTGAAGGAAGTCATCACCATTTCGGCGCCTGCGTCGATGGCCGCTTTATAGGCCGGCAGATAATATTCGCGCAGCTGACGCTCTGATAGATCTACAGTGTTATACTCACGGCCTCCTTCGGCCAGCCCATATGCCGCAAAGTGCTTCACACATGCCGCAACACGGGTCATATCGTCCTTAAGATTATCTCCTTGGAAGCCTTGGACAAATGCCTTGGCAAATTCAGCATTCAAGTAAGTATCTTCACCCGTAGATTCCATCACCCGGCCCCAGCGCGCGTCACGAACCAAATCTACCATCGGGGCAAAAGTCACATGAAGTCCGGATACAGCCGCCTCACGCGCAGCAATCTCGGCACTTTGTTCAGCAAGATTGAGGTCCCAGGAACAGCCAATCGCCAGTGGAATCGGAAAAATCGTCTTGAAGCCATGAACGATATCCGCCATGAACAATAGCGGAATACCGAGTCTGCTTCCGGACAGGTGCTCTTTCTGAACCGCCATCATTTTCTCCGCACCTGCAATACCGAGAACCGAACCCGCAGCCCGTTTCGTATTGGCATCAATTCCGAGCTCTTCCATAGGACCGGTAATCTCAGAATCATCACCCGGTTCATCATAGAAAGGCGCTGCCAGCTGCAACAGTTGGGCTACCTTCTCTTCCAGGGTCATATGTTTCACATATTTGTTGTACAAATGTTCAGTCATAGCTGCTCCCCCAAAGAAACGAAACGTTTCTATTATATTTTTCCATATATAATATAGATTTTTTTTATTGAATCAATTTTATTTCCTAAACGTTTCAATTTAATTCAAAGATCCGCCGGAACCTCCCCAGGGCAGTCAGCTCCGGGGTTTGACCGATTTGCGTTCAACCAGCTCAATCTTGAGCTTATAGAAATCATTAACGGTGTCGCCATTAAGCATCTGGAACAGCAGATGCCCCGCAAGCGATCCGGATTCATACATAGGCTGACGGATCGTTGTGAGAGGAGGCTGAATGTATTCGGACAGTTGGATATCATCAAAACCGATCACAGAAATATCATCAGGAACACTGATACCTCCCTCTTCAAGGGCCTTCAATCCTCCAACAGCCATTTCATCATTCGCATAAAAGACAGCTGTGGGCAGCTCTCCCTGCATCAGCATCATTTTGGTCGCCTTATATCCGCCCTCACGGATGAATCCCCCGTTCAGCTTCCATTTGGCCTTTTCCTCCAAACCTGCTTCCCGCATGGCCCGTAGAAATCCCTGGTAGCGCAGCGCATTATCATAGGAATTAGCCGGACCACTGATATAAGCAATATGCTCATGGCCTTTTTCGATCAAATAACGGGTAGCACTGTAGCCGCCCTGCTCTCCATCTACCACAACATTTATGAGTCCTTTGCCTGCAATCAGCCGGTCCATGACAATAATAGGAAATCTGTCACTTCCGGCAGCCTGCAAAATCTCATCAGTAATGTTATGTGCAAGCACAATGGCTCCATCCACCCGCTTCTCCAAAAGAAATCTTACCGCCGTGGAGTCCTTCCCGCCCATAGAACTGCATGCGATCAGGTCATAGGAATTGGACAAGGCCACATCCTGAATGCTCCGAATCAGCTCTGAATAATAAGGTCCGGATAAATCTGTCAATATCAGAGCTATGGTATTCGTACGGCTTCTCTTCAAATCCATGGCAAAGCCATTTTTCTGATAATTCAGCTGTTTTGCGGCTTCAAGCACCTTTTCCCTGGTTTTGGCGCTCACCTTGCTGTCGCCGCTCATAGCATAGGATGCTGTAGATAAGGCCACCCCTGCCAGCTTTGCCACATCTTTGATTGTTGCCATGTTTGTTCAACCCTTCCCGAATCATGCCATATGCTTCTCTATATTATTTTATGCCGGAGATGGTATATCCTTCTATGATATGTTTTTGGAAGAAGATAAATATGATAATAATCGGCACAACCATGAAGGCCGCTCCGGCCATCTGCAATCCGAACTGTGTACCATATTGGCCTTTCAGCAGCGAGAGACCTACCGATAAGGTGTACAGCTTCTCATCATTGGCAATAATAAGCGGCCAGAGAAAGCTGTTCCAGGCGCCGATAAAAGTCAGGATACCTTGTACCGCAAAAACCGGTTTCACAATCGGAACCATCAGTTGGAAAAAGATCCGGAGCTCCCCGGCCCCGTCTAGTCTGGCTGCCTCCAGCAAGTCCATGGGAATCGTGGTCATGAACTGGCGGAACAGGAAGATTGCGAACGCACCGACCAAACCAGGCAGAACTATTCCTGCCATCGTATTCACCAAATGCATCTGGTTAATGATCAGATAAGTTGGAATCATCGTAACCTGTCCAGGAATCATCATGGTGCCCAGAATAATATAGAAGAACTTGTTTTTACCCGGAAAATCAAATTTAGCAAAAGCATAACCGGCCATCGCGTTAAGAAACAGTCCTACAAAGGAGCACAGCACGATGATCAGTGTATTTTTCAAATAGATTAAAAAGTCCATCTTCACGAACAAATCCCGGTAGTTAGAGAACGTCGGGTGGTTCGGAATCAGTGTCGGGGGAATTACAGTGAATTCACTCTCTGGTTTAAAGGACGAGCCAATCATCCAGATGAATGGCACCATCATCAGCAGTCCGCCGATAATGAGCAGTGCAATCATCAATCCTTTTTCCATATGTTTCATTTTCAATGCCATGAAATTATACCTCCTCTTTAAGCAGCAGCGCTATAGCTGAAACTTAATATTCCACTTCTTTCTTTTTGACCGCGAATTGAATGAGTGTTGCAATAATGATGATAATGAACAACACGAACGAGCCGGAAGCCGCATAACCGAACTTGCTGAGCTGGAAGCCGTTGTTGTAGATGAAGAGTGCCATAGACATCGTGGCATTCAGCGGCCCGCCCTTGGTCATGACCAGCGGTTCTTCGAAGAATTGAATCCAGCCGATCAAGGTCGTAATGGTCACAAAGAAAGTAGCGAATCCAAGAAGAGGTACTGTGATGAAGCGCAGCTTCTTCCAGCCAGTCGCCCCGTCAATTTCAGCCGCTTCATAATAGGAACGGGGAATGCCCTGCAATGCTGCCAGGAAAATAATCATATTGAGCCCTATGGATTTCCAGAACGCCAGCAGGATCAGAGATAATTTCGCAAGATTCGGGTCTTGAAGCCATTGCTGTGCCGGAAAGCCGAAGATAGACAGAATGTAGTTGAACAGCCCATAGCTGCCGTTATACAAATATCCCCACACCACCGCGACGGCTACAATATTAGTAATCGACGGCATATAGTAGATGACGCGGAAGCTTTTGAACAGCCACCCTGTTCCATAATTAAGCAGCAGCGCCACCCCCATGGAGGCAATTACGACCATCGGTACACCGATAACTACATAGATCAGTGTGTTGTACATCGATTTCAGAAAGACCGGGTCTTTGAAAATGTTAATGTAATTATCTAAGCCCACACTGCTGATATTGGAATAATCCGCAAGCCCCACCAAATCCATATCTGTAAAGCTGATGACCAGCGCTATGATAATTGGAATTATGGAGAATACAGTCAGCAGCAGGACAGCAGGTGCGATAAACATATATGGATATTTATTTTTGTTCCATTGCTTAACAAATGAACTCACAATCACTCACATCCTTTCGCTTTCTTGCACTACCTTTCCATACAATGAACGCACACACTGCCGAAACCCCTTCATTACGGAGAATCGGCAGTATACCTGGAAAGAGTGTTGCTTATTTGTTGCCCAGAAGTTCATTTGCCTTTGCGTTAAGCTTGTCCAGTTCGGTCTGTGTATCCGCACCGCCAACCGTGATCTGTTCAAAGGAAGCCATAGCCGCTTGTGCAATCTCTTCATATTCTTTTACCGTTGGAGCAGGACGTGCATTCTTAAGCTGTTCACCAAAAGCGGCAATCATCGGGTCTTTCAGCGCATCGTTATCCCAAGCGGCCTTCAGTGCAGGCATCGAGTTGGAAGTTTCATAATATTTCAGCTGTGCATCCTGTTCAGCCATGAATGCGATAAATTTAGCAGCTTCATCCGGATTTTTGCTGTAGTTGAAGATGGACAGATCAGCACCACCGATGGAAGAGGTGTTAGTTTTTTGAGCAGGAAGAGTGGTTACTGCCCATTTGCCGTCAATCTCCGGAGCTTTTTCCTTAACAGTCTGAATCATCCAAGGGCCACTGATGAACATCCCCATGGTACCATCTTTAAATGCAGCTACCGTATCCAGATCTGTTCCCTTAGGGGACAATCCTTCATCGTAGAAGCTCTTCAGAAATTTAATCGTGTCTACATATGCCGGCTGGTTGAACTGGGGCTGACGGTTGCTGTCAATCAGCTCGCTTCCGTTCTGCCAGGCGAAGATAGCCGTATAGATCGAATCCTTCGCTTCGATAGGTAACGCATAATGTCCAGCTCCACCTTTGGCAACCAGCTTCTTGCTGGCATCCTTCAATTCATCCCAAGTCTTGGGACCTTCCGGATAACCTACATCACCTAGCAGATCAGTGCGGTAGAACATAGCGCGAGTCTCAACATAGAAAGGAACCGCTACCGTCTTGTCTTCATATTTTGTCGTTTGAACTGCACCGTCGAAGAAATTCTCCGCTTTCATGCTGGGATACTTTTCAATATAAGGCGCCATGTCCTTCAGTGCACCTGCTGCCGCAAACTCAGGAATCCAGGTTGTTCCCATTTGGATAACGTCAGGACCGTTTTTAGAGGCAACGGCAGTCAGCAGTTTATCATGTGCAGTATCCCAAGGAATCGCTTGCACATCCACTTTGACACCCGGATTCTTCTCTTCATACATTTTGGTAATCGGCGTTACAGTATCCGAAGTTCCCATGAACCATACTTTCAACGTTTTGTTATCACCAGCTGCTGAATCATTAGAATTCCCACAACCTGCAGCGACCAAAGAGAAACCCATTAATACAGTTGTAGCTACCAAACCAGTCTTTTTCATCATTTCTTTCACCCCTGTTGTAGTGTTTGACAAATTTATATATTCATGAATAAAACCCTTACATCGAAACGTTTCGATTCACTTCGAAAAAAAATTCGAGTCTTTCTGTGAAACATAGTATAAATCGCAGACTCCTTAATGAATAATTACCCATAAAAAGAGATCTAAAACTACTTTTTCTACATTTTCCCTTGAAAACGAGATCTTTTCCTAAGTGTAAGGCTCATTAGCCGGATTCACAGATCGAATCGTTTCGATAAACCTATTATATGACTAGCTGTTAGCGATTTCAAGTAGGCAGTCTAAAATTGTCGAAAATAACATAAATGCCTTCGATTCATTTGTGCAGTTGAGAGGACCTTCCATCAGATAATAGCAAAAAGACCGCCATTTCTGGCGGCCCCTCCCGTTGCCTGTTGTGAAGAGTACACGCTACTTGCCGAGTTCGTCCGCGGTCGGACCGTAGACACCAGGTACCGGCTGATCAAGCAGACGCAAGTACATTCCGAGCTGTGCACGATGATGAATCATATGGCTCATCCCCATCGTACGGAATGCTATAGCCTTCGGCTGTACAGCCATGACCGTATCGCCGCGTCGGAGTGTCCAGTTCGAGCCCAATGCCGCTTCATCGATAGTATCCAGCGTCTGCTCGAGCTCCTGGATGTTCGCATTGAATTCGTCTAGCATCGCCTGCCTGCTCTCTAAGGCTACCCTGCGTGATGGTATGGTCCCCAGATCCAGTTCCGGATCGCGCAAAATGAACAGTTGCCAATTAATCAGGTTGACGACATGCGTTGCTAATTCCCCAAAAGTATAAGACTTCGCATGCGGTCTCCAACCCAGATGTTCGTCCGGTATGCTTTCCAACAACCTGCGCGTTCCCATCCATTCTTGCATAACGTCCCCGACCAGCAATGATTTGTTCAACATCTCCTTGTCCCTCCTAATTGTTCAAATACTGTCAGTTCACTTAACTTTATAATAAAACCTCCCCATCGAAGCTATTAGATCTAGGTTTGCTTCTTAAGGGAGGTTGTGCTTAATTCATTTCATTATAACGTTCAACAGCCTTGCTCAGCAGATAATTGAAATTTTCAGGTGTTCCATCTGTAGTGTGGAGGAACTGACCGTTCAGATCAGAATCCGATACAGGCTCCTTCTTATTGATGCGCTCAATAATTTTCGAAGCGGCCGCTTTTGCCTCAGTGGCTGAGTCCACATAATTCCCTATACTGAAGCTGTTAACCCCTTCTTTTTCAATCTGTTTCTTATCTTTTGAAAGGGCCATGAGCTCACTTAAATCCGCGGTCATCGTGTCGTATTTGGCTTTAAACTTCGTCATATCAAGCTTGAGCACATTGCCGGCGGTGATTCCCTGTTCATCCATTTCAATGGCTGTAGCCTCGGCGTCTATCATGAATTTCAAGGCACTATACCGGATCTGCTGGTCTGAATCCTTGAGTTTTTGCAGTTCAGCCAGACGCTGCTCGTTACCCAATTTCTGCAGAGCTGTGAAGAATGGTTTGGCGACTTTCTCATAAGCAAGATTGGCACTTACCAGCTTGGTATGCAGCTGCTTTCCTTGTGCGAATTCATCATCCACGTAACCCCTTGAATCATAGTAGGCTTTCATTTCATCCAGTACGGACAACAGCTCTTTGATGACTGGTGTCAGTTGGATTACTAAGGGGTCTGCGTTCGCAAAAGCAGGTTGGCTTGCGGTATAGCCATTCGCTTGATCAATGACTACCCGTTCAGGTTCAGCAACGCCCAGCATGATGAAGCTGAAGTTCTTCTCGATTACAGGCTGGGTATCCATTCCGAACTTCTCAAAATAATGAATTAGAACCTCATTGATTCTGCCTGTCATCAAGTTATTAAGCCTTACATATGCATTGTACTTCTCAATTTCCTTTTTCTCTCCGGAGGTAACGCCTGCAGGCGCTTTATCCACTGAGGAGGTAATAGCAGAACAAGCGGATAACATTGTACCTAACATGATAATGGTAATAAAGAATGATAGCTTTCTCAAAATAGTGATTCCTCCGACTAGGTCATTTAATGTTCTCTTTCGGGTCTATACTCTTCTCTTAGCCGCATATCAATAAAGATTATGATACACACCTCTTCAATTTTAAAATTATTTTGTGAATAGGTCTTGAGTCTGGAGTAGCAAAATTGTCAAATTTTATTTATCGGCTCTCCGCTTGATCTGAACAGGTAAATTAAAAGGGGTGCCTTTCGGCACCCCTTAAGCTAAGTAAGATCTTTTTCTGTGTAACACGCAAATTTCCGCTAGGATATGAGGTCCTCGTCTGCAATAGTCTCCATAATAAACCCCGCTAGAGTGTTTTGCCCAAGGCATCAAGCATTTCGTTCGTGCCTTGCTCGCGAATCTCTGGAGTATCTTGCCCGTCAAAAAACGCCCCCTGTTCGGTGAAAACCAGCTTGGTTCCTTCGTCGACCGGGATGAACTCAACCGTTGTAAGCGAAACGGAAAGGCGCTTATCGCCAGCATCCAATGAGTAAGTGTAGACAATCCGCTGTTCCGGAATGATCTCTTGGTAGTTAGCCTCGAAGGTGAAAACCGGTCCTTCTGGCGGCCCTCCTCTGCTATATTCCCGTCCTCCAACACGGAATTCAAAAATATCGGGCTTCGAAAACCACCTTGCTTTTAGAGCCGGGTCAGACCAAGCACCATAAACCTTTCCAAGCGATGAGGCATAGGTTCGTTCGACAACAAACGTAGCATGATTGACGAATCTTTCACTCATGGTTAATCCTCCTTTGATTTTGTTGCTTCATGTTCAGCATCAAGCAAATTTCCTAGAGTATCCAGTCTGTGCTCCCAGCTCATCCGACGCTCGATAACCCGCTTTTCATGGCTCATTTTCATTGTGTATAGGATACTTGTAAAGTCTTCCACCGTTAAGGGAGCCTTTACTTGAATTGACTTGGATACATATTGGAGTTGTTCTAGAAGTCTCTGCTGCAGCTTGATTTGGTCTTTGATCCGTGCTATTTGCAGGTCAACGATCTCAAGTGCACTGATCTGCCCGCCTTCCAGAAGACATTTCACTTCATCAAGGGATAGGCCAAGCTCCTTAAGGGATACAATCTGCTGCAGACGCGATAGGTCGGATTCGTTGTACAGTCGATGACCGGAGTCGGTCTGGCCGGACGGCGAAAACAAACCGATTTGATCGTAAAATCTAAGGGTACGAACGGTAAGTCCCGTTATTTTCGCAAGGTCTCCTACCTTCCAATACTGTCCCATAGCCACTCCTTCGTTAGCGCTAACGTACTTTGATTATAAAAGATGACGTTACGTAAGGTGCAACAAAAATATTTTCAATGAAAGCTTATCCACACGGTTTATGACGATTCTAAAAAAGCCGCAAACCCACCCTTAGAGGGGTTCGCAGCTTCAGTAACGGGAACAACAAATAGGATCACATTCCCATGTGTTCTATAGTACCCAGTTTCCTTTGCGGAAGACAGGTTCAATGGTCCCATCGGCTAATTCGCCATCAATATCAAGCTCTGCAGAGCCTATCATGAAGTCAACATGCGTCAGGCTTACATTGGCTCCCCGCTCCAGCAGCTCCTCGCTGCTAAGTGAGGTTCCGCCTTCTATATTTACCGGATACGCACTGCCGAGTGCAAAGTGACAAGAAGCATTCTCGTCGATTCCAGTATTGTAGAAGACTCTATTCAGATTTGAAATAGGAGAATCATGTGGTACCAGTGCCACCTCTCCCAGATAAGAGGCGCCTTCATCCGTTTCCAGCAGGGAAGTCAGATGCTCCCGCCCGGATTCGGCATCATATGCAGTTACTTTACCGTCCGTAAAAGTGAGCTTGATACCATCCACTAGCCGTCCATTCAAATTAAGCGGCATCGTGCTGCTGACAGTGCCGTTGACTCCTTTGCGGTGCGGCATGGTGTAGATTTCTTCTGTCGGCATATTGGCTACAAAATAGACCCCGCCGGCATTTTCGCCGCCGCCGCCGCGCCAGAGATGTCCCTCTGGAAGCTCCACATGAAGATCCGTTCCAGGAGCGCGATAATGCAGACTTTTGTAGCGTTTGGCATTCATCCGTTCCTGGGATTGCTTGAGGTCTGCAATATGCGCTCGCCATGCGGCTACCGGATCCTCGCTGCCCACACGGTTCATCTGGAATACCGCTTCCCACATGGCTTCCACACGCTGTTCCTCTGGCAGATCAGCAAACACTTTGTCCGCCCAAGCCCGAGTCGGCGCCTTGATCAGCGACCAGCTAATCCGGCTATTGCGGGTATAGCTCTGATATTTCTTGCGTGCTATGGCTGCAGCTTTCACTGCCGTGGAAACTTTGGAGGAATCAATACCGCGGAATAATTCCGGATCAGGTACTTTGATATGTAATACAGCCCCACCTTCTTCCGCGAACCCCTCCAGCATATCTGCATGCCACTGCGGGTAATATCCAAAAGAATCATCTGCAGCCTTCTCATAACGAATACGTGTTACCTTTTCATCATCCCAATCCACAAGCACATATTTGGCTCCTGCTTCATAGGCCTTGCCTACAATCAGACGGGTTAGCTCTGCCGTTTCCAGTGGCGAATGAATCATAAGTACTTGACCAGACTGCACATTTACTCCGACCTTGACAACCAGGTCAGCATACTTTTCCAGCATTACATCAAAATCCTTCATCGCTTCATTTCCTCCGTATCATGGATTGCTCTATTCAAATATATAAAGGAACACTTCCTTTATTTTAGCGCAAAATGCCGGAGGTGGCGATTTCTTTACTAAATACACGATTCAAGAAATGCATTTATTTCTTATCTACTTGCAGCAGTGTAACTGTCTTGACTGCATACGTATGGGCGATTTTTTCTTCTTCGATAATATTCAGTTTAATCAGACTGGCGATTTTCGCCGAGTCCGCTTTGGAGAGCAATCGCCAGACCTCAGGATCAGATAACGTCCGGTATAGCTTGTCATCATCGTATTCCCTGCGGTTTTGCGTGACCAGCTTCACTCTGTAGCCTCCGATTTCATTGTCCGCCTGTCCCTGCTGCGCACAAAATGCCAGGATCTCTTGCCGAAGCTCGCCCAGTTCTTTCTCCATCTCCTTCTGCTTGGCCTTCAGTTTGTAATATTGCTGTACTTTCTTGTCCATCTTGCTTCACGCTCCTCTCCAGACATATGTATGCCGGATAGGCTCAATAAATAAGTGTCACTCCGCATTGCAGGGTTACCGGCACAACGCGGCGTCTAACATACGAAGGGTACTCATTGGTTTATTTCATGTTCAGATTTATTTCATGTACACACCACAACTACTATTCTATTTACGGCAGGTGGATCATGCTTCAATCCTATCTATTTCCAATTTCCTACGCATTCATGTCTTTTCCTGTGGCAGCGCTGCTGTTCACGCTCCCATTTCTTATGGTCCAATACAGACGCCATGGCTATATCAACAAGATTAGGGCACTTATTCTTTATTTGCTGCTGCTCTATTTGCTGAACGCCTTTTATCTGATTATGCTTCCCATGCCGTCGTCCAGGCATAATGCTTTACCTATCGGAAATATGATTCAGCATATACCGCTGCATTTCATTCAGGATATCATCCGCAATTCCAACATCAGCTCCGATGACCCTTTATCGTATTGGAAGATACTACGACAACCGGATTTCCTTCAGGCATTGTTCAATGTATTGTTGACGGTACCCTTTGGGATGTTCCTGGGTTATTATTTCCGCACACGCTGGGTCGTTTGCATTCTGCTTTCCTTTACGCTGTCACTGCTTTTTGAGATCACCCAGATCACGGCTCTCTTCGGATTTTTTGATCATCCCTACCGGATCTTTGATGTTGACGATCTATTGACCAATACGCTGGGCGGAATTGCCGGTTACCGGATTGTACTCTGGGTATCCGCACTGTTGCCACGAATCGAACAGCTCGATACACGGGTAGATTTATCTGCCAAAAGAGTCACCTATACCCGCAGAAGCATCGCCTCGGTATTAGACGCACCAATCTGGAGCATGGTATTGCTGCTGCTCTATTCCTTCCAGGTGCCATACGCTTATTGGATCACAACAGGTATATATTTTGTGGTGATACCTTGGTGTACCGGAGGGAGGACCTTTGGCAAATGGGTGGTCCGGATCCGCATCAGCAGCGAAGACGGCCGCAACCGATTATGGGGATTAATCGTAAGATACCTGTTCCTGTATGGAATACTGGTGGGTATGAATATACATCTGCTTACTCCCTCACGGCTCTCGAATTTGCCAGGTCCATGGATGGGAATCGTGTACGGCGCAGTCATGTTCATGAATCTCGCATTCTTTGTCCATCTTGTAATCCGTGTATTCAAGCGAAATCCGGTGCTGGTGTATGAACAACTTAGCCGGACCCGTAACAGAATTACCTGGCCCGATAAGGAGCACGCAGACTCCGGGAGTCCTTTGTCAGATTCCGTCTGAAGCTATAGGGGTCCCATACAGGACTCTCGTATCTTGTTCATGATTGGTATAATATAGGGGTTATAAGCTTTTATCCATATCAATCAAGGGAGATAGGATTATGGAAAATACGCAACAGAAACGTCAATTTCCAAGAAGCCTGCCGGAAGCGCAGGGGATCCCGTCAGCAGCAGTTTCTTCTTTTCTTAATGCGATGGAAGAGCAGCAATTAGGTCTTCATAGCTTCATGTTGCTGCGCCATGGTGCTGTAATAGCGGAAGGCTGGTGGTCGCCTTATCAGCCCGAGCTGCAACATTCTTTATTTTCACTCAGCAAAAGCTTCACCTCAACCGCTATCGGACTGGCAGTGGCAGAAGGATTATTATCCCTGGAGGACCGGGTTGCGGCCTTCTTTCCCGGGGATGCTCCGGAGGACATCAGCCCCAATCTGGCACTGATGAATATTAGCCACCTGCTGATGATGGGTACGGGCCATACAGTAGATACCATGCCAACTATGATGAGCAGCGAAGACGTCAACTGGGTCAGAACATTCCTCCGGCTTCCGGTCGATAAGACACCTGGTACTCATTTCCTTTACAACACTGGAGCTTCGTACATGCTCTCTGCCATTTTGCAAAAAGTAAGCGGTCTCACTTTACTGGAATACCTGGAACCCCGCTTGTTTGCTCCGCTGGGCATTCAACATCCGACTTGGGGCTCTTGTCCCCGGGGGATCAATCTGGGCGGATTCGGGTTAAGTATCACTACCGAAGACATTGCCGCATTCGGACAATTGTATCTGCAGCAAGGGGCATGGAACAATACTCAGCTGCTGACCCAAGAATGGATTGCGGCCGCTACCTCCAAGCAAATCAGCAACGATGATGGTAGTCCGGGTGCAGCTTCCAGCGACTGGGCACAGGGTTATGGCTTTCAATTCTGGCGTTGCCGCCATGACGTATACCGCGGAGACGGAGCCTTTGGCCAATTCTGTATCGTAATGCCAGAACAGGATGCGGTAGTTGCCATAACAAGCGGCAGCAGTGATATGCAGCATATTATGAACGGAGTATGGGAGCACCTTCTGCCTGCGATGACAATGGAACATGTAATTGTTGATAACGATCCTGCTGCAGCGGAGTTGAATGTACAGTTAGCCCAACTAAATATCCAGCCTCCAGAGATAGCCCCCTCTTCAAGCTTGGAACAAACAGTGAACGGCAAAGTCTATACACTGGAAGCCAACTCGCTGCAGCTGGATGCACTGGCGGTTTCTTTTAGCGAATCAGCGGCTGAATTAACACTGCAAGGACCGTCGGGTGAACAAAAGGTTTCTTTGGGCCGCGGGGAATGGGTTGAAAGCAACGCCAGCATTCTGGATAATACCAGGAATCTAATCATGTCCAGCTTTACCTGGGTCACCGAGGATACGCTGCTGCTGACACTCTTATTCGTAGAAACTCCCTTCCGATTTACTGTAGAGATCACATTCCAAGAATCTTCCATTGTGGTTAAGCAGCAATATAATGTGTCTATGTCAGCTGAAGATCTGGAAACCGTAGTTACCGGCCATTTGTTGTAAATAATCTTCCGAATTAACGACAAGGACCGTACACCCCTGGTGTGGGATGTACGGCCCTTGTTTAGTTTTTGCCCAACCTGCCCATTATTCCGGTATATCCTCAAACTCCACAACCACCGGGCAATGATCACTGCCCATTACGCTGCACTCCATTCCCGCCATTCTCAGCTTCGGCGTTAGTCGTGATGAGGCCAGAAAGTAATCGATACGCCAACCCACATTCCGTTCTCTGATCTTCGGCATATAAGACCACCAGGTGTAGGCTCCCTCCTGATCCGGGTGCAGGTGTCTGAACGTATCAATGAATCCTGACTCCAGTAGTACTGTCATCTTCCCCCGCTCTTCATCGGTAAAACCTGAATTCCCTCGGTTGGCTTTGGCATTCTTCAAATCGATGTCCTGATGGGCTACGTTCAGGTCTCCGCATACCAGTACTGGCTTCAGCTTGTCCAGCTCCAGCAGATAGCTGCGGAAGCGATCCTCCCATTCCAGCCGGTAATCCAGTCTCGCCAGCTCACGTTGTGCATTTGGAGTATAGACATTTACGAGATAAAAGCCGGCGAATTCCAGTGTAATCAACCGGCCTTCGGGTTCAGAGTCCTCTTCCATTCCGTATCTTACAGAGAGTGGCTTGATTTTTGTGAATACCGCCGTTCCTGAATATCCTTTTTTCACTGCATAATTCCAGTATTGTTCATACTCTTCTCCCAGTTCCAGAAGGATCTGCCCCGCCTGAAGTTTGGTTTCCTGCACACAGAAAATATCTGCAGCTGTTTCTTTGAAGTAATTCATGAAGCCCTTGCTAACACAGGCTCTTAGTCCATTCACATTCCAGGATACCAGCTTGATCATCTAAATTCTCCTTACTATTAACAGTATTATTCTAAGTGTAACATATCATATTTGTGCGAATCTCCTATGTCATTTGTCAAAGCAATAATAGAATAACCGAATAGAATATTCTATCAAATGAAAAGGAGGTCGTTACCATGGCTATCTTGTTACCCATTCAATACTTTAATCTGGCTCCTTCTGTAGGTAAATCTTATTACGAGAATTTGGATGGTATCCTCAACGCAGCTGTAACAGTAAACAACGGTTCCGCATTCCCTGTGGATCTTGTCATCTACCGGGTCAATGCTCCGGTTGTCACTTATACCATCCCTGCACTGAACAGTCTTACACTTTCCGTTAACGCTTTGCAGGTTGCTGCTCTTCGCAGCACGGCTGCCGGTGCTGTCTTTGGCACCATTGAAATTGCAACATCCGACTTCTAAAAAAAACCCAGAGTATCCCCCTCATACTCTCGCTCATGACCATCTCCTCTATTTGAACAACCCCGGCCGCTTATCGGCTGGGGTTGTTTTTGCGCATTTATTTACGTTTTTTAGAATTCGTTCTTGGGCATAGGTCCTGTATAGACAGATTGCGGCCGAAAAATCCGGTTGTTCTCTGCCTGCTCCATAATATGAGCGGTCCAGCCAATAATTCTTCCAGCTGTAAAGGTTGGTGTGAAAATATCCGGAGAAAGCTCCAGCGCCTTCAAAATAGCTGCTGCATAAAACTCAACATTGGTGAACAATCTCCGTCCCGGCTTGTATTCTTGAAGTAAATGTATCGCCGTAGCTTCTACATGAAGTGCAAGATCAAAAGAAGGATCCTTGCCGATCATTTCCTGTGTCGCGATCTGAAGTGCTTCCGCCCGCGGATCCTTGGTTTTATAAATCCGGTGCCCGAAACCCATGAGCTTGGTGCCGCTATCCAGAGCATTACGCAGCCACGGTTCCGCCCGCTCCTTGGTTCCGATATCCTCAAGCATGGATATCACCTCATATGGAGCACCGCCATGCAGCGGTCCTTTCATCGCTCCGATTGCACCGGCTACCGCAGCATTCATGTCCGATTCGGTTGAGAGCACAACGCGGGCAGCGAATGTTGAAGCGTTCATCCCGTGCTCCATGCATAGAATCAGGTATGCGCTAAGTGCCTTCACATGCGCCTCCGTTGGCTTTTCTCCAGTAAGCATATATAAGTAATTGGCAGCATGACCAAGTTCAGATAGCGGCTCCAGTGGTGTTAAGCCGTTCAGCGTGCGGTATCTGTAAGCGATAATAGTCGGCAGGATGGATGCCAATCTGACCGCCTGCCCAATTGCTGGAGGCCAAGTGGAGTTTCCCTGCCCGCCAAGCGCAGCAACAGAGCTCTGCAGCACCAGCATCATTGGTACAGAAGCAGGCATGAGTTCTATGATCTGGCGGAGATATTCAGGCAATTTACGGGATACGGCCATCTCGCTCTTTAGCAGTTCCAGCTCATCCGCAGAAGGAAGATGCCCGTTCCACAGCAAATAGGCTACTTCTTCGTATGTACGCGTGACTGCAAGTTCTTTTGCCCAAAATCCCCGATATACCAAATACCCCTTTTCCCCATCTACCAGACCAATGTTGGTTTCTCCTGCTACAATGCCTTCTAATCCGGTGACTTTTGCCATTATGCTGCACTCCTTTTCCGATTCCATAAGTTAAACATCATATTAGGAGTATAAACGTCAAACCTCACATTGCATATTTATAGTTTTTTATGAATCCATAAAGATTTTTTATCATAATTCCTCTACATGCTGCTCCATTAACTGCTTAAGTTTGGCTTCAGTGTTGGAATCGCCTTCTGGCGTATAAATACTACACCGCAAATCAGTGCTGCCGTGTACTTGGAGAGAAGTGAGATGAAACAGCATTTTGCCCGCTTTGGCGTGACGGAATTCAAGCACCACGTCAGGTGCTGAGCTGACCCGGCTCTCTTCCCACAGCACATTGAACTCCGGATGCTGCTGCTTCATCTCCGCAATGAAATCATCATACCAGCGATCCTCCACATATTGGCCGTAATAGGCCCGGAATATGGATAAATACCCGCTTACGAACTGCTGCCAGTTCACGGCAAGGCGCTTGAATTCCTTCCGCACAAACAGTAGGGAGATCATATTCCTCTCCTCAGGCGGCAGTGTGGCAAAGTCGAGAAATACATGTGCTGCGGCTGCATTCCAACCGACGATCCCGCACCGGCGGTCAGAAATTATGGTTGGACAATTGGTTAACTCCTGCAGTATCTTCTGCAGTGAAGGACTGATCTCAGAGATATTCTCCTGCGGATAAAGGGCAGCGCCGGGACCGTTCTCAAGTGCCAGGGCAAATAAATAGCTGCGCTCATCTTTGGTAAGCTGCAAAGCAGCAGCAATACAGTCCAATACAGAAGGCGAAACTTTAATATCCCTGCCTTGCTCCAGCCAAGTGTACCAGGTGTTACTGACTCCTGCCAGCTGCGCAACCTCTTCCCTCCGCAGACCTGGAGTTCTTCTGCGCGTACCTTGAGGCAGCCCGGCGGAGGCAGGGGATATCGCAGCCCGCCTTGCTTTTAAGAAGTCTGATAAAGCCTGAAGTCTGGTTTGAGTGGACATGAGTTAAGCGCCTCTTCCTGAATGAAGTTTAGAATAGCACTAATTATACTATGATAAACGACAACTTGTAATAGGATAAATTAAGTGGAAAAATAAACGTATAACAAAAACAGTTACATGCTTCGTCAGCAAGTTATGCGAAGTCGATTCACATGGAGCTTATGCTATCAAAACATGTAGATGCTTACGAAGCGAGTTTTGCGAAGTCGGTTCACATGGAGCTTATGCTATCAAAACTTTTAGGAGGATCATTCATTATGGAACGCGTAGTAATAACAGGCATGGGTTTGGTCTCGCCGCTTGGAAATACAGTAGAACAATTCTGGGGACGTCTGGTTGCAGGAGAATCAGGGATTTCTCCGATCACCACCTTTGATACCACACATTTCAAAGCAAAGATCGCTGGTGCTGTGCACGATTTCGATCCTGAGGGCAGGTTTGGACGTAAGGAGGCCCGGCGGATGGACCGGTTCAGCCAATTCGCCCTCGCTGCTGCCGAAGATGCTTGGGCAGATTCCGGACTTCAGTTAGACAAGATCGACCGCGAACGAATTGGGGTATACGTAGGCTCAGGAGTCGGAGGTATTCAGACCTTGATGGAGCAAGCCGATGTGCTGCGTTCCCGTGGGCCGGAAAGAGTCAGTCCGACGCTAATCCCGATGCTGATCTCCAATATGGCTGCTGCCCTGATCAGTATTAAGCTTGGGGCACTTGGCCCTACTCTATCCCCTGTAACTGCCTGTTCCATCGGCAATACAGCTATAGGTGAAGCCTTCCGGATGATTCGTTTCGGCGGTGCCGATATCATCATTGCAGGAGGCACCGAAGCTGCAATTAACGAAATATCACTGGCCAGCTTCGGAAATGCGACTGCGTTGTCCACCCATAATGAGGACCCGCACAAAGCGAGCCGCCCATTTGATGCGAACCGTGACGGGTTTGTCATCGGGGAAGGGAGCGGGATTGTCATTCTGGAGTCCTTGTCTCATGCGCTTAAGAGAAATGCCGTCATTTACGGTGAAGTAACCGGGTACGGTGCCAGTTCCGATGCCTATCACATGGTGGCTACTCATCCCGAAGGTATAGGCGCCTATCAGGCGATGAAGCTGGCGATAAAGGAGGCCGGGATAGAGCCTGGGGATGTGGATGTGATCAGTGCCCACGCTACCAGCACTCTGGTGGGTGACCGTTCCGAAACGATGGCGATCAAAAAACTGTTCGGCGACCAAGCCTACCGTATTCCGGTCACAGCCAATAAATCAATGACAGGGCATGCCTTGGGCGGCGCCGGAGGTCTTGAGGCCATTGCACTCATCCAAAGCATCAGGAAGGACCTAATCCCGCCTACCATCAATCTGGAAGAGCCGGATGAAGTCTGTGACCTCGATTACGTACCTAATATCGCACGCCAAGCGGATCTGCAAATCGGAATCTCTAATTCTTTTGGCTTCGGAGGACATAATGCAGTTATTGTGCTGCGGAAATACACAGAGTGACCAGGCACTTGACCTAAGAATATCAATAAGAATAAAAAGCCTCCAGGTCCCTACACAACAGGTGGGTCTGGAGGCATAACTACTGGTATAACTGCTGATGCTTTTGTGGCAGGAATCACCAGAAGATTATTACTCTTGTTATATATTGGGTAGCGGGTTGGTATAACGGTTAATTCTTATCGGTATTCGGTATATCATGGCTTCCCCAGAGTGTGGCGCCAGCAGACGAGACCACTGAAAACGTCATTACGTTTTTACCAGCCGCTTCATTCCACTCCTTCAGGAAAACTCCGCTGTAAGCCACTCCGTCAATAATTACGTCAGCATTATGATCACCAGTCAACTTCCAGGTGCCTTCAACCGCCCCCGTGATCTTCCCGTCAGCTGTGAATTCAATTGATTCCGAGCTGACTATATCAGCAGTGATGTCTTTGCCGTGGTTGATGTATCCATAGCCGCCGCTGATCTCTTTGGTAGTGTACTTTCCAATCTTTTCTCCACTGAAAGGGTGCGGAGCTACCACCGGCCATCCGTCTGTATTCATAAACATCTGATGTACACGGACCTCATGTTCCTCACCTCTTCCAGGAAAACGGGAATGGAAAATGAGGAAATACTGACCGCTCTTGGCATCGTAATAAGCTGAATTGTGTCCTGGAGATACATAACCACTACTTCCAGACTCCGCTTCATCTTCTGTATTTGTGAATTCGAAATTACCCATCAGCTTCACTCCATATGGAGAGTACGCCGGATCATCGAACAGTACGCCAGCTGTACCTTTCGCATCAATCATAGCCTTGCCTTCCGAGTCTTCAAAGGGACCATCCGGATTCTTGGAGCGGGCAACGCGGATATTATAACCGCCGTTCGCATCCAAACCCCCGTATGAGAGGAAAAGATAGTAATAATCGGTCTCAGGACTGTAGAGCATATAAGGCCCTTCAATCCGGGCATGATTGCCCCCTAGCAGCTTCTTGCCATAACCTTGATCAGGCAGCGGAAACCCGCTCGCGGGATCCAGCTCTAAAATGAAGATCCCCCCGGAATAGGAGCCATACACCATCCAAAGCTTGCCTTCCTTATCAAAAAACACATCCGGATCCACTACGTTAGGTTTCTCCGTTGCATCATAAATCTCACCGTCATCGCCGGTGCCTGCCATACCGGATTTAAGAATAATCCCTTTGTTTGTGTAGGGTCCCTCAATGTTGTCAGATACTGCGATTCCCATCGCCGACAGTGGAGAATCACCTCTACAGGCGTCATAGTACATATAAAATTTCCCGTCAGAGAGCTGGATGACATCAGGTGCCCAGAGGGTATCCGACTGCGCCCAGCTGAGTGTCTCACTTAATTCTTCGGTTACATTAGGTATAAGTACATTGCCATCGGCAACGCCCGAAGACAACTGTGTCCAATTCATCAGATCCTTGGATTTGGCTGAAGCCAGGTGGGAACCAAAGACATAAAACGTATCATTCACTTTGATTACAGAGGGGTCATGAACGGAAACATTACTAAATTCAGGGTTGCTGTTACTACTGCTGCATGCCGACAATATAGACAACGATATTAAAGTGGTAAACATTCTTTTTTTCATCCTCTAGCCTCCTATGTATACCCTTACATTTTGCCGTCCGGAAATGAAATAGTCAATACTTTTATTTATATATATTAGTTATGTTTCACATTTACTTAAAGTATAATCTTTTATTCAGCACAAAAAAAGCGCCAAGCCCGTTAAGGAACTTGACGCCTCGTTACTATTATTAATAATCGCCGGCGTTCTCTACCAGCACCGGTTGAGGATATGCGTTGCTAAGCACACGCTGTCTCTTCTTCACCACTTCAGGCGGTTCTGCCGCAGGCGCCATGGGATGCATGAGCCAAGACTTCACCAAATGGGAATCAGATACCTTGTACATTGGTGGTTCTTTCTCCATGTCGATCTGCATCGCATAAGTGCTGCGGAGTGCAAAAGCATCGCCCTTTGGCGGCTTGATCAGATCTGGAGGCGTTCCTGGAATCGCAGTAAGCAAAGATCCTTTGCTCTCGAGACTTGGCATGGAAGCCAGCAATCCCCATGTATACGGGTGTCTCGGGTCATAGAAGATTTCTTCTGCTGTACCCATCTCAACAATTTGACCGGCATACATTACCGCAACACGGTCAGCCATTCTGGCTACAACTCCAAGATCATGTGTAATGAAGATAATTGCGGTATCAATTTTCTTCTGAAGGTCCTTCATCAGATCCAGAATTTGTGCCTGAATCGTTACATCGAGCGCGGTTGTCGGCTCATCGGCAATCAGTAGCTTAGGGTTAGCCGCAAGTGCCATTGCAATAACCACACGTTGGCGCATCCCGCCGCTGAACTCATGCGGATACTGCTGATAACGGCGTTCCGGTGAAGGAATACCCACCAGATTCAACAGTTCGATAGCGCGTTTGTACGCAGCATCCTTGGTGATTTTCTCATGCTTGAACAGCACTTCGGTAATTTGCTTGCCGACCTTCATCATCGGATTCAGCGAAGTCATCGGGTCCTGAAAAATCATTCCGATTTCTTTCCCGCGGATCTTCTGCATTTGCTTTTCCGTTTTACCGATTAGGTCCTGACCGTCGAACAAAATCTGTCCGCGCTTGTATTCACCCATCGGCTGGGGAACCAACTTCATAACGGCCTGCGAAGTTACGCTCTTACCGGAACCGGATTCGCCCACGATCGCTAGTGTTTCCCCTTTATTCACATGAAAGCTAACTCCACGGATTGCTTGTACTTCGCCTCCGCGTGTTCTGAATGATATAGCCAGGTCTTTTACCTCTAAAAGGCGCTCCATCCTGTCACCCTCTCGTTTCTTTTCAAATTACGATAAAGATTCTCAATACGTAAAAAACACACAATAAGTATTATTTTATCTATTTACATGTGCTTACGTCAAGAATTTTCTGAAAATCGGCGATGCCGTAGCAAACGTCTTCATACCTGTGAAAACAGACATTTCTAAAATATGAAAAGTCCTATTCATTCGAGCCAGCCTACTTCATGCTTACAAGTAATGAGCCCTACCAAAATATACACGAAACGCAAGGGTATAGCAAAATTCACATGGTCGTGTTAAGGCCGTTACTGCAATTACAGGCAAGAAGACCGGTGTCTCCTGTGAGAACCGGCCTTCGCTTTTTCACACTTTCTCTTCCACTATATCTACAAAGTCTTTCAAGGTTTCACGCAAATTATCAAAGGCCCAGCGTACGTGATTCTCATCCTTGTATTGCCGGGAATAGCACTCAATGACCATGATCAGATCAAGATACAGGTCGTACAACCTGATGCGGAGCTGCTCACCAGGAGTGTTAAAAGGTACGCCGTAGCCCTCAAGGAACTCAGGAGAATTCTCAAAATGGCGGAAGTAATATTCAAGCAGCACATCCCCCCAGAGCGCGCGTTCCCAGTCAATGATCGACACGATCACACCGTCTTTGACAAAAATATTGCCATTCCACAGATCCCAGTGAATCAGACGAGGTTCAGTTACCTCATCAAGTGCAGGCAGATACCTCTCCAGGCCCCGCCTGATGTCCTCATAGGAAGACGGTAGCTTAGCTTTCAATCTTTCGCCATCATCCAGCACAGCATGAATCATGGTTGTAAAAGTCTCACGCCATGTTCTTCCCGCTGCTCCTACAGATTCTCCGAAAAGCCCAAAATGTTCGCCAGTAATTTTATTAATCAGGTATTGATATCGGCCCAGCTCCCGTTCAATGGAGGCTTTCCCTTTGTCCGTGAGACTCTCTTTGACCTCATTGTAGGGCGTTCCCTCAACCTTTTCCATGAAAAAATAAGGACTTCGAATCCGTTCACAGCTCTCATCGAATCCATACACAGCCGGCACCGGAATACCGCCCCTGGCCAGAACCAGGCGAAGCGCCTTCACTTCAGCACGCATGATGTCTTTTTCGTAGCTAAGCGTTGCTGTCCCCGCAGCAGGGGCGACCTTCAGAATCACGGATTTGCCGTCTGATAGTTCAAGATCATAAGCAGTATTGAAAAAACCTCCGGTCAACTCCTTGCTGCTGATTAAAGATATATCTTTTCCAAATGTGCCCGTTACTAATGCTCTAAGCTGCTGATCATCTAATTTGACTTTTGTAAAGCTCTCCATTCATTTAGACCCACCACATATCGGCGAGAGGCTCCTCAATCAATACCTGGCGGAGATTGTCTACTGCTTTGGAGAATCCTTCTTCAATAGACATCAACCCGTCCTCGTGTTCAATGCTGACTACATAATCATAGCCAACTAATCGCAGTGCGCTGATGATATCCGCCCAGACCTTCACATCATGACCGTAGCCCACTGAACGGAACTGCCAGGCCCGGTCCAGCATATTCGTGTAGGACTGCATATCGGTCAAACCGTACATATTCACATTGACCGGATCGATCACGGTATCTTTGGCATGGAAATGATGAATTGCACCTTGGCGTCCCAGGATATGAATGGCCTGCACGGGATCAATACCCTGCCACCACATATGGCTCGGATCAAGGTTCGCGCCGATTACTTCGCCTGCAGCCTCTCGCAGACGGAGCAGTGTAGCCGGTGTGTGCACGGAGAAGCCCCCATGCAGCTCAAGGCCAATCTTCACATCGTGCTGTGCAGCGAACGCGCCCCATTCAGTCCAATAAGGGATGACCTTGTTCTCCCATTGCCAAGACAGAATCTCCTGATAATCATTCGGCCACGGAGCTACCGGCCAGTTGGGGTATTTGGCATGTTCATGGTCGCCGGGGCATCCAGAAAAGGTATTCACAACTGAAACACCCAGCTTCTGCGCCAGTTTCACAGAGTTCACGAAATCCTCGTGATCTTTGCGGGCGAGCTCTTTCTGGGGATGCAGCGGATTGCCGTGACAGCTCAGCGCACTGATCATCAGACCGCGTGACTCTACTGCATGCTTGAATTCCTGGAGCGCTGTCTCATTCTCCAGCAGCAGCTTGGGATCACAATGACTGTTACCCGGATTGCCTCCGGTACCGATCTCCACTGCCTTAAGTCCTTTGGAAGCTACATAATCCAGCGCGTCCTCCAGCTTGCGACCGCCGAAAAGCACCATAAATACACCAAGTTTCATTGCTCTGCCGCCTCTCATTAACGATTGTTAATCCTGTTTAGTACAAGTCAAAATCCTTCACGGTCTGATTAGTCTCAGCCGATTCAAATATCGCTTCTATCAGCTTCAATACACGCATTACCTCGGTATTCTTGACAATCGGCTCTGCCTTGCCCTCAATGACATCCGCAAAGTTGCTATAGAAGCTGGAGGACAGTTCCACTGCCTGCGGCAGCGCTTCAGTAATCGTCGCTCCTTCTGATGGAGGAGCCATAGTCTTGGTCAGACCGACACCGGCGCGGATCGGCGTAGGTTCCCGTCTCTCATTCTTCTGGTTACGGGTAACAATACGGCCCCTCAATGACCAATCTTCAATAATCCCTGTGCCTTCTGTACCTTTGACGTACCATCTTGGGAGTGTGATAAAATTGGTAGTCCCCACTTCGACGACAGCTTTGATACCATTCTCGAATTGCAGCAGGGCCTCAAAGCCATCATCCACTTCATTGCCCAGAATAAAGCTCAGGCTGCTGCTCACGCTGGTTACTTTACTGTCAATCATGAACAACAGCTGATCCAGCAGATGAACCCCCCAGTCCAGCAGCATGCCGCCGCCCTGTGCCTTCACATGCCTCCAGTCACCTGGAATACCATTAGCTCCGTGAACACGCGATTCAAGCTGGAACAGTGGACCGATCGTGTTACGCTCATACATTTCCTTGATGACCCGGAAGTCTTCATCCCATCTCCGGTTCTGATGTACCATCAGTACACGCCCGGCTGCCTCTGCCGCCTCCATCATTTCTTTGAACTCATCTGACGACAGAGCGACCGGTTTCTCACAGATGACATGCTTACCTGCTTGGAACGCAGAGATAGCGATATCTTTATGCACATCGTTCGGCGTTGCAATCAGTATGGTATCAACCTTCGGATCTGCCAGTACATCCTCATAGCTAACGTAAGCGGTATACCCTGCCGCTTCGGAGGCGCCGCGGCGCTCTTGCAGCAGGTCGAACGTTCCAGCCACCACCAGGCGGCCGTCCTCCTGAATCAATTGTGTGTGATAGCTGCCCATACCGCCATAACCAATGATGACAATGGTATGTTTCTGTAAACTCATGGTCTCCACTCCTGTTTCAATAGATGTTGCTTTTTCTAATTACTTGTCTGTGCTTCCGTCAAAATACACCGCACGACCTGTACGTGCCGATTCATAGACGGCTTCAAGAATTTGTGTAACAACCAAAGCCTGTTCCGGTTTAACTACCGGCTCCTTGTCTTCAATTACTGCTTCCAGCCACAGGCGGGCTTCCCGGTCTGCTTCACTCTCCGCAGAACCGCTGTAGAACGCCACACCACCCGAAGAGAGGTCCACTTTGGTCTCATACAGACGTCCGGCACGTTCTCCGTTCAGACGCAGACCATCCTTCATGTCCGCTCCGCCCTCTGTGCCAGCAAGCATGGTTTGGGCTTCACCGAATTCCGATACGTTCAGCGCCCAGCTGGATTCCAGGGAGATTGTAGCCCCATTCTCCATCGTAATGAAACCAAACGCAGAATCTTCCACTTTAAATTGTTCAGGGTCCCATGGACCGAAGGCATTGGCCGCGTTTTTCTTCTGCCCCAGCTTGTGGAAGGTAGAACCGACTACCATACGCGGTTTGTAGTTATCCATCAGCCACAGGGTCAGGTCGAGCGCATGAGTCCCGATATCGATCAGCGGGCCTCCGCCTTGCTTTTCTTCATCCAGGAATACGCCCCATGTAGGTACTGCACGGCGGCGCAGTGCAATGGCTTTGCCATAATAAATATCGCCCAGTTCTCCGCTCTCACAGAGCATCTTCAGGTATTCACTGTCTGAACGGAAGCGGTTCTGGTAAGCGATGGAGAGCTTTTTGCCGGTCCGGCGTGCAGCATCCAGCATTTCCTGAGCCTGGGCTGTCGTCTTAGCCATCGGTTTCTCACACATCACATGATTGCCGGCTTCAAGCGCTGCTACCGAGATCACGGAATGACTGTCATTAGGTGTACATACATGAACGATATCAAAACCGCCTTGGGCCAGAAGCTCACGGAAATCCGTGTAGACAGCTGCATCCTTCGTTCCGTAGGTTTTCGCCGCCTCCTGTGCACGTTCCTCTATGATGTCGCAAAAGGCCACCATTTCGGCATTCTCTTGACGGGACAGACTTGGCATATGTTTGCCGTTTGCGATACCTCCGCAACCGATAATAGCAATTTTGAGTTTGTTAGACATGAACTTTTCCTCCTTGATTGGCGTATGCTTTAATCCATTTTAAGCTGTCCGCTACACTTTCAAGCGGTGAACGGCTGCAATAATCCTGCTCTACAACTGCCCATTCTGCACCTGCTGCATCAGCGGCTTCCAGAATCGCAGCCAGATTTACTTCCCCTTCGCCCAGCACTACTGTCTCTGCCGATCCGTCTTCCCGCTTCTTCATATCCTTCAGATGGATAATGGGCAGTCGTCCGGAATATTTGTGAATGTACTCTACCGGATCATATCCGCCGTAATATACCCAGCAGGTATCCATTTCCACTTTCAATACTTCCGCAGGAACTTCTTCGAAGATATAGTCAAAAGCGGTCCGGCCGCCGATTTGCTCTGTGAATTCAAATTCATGATTATGATAAGAAAGAACGGCGCCGCGGGCGCTACATTTCTCTCCGATAATCCGCAGATCTGCTGCAACCTTTTCCCAATTCCGCTGCTCTTCAGTCAAATAAGGGACAATCAGATTGCGGTTGCCGATAGCCAGATTGAAGCTGATCTCCTGCTCCGTATCATTCAGCATGGCATCATACGGACGGTGTGCTCCGAGTGCGGTAAGACCGGTTTCCTGAAGCAACGCATTCACTTCCTCTGCCGTCCGTCCAAAGAAATGATAAAATTCCACACCGGCATATCCAAGCTCAGCCACCTTGCGGAGGGTTCCTTCAAAATCCTGTTCCAGTTCTTCTCTCAGCGTATACAGCTGCAAGCCGATCTTCAGCATGTTTGCCTCACTCCTCATGGTTTGGTTTGTACGTTCCTATCTATTCTGTTACTCCTCGTCCTTAGGTGCCAGATTACATGACTCACCTGAACAAAAGGGCTGCAAGCACCTGAATCTCCAATATCTGTCTCCCTTATCCCTTATGTTCCATTAGCGTATCTATGTAGCCTTCAGAGCCTCTATAAAGCCCCCTCCACCTTATTTATATGTTTTTTGCTCAGGTTCATAGTAATATGAAAGCGTATATAATAAAATGAAGAATATGATTAATACATGAACAATCTGCTTACTATTTATTTTCCCCACTTCATCATCAGGGAGGACCTATGACACATACAGCACCTTGCCACATCCTGTCTGCAGGATTCTCAGTACATCGTAAGCCATTTCATATGACTGGCGGAGACAGCGTTCAATATTATCTTCTGCGTCTGCAGACGGAAGGACGAAGCCGGACCCTGGTCGATGGTGTTCTCACCACTGTGGAGAGCGGTGATCTTATGCTGTTCGCACCAAGTGATCCTTATTATCTAAGCATCGACAAAGAAAGCTATCCCGTAGGGAAGCCCCGCATTGAAAGCGGCGATTACCATATTTTTTGCGGGGGGCCCTGGATTGAAGAATGGTGGACCCGCAAGAAGCGCCCGCTGGTTCTGCCCATGCCGCTAAGTGATTATTTCCTTGGCCTCTTCCGCCAAATCGTGCTGGAGCAGCGCCGCCTGTCCAATCCCTCACCAGAGATCTCTGCTTGTTATCTGCAGATTCTGTGCCTGGAAATCGACCGGTTGATGTCTGAACAGCCAGCGGTATCGCCTAAGGGCTATCTGGCTTATCGCATGAAGCAATATGTCGAGGAACATGCCGCTTATCCTTTCCGTCTTGAGGATGTGGCGGGACATGTGGATATTTCGGTCTCCCGTGCGGTTCATTTATTTAAAGAGGCTTTTGGCACCACAATCGTCAAGTATGTGAACGACGTCAGGCTGGATATGGCACGAGAACGGATCACCTTCAGCCCTATGCCGCTGGAGCATGTCTCCGAGACATGCGGCTTTGCCAATTATACTTACTTCCACCGATTGTTCCGGGGACGTTTCGGAATGTCGCCCAAGCAATATCGTACGTATAGCCGGCAGACAGAAATGGCTTCTTTACCGTAAAATAATTCTTCTGCGCCTTCTCCAGACATGCAAAAGGAGCGCCATCCTGAAAGATCCGCTCCTTGTGTTTGACCTTATTCAGTTTTTCCCGCTTGCTCGGGGTAACCCGGACATGCTGTGATATCATGCCGTATTGATCGTTCTTCCTGCGGTTTCGTTCCGCGCACCAGGTACCGGAGCGTTCTGCTTGAAGCAGTGCCTTTTGTGTTTTTGTGCGTGCCATTTACGCTTGCACTCCTTTATTGTTCTGAATGGTCAGCAGATGGGTGTCAGGACCTGCTGATATTTTTAATTTTAACATATTCATCTGACAATTTCCCGGTAAAGTTGACTATAATCATCACGCCTGCCGCAGGCCGCTTGCACAAGCAGCTTTGGGTACAGTATCCTTGAAAGTGAATACTAGGAAAAGCCGGTAACCACGGATGCGGAGGGGAATTCATGAAATACGATGTATTGTACGAAGGTGCTTTTGCCATGCTTAAGGTGCAGTTGAATCCGGGTGAAAGTGTCAAAGCGGAGATGGGAGCCATGGTCGCCATGTCCCCGAATGTGGAACTTAGAGGTACTGTGGACGGGGGACTGATGAGGGGTCTCGGGAGAATGCTCAGCGGGGAGAAGTTTTTCTTCCAGGAGCTGACGGCGACAAGAGGGCAAAGTGAAGTCCTGCTCTCTCCAGGTTCCATTGGTGACATTCAGGCCATAGAGCTGGACGGGTCGTACAAGCTGTATGTACAAAAGGACGGCTTTCTCGCCGGTACCCATGGCATTCAGGTCAACACAAAAATGCAGAATCTGACACGAGGGCTATTCTCGGGAGAAGGATTTTTCATTATCGAGATCAGCGGCAGCGGAACCGTGTTCCTCTCATCGTTCGGAGCCATTCATGCCATTAATCTGGAACCCGGCGAGGAAATGATCATCGACAACGGGCATCTGGTGGCCTGGCCGGATTATATGGATTACAAGGTAGAAAAAGCAGCCTCCGGCTGGTTGAACAGCTTAACGAGTGGTGAAGCTCTGGTCTGCAGGTTCCGCGGTGAGGGCGTGGTGCTCGTGCAATCCCGTAATCCGGGCAGCTTCGGAACTTGGATTAAGTCTTTTGTGCCGTCCCGGCCTTGATCAATAGCAAAAACGGCATCTCAAAGCGTATGGTGTACGCTCTTGAAATGCCGTTTTTTTTGATGTGCAAAAGCTTCAGCCTTGGCTAAATCCTGAACTCGTTAACCGTCCGCTCATAGCTGAACCAGACTTCTTAAACCGCCTGGCATTCCTTTTCTCCTTTACAGCCGCTCCGTTTGCATGTATGGTATGTGCCTTTGAAGTCCAGCCGGTGATCCGTAACCATGAAGCCATATTCCTGCTCCAGCCGCAGCTCCAGGTCATGGAGCCAATCGTCCTTGATCTCCTCCAGCCTGCCGCATACATTGCATATCAAGTGATGATGCATGTGGGCATGATTATCATCGCGCAAATCATAACGTGCTGCCCCATCGCCAAAATTCATTTTTTCAACAATATGAAGTTCACATAGCAGTTCCAGTGTCCGGTACACCGTCGCTAGTCCAAGATGCGGATAACTGGCCTTCACCAGCATATATACTTCTTCAACACTTAAACGGTCCTTCTTATTATCAAGCAGAACTTGGACAATAGCCTCACGCTGAGGCGTCAATTTATAGTTTTGGGCAGCAAATTGCTGACTGATAGTAGCAATCGGGTTCACCTTAAGTCTCCCACCTTTCAGGAAGCGCAGATTGAGAATATAAATGCCCCTTTGAGTAAGGGGTCTGACATTATTATAACATTATGCATGGAAGTTACGCACAAACCATCAAAAAAAATCATTTCTCATGCCTCATAATAGAATTTGTACTCCACTTGTAAAGGAATGAAACGGATGAGTTATTATCAAAGGATTCAGCTGTCGCTGGATTATATTGAAGAACATCTGCAGGAAGAACTGCGGATTACCGAGATTGCCGGCAAAGCCTGTTTCTCGGCATTTCATTTCCAACGGATGTTCCTGGCGGTTTCCGGTTTTACTGTACACGAGTACATCCGTAAACGGAGACTTACCGAAGCTGCAAAGCTCCTGCGCCACAGCAGTGAAAGTGTACTGCAAATATCCCTGGACTGCCAATATCAGTCCCAGGAGGCCTTCACAAGAGCTTTTCAAAGCTATACAGGTGTGACTCCAGGCAAGTACCGCAAATCTCTGGATATGATTACTGCATCGCAGCAAAAAATCAACTTTTTGGAGCTGCATAAAAATACCGAAGGAGATGTAGAGCAAATGGACAAACCAACCTTGATCCAGCTTGAACGCACACCTATCATCGGCTGCAGATACAAAACCAGCCTGAACGGAGAAGGCCATTACGCGGATATTCCCGCATTTTACGATGATTTCGGACGACACGGGCGCTTTATGCCTATCACGGAAAAGGTCTCTCCTGGAATGTCTTACGGTATTTCTTGTGATTATCAGGACAATGGCGACTTCTCCTTTATCGTAGGGGAGGCGGTATCAGAAACCGCACCATTACCGGATGAGAATTACCATCGGTTCATCCTGTCCGCAGGAAAGTATGCCATGTTCAAAGCTTATGGACCAGCATCGCTGACTCCAACAACCCGCAACTATATATATGGAACCTGGCTGCCAAATTCCGGCTATGAACGGCGGGAAGGTCCGGATTTTGAAATCACGGATGTGATGAACTCTTCGTTTCCCGATCATATGCGTATCACGATATATATTCCCGTAGATTAAGCATTCAAACCGTGTAGACTAAACCTCCAATAGTGCTAAAAAATCAATTGCCTGCAACCTTTCCATATTCTGTGTCGTCTAAGAGTTGAAAAAGGCCAACCGGCCTGAATTCTACAATCAAAGGCGGGCATTCATATGAACTTTAAAAAAACAGCTTTTGCAGCGGTCACCAGCGTATCCCTTCTTAGTTTTTCACTCGCCGGCCCCATCTTTGCCGCTGACAGCAGCTTCAAGGATATTGACAGCATAACCGGTAAAGACAAAATCAATTCCCTGAAGGACCAAGGTTTGATTAAAGGCATCTCAGACACCAAGTTCCTTCCAGGTTCCAAAGTAACCACAGCTCAAGGGATACAGTTCATCTCAGGAGGACTTCAGCTGAGCCTTGCGGCTATAGACTTCAATAAAGCACCGCTCGCCAGCAGCCTGTTCTCCAAGGTTAAGGACAATGCCTGGTACACGGAAGCTTTCATTAACGCCCACTACAATGGGATTGAAATTGCCGCCGATATCGACCCAGCGAAGCCAATGACCAAAGAACTTTTCACGAACCTACTGATCCAAGGGGTAGAAAAAGCGGGCAATCTGCCAATGATCAATATCGTCCCTGTCGACATCACCGATGCATATGCATTGAACCCTTCCTTCCAAGGCAGTATTCAGCGCTCGTTGAAATACAAAATCAACACCTTGGATACCGACGGCAAGTTTAATCCAAAAAGTGAAATCACACGCGCCGAAGCCGCTATTATGCTCTACAACGCTCTGGAATACCTGAAATCCAAAACAGACATCGCTCCCCAGAGTTAAGATCCTTCCCGTGGTCAAGCAAAAAGGCAGTCCGGACTTTCTCCGGACTGCCTTTTTGCGTTATGCATCTGATTAGATATCTTCACCGCTAAGCCGGTTTAGAAACTGTAGTGCGCGCGGATTTGTTGGATGCTCCAGCACCTGCGCCGGTGTCCCCTGCTCCAGGATCACGCCGTTATCCATCAATATAATCTGATCCGCCACATCCGCAGCGAATTTCATCTCATGGGTCACGATGACCATGGTCATCCCTTCAGCGGCAAGCTGCTTGATTACCTTCAATACTTCCCCTACCAGCTCGGGATCAAGCGCCGAAGTGGGCTCATCGAATAGCAGCACTTCAGGCTCCACGGCCATCGCCCGCGCAATGGCAACCCGCTGCTGCTGTCCGCCTGATAATTGATGCGGATAGGCATCCACCTTGTCTGCAAGCCCAACCTTGGTCAGGAGTTCAATGCCCCGCTTACGTGCCTCCTCCTTGGAACGTTTCTGGACTGTGACCTGACCCTCCATTACATTGCCCAGAGCGGTCATATGCGGGAACAAATTATAGGACTGAAAGACCATCCCGGTCCGCTGGCGAAGCGCCAGAACTGAACGTTGCGGGATTTTGACTCCAGCCGTGAAATTTAGCTTCAGATCACCCAGTGACAGGCTTCCCTGATCAGGTTGTTCTAACAGATTGAAGCAGCGCAGCAATGTTGTTTTTCCGGAACCGGAAGGACCTATAATTACGAGTACTTTACCATGTTCTACGGTAAGATCCACACCCTTCAGTACTTGGAGGGGACCGAATGATTTATGCAAGTCACGAATTTCAATCACGGTACTCCTCCTTATCTCGCCGAGAAGCGGTCGAGCCGTTTCTCCAGGTAATTTTGCAGAATGGACAGTACGGAACAAAACAGCAGATAGAACAAAGCCGCTTCGCAATACAATAACAGCGGTTCGTACGTAGTTGCTGTGATCTGCTGTGCTGTTTTGAAAATTTCGACATATGTGATAGTCGCGGCTAGCGAGGTATCCTTAACCAGACTTATAAAGGAATTGGACAATGACGGAATCGATACCCGTGCCGCCTGAGGAAGGATGACTCTCCGCAGTGCCTGTCCCCTCGTCATTCCGACTGAGAATGCGGCTTCCCATTGGCCTTTATGTATCGACAGAATTGCAGCCCGCACAATCTCAGAGGAATAGGCGCCCACACTGAGCGTGAATCCTATTGTAGCTGCAATAAAAGGATCAAGTATGATGCCAACTACCGGCAAACCGTAGAAAATGATAAACAGCTGGACCAGAAGCGGTGTGCCGCGAATGATCCATACATAAAAACGGGCGATCAGCTTCGGTATAGTCCATGGTGACAGACGGACAAGTGCGGTCAACACAGCAAGAAGCAGTCCCAATATAAATGAGACAACAGCCAGCGGAATGGTAAAAGCCACCCCGGCTTTGAGCAGGGGCAGCATCGAATCAAGGAAAATTTGTATTTTGCGGTCATCCATAGATCAGACATCCTTCTCTAGACTCCGGGCGGCCTGAGCCGCCCTCGTCCATCCGTTATTATTTGGAAACGTCAGCGCCAAAATATTTCTCGGAAATCTTCAGGTACGTACCGTCACTTTTCATAGCTGTCAGGGCTTCGCTCACCGCGGCTACGAGCTCATCATTGCCTTTCAGGAAAACAGCAGCACTCTGGGAACCCTCTGCAATCTCGTCAACAACCTTAATCTTCACATCCGGCTTCTGCTTCTTCAGATCCAGATAGGATAGTCCGTCATTCACGGTTGCATCAATACGTCCTGAGGTCAGCAGATCAATAGCCTGATTAAAACCGTCAGTAGCCACGATTTCCGCCCCGTTCTCACGAGCGATATCGGACAGATTACTGGTCAGGGACTGGCCGGCTTTTTTGCCTTTCAGATCCGCGAAGGCTTTGATGTCTTCATTCTTCTCACCAACGATCAGCACGGCTTTGGAGACAATATAAGGGTCCGAGAAATCGTACTTCACCTTGCGCTCGTCGGTAATGGAAACTTCATTGAAGATAACGTCAAAGCGCTTGGCGTCCATCCCGGCAAAAATTCCGTCCCACTGGGTTTCGAAGAATTCCGCTTTCACTCCCAGCCGCTTGGCAACTTCTTCAGCGATCTCTACGTCAAAGCCAGTTAGCTTGCCGGAAGCATCATGGAAAGTAAATGGCGCATAGGTTCCCTCTGTTCCAATGCGCAGCTTGCCGCTGGCTTTGATGACCTCCAGGCTGTTTTGTTCCGCAGGTGCAGCTGCTCCTTCAGTGGGTGCTGCCGAGGACTCGGCTGCTGTGTTATTGCCTCCGGTATTATTGTTATTATTGCCGCAAGCAGCCACCAGCACCACTGTAAGCAGCAATAGGATAGTCAGACTAAGTTTTTTCATAAATAGATTAACCCCTCTCGTATCATTCTCTGTATGTACCGGCTGTTCACCGGCAAGTTGAATAGTAACACCCTCAAGTCAGTGGAGTCAATACCTTTTTCCGATAATAAACATCGGAATTGTGTTGTAAGCGTTACAACCTTACAATTCACTTTCTGAAAGCACTCATATAGGGATAGCTTGCCCAAAACTTATTAATCTCCCCAGAAGAATCAGAAACAAAAAAATCTCCGCAGCACCTGAATGCTGAACGGAGATTGTCAGATCTAATCCTGACTTACTATCAGAACTTAACCATGCATCATTTCTGGCTGCACTTTTGACTTTGAACCGTCTTTCCCACCTCTGCGCCCTCTCCGTAGGAGCAAACCCAATACAGCACCTCCGAGAGCAACAAAGATCATAATGTGAAAAGTATCGTCGAACCCTTTGGCCAGAACAGTCTGTGTAGCCAACTTCAAAGCATCGGGTGAAGCTTGGGCCGCGCTCTTGCCGGCCGCAGCTGCAGCCTTTTGCATTTCGGCGCCCCGTGCTGCCGCTCTTGAGGTCAAGATCGTTACAAGTGTAGATACAGCCAGTGAGTTGATTACCTGTTGCATGGAGTTAGTCAAAGAGGTAACCCGGTTAACCAGATGACTCGGGGCCTTGTTGAGCAGATGTGTATTCATAGGCATTACCATCATACCCATGCCTGCACCGCACATGATCAGCGGCAGAATCAAATCTCTGCTCTGCGTGGTGAGGTCCACATGAGAATACTGGAACAAAGCACCCGAGACAAGGCTAAGTCCGCAGACCACCAGCCAGCGAACTCCAATCTTGTCGAACAAAATCCCGGCAATGGGCATCATAAGGCCGGAAGCGATCGCCTGGGGCAGCAGGGTAAGACCGGTATCGAATGCCCCGAAGCCGCGGGCCTGCTGCAGAAATTGCGGGAGCAGGAACAACGCACCATACAAACCGAACTGTGCGATCCACTGTACAAATATACCTGTGCTGAAATCAAGCGAGCGCAGAATACGCAGCTCCAGCAGAGGTGTATCTGAACGGAGCTCAGCAATGACAAAAGCAATTAACGCTGCCGTACCCAGTAATAGGCCGATCATTGTTTTGTCCGATGTCCAGCTATCCGCTCCCTGGCTTACCCCGTAAGAAAGAGAAGCAAATGCAAGCGGCCCAAGAATCATCCCAAGCTTATCCATACCCGGAACCTGGCTGCGTTCCGATTGCGGCAGCTTACGTGAACCGATGAGAAGACAGATGATTCCGATAGGAATATTAATCAGAAAGATCCAGCGCCAGGAATGATATTCCACCAGCCAGCCGGATAGGACCGGACCGATTGCCGGAGCGAACAGTACAGGAATGCCCATAATTCCCATGACTACGCCTACCTTACTCTTGGGAGCCAGCTTATAGACATAGGCCATGCCGACCGGGAGCACACATCCTCCTCCCAGACCTTGCAGGACCCGGAACGCTATTAGCCACTCTGCACGGCTAGGTGTTGCACAGAGGATAGAACCGATAGTGAATACAATAACCGCAGTCAGAAAAACAGTCTTAGAACCGAATCGGTCAGACAACCACCCGGATAACGGGATTACTGAGGCCTGAGCCAGCATGTAGCCGGTCACAATCCATTGCAAAGTATTTAAATCTGTATTGAAATCCTTAACCAGCGTGGACAAAGCTACATTCATAGCAGTACTGTCGAGCACCACCATGAATACACCGGCAATGATAGCCAGCAGTGGAACCAGAATGCTTGACAGACGAAAATCGGCATCCGATTTCAGCGATTGATCCATTCTCTATCTCCTCCTGAATAGAACTGCGAAGGGGAATTCATTGACCGCAACGCAGCATAATTTATATAATGTATATTGAAACGGACAACTGTCCGGTATCGCATTTTTTAGTCTACGGACAATTGTCCGCTCTGTCAATGTAGTTCTCACGTTTTCTGTAAATTTATGCTGAATTTCTGAAAGGAGTCTGCTATGAACCCGAGAGAACCCGCCAGCAGCCCGTCCTCAAATCCAACAGCTCAAACCAATCCATCATCCTCCCGGAACTATCAGGATCCATATGTACAGCGTATTCTTGAAGCCGCCCGAGAGCTTTTTAGAGATAATGGTCTCGAAGCAGTCAGCATGTACAGCATCGCCAAGCGGGCAGGAATGGGTCAGGGGTCGCTCTACCGCAGATTTACGGATAAAGGTGAAATTTGCTCTGCCCTGCTCTCCACCAGTTCCGAACAATTTCTTGCAAGTCTGGAGCACGAGCTTCAAGTCCCGGCTGGATCAGACAGCTCCATTGAGGGGCTGCGGAGGAGTATCGAACAGGTCGTGGATTTCATAGACCAGCATGCCGAACTGCTCCAGATGATCAAGTCTGAGTTTACCGGCAAAAAACAGCTTACCCAGTTTGAGCATCCGATTTTCCAGCGGCTGAATGCTGTGATGGCCGAGCGGCTGCAGCGGCTCGCTGATGATGGCAAGCTGATAACCATTGATCCCCATTTTGCTGCAACTTCATTGATCGCAGTCCTCAGTCCTGATCTCTACCTCTATCAACAGAAGCTTCACGGGTCCGGCAAAAAAGAGATTTCCGAGGGAATTCTGACCCTCTTCGTAACCGGGCTGCAGCGGTGCTGAGTACTATTTCTTTTGACAACATTCTGGAATATGCTATATTATAGAACGTGAATTTGAGAATGTTAGGCTCATCATTGCGGAAAGTCTTGTTATTCATGGCGTTCCGCAATGATCGTTATCCATTCTCAAGTTCATCTTATTTAGTTAGCAATTGCGAATATTATATTAACCTGCTATTTCACTAGGGGAGTCTATGACTGAGACGAAGCTTTAAGCTTCGGACCCTTGGAACCTGATCTGGATCATACCAGCGGAGGGAAGTGGAACAGAAACGATCAGCGGTACTGCTCCTTGCCTACTGCCGAACCTTTCAGACCCATTTGCCTCCTCTGGAGACGGATGGGTCTTTATTGTGTTTCCATCCCATTCTTGATCGTTACAAATCCGGCTGCAAATGCGTGTACAAGAAAGGAGGCTTATACATACCAAGATGATATCTATCCGTAACCTGTCCTATTCCTACTCTGCTTCACCGCAGTCTACGGTATTCAGCGGACTCTCAATGAATGTCAGGCGGGGCGAATTCATTTCCATAGTCGGTGCCAGCGGCTGCGGGAAAAGCACCCTGTTCAAGATCATTGCCGGATTGCTTCAACATACGGAAGGTGAATTGAAAATTCACGGTATGACGTCTAATGATCCTTCATCTAGACTAGGCCAGGTCGCTTATATGCCTCAGCAGGATCTGCTGCTGCCCTGGAGAACCGTGATGGACAACTGCCTGCTCCCCTGGGAGCTTAAGCGAAAAGGCAGCAAATCAGAAGCCATAAAGGAGATCCGTGATATGCTGGACCGGTTTGGACTTAAAGGTAAAGAGCGGCTCTACCCGCAGGAGCTGTCCGGCGGGATGCGTCAGCGTATAGCTATGCTGCGCACCCTTGCTGCCGGAAATGAGCTGTTGCTGCTGGATGAGCCTTTTGGAGCCTTGGATGCCATTACCAAACGCGAGTTACACCGCTGGCTCCTGGAACTATGGGGCAGTCTGCAACAAACCGTTCTGTTCATTACCCACGATCTGGAGGAGGCACTGCTGCTCAGTGACCGGATCTATCTAATGAATGGAATTAGCGGCGGTGTACAGGAATTCAGGGTGGAAATGCCGCGTCCCAGACACTACCGTATGAATTATGAACCGCAATTTGTTGCTTTGCGGGAGGAATTAGAGCGGAGGCTGCATGAGACGTGCTAGTATCAGAACCCTTGTGAGTGATTATGTTCCTTTTGCCGTATTAGTCCTCGTGACACTTACCGGCTGGGAGAGCGCTGCCCGGATGAAGCTGATTCCGGCTTTCATTCTCCCGGCACCAACAGCCATATGGACCGCGCTTGTGGAGCAGAGACTGCTGCTCTTCGGTGAGCATCTACCCGCTACTCTGGAGGAGGTTCTGCTTGGTTTTGTTCTGTCGGCCACCTGCGGGATGCTGCTGGGGACGGGTATGCACATGTTCACTCCACTTGAAAAAGCACTATACCCCTTGCTGGTGATCAGTCAGACCGTTCCACTGATTGCACTGTCGCCCATTTTTATTATGTGGTTTGGCTATACCATGTGGAGCAAGGTAGCGGTAGTATTCCTCACCGCCTTCTTCCCGGTAGTTATAGGTACCTTTGATGGTCTGCGCAAAAGTGGTGCTGTGTACAAAGAACTGCTACTCACACTAGGTGCCACCCGCTGGCAGATTCTGCGTAAGATCCAGATTCCGCCGGCACTGCCCTCTTTGTTCTCCGGACTTAAGCTCTCTATGGTCTACTGCGTCATTGGTGCGACGATCGGGGAATGGCTGGGCGGAAGCCGGGGGCTCGGGTATTTCAGCCGGCGGATGGCGGGGAATCTGCAGAGCGCGGAAATGTTCGCCGCTGTATTTCTTTTATCCGCACTCGGAATCGTTCTATTTCTATTTATTGTGCTGCTCGAAAAAATTATTGTGCAGAAAAGAGGCATTCATCAATGAAACTAATGCATACTGAACAACCCTTTCGAAAAAGGTCCCTTCCTTTGCTTCCATTATTGCTGCTTCTATGCCTGGGAGTTGCGGTAGCCGGCTGCGGAAATAGCAGTACTAAGGAACCTGACAGTTCTGCAGCTGCAGATCATAGCGGGCCCCCCCACAAGCTGACGATTATGCTCGACTGGTATCCGAATGCTGTCCACTCCTTCCTGTACGCTGCCCAGCAGAAGGGCTATTTTGCCGACGAAGGTCTTACTGTGGATATTCAGATGCCCGCAGACAGCAATGATGCTCTCAAGCTTGTAGCCGCAGGCAAAGTTGACCTGGCCCTAAGCTACCAGCCGCAGGTGCTGATGGCACGGGGCGAGCAGATTCCGGTGAAGTCTATTGCTGCGATCGTCCGGCATCCGCTTAATCATCTGATGGTTCCTGCGGACAGCGGGATCAAGAGTCCTAAAGACCTTGCAGGCAAAACTGCCGGGTACTCCTCTATCCCTCTCTATGAAGCAATGCTGAAAACAATGATCCAAAGCGATGGCGGGGATCCTGGCGCAGTAAACATAACTGATGTTGGCTTTGACCTGATTCCTGCCCTTTCTACCGGACGTGTAGATGGAATTATTGGCGGATTCATTAACCACGAGCAGCTGATTCTGGAACAGGAAGGCCATCCGGTTACTTCACTGGATCCAACGGATTATGGTGTACCCGATTACTATGAGCTAGTCCTGATTGCTAGTGACCTGGGTCTGCAGAATTCGGAAGGTTACATTCAGAAGTTCATCCATGCAGCACGTAAAGGACAACAATTCGTGGCAGACCATCCGCAAGAGGCGCTTGATCTTCTGCTGGCTCACGAAGATGCTACGGCTCCACTCGACAAAAGCATTGAGTCCAAAAGCCTGAATCTGTTGCTGCCCCTGATGGACGCCGGGAATGAGCCGTTTGGCTATCAGGACCCTGCATCGTGGGAAAAGGTACAGAACTGGCTGAGTGATAACGGTCTACTAAATAGCAAGGTGAAGACCGGAGAAGCTTTTATTAACTTGTGATGGGGAATTTAAGGAAGGATCACTCAAATATATTTTAGGAGGAATCATCATGTCTTTTTTATCCAAGGTGCGGGACAGCAATCCGCTAGTGCACAACATTACGAATATTGTGGTCGCGAACTTTAGCGCGAACGGGCTGCTTGCACTGGGGGCTTCCCCTTTTATGGCGGATGCACATGAAGAAGTCGCAGATATTGCCGCTATGTCGGGAGCTTTGGTGCTGAATATCGGCACCCTTAATGACTATGCCATTGATTCGATGCTGCTTGCCGGTAAGGCGGCTAATCTGCATAACGTGCCGGTCGTGCTAGACCCTGTGGGTGCCGGGGCTACCGCTTACCGTACCAGTGTTACCCATAAGCTGGTCAACCAAATGCAGATTACCGCACTGCGCGGCAATGTCGCTGAAGTGGCCCATGTTGTAGGCGAGAGCTGGAGCATTAAAGGGGTGGATGCCGGAAGCGGAGATGGTGATGTGGCAGCACTTGCTGTAAAAGCTGCGCTGAAGCTTAAATGTGTGGTGATTATCACCGGAAAAGAGGATGTCATCACGGATGGCGTTACCACCTATGTAGTCAGTAACGGACATCCTGTTCTGACCAAGGTTACCGGCACCGGCTGCCTGCTCAGTGCAGTCGTTGGTGCATTCCTGGCAGCAAGTGGCGGAGCCTGGCTGGAAGCAGCGGTAGAAGCCTTGTCCTTCTATGGAGTTGCTGCCGAAATCGCAGCGGACCGGACGCGCCAGCAGGGAATTGGCAGCTTCCAGATCGAATTCCTGAATCAATTGGCTCTCGTTACACCTGAAGTATACGCAGAGCGCTCCCGTGTACAGCAACTGGAACAACGATAACTGCTTAACCAAAGGAGAACCCGTAATGACAGAGTCTACAGAAAAAAAAGTATTCAAGGCATTAACCATTGCCGGTTCCGACTCCGGAGGCGGAGCTGGTATTCAGGCCGATCTGAAAACCTTTCAGGAGCTGGGGGTATACGGCATGTCCGCCCTTACCGCAGTAACTGCACAGAACACCTTAGGTGTACAAGGTGTATATCCTCTTGAAGTGGATGCCGTTGCTACCCAGCTTGATTCCATCGGAACCGATCTTAGACCGGATGCCGTCAAAACCGGCATGTTGTTCAGCAGCGGAATTATCCGTGTGGTAGCAGGCAAGGTCCGGCACTATGGCTGGGATCATCTGGTCGTTGATCCGGTCATGGTCGCCAAAGGCGGTTCCCCCCTGCTTCAGCAAGAAGCCGTGCAGGCTTTGATCACCCATCTGCTGCCATTGTCCTTGGCTGCAACACCGAATATCCCTGAAGCCGAAATCCTGACCGGAATGAGGATATCCGGCATGACTGACCGTGAAGCAGCAGCCATACTTATTCATGCCATGGGACCGCGATATGTGGTCCTTAAGGGCGGTCATGATGAAGATAATCACATGGTGACTGACCTTATCTATGATGGAGTGAAGTTCACTTATCTGGAAAGTCCGCGTATTGCAACGCAACATACCCATGGAACCGGCTGTACCTATTCAGCTGCTCTCACGTCCGGGTTAGCGCAAGGGCTCCCGTTCTCAGAGGCAATCCGTACGGCCAAGGATTTTATCCATGCAGCCATTGAAGACGGCTTGAATATAGGCTTGGGACACGGTCCGACGAATCACTTCGCCTACCAGAACAGACTGAGGGGGAAACGCTGATGCAGCGGATGGAGAGTGAGCGGATGCGCAGAATGCTGAAGCTGTATTTCATTATGGGTAGTGTAAACTGCCGGAAAGATCCATTGGAAACACTCACTGAAGCGATTGACGGCGGGATAACCTTGTTCCAGTATCGTGAAAAAGGCAGTGCCGCTATTACAGGCCAGGCATATGTTGAGCTTGCCCGGCAGCTCCAGCGGTGCTGCCGGGAGTACCAGGTACCCTTTATCGTTAACGATGATATTGAGCTGGCGATTGCCCTGGATGCGGACGGTGTTCATGTCGGGCAGGAGGATGAGCCGGCACGTTCTATCCGTGAGCGGCTGGGAGCACACAAAATCATCGGCGTCTCCGCCCACACCCTGGAAGAAGCTCAACAGGCTATCGCCGACGGAGCCGATTATCTGGGCGTCGGACCGGTCTATCCCACCTCATCCAAGGATGATGCTGAGCCGGTCCAGGGAACCGCTGTGATAGAAAAGCTGCGCCGAAGCGGACTTACCATTCCCCTGGTTGGAATCGGCGGTATTACTGCGGACAATGCAGTACCTGTAATGAAAGCCGGAGCCGATGGAATCGCCATAATCTCAGCGATCGCCGGAGCAGACAACATCAGCGTTGCAGCACGAAAGTTCCTGTAGGTAATTTAACAAAAAAGGCACAACAGCCCTTCTTCACTCGGCGTTGTGCTTTTTATATATCAACAAGAATCTTCAGTGCCATCTCCCCATTACAATAGTGTGGTAATACCTACCGTCAGAGAGCAGCTTATCGTTCTTCAGCAGGCCTTCCACTTCAAATCCCAGCTTCTGATAGAGTGTGATTGCCTGGATATTGGTTTCCAGCACTTTCAATGTGATTTTGCGAATGCCACTGGCTTCCGCCCAGTTAATGGAGGCGGCCAGTAGCTGGCGGCCAATGCCAACTCCCCAGTACTCCTTCAGTACGCCTATTCCAAATTCCACTTGATGAGACAAACGCTTCAAGCTACTCCCCTCACATCTGGAGAATCCAGCCAGCCTGCCGTCTACCTCTGCCACTAAAAAAAGGTGTTTGGGGTTAGCTGCATCATCTTGGATAAGCTGTTCGAACCCCACTGCATCAATGAAAGCCTCCCCTTGTTCCCTATCTAAATTCTCAGTCTCTCCATCGATTTGCAGCCGGAGTTGTGGCAGCAATCGGGCATCTGCAGGGTCTGCCTCCCGTATCGTGATGATTGTGCCGCAGTGTTCATATTGGCATAGTTCCTTTTTCATTATGTACTCTCCTTCCTGAGGGGTTTAGCTGCTCTACACCTTTCCATATTAAGCCTGCAGACAGTTTAGTCAATATTACTCGTTCTTGACTTTGCTGTATTATTAGTTTACTTTATAAACAGTTTACAATGATAACTTTTATTCAAAGCGGGGTGCAGGATGGCTGATCGTGAGCAGACCATAGAAGTGTATCAATCGTTTTTTGCAGTAGCACGCCAGCTTAAGAAGCTGGCACATCAAAGCGCGGCGGACCTTGGGCTGACCGTCCATCAATTCGGCATCCTCAATTCCCTTCTACAGCATCCGGGTCAGACCCAGAAGGATGTCACAGAACGTATGATTTTTAACAAAAGCAGGGTTAGTCTGCACATTGATGCTCTGGCACTTAAAGGCTTGGTCACCCGTGTAGTGTCGGAGCTGGACCGCAGAGAGACTAAGCTGTATCTCACCGCTGAAGGCGAAGCATTATGCCTGCGGTATAACGAGGAGGCCTGGTCCCATAAAGTACTCGGGGATGCCCTGGAGCAATTCAACGAGAATGAGCTGACGCAGCTCATTCATATGAACAAGCAGCTGTTGCTGCAACTGAATCCCTAAATCAAGAGAAGCTGGTGATGTAAATGTCCCGAGGTTTTGGACCGGGGGGCCCCCATGGCCGATTGAATTTCGATGATGACGCACGCAAAACTAATCTCAGCAAAGCTCTCCTGCTGCGCATCGCGAAATTTTTCATACCCTACTGGAAACAAACTCTACTCGTTATGGCTGTACTAATGGTAACCGCTGTGCTTGGACTCCTGCCTCCCCTGTTCATTCAGCAGATTATCGATCAGGCGCTTCCGGATAAAAATCTGCGGCTGCTCACTCTGCTCGTTTTTGCTTCACTCGGTACAACTATCGTGTCCGGCCTGCTGGGTGTACTGCAGAATTATTTGAATTCATTTATCTCACTGCACATTGTCTACGATATGAAAAATCAGATGTACCGCCATCTGCAAAAAATGCCTCTGCAGTTCTACTCCGGGGTGCAGCAAGGTGAAGTCATAACGCGGATGACGAGTGACATTTCCGGTGTGCAGGGTGTGTTCAGCAGCACAGTAGTCAATTTTGCCAGCAATCTGTTCATTCTTGTCTCCACTGGAGTTACGTTGTTCATCATGAACTGGAAGCTGGCGCTGCTCGGCATGATTGTGATCCCATTATTCATCGTCCCAACCCGCAAGATGGGCAGTATTAGCTGGAAGCTGGCCAAGCAGACCCAGGAAAAAATCTCTGATCAGAATCAGATTATCCAGGAGACACTCAGCATTAGCGGGTATCTCCTTATGAAACTGTTCACCAAAGAATCTTCGGAATACGCGAAATTCCAGACCATCAACTCCGAAGCCACCCGCCTGCAAATCCGTCAATCTATGGCCGGACGCTGGTTCATGATGGTTCTGTCCACCTTCACCAGTATTGGACCCTTGCTGATTTACTTATATGGCGGCTATCTGTTCATTCAGGGAGATTTATCTGTAGGGGCAATCGTAGCCTTTGTAGCCCTGCTGGGGAGACTCTACGGTCCCGTGATGCAAATGACGAATCTCTATGTGGATATCAAACGATCTGCGGCGTTGTTTGAACGGATCTTTGACTATTTTGACATGAAACCTCAGATTGTTGATAAGCCGGAGGCCAGGGCCTTAAGCGCAGTTGGCAAGGACGTCGGATTTCATGAGGTTTCTTTTGCCTACCAGGCGGATAAAATAGCGCTGCACGGAATTTCGTTCACTGCTGCTGCGGGAACCTTGACTGCACTCGTCGGTCCCAGCGGCGCCGGGAAAACTACCGTCACCAACCTTCTTCCGCGCCTCTATGATACGGATTCAGGATCGATCACAATCGGCAGTAGCGAGATCCGCGACTTCACGCTGGATTCCCTGCGGTCACAGATTGGCCTCGTAACACAGGATACCTATCTATTCAATGGAACGATCCGGGATAACCTGATGTATGCAGAGGATGGGGCTAGTGATGCTGAGATGATCGCCGCGTGCCAGGCAGCCTATATCCATGATTTCATTATGAGTTTCCCGGAGGGATACGATACAGTTGTAGGCAACCGGGGCATCAAGCTGTCTGGAGGCGAGAAGCAGCGGATTTCCATCGCCCGGGTGCTGCTGAAGAATCCGCCGATCATTATTATGGATGAAGCCACCTCCTCCTTGGACACCGCCTCCGAATATTATATCCAGCAAGCCATGCATTCCCTGCTTCAGGGCAAGACCAGCATCGTCATCGCCCACCGGCTCTCCACTATCATGGCGGCGGACCAAATTCTCGTGATGAAGGCCGGTGCGATCGTTGAGAAAGGGACACATGAGTCGCTGCTTGAGATTAACGGAGTCTACAGGGATTTATATGACAAACAGTTCGAACCCAAAGCGCTGGCTTAATGTAAATAAATGTATGACAAAAAATCCGCACAGTCCATCTAAGAAGCGGGACTGTTGCGGATTATTTATAATGACGATGAAGGATGAGAGTGTTTCAGTGGTGTGAGCTTGCTCATCCATCCGTCGATCTGATCATAGGAACCCTCTTGGATGCGCCGCTTGTAAGTGTCCACAAAACCTCCATCCCCGGCAGTCTGTCCTGCCCATTTATAGAACTCCGGGAACTTTGCCTGCGCCTTATCTATCCTCTCCAGGATCAGATAGACATCAAGCAATGCCTCTAAATTGCTTTCCGTAGGGTCAGTCTTGAAGTTCTGTTCCAGATGTGGCAGCTGATCCTCATAATATTGCAATGTTCTGTACTTATCGGGAACATACTGGTTGCCCCTGAGTTCATATACTGCGAATAATGCAGGACCCAGCGGCACCTGACCGGAATAAGGACTGGCTAACAGCTCCGGCTGTCCATCCTGATCCACATCCTCAAAGATCAGCAGCACATTATCATTTACTGTAACCTGAAACTCGCCATCAATCTCCTCAATTACTATCGTTGCTGACTCGGGACGATTATCAGCCAGCTCGAATTGAAAGGTGGGCCGGCTGTTCTGCAGGAGTGCTTTTGCCCAAACATCTTCCTTGCGATCACTAATCATTCCGCCCTCTGGTTTTAATGCGGCTTGCTGACTATCGAACACGATCTCGCGGTTCTTAGCGATCAAAAACTGTGTATAATCAAATTCGCCGTTATTCCAGTAGTAGACTTCAAAGTTCTGACTGTTCAGTTCAAAAGAGTCCTTATGTACATAACCGGGATACTGATCCTCGATCCGTGGGAACGATTCTGGAGAGACTTCTGGAGAAGGAAGCGACGACACTGCCGGTGTGGAAAGCGGTAATGTGGATGAGCACCCGGCTAGGGTCAGCATCAATAAAATGAGAGTAAGATTCACAAATCGCATATGACATAGTCCTCCTCTATCACTCTAATTTTTATATAGAAGACGGGTTACCGCTCAGCATTCCAAGAAGCTCTGTCAACTCTTTTTGCTCCAGATGTCTCCACTGCCCTCTCTCCAGTCCGCTTAAGGATATATTCATTATCCTGATCCGCTCCAGCCTTAGCACTCTGTACCCTAATTCCTTGCACATGCGGCGGATCTGCAGATTCAGCCCTTGGGTGAGTATAATCCGAAACTCGCATTCGCTAACACGGCTGGTCTCACATGATTTGGTCCGGGTGCCCAGGATATCTACGCCAGCGGACATTTTTTGCAAAAACTCATCGGTAACGGGTTTGTCTACGGTAACCACATATTCCTTCTCATGCCCGTTCTCCGAACGCATCATTTGGTTCACGATCGCACCGTCATTGGTCAGCAGGATCAGTCCCTCGGAATGTTTATCCAGCCTGCCGATGGCAAACACCCGCGAAGGATATCCCACAAAATCAATGATATTCCCCTCCACCTCACGTGAGGATGTGCAGGTGATGCCCACCGGTTTGTTAAGTGCAAGATAGACGGGGGCACCTTTCACCGTTGTTATCCGCTCTCCATCTACAGCTACAATGTCTCCCGGCTTAACCTCCGCACCTTTTGCACAAGGACGGCCATTAATCGTAATCCTTCCAGCCGCAATTAATCTGTCTGTTTCCCGTCTTGGATACACACCTGTCTCACTTATGTATTTATTGATTCTCATATTAGATTTCGCACTCCTGCAAGTTAAATAGAAAAAACATCTGATTTGAATCGAAGTAGCCATTCCAAATCAGATGCCCCTTGATGATCTATTGGCATCCGGCCGTTTTACTTGCCGCTCCCGGTTTGTTTTGCGTTGCTGCTCTTGGCTGCACCCGTACCTTTGCCGCCAGGTCCCCCGGAGGGTCCGCCTTTTGGTTTCACAGGTTTCGCCGTTTTGTTCCAGCGGGTCCAGCCTTTGCTGCCTGTTCCTCTGCCTGTGCCGCCGCCTTTACTTTTTGCCACAATATCACTCCGTCAGTAATCAGTTTTCGCCTTGCTTCCATCTATCTTACCATTACCATGCACCATATGTCAGGAAAATACGCAAACAGCCTGCCGGGGCAGATCCGGCAGGCTGTTACTACTCCAAATTATATAGAAATGCAGATTACTTTTTCGGTTTAATGTAGCCTTCTGCTTTGAGCAGTTCAGCGATTAATACCGCGCCTCCGGCTGCGCCTCTTACCGTATTGTGGGACAGACTGACGAATTTGTAGTCGTACAATGAATCTTCGCGGAGACGGCCTGCAGAGATACCCATACCATTCTCGATATCACGGTCCAGTTGCGTCTGAGGACGATTTTCCTCTGCAAAATAGGTAATGAACTGTTTGGGCGCACTTGGAAGACCAAGTTCCTGCGGACGGCCTTGAAAGCTGTTCCAGCGTTCAAGAATCTCTTCCTTGGACGGCTTCTGTTCAAAGGAGGCGAACACTGCAGCCATATGACCGTCAGCAACAGGCACACGGATACATTGTGTCGTAATAACAGGCTGTTCGCTTTTCACAATACCTTCGTCTGTCACATTACCCCAGATCCGTAGCGGCTCCTGCTCACTCTTCTCTTCTTCACCACCGATATAGGGAATGACGTTGTCCACCATTTCCGGCCAGTCGGTAAAGGTTTTGCCTGCACCGGAGATCGCCTGATAGGTAGTCACCACCACCTTGGACGGCTTAAAATCATTAAGCGCATGCAGTGTAGGCATGTAGCTCTGAATCGAGCAGTTAGGCTTAACCGCGATGAATCCAGTCTCTGTACCCAGACGTTTGCGCTGTTGGGCAATGACTTCCAGATGCTCAGGATTGATCTCAGGGATCACCATAGGAACGTCAGGCGTCCAGCGGTGTGCGGAGTTATTGGAAATCACAGGAGTTCCAGTACGCGCATATGCTTCTTCCAGCGCCTTAATCTCTTCTTTTTTCATATCGACGGCGCAGAAGATCAGATCTACATCTGCAGCTACTTCCTCCACCTTGGAGGCATCCTGAACCATGATGCTTTTGACCGCCTCAGGCATAGGAGTGGAGAGCTTCCATCTGTTCTTGACCGATTCTTCATAAGTTTTACCTGCCGAGTTCGCACTTGCGGCAATAGCCGTTACTTGAAACCAGGGATGATTCTCAAGCAATGCGATAAAACGCTGGCCTACCATTCCGGTACCCCCGACGATACCCGCTCTCAACTTACTTGACATAAGAATTTCATTTCCTTTCAAGCAGCGCCTTCGATAGGTGCTTTTTAATAACCGATTATAAATGATATATGCAGCTTACACAATATGTGATTGTAAAGAAGAGGCTTTTGGAAAAAATTATCGGTGTTATGAAGCGCCCAGGCGTTTCGCCAGTTCGCCAAGATCCTGCCCCTTAAGCGCCCCTTCCACAAGCGCAGGCAGTAGAGCCGGAGTACAGGCGAAACAAGGAGTGCCATCGCGTGACAACTGGCCAGCCAGCCGCTCATCATAGGAGGGCTTGCCTTCATCCGACAAGGCGAGCAGGGTCATTGTGCGGACTCCCGACTCGCGCAGATCACGCATCCGGCGCACAAGCCCAGCTTGGTTCCCGTTCTCATACAGATCCGAGACGATAATAAACAGCGTTTTCTTCGGCTCTTCAATGAACTGCTCGCAATACTTTACCGACTTATGGATATCCGTTCCGCCGCCTAGCTGAATCCCGAACAGCATATCCACCGGATCATTCGCACATTGTTCCGTCAAATCCACTACCTCGGTATCAAAAACAACCACCCTGGTATTCAGCGCCGGAATGCTGGCGAAGATGGACCCGATGACCGAAGCCCAGATAATAGAGCTGGCCATCGAACCGCTCTGGTCAATATCAACGATAACTGTCCATTCCTTGCTACGTCTGGCCCGGTCAAAATAATAAAACCGCTCAGGAATAATGATTCGCCGCTCCTGGTCGTAGTGCTTCAGATTCCGCTGAATGGTCCGCTTCCAGTCGAGCCCACTTAGCGAAGGCAGTGGAGAATGCTGCCGCTTGTTCAGCGCCCCGGTAACAGCACGGCGGATATCGGTTTCAAGCAGCTTAACCAGATCATCAACCAGAGCTTGAACCAGCATTCTTGCGGTATCTTTTGTTTTTTCAGGAATTTTCCCCTTCAATGACAAAAGCGTGCCTACCAGCTGGATATCCGGCTTCACCGCAGCTAGCAGTTCCGGCTCGAACAGCAGCTGTTTCCAGCCCCGGCGCTCCATGGCATCGCTCTGGATGATCGATACGACATCCTCCGGGAAGTAGCTGCGCACATCACCAAGCCATTTCGAGAGATTCAGGGCGGCATGACCGGTCCCTGCTCCTTTACCCCGGCCGGCAGGAGAATTACCGGAGCTGCTTCCTCCGTTTGTCTCATCATAGATAGCGGCAAGTGCTGAGTCCATAATCAGCTCCTCTTCAGTCAGGCTAAGCTGGCCGCCTTCGCCATAAGCTGCGAGTGATGCCTCGGCTTCCTGTCCCAAGATCAGACGCCAACGGGTAACTGTGCTCTCTTGCTTAATATCATTCGTCATCTAGAAATCCCCGAAGTCAAAATCATTCAAATCGTCCAGCATCTTGGCTTCATCCTCCTTCAATTCTCCGGTAAGGATCTCTGCTGCCTGCTCCGTATCCACACCCCACAGTTCGCCAAGCAGCTCGGAGATCATCGTCTTCTCCCTTGGCGAGAAAGTGCTGAATGCCCGGCGCAGAAACACCAACGCCCGCTTGAATTCATCATCTTCGAGCGCATTAATATATTCGTTCAACTGCTCCCAGAGGCTCATTCTTGACAGCAGTCCATACCGGTTACGCATGGACAGGCCTTCGAACCAGCCAGCCCCCAGATCGGCCGGGATGCCGGGAGACAAGCGGCGGGAGACTTCCGAAGCAACCTCCTCAGCAGTGATCGCCCCACGCTCCATTAGAATGGCACAGGCGAACCCGGAGAGTCTCGGGTTACGGTTATCCTGCTCCGACAGATGCAGCAATTCCTTCAGCCACAGCGGTTCATCCACCGTCTCACTGTGGTCCAGAGATATTCCGTTCAGTTCATTCATAGCCACAATCATCTGCCCGGCGGCCTCATCATTGCAGCCACTAGCATCGAGCAGGAACAGGCATCCCCGCCGGAATAGTTCTTCCAACAGTGGTCTTAGAGGCACGGTATCCACCTTACGGATGTCGCCAAAGCCGATAATGGTGGCCAGTTCACGGGCTGCTGCAGCAATACCAACTACATCGCGGCTGTCTACAGCAAGACTCTGAAGTACACGGCTGGCTTCCTCCATCTGTGCCGTCAAACCGCATTCACAGGCGACTCGTATGAGCACCGAGGCTTCGGCGATAGACCGGCAAGCCTGCAGCTTCTCACGCAGTACATAGGCGGCAGCCACTTCGATCGTTTCTCCCAGCAGGGTCGATTCGACAACCTGAATCTCGACCTCCGGGGTCCACTGGATGATCCAGTATTCTGCCCAGGTGGCCGCATCCTGTCCACTGGGCCTATTCTTGGCAAAAGATATGCCAAGCAGCTGCAGTCTATGGAAGAGAACAGACCGGTTCAGATCCAGATACGCTGCTTCCTCACGAGTTACTCTGCGGTTCTCCCGCAGGTCTAACGATAGTTCACTGGCTACGGTAGATTTATACTTCTCCAGCTTATATCGCTTCAGCAGCCGGTTCAGATCGTCCTGAATGGGGGTCTGACTGACACCTTCAGCCAGTTGCCCGATGGCTGTCCCCACATCCACTCTAGCCAGGGCATCGGCAATGACAGATAATTCACCGTGGCCAAGAAGAGTCTGAGCAGCATCGCGCAAATCACGCAGGGTAGGCGCACTACCGCCGTGCAGCGCAGCCAGCGACTCGGCCAGGCGTACCGCCTCGATTACCTCAGCCGTGGAGCGGTGGGTTCCGCTGCTGCGCAAATAGCCCGCAAGCGTGGACAAATAAAGATGCGCCAGCTCCTCCGGCCGCCCGGCCTCCATGGTCTCCCACATCATTTCAAAGTAATGTGGTGCTCCATTCCCTGCCCCGTAGCCAGACTTTGTCGAGAGCTTGTAATACGAATATGGCATCAGTGTCAGCTTGGTACTGCGTGAAGGCAGACCCGCCAGTTGCTTATCATCCAGGGGTTCTGACAGATCGGTAAGCGCAGAAGCATGATATGCTCCGCAAATGACCACGATCTTATCCGGCGCATGGCCCTCAGCGATTTTCTCCCGGATCTGCCGCCGCATATAGGCTTCGCGCAGCGCGTTATAAGCGTGCTCCTTCGGCTGCTCAAGCTGCTCCCGGCCTTCCGACAGTAAGCGCATCTCGGCGGAGAATGAAAGAATCGCCGCACGATAAGCTCCGGTACTTGCGTTGTGTTCGTAATTACGCTCCCAGTACATATCATAATCATGTTCACCGGCCAGCCGAGCAATCCGGCTATACACCGACTCTTCTTCCTTAATCGCTTCCGTAGACGGCTCTCCCGTCTCATTCACTTCTGGCTTCACTTGCTGTACGGATAGACTTTCCCGTCTCATGGCATCCTGCAGACTCAGAATAACCGAGGAAGGAAGATCAATAAATGCTGCATCCGCCCCATGATCCCTGGCCCATTTCATCCCCTGATATTCAGGGGAATAGACCGCTAAAGGCCACAGTGCAGTCCGAACCGGCAGCTCTTCCGTGAAAGCCAATATAGCAACGGGAGGTTGGGTTGAACGATGCGTCAAATGGCGGATTTCATCCGTGGCATCACTTGGGCCTTCGATCAGCACCGCCGTTGGCTGAAGCTCATTCAGATATTCCAGCAGATGCTTCGCGCCGCCCGGAGACAAGTGACGCACTCCGAAAATATTCACCCCGGCTTCAGCGGTCGCTTTCACTCGTTCAGCTCCTTACAGGCCTGGTAAAGTCCGCGCCATTCTGCTCCTTTTTTCTTCATCACATTATCCAGGTATTCTTTCCAGACCAGCTTATCCTTGTCATCGTCCTTTACCACTGCTCCTTGAAGTCCTGCAGCAAGGTCGCGTTCTGTCAGCTCACCATCACCGAAGCTGGCTGCAAGCGCCATACTGTTCGTCAGCAGGGAGATGGCCTCAGCCGTGGAGATCACCCCAGCCGGTGTTTTCACCTTCTCCTTCTTATCCAGCGTCATGCCGCTGCGCAGCTCCCGGAAGATCGTAACCACCTTGAGCAGCGCCTCATCCGCAGGAACGGAAGCCCCAAGATTATAGGAGGATGCAATCTCAGCAACCCGCTTCTTCACAATCGACAACTCGGTTTCAATATCCGTCGGTGCAGGCAGCACGATAATATTGAAGCGCCGCTTCAGTGCAGCCGACATTTCGTTGACACCGCGGTCTCTCGTATTGGCAGTGGCTATAATGGAAAAGCCCTTGCGCGCACCCGTTTCCTTACCAAGCTCCGGCACGGAGATCGTCTTCTCCGAGAGAATGGAGATCAACGCATCCTGCACCTCCGAAGCACAGCGGGAGATCTCTTCGAACCGGGCAATCCCGCCATCCTCCATAGCCCGCATAATCGGGCTTTTGACCAGTGCTTCCGGGGTTGGGCCGTTAGCCAGCAGCATGGCATAATTCCATGAATAGCGAACATGCTCTTCACTGGTGCCGGCCGTGCCCTGTACAACAAGTCCAGAGTTGCCATAGATGGCCGCTGCCAGGTTCTCCGACAGCCAGGATTTTGCCGTTCCCGGCTCCCCGATCAGCAGCAGTGCGCGGTCGGTGACCAGGGTGGCTACGGCCATCTCAATCAGGCGCGTGTTGCCAATGTATTTAGGGGTAATCACCTTTTTGCCAGCCTTTCCGCCTGCGATAAAGGTCAGCACCGAGCGCGGTGACATCTGCCATCCGGCCGGAATATTACCTTTATCCTCCTTACGCAGCGCCTCCAGCTCTTCCTGATACAATACCTCTGCCGGCAGACGCATATAATCCTGAAGGTGTTCTTGTTCCGTTGACATGGATATCTCTCCTTTGATTAGACCGCTCATGATTATTCCTGGCTGCGAAGCTGATTGATCACATATTCCAGCTGCGCACGGCTTTCGTAGTACCTCAGATTCGGGAGAAGTGCTTCCAGACGGCTGATGAAGCTTACGGGAAACTTCAGCATTTGCTGGAATTGGGCATATTCAAATCTGTAGGGACTATAGCCCTTCTCATTTTCCATTGCCGATATCTGCAGCTCATTCAGTTCAGAATCCGGCATCCCAGAACGCGCCAGACCTGTAAAGATATTCGCCATAAAGTCATGATTCCGCTGCTTTTTCTGCTGGCTGCTCTGATCGCTCAATTTATTCAGCAGATAGCTGCGGGATTCTTCATGATCCGGTCGGGCAAAAGCGCATACCAGCTCGGTCACATCCCGATGTATGAACAAATCCAACCAACGAGGGTCCCATGCGGCCTGGATTTTTTCGGGGGAGAGCATTCCCATCTCACGGTATGGACGCTCCCTCTGCGGGTCCCAGACTGCGTCATACCATATTTCCTCTACATTCATAACCTGCTGCATAATTGTATCCATAAGCAGCTTGTTACGCTGCGCAGAATCCTTTGTGACTACAGCTTTTAGCTTGTTTATCAGCGTGCCGCCAAATTGTCTGTAGAGCTCCTCAGGTGACATCAGCTGCTGGGCTGCGCGGAAAAAGTGCGGGAAATAGCGGGAATCAAGTTTTTCCAGCTGTCGCAGCTCCTCAAAAGCCGATTCCGAAGCGGCTCTCTGTTTATACCACGCGGCTTCATTAATTACAGTCGTAAAGCCCAGGGAAGCAAACCGTCTATATTCCTGGATTACATAGCTGTAGAGCTCATCCAACTGCGAATTCCGCTGTCCGGAAAGAACCGTCGCAAACGGCCGGATTCTGTTCCATACTTCCTCCGTATGCTTCTTATCCACATTCTCCTGCGGCGCTTCATGCAACTCTTTGTTATATAGTACTGACAGCTTTTCAAATAGTGTTGCTGAAGAACTGTGCACTATAGCATCTGCAGCTAGCTCCCGGTCTTTTTTGCCCGAAAAAGCTTCATACAGACGTTCTTCACCTTGTGGTGAACCGCCTGCAGCCAGTGCTTTATACGCAGCTTCGCGGATCACTTTTTTCTTATCGGTACTCCACTCCAGCAGGGCTGGCAGGTAAGCTTCATGTGTGCCAAGGCATTCAATAGCAGCGGCCCGGATCTCGTCACTGCCGGTTTCAGCAGCATGAAAGATCTCTTCAAGCACTTCCGTTCCTCCCGCCTTGGCGATGGTCTTCAGCTTGCGGACTTCACTTTTACCGCCGGTGATATTCAGATTTTCGATCAGATAGCCGGTAATGTCAGGACCGTAGGCCGGGAGAATCTCCGACATACTGTATTCGGCGATCTCGGAATAAGGATCATTGAGTGCCGCAATCGCGAGCGGAAGCAGACGAAGATCCTGAAACATCCCCTCCTTAAAAGCCTCAATTACAATCTCATATCTGCCGCTCCCGGTGGTAGTGAGCGCCTGCCGTACTGCGGCGAGCTTACGGTAAGGATGTTTGGTCTCCAGCAAAAGATTACGGCTGCGAAGCTCACCAGGAGTGCCTTCTGGTGCAGTAACCCCTTGGGTATACAGCACCGATTCCAGCAGCAGCGTCAGCTCCTGCAGCCGGGTCGCGGCCTGCATTCCTTGCCCGTCCCCGGGCTCCAGCAGAGAGGCAATGCCTTCCCCGAGCCTTTTGAACACTGCAGCCCGCTCGCCAAGCTGTTGAAATTGCGGCAGCAGCCGTTTTAGGCGGAAATCACCTGCGGCCAGATCACTGCCGGCGATATATAATCTTCTGACCTCTTGGTGAAGCTCTTGCAATAATGCTGTACTCATGGACTGTCCCCCTATAGGATATATAAGAACGTATATGATATTTATAGACAGTTAGTACAATAGCCGGGTAATCGACCCACCCTGGATCAGGGATAACGGCTGAGCTACCAGGCGCCCCTGATCCAGCAGATGCTCGAACATCACCAGCATGCAGCAATCCTTCAGAGCAGATGCAGGCAGGAACGGGAGCAGCTCAAGGGTGCCCTGAGGCAACGAAGGAATGTCTTCCAATACCAGCCCGGCTCCAGATTCATCCGTGATCACATACTGGCCGTTTTCGGTCACACCGAGGCTGGATGCATGAAGTAATACAACTGGGGTTTTATCACTTAAAGGGTTCTTCAATTGATTTTTGACCTTCTTGAGCGTCTCAGCATAAGAACGGCTAGCTTTTGCCAAGACTTGTTCAAGATCTGCATCACTTACAGCTCTTGATGTCAGTTCTTCATAACGCACCCTGACATTCATATCTCCCGGGTAAGTGTACAGCAGCGGAATACAGGCAAGCTCAAAAAAGCTGTCTTCCTCCCGCATCAGCTTGGCAGCTTTATAAGGACGGTAATTCACAGTCCGGTGAATCTCGCCGCTAGCGGTCTCCAGCCAGTAGCCTACATCTACGAACTCCTGCCGGGCAGCATCATCGTAACTATAGAACGCAAGCTGCATTAGCTCCACGTTTTCCTTCACCAGCCCATACTCCTTAAGCTCCGAAAGCTGCCATGCATGTCCCAGCCATTCATCAATCGAAGATTCATGATCGAGTGCAAGCTCCGGGTCCTCGGCTCTGGCTGTCAGATAAATCCGGCCTTTCTTGATAAAAGCATGCAGCCGCGTTAACTGCTCCATGGCATATGTATAACCCTCTTCTCTGTCCTCTCCCTTGCCCAGCAGCAGAGCAAACCTGCGCAGCTGTGTCTGCGCTCCCGATAAATAGTAATTACCAAGCTGCTTCACATGCTCTTGTATGGTTTTGAGTGTCTTGTTGTCGATGGTGGATAATCCGCCACGGATCAGAGACAGCACAAGCTTTTCCAGCAGATCGAGTCCCTCGAGCTGTGCGTTTATTTTTTTCTTCAATGCAGACTTGTTGACCTTCTTTGGCTTACTCTCGGCACCCTCGGCCGTCTGCTTCGCCTTGTTCTCTACCCGTTTCTCCGCCTTCTCACGTTTGGAGGCAACATCCTCCGGCACAGGTGCTGGCGAGAAAGCCTGCCCATCCACATAAGCATAAAGAAGGCCCAAGGTGTGCTTGCAAGGGAACTGGCGGCTGGGACAGGTACAACGGAACACCGGACTTTCAGGGGTAATAAAATCCACAGAGCATTCGTAAGGGGTTTTACCGCTCCCGGCGCATTGACCAAAGAGCAACTCTCCATTCTCTGAAACATGCAGCTGTACGAAGCTCTTCTTGCGCACCAGACCCTGGCCATTCTTAATGGCAGCGGCATTGGGTGCGAGCGAATCTACATAGGATGATGTTAGTTCAGGCAAATTAGTTGTCCTCCCGACTGAATTAGGTGGCAGATCAGCTGATATATTGTGTTATTTGCACACATGTACTTCATTACGTCATTACCCAGATTAAGGGATAAGATCACATGTTTGCATTTATCTTAGCAAAAATATCCACCGGTTCCAATCCGGCATATGGTTCCTCCTGAAAAACAGGAATAAAGTCACGTCAATGCAAGAATATTGACAGAAGTAGATACAAAAAAAGAGACTCATCGAGTCCCCGTTGTTATTCTACATTGTTATTCTGCATTCTTATTTAAACCAGCCCTTTTCCTTAAATCGGGTAATCGCTTCAATCCGGTTGCCTACGTCAAGCTTGTCGAGTATTACAGATATGTAGTTGCGTACTGTTCCGGTTGTGATGTAGAGCTGGCTGGCGATCTCTTTCGTATTTTTGCCATCGGCAATGAGTCCGAGCACTTCCTTCTCCCGCTGGGTCAAAGGATTCGCTTCATTACTGTAGGCCTCATCCATCAGTTCGGGGGCATAGAGCCTTTTGCCGGCCATTACACTGCGGATCGCGAGCGCAAGCTCTTCACTTGGACTGTCCTTCAGCAGATAAGCATCCACACCGGCTTTGACAGCACGTTCGAAATACCCCGCACGTGCAAAGGTGGTCAGAATCATTATTTTACAGACAGAATCCTTCAAGGCCTCCGCAGCCTCAAGACCACTCATTGCCGGCATCTCAATATCCATGATACAAATATCCGGCTGGTGCAGCTGCACGAGCTTGACGGCCTCCTCACCGTTGCTTGCCCGGCCTACCACCTGCATATCTTCCTCAAGATCCAGCAGGGAAGCGAGTGCCCCCAGCAGCATGCGCTGATCTTCAGCAATTACTATTTTGATCATAGTTCTTTTACCTCCAGTTCCGGTTGCTTAAAGACATTCGGCACCTTAATGACGAGCGTCGTTCCTTGATCTTGCACTACATCCATACTTCCGTTCACGAATTCAAGCCGCTCCTTCATCCCCTGCAGCCCGTGTCCCTTATCGTACAGGTTGGTTCCTTCAATTCCCGTACCGTTATCCTTCACCTTAATCTGCAGGTCGGTCCGTGACGGTTCGATCAGCACCTGGCAAAGTGTTGCTTGGCTGTGCTTCACTACATTGGTAATGGCTTCTTTCAGACACATGCTCAGTACATTCTCTGTAATCAAGGAGGTATTCGTCAGCCTCGGACTGCCCTCCAAAGTGAATTCAATCTCTGCCGCCTGCAGCAATTGCCGGATACGTACCAGCTCATCCTCCAGACGGATTCCGCGCATTTGCGTAACCATTTCCCTGACTTCCTTGAGTGCACTTCTGGCAGTCTGGCGGACGTCATTAATCTCGTGTACCGCTTGCGCTGGATTTTTGTGAATCAATTTGCCGGCCAGATCACTTTTGAGGCCGATGAGCGAAAGCTTCTGTCCAAGTGTATCGTGCAGATCCCGGGCGATCCGTTGCCGCTCCTCCATGATTACCAGTTCAGAAATGCGTTTGTTGGCATCCTCCAGCTGACCCTGCAGCTTATCCTGGTTGTTCCGGTTATGCGTTGTCGCGGGCAGAAGAACTACAGCGATCATACTCACCAATACAAACGGAATCTGTGAGATGAATACAGGGTTTCTAGTAATCAGCTCATAGTTGATAGCTACGATGGTGGTCAGCAGGTGAATCGAATACAAAATGAAAAAACCGGCTCTTTTCTGAATATTCCCGATAAAAAAGGCAATAAACAAAGCAAAATACATATATCCGAACAGCAGAGTCATGGTAATTGAGACAACGATCTGCACACTGGTCCAGAAATAGACAACCCAGCCCTTCGATTTGAAGGAGAGGACATAGCAGGCGAAAAAGACCATAATCATAACGATTCCATAGACCCACTGGTTCTGATTCACCGAAGCGGAACGGAAGATGAAATAAAACGGGAGAATATAAAACACTACCCATACATATGGGCTGAGACCCGTACTTTTGTGAAAAATATGATGCCACTTCTGCATGTCAGCCATCCTTTTTGCCAGCAAGTTTGTACCCCCATTTTAGCATAAACCCAGCATCCTCCAACAATATGCAGCAAAAAAAGAGAAAGAGCAGCGCCTGATGTTCTCCGGCTGCTTCTTTCTCTGCTATATATTTTATTCGCCCTGGAATCCGGGTTTGATGACTTTCAGGCCATCTGTTCCCGGTTTCGGCTCTTTCATTCTCGCCTTGATCTCCCTGAAACCGACAAAACCTTTATTCTCTTCATCCCATAAGCGGAAATGGAGGGCCTTCAGGCTGGTTCCGATGGTAATCGTTGTTGCGTGCTGCAGCGGTGTGGAGGCATTGTGTGCCAGCTCCAGATTATAGTTCGGCACCTTCGGACTCAGATGATGAACATGGTGAAATCCGATATTACCGGTAATCCATTGCAGCAGCTTAGGCAGTTTATAATAAGAGCTGCCTTCCACAGCGGCTGATACATAGCTCCACTCCTCTTCATGCTCGAAGTAGGAATCCTCAAATTGATGCTGCACATAGAACAGCCAAATGCCTAGAAAGCCGGATACGAATACTACAGGCAACTGTACCAGCAGAAAAGCCTGCCAGCCCATGGCCCAGATCAATGCAGCATAAAGTGCGGCAATAGAAACATTAGTTAAGTAAGTGTTCATCCGCTCCTTGCGTCTTGCACCCTTGGCATTGAAACGGTACTGAATCAGGAAGACAGCGATCGGCCCGACCACGAACATGATCAGCGGATTGCGGTAAATGCGGTAGTACAGGCGCTTCAATGGCTTCGCAGCAATATACTCCTCTACCGTCATAATCCAGATATCACCGATTCCTCGTTTATCGAGGTTACTGCTCCCGGCATGATGGATGGAATGGCTATGCTTCCACTGGCGATAGGGTACAAGCGTCAGTACGCCCGTAATGGTGCCGATGATATCATTGGCTTTGCGGTTTTTGAAGAACGAGCCATGGCAGCAGTCATGGAAAATAATAAAGGTGCGGATCACGAATCCCGCAGCTGGGACCGCGAACAAAAGCGTGAGTCCGTAGGATACAGACAGGCTGAAATAGGCTGCCATCCATAAAAGTACCAGCGGAACGAGTGTATTGATCAATTGTCTGATGCTCGCACTCTGATTAGTTTTTTCAAAAGGGGCCATGCTTTTTTTCAGGCTGGAGAGCTGTGATGTCTGGTTTGTAGTCATCTTGTTCATTTCCTCCTCGGATGTGCCCGGTCACGGATACATTCATCTAACTTAATTATAGAGAAGTATGTGTCATCTGCGGAAGACATAAACATCAATGATACAGTATGACAAATGTCATACTTATGACAGGGAGACAGGCTGAACAACCCGTTTATTCCTTGGGGAAAGCTCCTTCCATGTATCCTGACAGCATCAAGCCAACCACCAATACAACAAAAAACCGCAGCTAAGGTCTTCAAGACCAGCTCCTGCGGTTTTGTTAGGCAAACTTAACATCAGTGATAAGGCAAAGTCTAATTAGCCTGCCGGGAATTCAATTCACGGTATTCCGTAGGTGTTTTTCCGGTGGCTTTCTTGAATACCTGCGTAAAGTAACGCGGATCCTGATAGCCGACAAGCGGTGCAACCTGATAGACCTTAACATTGCTGTTCTGCAAAATATATTTGGCTTTCTCCATCCGGCAGTGGGTTACGTATTCCAGGAAGGTATAGCCCGAGATTTGTTTGAACAGGGTGCAAAAGTGGCTGATGCTCAGATCTGCGACCTCCGATACCTCTTCTATGCTGAGATCCTTATGATAATTTGCCTCAATATACCGTTTGGACTTCTCCACGATGCTCCGGCCATCCTCACGGGTGGCAGATTTATGGCTCTCCAGCATCCACTCGCGGAATTCCATCTTCAGTGCCGCAATCATAGCTGAAAGTGTACCTAGACCGTGTAGCCTGCTGAGCAATCCTTCTAAGGACCAGTCAGTATGCATATTGAGATGTTCAAACTGCCGGTACAGCACCACAATCATCTCAATAATCAGCCTCTCCGCAAGCTCCTGCGGCAATCCCTGTGCTTCAATGAAACTGGACAATTCATCGAACAAGGACAGCATCCGCTCAAGATCTACGGTGCGGATACTTTCAATCAGGGCAAGCTCCAGCTCCTTCGGATATTTCACTTCCCGGCTTCCGCCAGGCAAGGACTCCTCATCGAGGAATACACCCGCCTGACCCGAATAAAACCGCTGGTACAGAGCTTTGCAAGCAAGCGGGTACACGGTACTCAATTGATTAAGCCCGTGTGTGATGCGGCTGATCCCCACTGAACATTCCAGCTTGGAATATCTTTTGATCCCTTCGATCAACTGTTCGCCAAGTTCTTTTCTGCCGGTAGTAAGGTTTCCTGGGAAAAGCAGGATCCATTCACCGTTATAGAACGGGAACACGGACAACACACCATTTTCTAGCGACCACTCTTCCAGAATGTTCCTTACCGCGAACAGCCAAAGGCGCTTCTCCTCCACGCTCCACTCGGCGATCAGAGCGGCGTAATGATCCAGCCGGACCACCGCCATGAAATAGTCGCTCTCCAGCTCACTGTTCTCCAGCCATTTGAGATGCTGAAGCGGACGCGGATTACCAAGCGTGAACTCGGCAAACATCCGCTCACGGGCCAGCATCGACAGAGTCTGTACCGAGAGCATCAGCTGTTCATTCTCCTTCTGATGGTCGAGTCTTGCTCTGGCCCGTGTGAGCATCTCGGTTAATTCCTCATGATCAATCGGTTTCAGCAAATAATCAAATGCCCCCTGGCGCAGTGCTTCCCGTGCATACTCAAACTCCCCGTACCCGCTGATAAAGATAAAGATCAGCTTACCGCTGCGCGGCAGCACCTCCTTCATCAATGCAATACCATCAAGAACTGGCATGCGGATGTCGCTGATGATAATGTCAGGTTCCGTCTCCTCGATCATATGCAGCGCCACTTCCCCATTCCGCGCTTCCCCAACAATAGTAAGGCCAAGTTCTTCCCACGGTATGGCAACCTTCAAGCTTCGCAGAATGACCGGTTCATCATCCACCAGCAGCACTTTATAATTCACCTGTGTTACCCCCATCTAAAGACCCCCCCAGGCTTATTGAATGGCCGAGCTCCGAATCAATTTCCAGTATTGTTCCGATGAGGCCTGCAGCTGCTTCAATGCATCATTGCCCTGCAGACCGCCATCAATCATCTCTTCTATAACACTCAGGAATGTTTTCTTGACCTCAGGGGAAAGGAGATTATCATACGGCACAAAGCTCTGCTGATTCTTCTCCATCATCTCCATGACTTGTGCAAATACCGGCCCTGTCTTATTCGGATCAATGGTAATCCGCATGGACGGGATTCTTAAGCCTTCGTATACAATCCGTCTCTGTATCTCTTGTGTATAGAATGCTTGCATCAGCGCAAGCGCCGCTTCCCGTTTGGCTCCGCTCAGGCTCGAAGACAATCCGATTCCGATGGTATACCCGCCCGCAATAGAGGCTTCCTCACCACTTCCTAGAGCCGGGAACGGAATAACCCCTACCTCGTTCTGGAAACCCTCAGGTGCCTTCTCTCCAGTGAACAGGTTAATATCCCAGTTGCCGTTCAAATACATGGCAGCTTGCCCGTTTGTAAACAGGCCGACTGCATTTTCCGGTGATGTATCATTAGAGAGCGGACTAAATGCCTCTTCGTGGATCCACTCACCCAAATGCCGGAAAGCTTGTTTGTAATAGCTGTTCTCAAAGCTGGCTCCATCCTTGCCGGTGACCAGCTTCTGGATCAGATCCGGACCGGCATAGCGGTCCATTAAATAATGGGCAAATATTCCCGCAGGCCAGCGGTCTTCATTGCCGAGCGCAAAGGGAATGTAGCCGGCCTGCTTCAGTTGGCGGATCGCCTCATCCAGTTCAGCCAGCGTCTCAGGGACCTTAATACCCAGCTTGTTGAAGATCGTCCGGTTATAGTACAGCGGCTCCGCATTGCCTTCAATCGGCAGACCGTAAATATGATTATTATTGAACGTCCAGAGGTGCAGATCCTTGAACTGATCCTTCAAACCGTTCTCCTCGGCAAAGTCCGTCAAATCCATCAAACGGTTGGAGCGGACATAAGGTTCAATCTCGGCCCCTCCGAATAACACGAACATATCCGGCGGCGTACCGGTAACCATTTCACTCTTCAGCTTTTGCTCCCGGTGTATGGTCTGATCCAGTCCCTCGAAATTCACTTTGACATTGGGATGTTCCTGCTGATACTCCTCCACAACCTCTTCAAAAATAGCCAGTAATGGCCGGTCATGCTCCTTAATCCAAAAATGGCGGAAGGTGAGTGTAATTTTCTCCTGGGCATTGTCCTCAATAGGTTCCCTTCTGCCTTGCATAATAAAGAAGACCGCCCCCGACATCAGGCCAATATAAAGAATGATCCATCCCCGTTTCATCAGCCATCTTTGGATCGTCTGCTTCCTGGTCATTCCGTCAGCCCCCGTCATGGCAGAATTCTCGGAATGCGGATACATATCGTTGACCCGAAACCTGGGGAGGAACAGACTACAATGCCATAAGGATTGCCGAACCTGATCTTCAGGCGCTCATGCACATTTTTAAGCCCGACCCCGCTGTCGCTGTATTTTTTCGGATTGATGCGTTCCTTATTCCACAGACTCATCATCGTAGCAAGATCAAAGCCCGGGCCATTATCCTTGACAATAATAATCAGATCCCTTCCCATCTCCTCCGCAGAGATTGTAATCACTCCATGCTCCTCCATCTGTTCAATGGCATGGTATAAGGCATTCTCGACAATGGGCTGAACAATGAGCTTTTGAGTCATTAGGTACTTGAGAGAATCCGGCAGCTCCAGCGCATAAGAGAACTTGTCTTCAAAACGGAATTTCTGGATATCCAGATAATGGCGGACATGCTCAAACTCCATCTGCAGCGGAATTAGTTCCTGATTCTGACTGATGCTAATCCTCAGCAGCTTACCAAGCGAGATCACCATTTTGCTGATATCCCTGTTGCCTGCCAATATAGCCATGGAATTGATGGATTCCAGTGAATTATAGATGAAATGCGGGTTAATCTGCGCCATCAGCGCCTGCATCTCTGCTTCCTTCTTACGGCCCTGCTCCGTCTGCACCTGCTCGATCAGTTCTACGATCTGCGAGCTCATCCGATTAAAACCGTCAATCAGCGAATCGCTCTCATCGTCGGCACGAGGAGGAATGGTGATGGGTGTAAAAATCCCCTGCTTCACCCGTTTCATACCGTTCACTGCACTGTTGATGCTGCGCACAAGCCTGCGCACAAAATAATGGTCAAATAAAAAAGCAGATATCAGCGAAACCGCACCCAGTATGAGCGCAATATTGCGGATGGAGACTGACTCTGATGATATCAGATTCATCGGTGTAATCGCTGCCAAATACCAGTCTGCATTATGTGAAGGGAGGAAAGTAATCAGTGATTTCTCCCCCTGATAATTGTCGATGTAATAATCCTCATCCTGAGAATAGTTATCCTGCAAAAAAGGAAAATCCGTTCGTTGTCCGATATGCTCTCCGGATTTGGTAAAGACGATGTTCCCCTGCTTGTTCACCAGCAGAATATCCCCTTTTTTCAGTGTGGCGGCTTCCCAGAAGATCTGATCCAGCAAATCCGGCTTCACATACACCACCAGATAGCCGATATCTTCCAGCGAATAATAATCCTTAATAATTCTGGCCTGCACCAGCACAGGGTGACCCGATGCTTCCGAACCGTTCTCCCCTGGACCAGACCAGACGGGACGCCCCTCTGCGCCCTCCATTGCCCCATACCAGACTTGCTTCCGCATGTCAGCGAAGGACATCGGAGCGTTGTATTGATATAATAAGCGGTCTTTGCCATACAAACTAAAGGATGTAATCATAGGATGATTGATTAGCAGATTATTGATCTCCTGCTTACGGTCATACGTCAGCACAAAATCCGGCTGCTTCAGTGACTGCTGAATCGCCGGCTGCGTAATGGCCGAATTGGTTATGGATGAAATTTCACTGAGCGCAAACTTCAGCTTGCGGTCGGTTTCCAGAAGGGAGATCCAGTAGAAATTGCTGGATTTCTTCTCCATGGCATTGGAAAAATTAACGTAAGTCACACTTCCCATCACAATGACGGGGATGAACACGAGAAGAATAATAGCGAACAATATTTTGCGGCGGAGCTTCATAAATCCTTCCCTTCCTCCTGCTGTCCTATGTCCTTATTATTCTTCACGGCAATCCTTAATTCCTCTTAGCTCTTGATCGCACCCGACGTAAGTCCGGCAATGACCCAGCGGCTGAAGAGCAGGAATACAACGAGCAGCGGTAGTGTTGCGGTGAATGTTGCAGACATAATCATTCCATAATCCAGGCCGTCACGCGTGGTGAACAGCTGCTGCAATGCAATCTGAATGGTGAAATTCTCTTTGTTCTTCAGCACGACGAGCGGCCAGAAGAAATCATTCCATACGGTCATGAAATTTAGAATACCAAGCGTAGCCATAGCTGGTGTAATGACAGGAATTGCAATGTTCCAGAAGATACGGAAATGACCTCCGCCGTCAATCCGGCCGGCTTCAATCAGCTCCGTATGTACGGCTGTGGAAATGTACTGGCGCATCCAGAAGATCCCGAAGGCATTAACCATCGCTGGTACAATCAGCGCTTTGAAACTGTCGATCCAGTGCAGTTTGGCCATAATGACATAGGTTGGCAATACTCCGAGCTGCTGCGGCACGAACAGGGTGGCAATGACGAAGTAGAATAGTACATTTTTGAACGGAAACTCATATTTGGCAAATGCATAACCGGCCAGTGTGCAGAAGAATACGACCGAAACCGTCACCATTGATGATACAAACAGGGAGTTGCCCAGTGCCTGGAAGAAATCCGATTTATCCAGTACACGCTTGAAGTTGTCAATGAACTGATCCCCGATGGTCAAGAGCGGCGGCACATGGAATACAGCACCTTTGTCATTGGTACCTACCACAAACATCCAGTAAAACGGGAAGATGGACACCAGGGCCCCGAGAATTAGCAGAACATAGAACCAGAACTTGCCGAAAAGGCCGAGATCGTCCGGATTTTTTTTGAACATACGCAGTGTGCTCACGCTTTTTTCCCTCCTGTATCTCCGCCCATGCGGCTTGAGACCAGCATATTAAGCAAGGAGAAAATAATCGTGACGAGGAACAGCAGAACTGCCGTAGCCGCCGCCGTACCAAAGAATCCATTACGGAAAGCTTCACTGTAGAGATAGGTCACCATCGTAATTCCTTCCTGTCTAGTCGATCCGGTTCCGGATTGGCCCAGGAATACATATGGCTCTGTAAAGAGCTGCAATGCTCCAATCGTTGAGAGCAGGGTAACAAAAATTATGAACGGACGCAGCAGCGGCAGGGTAATGAAGGTAAGCTGCTGTCTTCTGCTCGCTCCATCAATGCGGGCCGCTTCATACAGATCCATTGGAATACTCTGCAAGCCAGATAGGAAAATAATGGCATTGTAGCCCGTCCAGCGCCACATGACCATCGAAGAAATAGCGATTTTAACACCCCACCAGCCAGAGTTGAAGGCCATGCTGTCCAGACCGAGTCCATTCAGCATCCAGTTGATCATACCGTTATTACCGAACAACGTACTGAATACGAGAGTAACGGCAACAATCGAAGTGATGTTCGGCATGAAATAGAGGATACGGAACGTTTTCTTGAAACGGGTCATCCCCGAATGCAGGAGTACTGCCAGCAGCAGCGCAAGAATAATCTGCGGTACAGTTCCCATAAGGCCCATAATGAGCGTGTTGGTGAAAGAGATCCAGAAAGTAGGGTCGCTCGTCACCAGATCATAGTTTTTCATACCGACGAATTTCATGGGACCCAGTGCATCCCACTTAAAAAAGGATAAATAAATTGTGAAGAATATCGGGTACAGTCCAAATATCGAGAACAGAATAAAGAAAGGAGAAATAAAGGTATATGCAGTAATGCGGCTCCGTCTTTGTTCAGTTAAAAAAGGGCGTTTGCTCTCGGCATGTGGACTCGCGAGTACGGGCTCAGCCATGTCACACCTCCAGGGAATATAACGTTTTTAAATCCGGATTCAAGGAGGATACTGCTCCCCCATGAATCCGGACGATCATAACAACTTAATTGAACTAATTAACCGCGTTCTGCCAGAGTCTTCGCCTGTTTTACGGCTTCATCCCACTCTTTAGCCGGATCGGCTTTCTTCTCCAGTACATTCTTCAGTGCGTTCTTGAAGAACGTATCCGTCTGGTCATGCAGCGGACCGTAGTAGACAGGTTTTACACGGTTTGCTGATTTACCGAATTCAACCGCAGTCTGCTGGCCGCCGAAGAATTCATCCTTGAAGTCCTTAAAGGCAGGATCTTCATACAGTGCAGGAATGGAAGGCATCAGACCTTTAGTCTTGAACGATTCGAGCTGGTTGTCTTTATTAACAAGCCATTGGATGAAGTCATAAGCTTCCTTAGGATGCTTGCCTTCCTTCGGCAGGGTGATGAATGATCCGCCCCAGTTGCCGGCACCTTCTGGAAGCTGAGCAATTTTCCATTTACCGGAGGAATCCGGTGCATTGCTCTTAATATTGCCGGCCATCCATGCTGGTCCCATAACTACTGCAAAGGAACCGTCGTTCATGCCTTGGCCCCACTCAGGAGACCACAGCATTACATTGCTGATCCATCCTTCCTGAATACCCTTAACTGTGAAATCATATGCCTTCTTAACCTGCGGATTCGTGTCACCGATGAATTTGCCATCAGCTTTGCTGAAGTAAATTTCGTCAGCCGACTGGTCGCGCAGAGCGTTATAAGTCAGATCCGTCAGATCCACAAACGGCTTGCCGGTTTTGTCTTTGAACGCTTTGGCTACTGTAGCAAATTTATCCCAGGTATCGATTGCAGCACCGAAGCCGTCTGGATCATCCGGTAAACCGGCATCTTTAGCCAAGTCGGTACGGTAGTATACAACAGTAGGTCCGATATCTGTTGGAAGACCCAGTTGGAAGCTGCCATCCTTGGAAGAAGCTTGTTTCCATTTCCAGTCCAGATAATTGGCTTGAATATCCTTCGCGCCATAATCGTTCAGGTTGTAGAATTTATCCTGGGCCCCCAGGAAGCGTTCCATGAAACCGATTTCAAGTTGGAAAATATCCGGTGCTCCCGAACCTGCTGACAATGCAGTCGTCAGGTTGTTGTGGTGAGCGGTCTGGTCACCGGTGTTCTGAACCTTAATGGTAACATTTGGATGTTCCTTGGTATACTGGTTCCCCAACTCTTCATAGTTGACGTTACCGAGCGTCCAGAAAGAGAGTTCAATCTTTTCAGCAGGATCTGCTGCCTTTTCTGTTGCCGGAGTATTAGTACTTGCCGCATTGTTACCCGAATTTTCTTTTTTACTGTCATTCCCGGCATTGTTGTTTCCTCCGCATCCTGCCAGTGAACCGACGAGCAGAACGGCGGCAAGTGACACTGCCAGGTGATTTGCTTTTCTCATTCCTCTGTACCCCTTTCAAAGGTTTCTCTTACTATATTTAGTGTACAGTAGGCGATCTTTTTTTTTGAGGAGGCAAACTTCTGATTTATGGTGGAAATACTTACGATAGATGTGACCCACATTTGAGTTCCTTCTGGATTTATCTGCTGCCCGCAGGTATACTATTTTTGAATTCCATTATCAGCAATCGCAGCATCGTTATATTGTATAAAAGGAGAATACCATCATGCCTATTAACCGCCCTTTGCTGACCGACAGCGATCTCCAGGAAGCCGTTGACCGCAAACTGCCGGTAAGAGTCTTCGAGGATGACCATCTGGTGAATACCGGAGCCACCGTTGTACGCTTTACTGATTCGGATGTCGTGATTCAATCCAGAGTCAGCGACTTAACCTATTATTCCCGCAGCAGCTGCCAATTCTATGAGGTTAGACCTTAGCTTCTTTAACCAATCCACATTAGAAGGTACGCAAAAAGCCGGATAAACGACCTTAGTCGATTTATCCGGCTTCTATCTTTTTATCATTATAGATATACTGAAGTGCTGTAATTATTTCTTCATTCCGTTCTGCGCCTTCAGCTTCTCGCTCAGAATTTCCTTGAAGCTCAATGTGTGGTCATCGGATCTTTGCGGCTTGGGATCAGCAACGGGCTGAGGTCTGAAATAGTGAGGATTATAAGCCATAAGATTATGTACTGCCATACTCATTTAAGTCAACCTCCTTATATAGGTTCGTCCATATTTGCGTATCTGTGCACTATCTTATCCCTTAATTAACCCGTAACTTCCAATCCTAAACAGTTTTATTGCACATTGAGGAAAAAATAAAAAACCTCCAAATCCGCAAAGCGGAATGGAGGTCTTATACGTTTCATTCTAAAAGGTTCATTATCCAGTCATCTCCGTCACTTCAAAACGGTCCAAGAGACTTCATTCAGATGCTCAAGCTCGCCTTGCTCAAGACGGAAGCTCATCGCTCCGATGTTCTCCCGGGCATGCCGGACCTTGGATGCGCCTGGGATAGCAACCACCGTGTCGCCGTTGAAATACATCAGCCAGTTAAGAGCAATTTGGCCAGGAGTCACGTCGTACTTCCCTGCCAGTTCCTTCAGACTCTCGATTAATGGCTTACTGCGGGCCAGTCCTTTGTCACCAAGTCCGGACTGCATTCTCCGCATACGGGAGACAGCCTGTATCTGCGCAGGGTCCTGGTGGAAACGACCTGTCAGGATGCCCTGCTGCAGCGGAGAGTAGGCAATAATCGAAATTCCAAGCTCTTTCGCAGCCGCCATCGTTCCGTTCTGTTCAATTCTCCGGTCCAGCAGATTGTATTTCACCTGGTTGGAGACAAGATTCAAGCCATATTGGCGGAGAAGCCTGTGGGCTTCCGTCATTTGCTTGGCCGAATAGTTGCTGACTCCGATGTTACGGATCTTGCCGGCTTGAACAAGCCCTGCCATCGCTTTCATCTCACTGGCAATCGAAGAAAGGGAGAATGGCTGATGAATCTGGTACAAATCAATATCCCGGCCGCCGAGGCAACGGATCCGTTCATCAATCGTGGAGGTAATGGAATTAGCGGTACGGAAAAGCGGCCACCATTTGGTTGCAATCAGAGGTGCAGCATGGGGGCTCCCCTCCCTTTTTAGCTGATCCAGCACGTGGGCTAGTGCTTCCTCCGATTTACCACCGCCATAGATCTCAGCAGTGTCTACCCAGTTCATGCCCCCTTCCAGACTCACCCGGACAATCTCCAGAATATCCGCATCCTCCAGATTACTCCAATACTTCCCGACAATGCCTTTACCCCGGCTGAACTGCCAGCATCCCAGTCCAAGCGGCGACACCATTAATGTGGATTGTCCCAAGGGACGTAAGCCGGCTGTTGCCAATCCTGATTCCATGAATCATCCTTCTCCCATAAATAGAGTACGTTCAGTTATGCAGGCAGAAAACAGGAAATCCCTGTGCGGAGCTGCAGATATTCTCAGCTTAAATCTTAAGCCATAGACTGTCAATTCACCCTACTGCACGAAAAATAACAATCTGAAATATAGGTCAATATGGTATAATTACCCTGCTCTGCAATCAGCTATAGGAATGAAGTTCGGATACACCAATATAACGGAGGGAATTCATGTTTAAAATTTTCGGTTTCTTGCTGCTGTACCGCCTGGTGGGCAACCCTTTTCTGGCACTTCTCATTTTGCTCGTTATCCTGTATTTTCTGGACCGCCGATATGTCGGTATTTTCCCCAGCATCACCAAGCCGTTCCGCCGGAGCCGGCAAATGTCCAGACTGCGGACAACCATTTCGCTCAATCCGAATGACGTGTCCGCCAAATTTGATTTGGCAAGACTGCTGATTGAACGCAAGCGTTACAGTGAAGCCAAGGAATTGCTTGTACAAATCGCTGACCGCTATGAGCAATCTGCGGAGTATTGGGTGGAGCTGGGCTATGCGAATTTGAAGCTGGGACTGCTGCCTGAAGGCGAAGCACAGATGCTGCAAGGTCTGGAGATCAACCGCAAAGCCCAATACGGACAGCCTTACCTCCGTCTCGCTGAAACCTTCCGAAATATCGATCATGACAAAGCCTTGCATTATGTAACCCAGTTTCAGGAGATACAATCTTCTTCCAGTGAAGCCTATTATCTTGCCGGTTCGATGTATAAGGCACTGGGCAGAACTGACGATGCCAAACGTGCCTTTGCCGAATCGACAGCCATTTACCGCTCACTGCCCAAATACAAAAAACGGCAGGAACGCGGCTGGGCGCTTCGCAGCTATTTGGCAAAGATACGCTAGTTCAGCCGCTACATACATCCGCTAGACCAAAAACCTCCTGCCAGCACAAGTAATGTGCGGCGGAGGTTTTTTGGGATTAAGGACAATCCATTCAGATGGTATTGATTGTTATATAAATATCCAGTTTTACATGTCTAGTGTTCTTGGTTTGTCATCCGAAGCAGATCCGCTGAACGGCCACCAGTTGGCCCGGCCGAACATTCTTACCATCACTGGTACGAAGAATGGCAGGAATACCAGTGCGTACAAGGCAAGACCCGACAGGACTACAGTAGCAATCTGCATCATCGACAGTACGCCGGACGGATACATCGAAGCGAAAGTTCCGCCCAGAATGACAACCGCAGACAGGATTACTGTACCCATGTTACGCATGGCGTGCAGGATGGCTTCCCGCACATCCCATGTCTTGTTCTCATTGAACCGGGCCATGAGGAAGATGCTGTAATCCACACCCAGCGCAATCAGCATTACAAAACTGAAGAATGGTGTCGTCCATGTAATCCCGGAGTAGTTCAGCAAATGTACGAAAATCGCCTCAGTCACCCCGAGTGCTGTGAAGTAGGTGATCACTAGTGAAAGGATCAGGTACAGCGGCATAATAATCGAACGCAGCAGCAGTACCAGTATGATGAAGATACCGCCTAACATTAGGATAACTGTCCGCGTATAATCCTCATTGGATATTTTCTGCAGATCGCTATAGGTGCTGGTTACACCGCTGATGGCCGTTTCGGCATTTTCCAGCTTTGTACCTTTGACGGCGCGGTCTACAGCTGCCTGAATATCACCCATACTGTCGATGGCTTTTGCGCTGTATGGATTAGCTGTAAATACCACATCCATGGTCATCACCTTGCGGTCTGATGACAGATAATTATCAAATACCTGCCCCATACCCTCAGCCTTAAGCGCCTCTTCCGGTACCAGGAATCCACTCAGTTCATCATCTTTGGCATCCTGAATCTGCTTCAGATAATCCTGAGCCGAATCCAGTCCGCCTGTAATCTGCTTCAGGCCCTTCGCACTGTCGCTCAGACCATCTGTCAATTGGCCAATTTGTCCTGTAAGCTGGCCGAAACCGTCCGCCAGCTGTTGCTGGCCGCCCTGCAGCTGATCCAGGCCGCTTGTAATAGAAGGTATCTTATCTACAATCTGTCCTTGTCCGGCAGCCGCCTGATTCAACCCTGATTGAAGCTGGCCGATACCCGCCACGAGCTTGTCGAGCCCCTGCGCAAGCGCAGTCTGTCCGGCTGCCGCTTTGGCATATCCTGTATTAGCCTGATCCAGGCCTGATGCAGCTCCTTTTAACTGTCCGGATATCTGGCTTAATCCAGCTGCTAGCTGGGCCGCTCCTGTCCCACTCTGCGTTACTGTGCCTTTGATCGTCTGATAGTTCACATCCTGCAAGAGATCGGGATGAGTAGCTTCCAGACCGGTGAAAGACGCATCCAAGCCTCCGAGCGCAGCCGCCACACCTTGAAGCTGGGTCTGGAGCTGACCAAGTCCTCCGTCCAGCGCCGTCAGTCCTGCTCCAATTTTCTTGTAACCCTCCAGCAGTGATGCATTGGCATCAGCTAACTTCTTGGCGCTGGCTGCCGCCTGTGCCAGTCCGGTTTTGATCTCTCCGGCGCCTGCGGAGCCGCTCTGAATGCCGCTTTGAATGCGTGACAGCCCATCACCCAGAGCATCGATACCTTTTTTCAGCTCGGTTGTACCTTCTGTCAGCTTCGCGCTGCCTGATACGGCTTCGTTCAGCTTCGGCTCATTGTCACTGAGCTGCTTGCTTGCTTCTTCAAGGCCCGATTGAATCTTGGTCAGTCCTTCATTGCTCTGACTGAGACCATTCGATAGGGTTGCCACTTGAGTTGGAATCAGGAAGTCATTGATCTGCTCGCCGGTCGGACGCGACATACTGCGTACCGATTTGACCCCTTCCACCTTTTCCAGCTCACGGCTGATCTTCTCCGCGAGTCCAATATATTCCGAAGTATCCATACGGTCGTCATTTTTGATGACGATCTTGCCTGGCATGGATTCACCCGGGCCGAAGCTCTCAGAGATGATGTTAAAGCCTTTGACTGAAGCATAGTTGGAACCAATTTCATCCATGCTGTTAAAGGACAGCTTACCCGTGTAAGTCAACAGGAAAGGCACTACGATCGCCGCTACGATCAGCAAAGCTGCCCAAGGTCTTTTGAGGGAAAAGGAACCTGCTGCCCCCCAAATCCGGCTCTCACTGTGCTCTAGCTTACTGCTTGAAGGCCAGAATAGTGTCTTACCCAATACTGCCATGAAGAAAGGAACGACTGTTACGAGTGCCAGCATCATCACAGCAATTCCTACGGCTACTGCTACCGCAGAACGGTAGAGCCCGAACTTGGACAGCCCGATCGCCAGAAATCCTACGAATACGGCAAGGCCGGAGTAGAATACAGTACCACCCGCTTTACGGTATGTAGTGATAATGGCACTTTTAGTATCCTCAGCAGCAGCCAGTTCTTCTTTGAAGCGGCTGATCAGTAAGATACAGTAATCCGTCCCGATCCCGAACATGACGGCAACCATAAATATCTGCGTAAAGGTCGATAAAGGAAAATCGAAGCGGTCCACCAGGAATGCTACTACGGACTGCGAGACAATATAACTGAGCCCTACGGTCAGAAGCGGCACAAAGGGGGCAACAAACGACCGGAAGACCACAAACAGAATCAGCAAAATAAAGATGACCGTAATGTATTCCGATTTTTTGAGTCCGGCTTCCGAACTGGCAATGGTATCCTCCGTAATTAGTCCTTCACTCGTTAAGTAGTGATCGGCGCTGACACCGCTAAGCAAGGCATCCACCTGATCCGGCAATTGCTTAACCGCTTCCTCCCCGCCGCTTACCATCAGCGCAACCATTAGGGTTTTGCCGTCTTTGGCAATCAGGGTGTCCTTCAGTTCAGACTGCGAAAACGGGTCGGTGATCGAGTTGATCTTCAGCGTATCTTTTTGAGCAGCAAGCTTCTCAACGCCCTGCTTAATGCTCTCAGTATCTTCTGCGGAAAGACCGGCTGGTTTGTTGAAGACTAGCGCCACTTGATGCAGCGTCTCTCCGCCTTTGGTATCGGCCACTTCCTTCATAATCTCTGAAGCTCTGGTCGAGGTATAGCCGTCCGGAACGGATATCTGCCCCTTCTCACGAACGAGATCTGACATGCCCGGTGCAGTTAAAAATAATAGTACGGCTACCGCGAGCCATACGACTATAATGGCCCATCTTGCTCTAAGTATTGTCTTCAATTGTCTTTCCCTCCTGTTTCCTGCATCAAAAATGCCAGTTTCTCAAACATCGTGATAAATTTCTCGATATCCTGTTCCTCAAAGTGCGAGAAATAAGGAGAAATCACCTCATGAACCTGCTTTTCAGCCGTACAATAGGTTTCACTTCCTACAGGTGTCAGCGTCAAATAGACTTGACGGCGATCATTCTCATCACGGGTCCGTTCAATAAATCCGGCTTCAACCAGCCGATTGATGATTGCAGTAATGGAGCTCTTCCCCACAGCTACTGCTTCTGCCAAAAAAGTGGATGTGCACAGGGCCTGGCTTTTGATCAGCCGCATAATTAGAAACTGGTCATTGGTTAATCCCTCTGCCATACTGTCCCTGATCTGCGAGTTGATCTGCCGGGTCACTGCCATATATGCATCCACATAGCGGTTAATCCATTGTTCTTCAAGGTTCAATATTCCAACCTCCTATCTTTGATAATAGTTCGTGTGTAGAATAGTTTCACAGTGAAACTATATAATTTGCAGACTAAAAAGTCAATCTGCTTACAGAATATTTTCATACGGCCAAGTCAATATCACATACTCATTCCTGCAAAATATATATCTCACACAAAAAAGCCACCCCGCCATAAATATGCGAAGTGGCTCATGCCCATGCTGCCTATGTGATAATTACGAATGCATCTGGCTGTTTACTCTTCATCCTCTTCTTCTTCCACTTCATACACACAGCGGAACATCTCAATACCCGCAGGATTCTCACCAAGACTGTACACCATGAAGCCCAAGTTCCTGTAAAAGTCTGCGGCAATCTCATCCTCTGTCTCAGCCAGAAGATACCGCGGATTGCGGGCTGCCAACAGTTCGAGAATGATCCCCCGCGCATAGCCTTTTCCCCGGTTCTCCGGGAGTACGGCAATATGACGGATGTCCAGCGAACCATCTTCAGTTTCCTCAAATCCTACCAATCCTACAAGCAATCCTTCCTCTTCCCACCCATAGAGCTGCAATGCAGCCTTGCTGCTATATTCCACCGTGGTGCGCCAGAGTGCATCCGGTTCATCAATCACGGCATAAGCCAGCAGTTCCTTCACTTCCTCTGTATCGGTACGCTGCTTCAAATCTGTCAGCATGTAATTCATTCTCCTCTCCATCTATTTTCTTCTAAAATACACAATGCGCAGCATGAGGTATCCGAATAATACTCCCACCAGGTTAAGGATCACATCATCAATGTCAAAGCTACCGGCGCGAAGCAGCATCTGCATGATCTCCAGGAGCAGTATTCCTGCTGCCGACACCATAAGCAGCCGAAAGACAGCATACAGATTCCTTTTCAGCAAGGGCAACAGAAAACCAAATGGTGCAAAGACAATGACATTGCCAAGTAAATTGATTATTCTGCCTGACAAAGAAATTCCGTTATCGAGATTTAGATATAATTCAATGGTACGAAGCGGCTGCACGTTATACCGGAACGGCCCTTCTGAATGAACAGTTCGTCCAAACCCCAGGAACATCCAGTACACAAGGGCGGAGCAGTATGCTACTAACAGGATCATAATCAATGCCCGGCCTATACCTCTAGTCTGCGGAGGCCTATGTTTTCTTTTGACTCTCTCGCCGGAACTGCCATGTTTACTTCTGCTATAAGACCTTCTTGAGCTCAATGATTTCAATGCTCCCGTCCGCTTTACCGATGATTGCCATATCGGCGATACCAATGAACAGTCCATGTTCCACTACCCCGGTAATATTCTGAAGAGACTCTGCGAGTGCAGCAGCTGAAGTAATGGACCCGAAGCGGCAATCTGCAATATAATTTCCGTTGTCCGTCTTGTACAGAACATCCCCGCTGCGCCGAAGCTCTGGTGTACAGCCCAGCTTGGCCAGCTCGGCTATAGTCCACTCCCAGGCAAAAGCAACAATCTCAACCGGCAACGGGAATTTGCCTAGGGTATCAACAGCTTTGCTCTCGTCAGCCACCACTATCATCTGTGTACTATTGCGGGCCACGATCTTCTCACGAAGCAGCGCACCGCCGCCGCCTTTTATAAGCTCCAGATCATGATTCAGCTCATCCGCGCCATCAATGGTCAGATCAAGACCGTCGATATCACCGAAACCGACCAGGGGGATACCGAGCTCACGGGCTTGTTCCTCCGAAGCAACCGAAGTGGCAACAGCAGTAATCTGCAATCCCTCCTTCACCCGTTCACCCAGCTTGCGGATGGCCCAGTAAGCAGTAGAACCGGTTCCCAGTCCAACCTTCATTCCGTCCTTCACATACTCCACTGCTTTCTCTGCCGCAAGCTGCTTCACATTGATCGTCATTTTCTAATACCCCCATGTATCCGTTATAATAGTTCTTGAGAAGTAAGCAAATTATCATCGCCAGGAGGCTTCCAGCATGCGAACCGAACATCAGATCCAATCCAAAATCAATGAATTGACCCTGCAAAAAAGATCCATGGAATCCCGCCTGGCACCACTGCCGGACGGTAGCCCGCAGCGAGAAACGCTGAACGCCCAATTAAGCCGGCTTGAGGATATGATCCTGATGCTGGAGTGGGTACTGGATGCACCGACCGGCAAGTATCACGCTTAAAGTTAATTAAGACAAGACTTTGCCGTAACAAAGGCTGTCAGGATCACCAATATAGGGTCCAAACAAATCAATCGGCCGGTAGCCGTGCTTCTCATACAGCGCAATAGCTTCCGGCTGCTTGATGCCTGTCTCCAGCCGGATCTCTCTGCAGCCCGCCGCTGCCGCCTTCTGCTCCAAATCCAGCAGCATACGGTTTGCGATTCCTTGTTTGCGGGTATCCGGGTCTACATAGAAACGTTTTAGTTCCATCATTGAAGAATCAGCAGCAAGCGGGCGCAGACCTCCGCAGCCTACCGGCTGATCCCCGGCATAGGCCACTACAAACGTCATCTCCCTCACCTTGGGATCAGAGAAATCCACAACATAGATCGTCTCATGCGGATATCTGGATTTCAATTCATCATCCAGCCGTTTAATCAGTTTCTGCAAATCTCTATTCTCTGGATCAACCACAACAAATTCCACTCCGATATTCAGTGACATTCCCGGTCCCTCACTCTCATCTGTATATTATCCAACTATTATATAGTTTTAGTATGGGTTTTCTTATCACCTTGTACAGGTATCAATGACCACATGGCTAATGACGATCCGCAACTGCGGTCTCCTCTTTTACGGCTGATTCCAAACGGAAGATCAGTTCTTTCTCCCCTTTGTTCACGGCCTTGTCCGTAAATGATGCAGGTAGAATGTGCAAGCCCCGAAGCGCAGACTGCCGGATACTGCCCAGCATCCAGTTCTGTGCGTCAGAGAGTGCCATTTCCCCGCTTCCGGCTGGAACACGGCAAAGGGCGATCGTCTTATCAACCTCTCCGCTAGCAAGCCGCCCCTCTTCGTCCGAATGTACGGTGAATTGAAACAAAGGAACGGCTTCCGGACGCTCTTCATTCATTGAAAAGGATTGATAATAGACGGAATACATCAAGCTGCTGATACGTCCCGTAGACTCTCCAGCCTCCTGTTGGGCAATTAGCCTGCTGTTCTGAAAGGCCATGACGCCGGCAGCAAATAACAGAAAGATAACAACCCCTGCATATACCATAATCATATCTGACACCTGCCATTTCAGCGTTATGAACAATACCGTTTCTATATTATCACGTGATGAACGTGTCAGGGAATGGGCACGGCCTGCTGAATTTACATTTCAGCCTGGAATTCTATAAAGTTATTTTGAAATATTCATCTTAACAGTTGAATCTTCCAGCAGCATGATTCATAATGAAGTGGTGCAAAACGTTTGTCAATCCATATCAACCAAGGGAGGATACCACGAAATGAAATTTTTCTTGGATACCGGAAATATTGAAGAAATCAAACGTATTACCCGCCTCGGATTAGTGGATGGCGTAACGACGAATCCGTCGCTTATCGCCAAAGAAGGCAGACTGTTCAAAGATGTAATCAAAGAAATCGTTGCGATCGTCCCAGGCCCTGTCAGTGCCGAGGTCATCGGTCTGAAAGCTGAAGAAATGCTGAAGGAAGCTTATGAAATCGCTGAATGGGCACCGAATGTTGTGATCAAGCTGCCAATGACCGAAGATGGTCTGGAAGCATGTTATGAACTAACCAAAAAAGGTATCAAAACCAACGTAACCCTCATCTTCTCGGCAGCTCAGGGCCTGATGGCAGCCAAAGCCGGGGCTACCTATATCAGCCCGTTTGTTGGACGTCTGGATGATATCGGTGTAGATGGCATGAAGCTGATCTCGGATTTGAAGACGATCCTGACCAATTACGGACTCCAATCGGAGATCATCGCTGCGAGTATCCGTAACATTGCGCATGTGGAGCAGGCTGCCATTGCAGGTGCACATATTGCAACCATTCCTGGTTCCCTCCTGCCTTCACTCTGGAAGCATCCGCTCACTGATAGCGGCATCGAGCGTTTCCTGAAGGACTGGGAGAAGGTTCCGCAGGTCTAAGCACTGTTTAACGATAAATTACCAGCCTATTTCCGCTAATGCGGGGATAGGCTTTTTTGTTGTTCATTGACAATTTTAATTGTCTTAAATATAATTGTCATAACAAGTATAATTGAAAGGACGACTATTCATGTCCCATACTTCACATCAAGATTTTCTCGGATTTTTGCTGGGCTCTACGCACCGGAGAATCTCCAATCTATTCGCCCGTGTCCTTAAGCCCTATGACATCACCCCGGAGCAGTGGTCTATCCTGCTGATGATCTGTGACCGTGAAGGGATCAATCAGAAAGAGGTTGCCGCTGCGGCTGCCAAGGACCAGCCGACGACTGCCCGCATTGTGGAGCTGTTGCAGAAGAAAGGTTTCATCCACAAGACCATGAGTCCCACCGACCGGCGTGCCTTCTTACTCTATGCAACAGAGACAGGCAAGTCATTGATAGAGCACACGGTTACTCTGGAGCAGCAGACCATTGCAGCAGCTGTTAATGGACTAAACCCGCAACAGCTTGAAGATCTCCGCTCCATGCTGGAATTGATCTACAACAACACTGGAAATACACTTCAAGAATAGGAGACACCCGTTTTGAATCATACATCTGAACGTTTATGGACCCCGTCATTTATTATTCTTACGATCTGCAATTTAATGCTGTTCATGGGCCTGCAGATGACCCTCTCCACTCTCCCTGCCTATGCAGAAGAAACACTTCACGCTTCATCTGTTCAAGTCAGTCTTGTGACCAGTCTCTTCGCACTGAGTGCCATCGCTTCACGCCTCCTCTCTGCGAAGGCTATGGAGAAAGGCGGCCGTAATCTGCTGATCTTCCTTGGGCTTGCTATATCCCTTGCTGCGGTTATCGGTTACTACTGGGCAGGAAGCATTCTTGCTCTTTTGCTTATGCGGATGCTGTTCGGGGTAGGATTCGGCATGGCCAGCACCGCCTTCCCGACGATGGCCTCTGATGTAATTCCGATCCGGCGGATGGGTGAAGGCATGGGGTACTTCGGCCTGTCCACGAGTCTCGCCATGTCAGCTGGCCCCCTCCTCGGGCTGAGCCTGCTTCAGGGGCCCGGCTTCGGCTCTCTGCTGATCTGTACAATCGCCGTATTGGCGCTGATTGTCCCGCTTGGCTACCGTCTGACCGCTAATTTGCCGGCACATCACAAGGAACCCGCAAATACTCCGGTGACACAACTCCAAGGTGGAGCCTTCCGCAGACTATTCGTTCCCTGTGTGCTTAACTTTCTGCTCTCTGTCTCTTACGGGGGGCTGCTGGGATTTCTGGCTCTCTTCGGTAATGAAATTCATCTTGAACATATCGCTTACTTCTTCCTGTTCAATGCTGTCGCTATTGTAGTGGTAAGACCTCTATCCGGCAAAATCTACGACCGTTATGGTCCTCCCGCTCTGCTCATTCCAGGCAGTCTCTTTATTATTGCAGGATTGCTGCTGCTCTCTTTCGCCACATCAACAGCCGCACTGTTTCCGGCCGCGATATGTTATGGTATCGGATTCGGATCCATGCAGCCTGCGCTGCAGACCTGGATGATCCAGTCTGTAGAGCCCCGGCAGCGCGGGATGGCTAACGGGATGTTCTTTAACTCACTGGATCTGGGTGTAGCTATCGGCTCGCTGATTCTCGGTTCGATTGCACTTTATACCAGCTATGCTGTCATGTACCGTTATTCAACCCTTGCCCCGCTTTTATTATTGGGGATCTATTTGGTTATTTTGCTTACTTCGCGGTATCAACGCCGTAGCTTTGCCCAGGAACCTTCCATAAATCATCCAGTAGGCAAATAAATTCCGCCTAAGATGTTACGGCTACGGATAAGACCCATTGATATCCCTTTAAATTAAATCTAACGCACAGCAAAGACCGCCTTCCAATATCCTTATGAAGGCGGTCTTTACGTATTGAAATCTTCGGTTCTTATCTCTGTGAAGCCCCGGCAGTCACGGACTCACGAACTTCAGCAGGCAGGAAATGATTGGGCTGGCCCAGACTGTAGATATGGAGCAGATGCATAGCCCGGGTGCATGCGGTATAGAACAGCTTGCGCTCACTTTCGCGGCCATATTTAGCTTCAGAGCCGTCGTAAATGATAACGGCATCGAATTCAACCCCCTTGGCCAGATAGGCGGGGAGAACCAGCGTTCCTTTTTGAAAATTGGGCGTATCCTTGGTAACCAGCCTCACTGGAAGACGATCCTGCAGTTCAGCATGAACGCGTGCACTTTCTTCAGCAGTCTTGCAGATTACGGCCACATAATGATAACCCATGGAATGCAAATTCAGTACATCCTTTTCTATAGAAGCCAGCAGGCCTTCCTCATTGTCCATAACCGTCAGCAACGGTGATTCTCCCCGCCGGTTAAATGGAATGATCTTTTCTCCTCCGGGTATCATCGAACGTGTAAACTCAACAATTTCATACGTAGAGCGGTAGCTGCGGGTTAGGGAAATGACTTCGGTGTTCTCTTCCCCATAGATGCTGACCAGTCCACCCAGATCCCCCAGCACCTCGCCTTGGGCATAAATCGCCTGATTCAGATCACCAAGCACCGTCATTTTGGCCCGCGGGAACAGCCGCCGCATGAATTCCAGCTGGAATGGAGAGTAATCTTGCACCTCATCTACAATCACATGACGAATTAGTGTGTTCGTGCGGAAACCTTGACTAAGCTCTTTCAGATATAGAAAAGGTGTTGCATCTTCATACGCGAGTTCGTTCTGGTTCAGCGAAATTAAAGTCTGCCGGCAGATGTCATTCCAGGCATCAGGCAGCCTGCGGCCACCGCTCAGACGTTCCATTAAATCTTGATCCGTAAAAAGCAGGCTGTAGAGCCCCTTCACATCCACAAACCTACTGCGTTTGGTCCAGCCGCGCAGGGGCTTCAGACGCTGACTGACGATAAATCTGGCCAGCGAGGTTTTCTCCATATCGAAATCATCAAAGCTGTCATTCTGCCCTCCACCCTTACGGCGGAGCATATTATAAGCCCGCTGATAGTCACTGGAATCCATCAGCTCAATCTGATCCTCCACCCATTGCGAATCCCGTTCTTCCACGCTGAATGCAGCGATTTTTTTGAGCAGCCAGCCCGTCATAAGATCAATCCGGTTCGCCAGTTTAATACTGGGATCAAAGCTGTAGAACTTGTGCTCCATCTCTTCCTTGCTGACCACAGCCCGGCCTTGAAACATAAGCGGTTTAAACAGCATCCCTTCATGCTCCAGAAGATTGACGTAATGCCGGATCACATCCAGAAAAGCCACTGAGGATTTATAAGCGATTCCTTCTCTGCGTATAGCCGCCTCGGGCCCGTCCGGGGCATTCAGCAGACTTTCCGTCTGATTGAAAACATCCTCAAGCTCGAATTCCTGGCCTAGCCGATGCTCCAAATACATCTGGAACGTGGTCTGCTGCATATTTTCTTCACCCAGCTCCGGCAGCACTGTGGAGACATAGCTGTTGAAAAGCGGATTGGGTGAAAAGAGCAGCATTTGGTCTGCTTGGAGCACCTCGCGGTATTTATATAATAGATAGGCTACACGCTGCAATGCGGCTGAGGTTTTACCGCTGCCAGCAGCTCCTTGAACGACAAGCATCCGGCTCCGGTCATTGCGGATGATGGCATTCTGCTCCTTCTGTATCGTCGCAACGATGCTCTTCATCCGGTCGTCAGCGCTGTGGCTGAGGACTTGCTGGAGCAATTCGTCACCGATGGTAACGCCTGTATCAAACATGACTTCTATCGAACCGTTATCGATGACGAACTGGCGCTTTAACTCCATCGTTCCGGAGATTTGGCCCCCGGGCGTTTCATAGGATGCCGGTCCCGGAGCCCCGTCATAATAAAGACTGGAGATGGGGGCGCGCCAGTCGTAGATCAGGAAAGTACCGTTATCCTCCATTAACGAACCGATACCCAGATAAATCTTCTCTGTCCCGGCTTCAGGTGTCTCCTTAAAATCAATCCGGCCGAAATATGGGGAAACAACCAGCTTTCTATATTTTTTAAGTGCTTTGCTTGATTGTAGATGATGGCGTTCACGTTCATTCAGAATCTGGGCCTGCTGCCGAAGACTTGTTGATGTTTCCCCAAGGTCATCCGGGCTGCTGAAATTCACAGTAACCTCTTCCCAGAACTCTTTACGCATATCCACGACATCACTGCGATGAAGACCGAGCTCACCGGATAACCTCCGGATATGAGTTGACAGCAGCTTCGTGATTCCATTGACCCTTTCCTGTTCTTCTTTCCATTCAATATCGTGTTTCTCCATTGAAATTCATCCCCTCCGAAAGGTTGACATCCACGCATGATCATGTTATAATTAAGTTGCGTAATTGTGCTTTGTATATCTAGAGTTACTGATATCCTTCAATTGTAACAACTACATTATATTTAATCAAGTCTTTGATGATCCGGTCCCCTTTGGGGCCGGATCTTTTGCTGTGTTCCAATCGATGCCCTTACAAGCTGATCACTATAAAGTATGCTCCTCATTCCGATGGATGGTCAACTTATTCGAATATTCATTAGGGATAGCGGATTATTCTTTTTCATCACCGGTAAGACGATTGATCTGGTCCGCCACCTTATCCAGGCGCTCCAGCTGGTACCCATAGTCATAGACCGCCGCAGCTACAACAGATAACCTCAACTGCCCGCTTTTCTCTGCATCATAGCCGCTGATTGCTGCTTGCAGGAAACGGTCGTTGTCTTCGCTGAGCGGGTCGATATCGGTCGCTCCCGGCTTCAGTTTGTCTTCGAATTTGAGCAAAATCGTCTCATGGTATTTGATAAGCTGCTCCAAATGACGGTCGAACAGCTCGTCTGTGCGTTCTGTACGTTCAGCCTGAAAATAATGCCGGTCCACCGCCTCCAGCACCTCAAACCCTTTCTGCAGTGAAGCCAGCAGATTCTTGTAGACGACCATTTGCCGGGTTTGACTGTATTTAGCTCTGCGAAGCTGCTTTTGCTCCTCCTCAAACAAAGCATATTTGTCTGCAAGTGACCGGATCGAGCCTTCCAGCGCATTTTTCTCATCACGGAAGACGCTCTCCTTCATCTCGTGCGACACTGCCGTTCTGAGCAGTAATGACAGGCTTCCAAAAACATTTTCAATCTGCTGGATATATTGCTTACGCGGCTGGGGAGGAAATACTGCGATATTAATGATGAATGCTGCAATAATACCGTTCAGCGTGAGTAAAAAACGGGTTAAAGCAAACTCCCACTGTCCCGAGGCCTCCATGACCGAGATCACGGTTACCAGTGTCAGACCGATCGTATCGGCCCGGTTCATTCTCATACTGATCATAATCACCAGAATACATACCAGACCGACGGCAATCGGTTCATTGGATAGCAGCATTCCACCCAGGAGCGCCAGTACAGCACCCATGGTACTTGTCTGTATCTGGTCCAGAAAATAACGCCAGGATCTGTATATAGAGGGTTGCATTGCGAATATCGCTGCAATCGCCGCGCCCACGGGGGATGTGAAGTTAAGCAGAGCGGACAGATAGAGGGCAAGAGTTACTGCCAATCCGGTTTTGAGTATGCGGGCGCCAAAAGCCAAATCCATCCCTCCTAAAGTTTTGTGAGCATTACTTCATCGATTTCACTTCGTACAAAACTCACTTCGAAAGCATATGCTTAAGTTTTGTGAGCATTACTTCATTGATTTCACTTCGTACAAATATGTATATCCTGATCTGCTTTGGTTCATCTCTAATAAAGCACAGACATTATTACCCAAGATGCGGGCTGGCGAATTTTAGTATGTCTTAAGCCGGCTTTCAGGTTTCTTTCAGCATACGGGGAATACTGGGTACTGCAGTCCCAACACATTACAGTAGGGGTGAAACAATGAACAACAATGTCAAAAGAATCACAGCCTTCGCAACAGCATTCCTGCTCTGTTTGGCTCCTGCCGCCGCTTATGCTGAGAATACGGCAGGTAATATTCCTTCCGCTAAGCCGGATTCGGCGGTTCATGCTGAAAAAGAACACCACCACCATGCGCCTAATATGGACAAGGGATTTAAGGCCGCACGCGCACATTTCATCATCAATGAAACGTCCAAGCTGCTGGAGATGGACCGTACAGAAATAATCCGCAGCCTTAGAGCAGGAAAAACGCTATATACTTTAGCTCAGGAGAAAAAAGGCTGGACCGAAGAGCAATATATTCAAAAGCTAAGCGATGCAGCCAGCCTAAAGCTCGACGCTTCGATTAAAGAAGGTCAGATTACCCGGGAAGAGGCGGATAAGCTAAAAGCCAGCCTGCCGGCGCTTATGAAACTGAGTATCAGCCGCACGGCACATGTTCAGGAGCCCAAATCTTCAGCCTTGCCTTCCAGAACACCTTGATTTCATATCCACGAACCAATTGTTAGCAAATGCGGATTCCCATACGAGCTGTATAGGGGATCCGTATATTTTATAGGCTCTGCTTTCCCTGCATCCTGGAATTCCGATATACCTCAAAGCAGGTGACACACAGCAGCAACCAAGCCCCGCTTGCAGCGTATCCTCCAATGACATCACTAGGGTAGTGAACGCCCAAATACACACGGCTCCAGCCGATCCCTCCTGTCATCAACACAGTAAAGAGAATCAGCAATATCCGTTCGGTACTGCTCCTCATATGCCTCCACAGCAGGAACGCAAGCACACCATAGAGCGAAAATGCCGCCATAGAGTGGCCGCTGGGGAAACTGTATCCTGCTTGTTCAATAAGCCTGTGAACGTTAGGGCGCTCCCGGTGAAACCATAACTTCATCCATGTGTTCAGCACCTGCGAGCCTAAGCCGACTACAAGAAACAAGAGAAGTTCCAACCTGTGCTTCAGTACAAAGAACAACAGGGCCATAGTAATAAGTGAAATACCTATCGCAAGTTTTGAGGAACCCACCAGAGATAGACCTTTGGCCAGGGAAGTGAGTGCCGGAATTTCTGCTGATTGTACCGCGTGTATGATCGAGATATCAAAACCAGAGATCCGATCCAGTTTCACAAACACAGCGATCACAGCAAACACAAGCAGAAAACATAAAAAACCACGAAAACTTTTGTATCTATATAGAAGTTGCAGCTTGACTACCTCCTTGTATACTCTTAAACTTGGCGACTCTATTTCCTGAGAAGGTCTTACCCGTGGTATAATACCTTGGAAGACAATTCAAAAAAGATGGAGTGCTGCCAAAGTGGAAACTCTGAAATTACAGGAACGTTTGTTGAACCAATGCATCTCAACCAAGGTTCCCGTGACAATCTTTACTACCAATGGAGTCAAAATGCAGGGACAAGTAACCTCCTACGACGCATATACCATCACTTTGCAGGGTCAAGGTGACGGTAGACAGAATGTGCTGTTCAAATCGGCTGTTTCCACCATCGTGCCGCTGAAGCCCGTTTCGCTAAAATAAGCATATTTTGCCACAAGCCTCTTCTCAAAAGGAACACCGGAGCATGCAGCTCCGGTGTTCCTTTTGCATAAATTTGTAGGGATGTTAAGGGCTAACCTCGTACAACATCCCCCTGTTCCTCACAGTGCGGGATTCTCCCGAAATTTATAGTACCAAAGGAAAATATGCTGGTTTTACACATACCGGTTTGGAGACCTCAGCTGTATGACCCGTGAAGGCAAGCCTCCCGGTTGCGCGGTCAACATGGAATACAACCAGATTATTGCCATCACGGTTGGCAGCTATCAGGTAAGCCCCGTCCGGAGTCAAGGTAAAATGGCGGGGATGCCCACCACGGGTGGAGACATGTTCTACTAGTGTAAGTACGGCAGTTGCTGGGTCAACGGCGTAGACCACAATACTGTCATGTCCGCGGTTTGATCCATATAAATAAAGACCATCTGAAGATAAGGCAATTTCAGCACAGCCATTGTCAGCTGATGGGTAGCCTTCAGGCAATGTAGAGATTGTGGCAACCGTTTGAAGCGTTCCGGCATTCCGATCATAGAGAAAAGATGTAACGGTACAATCCAACTCATTAATGACATAAGCGGATTTGCCGTCTGGATGAAAAACGAAATGGCGCGGTCCGGCTCCTTCATGCAGCAAAGTATCCCCCAGCACTTCCAGCTTCTTCGCCTCGTGGTTAATCCGGTAAGTACGAATCAGATCAAGCCCAAGATCAGCAACGAAGAGGAATTTCTCATCCGGACTGAAGATGGCAGAATGGGGATGAGGTTTCTCCTGCCCAGGCAGATTTCTTTGACCCGTATGTACAGCAGTATCCTCCAACCGAACCGGCAGTCCTTCCTGATCCAGAGTCAACAGACCCACCAGTCCACTATGATAGCTGCATACTATAAGATATTCATTGTGAGCATCTCTTGAAATATGGCAAGTTGTAGTTTGTTTGCTGCCTGTGGCAGGCATCGTTGAAACACGGTTCAATTCGGTGAGCTCGCCAGACTGCGGATCGATGGAAAAAGATACCACTTCCCCTTCCTTGCCGCCTTCCCCATTCGGCTTTTCTCCGATGGCATACAGCCGGCCTTCGGCAGGATTTACATTCACAAAGGTCGGGTTAGTAATGCCCTGAATCTTATCCACCAATGTAAGTGTACCTCCAGCTTCTCCATCGAATTCAAATACCTGAACCCCGCTTTCCTCAGCGCTTGCGTAGGAACCGGTAAACAGCAGCAGTCTAGTATGGTCTTTCATCTCGGTCATCCTCCTCCAATGGTTCATCTCTCTTGTAAGCCTAGGCATCTCATTTCGGGTTAGCCATCTATATAATTTACATTTTTTCAGTGTCTATGACAAATCTCAAGCGGAAAATGTCATAAAACATTTTAAAAATAAGGCTTCTCAAGGTCAAATCAATATGCTATAATGAAAGCGCTAACATTGAGTTTTTATTTTGTATAAAGGGGGAACATGAATGAGCAGCCTGCTGGAAGCCAGAAATGTGTATGAGGACTTCGAGGTGGAAACGGACATTCTGTTCTTTAAGGTCGGAGACCATGATTTGGTCATTTTTCACGGCAGAAACTATAATATTAAAAAGAGAATGACTGCCGAACAGCTTAACCGTTTGTTATCTAATCCAAGTTATTATCATGTGTATGGGGGTTGTTACGTTAACCTCAACAAGATCAGTTCCATTGAAGACGACAGTATTTATTTCGGGGAGATGGGCCTGTTTGCCAAAACGGTCCGCGTGCCAAGACGCAAACAGGAAAGCATTCGCCATCTGTTGAAAAGCCTCAGTTCCTAAGCGGTACATATCCGCTGCAACTGAGGACTGCGGAGCCTTCACAAAGCCGGAGTAACATGGGTATATCCCTGTTACTCCGGCTTTTTCTTTGTATCTTAAGAAAAACTTAAAAAGTAAATCGGCTTTTTTATACTTTCTTAAGGTTTGGAATCCTGATTTCTGGTAAAGTTGTAGAAAGACAGGCAACACCTATATTGAAGGGAGTCATTAATTATAATGGACAAAAAGGATTTCAATGAGAATGAACAGCTAGACAACAATGGAACAACGGAAGATAACAGCACTTCCGGTATCAATGAAGCAACTCTGGAGGAATCTTCATCTGCTCCTGAATTGGAACCAGTAACCGCTCAGGAAGCTCCAGAAGTATTCGAAGAAGATGCTACACCTGACAGCGCTGCCAATGTTCCCGTTATGAATAAAGTCGGGGATGGAACACCTCCATCCACCCCATCCTCCAAGAGCGGAAAGGGCTGGATGATCACATCACTTGTACTGGCTGCAGCCCTTATCGTTGTTCTTATCGTTCAGCCCTTCCAAAAGGATGACAATAAAGTAGCCGTTGCATCGGTCAATGGTACTGATATTACCAAAGCTGAGCTATACGACAAGCTCGTTGAAGCCGGCGGGGATTCCACCCTGGAGAACCTGATCACCACAACGCTCGTTGACCAAGAGGCCAAAAAGGCCAATATTACGGTTACCGATGCCGATATCACTACTGAAATTGAAGATCTGAAAACACAATTTGGCGGTGAAGAAGCGCTTAACAGTGCCTTGCAGCAAAGTTCAATGACGCTGGATGATCTGAAAAAACAAATGCCGCTGCAGGTTAAAATCCGCAAGCTCGTTGAGCCTAAGGTGACTGTTACCGATGATGAAATTTCCAAATACTTCGAGGACAACAAAGCTACCTTCAACCAGGAGGAACAAGTCCGCGCTTCCCATATTCTTGTAAAGACAAAAGAAGAAGCTGATGCCATTCTGAAACAGCTGAAAGATGGCGCAGATTTTGCTGCGCTTGCGAAAGAGAAATCCGCTGATACCGGCTCCAAAGATAAAGGCGGCGATCTTGATTTCTTCAAGAAGGGCGATATGGTTGCTGAATTCGCTGATGCTGCCTTCAAGCTCAAAGTTGGTGAAACTAGCGGCGCTGTCAAAACAGAGTACGGCTACCATATTATCAAAGTAACTGACCGTAAAGAAGCTCATGTATATACGCTTGCAGAGAAAAAAGAAGAAATCACCAAAACCCTGAAATCTCAAAAGGTATCCGAAATGTCTAGCACTTGGCTTGCGGATCTGAAAGCTGGCGCCAAGATTACGAATACATTGACTGATGCCAAAGCGAAAGCATCCGCATCTCCTGCTACCAGCGCGGATCCGGCAGCCACGGAAGCCCCTGCTACTAAGTAGACGGTAACTTTACCGGCCATTTATATTTATGACCCTAAAAAGAGGACAGGCACATCTACCGTGCCGTCCTCTTTTTTAAATTCAATTCGGGCAGACAATGGTTACTGGTTCTTTTTGCGGATCTGCTTATCATGGTTCTCGCCCCATTCTTTGGCTTGTGCCGTGGCGATGGAGATTGCCCTTCCCTCTTCATATCCTTCGTCCAAGAGGGCATTGGCGATCTCAATTGCTTTATTGCGCACCGGGGCCATAAAATTCTTCAGAGAATCCGGATAATCATCTTTGTTCCATGGCATCACAAAAACCTCCTTATTCGGGCTATAGATATCATTAGCCTGATCAAGGAGGTTTTAAACCATTTCTGGATCGCTTATTTAATAACTTTTACACGTTCTTCGATCGGCTGGAATTCTTTTTCACCCGGTGCGTTCACGGTTTTGCCAAAAGGCATTTGGGCAATAAGCTTCCAGTCTGCCGGAATATCAAAGGTTGCTTTCACTTCATCATCAATGAGCGGATTGTAGTGCTGCAGTGAAGCACCAAGACCGGCTTCAGCGAATGCGGTCCATACTACAAACTGAAGAATCCCGGAGGATTGGTTGGACCAAATCGGGAAATTCTCAGCATACAAGGCAAAGTTCTCCTGCAGATGCTTCACCACTGCCTGATCTTCAAAGAAAAGTACTGTACCGTAACCAGCTTTGAATGAAGATAATTTCTGGGCTGTACCTTCAAATTGTTCTGTGGGAACAATTTTACGAAGGGTTTCTGAAGTAATATCCCATACCTTATCATGCTTATCTCCCAACAGTACTACTGCTCTCGAGCTCTGGGAGTTAAAAGAAGTCGGGCTATGCAGAACCGCCGTTTCTACAATTTCCTGGATTTCCGCATCAGAGATCGGGGATTCTTTGCTGATTGCATATACGGAACGTCTGCCTTTTACTGCTTCAAAAAAGTTCTTAGACATAAAATTTCAACCTCCATTTATTTAGTAACTTACTTTTTTAAATCTTAACACTTTTATTCCGAATGCACAATACTTTTCTTAATTTTTCCTTTGTCTGATTTTCAATGCCAACGCTTATTGTTGTTTGCCTCGAATATAATTATACGTTCCCCTATTCTGTATACTCCATTCCCATGATTAAGAAACAGTTACTCACTTTTCGATATACAATCCCCCATCAAATAAGCTACAATAATTCAGCAAAAGTTCAAAAGAAGGGTTGATCGAATGAGATTTCAAAGCCATAAAGAGATGTTTTCTACAAAAAAGACCAATATATATGCACTTTCCTTACTTTTAGCGGCCGGCTTCGCTCTTGCAAGCTGCAAGGACACAACTTTGTCACTACGAAATACTGCAGCAGCAAGCGTAGTATCTGCGGAAGAAACAATGGCTCCTATATCTTTCTGGGTAGCTACGGATACCCATTATCTCGATAATGATCTTCAGGATGGCGGGGAAGCTTTTCAGGCTTATGTGAATGGCGGAGATGGTAAAATTCTGCCTTACAGCGATGAACTAATGGAAGCCCTTGTCTATGATGCAGGGGTAAAGAAGCCGGAGTTTTTGATTCTCAGCGGGGATCTTACCAATAACGGGGAAGCAAGCAGCCACAAGAAACTAGCCGAGAAGCTGAAGCGTGTGGAAGCCGCGGGCACCGATGTCTATGTTATTCCTGGCAATCACGACTTGAATAATCCATGGGCAAGATCGTTCAAAGGGGGGAAGCAAGTAGTAGCTCCGCATATCACTCCGGAGAATTTCACAGAATTGTATGCGGATTTCGGCTATAAGGAAGCTATTACCCGTGACAAGGACAGCCTTAGCTACCTCGTTCAAGCGGCACCTGAATTATATCTGCTGATGATTGACAGCAGTCAGTATGCCAACAACGAAAGCTACGGGTTTCCCCAGACAGACGGCCGTATCCTCCCTTCAACCCTATCCTGGATAGATGAGTGCACGAAGCTTGCAGCAGAGAAGCAGGCCTCCGTCATTACGGTGATGCACCATAACCTGATCAGCCATACCTCCATGTCTGTATCGGGATTCACCCTTAACAACAGTCAGGAGACGATGAAGACCCTGCGCAAAGACGGGCTAAACCTGGTATTGTCCGGACATATACATATGCAGGATATCGCACGTGATCCAGAAGAAGTGACTGACGGTACTGCCGGTTCCGGAGACTCACCGGTCTATGATATTGCTACTAGTGCTATGGCTGTGAACCCGCACCAGTATGGTGCAATGCACTTTGATCCTGTTACCCGGGAAGTCACTTATCACACTACAGCGGTCGATGTGGAGGGCTGGGCCAAGGCCAATGGAAGTACCGATCCCCATTTATTAGACTTTAAAAATTATGCAGAGAAGGTATTCGCGGGACAGTCGTATGAGAAGGCAATGTCCAAGCTCAAAGACTCCACCTTCAGCCAAGATGAAAAACAGTCGATGGCTGAAGTGATGTCACGGCTTAACGTGAATTATTTCGCCGGGACGGCTGCGAGTAGGCTGGATGAAATCAAGGCCATGCCGGGTTATGAACTGTGGATGGGTATGGACGGCGGATTCATGTCTGGATATATCCAAAGTATGGCTAAGGGTAAAGAACTCAGCAATGTTTCACTAAGAATGGTACTGTCAAATCTTAAATCTTTAGAAGAATGATCCTGCAAAATATAGAACGTCAAAAAGCCGGAGCCTCTTGTATAAGAGATTCCGGCTTTTTGTTGTTTAGTTTAGCTTATGGACGGTCAATATAGATGTATCCATCTTCGTCCACTTCAACTTTCGCATGGAGCGCTTCTGCCAGTACACGAAGCGGTACATAAGCATCACCATACTCGTCTACGAATACCGGCTGCGGGAGTTTCACTGTCTTCCCGTTAATCAGAGCCTTGTTAGACCCAATTGTGAATACCAGCTTATCTCCGTAGACGTCATCGGTTACAGTAATCGCACGTTTTGCCCCATCCCACTCCACTGCTGCATCCATATCTTCAGCAAGATACCGTAGTGGCACGTAGGTAGTGCCTCCTTCGACAATCGGATAATAATATTCATCATCAGGTGCAATCATCAGGGATTTTGCGGTAATATTCATATCATTCTTGAGCATGTTGTAGACATCTGAGCCTGGCGCAAAGCTTCGGAGGGTCTCTCCTGGTGTAAGCCCGGCAGAAGTCAAATCCATTGCTCCGTCTGTTGAAATCGAATCTGCGGTTACCACACCATTCACGTTCCAGGTTTGTGTAGCCATTTTGAGGGAAATACTCTGAAGCGGTAGATCCTCACTTGCCGGCAATGCGACAAAGAGATTGATATTTTGCTTGCGGACATGGAATCCACTATCTACAAACATATCGATATCAAGCTTGGTCTCTTTGCTCAGGATGGTTTTCAGTTCTGGGGTGGATGAGTATAGATTATCCAGCTGTTTATCATAGATAAGCAGAAGGGCATCTACAGCCAATTTGGCCGCATCATGCACTACAGTCACTACACCTTCCTTGTCTTCAAGCGGGATTTCTCCCAGTCCCAGATCACTGAGTTCGTCTGCCCCGATACCATTGGCTTCGAGAAGCGGGTACAGATAATCATAGAGACTGCTGATGAAAGTCGTAAAGCCTTCAGAATCCTTAGAAATGGATTTCAGGAAGCTCTTCACAAGCACCGGCATTTCATCGCCAGTAATCTCCGTATGTAGCTTAGTCAAATTCAGTTGTTCGCCATATACAGATTCATTTACAGCAGCTACACTGATCGCGCCGGGATTCGGCAGATTTTTCACCACAAACTGGGTCAGCAGCTTGGAAATCTCCTGTGCTTTGTTCTGGTCAAGTCCTTCAATGCCCATGGATTCTTCGTACCCGGCAATCGGGTAGTAGAATGGATGTTTTGCTCCTTCAACATTAAAGACGACAGCCTCTTTATCCATAAAGAATGTAAAAGGAATAGATAATTGCTTGAAGCCTACAACTCCAGCTGCTGATACGTTGCCATTGTCCTGAAGCTTCATACTGCTAAGATTCAGAGAGAAGGAATTGATGAGATCTACCATTTCCTTATCTTCCGCACTAATTCCCGCAGCAGGTACAGCATTCAATGACATGGTGGTGCTGGATTCAGAAGACTTCACATCCAGATCTCCCAGTAGCGCCTTGTTCACATCAAATCCCGCAATACTCTGGCAGCCTGCCAATATCAGCAGTACGGCGAGAAAAGGGAGCAACCACTTGGTTCTTGCTTTCATTTTCTTCATAGCATTTCTCCTCTGATCATATTTACAATCTATATCCATCAACTCATAAAGAGGGAGGATCGTGCATAAAAGGAAACCGCTAACAGGATTATATTGTAAACAGACTCTGCCAATCTATAAATACCCATTCCTGAAATATCAGAATCTTCACTATTGCCAGTACCGCCAAATGGGCCGGGTAGAATGACCACCAGATCCAGCGCGGCAGCCGTTTTTTCTCCAGAAGTCTCCAGAAATCCGGAACCGCTCCTATGAGAATAGCAGGCACGATACTGAACATTTGTATGAACCATCCATAATAGAATAAATACACAACATTGAGTATGAAATGGGCCAGAATGAGCCAGTAGAATCGGGCATAACGGAAGATAAGCACCAGCAGCAGACCATAGGCATTATAATCCATCGGTAGACGGTCCATGAGAATTAATGCAATAAGGATTACTGGAATTCCATACCAGAGATTAGGCAGCTTATCGAGTATAAATAAAACTGCTGCAGAGAGCAGCAAGGTGAATACGACATTCCAGCCACCAGGATCCAATGCCAGATTATAGGGAATCTGGGCTAACAGCGCAATCCATAGCAGCCGCCTCAAATAACGGGTTCTTGATGATGTATGTATATGCCCTTGTACGAGCGCATAGCAGTATATTGGAAAAGCAATTCTCCCCACATATCTCCAGGCCATCTCTCCCGGAAAAAAATGTAGCCGATATGATCAATCAGCATGGTCAGCATCGCGAGAATTTGCATCTGTGGCCTCCAGTTGAATGAATGATGGGATGACGTCTTATGTAAACATATTGTCAACATTATAGCAGAGATGTAAGCAGTTTACTAAGAAAGAACTGTCAATTCCATCCTGATTCTACGAAAAGATCCGGTTCATACCTCTCCTTTACTATCGGCCAGATCATGATCCGAGTTGAATTCTATATAGAAAAGAACCCCTCCCTTATAATACCAGGAGCGGTTCTTCCCATTTGTACTTCTTGTATTACAGTAGCCAGTGTTGTTAAGCAGTCTTCGACTTATTGTAAATATCAAAGCCCACAGCCAGCAGCAGCACCAGGCCTTTAATACCTTGCTGCCAATCTACACCGAGTCCGATAAGTGACATCCCGTTGTTCATAACACCCATGACCAGGCCGCCGATGATGGCGCCTACCACCGTTCCGATCCCGCCAGATGCAGATGCTCCTCCGATGAAGCAGGCTGCGATGGCATCCAGCTCGAAGTTGGTGCCGGCTTTTGGTGTCGCCGAATTCAGACGGGCTGCAAACACCAGACCGGACAGGGCTGCGAGCACACCCATATTAACGAATACCCAGAAGGTGACACGTTTGGTTTTGACACCGGAGAGACTGGCTGCCTTCTCGTTGCCGCCAAGTGCGTAAATGTGACGCCCCATCGTCATATGATTCATAACAAAGGAATAGATAACGATCAGCACCATCAGGATCACCAGAATGTTCGGAATCCCGTTATATTGGGCAATGACATAAGTGAACAAGTTAATGACGATTACTAGCGCTGCAGCCTTAGCAATGGAGAGCCAGACAGAGGTTTGCTCAAAGCCGTATTTGACAGAGATTTTCCGGTTACGGAACTCCTGATAGACAACCAGTACGGACAGTATAACGCCCACCACTAATGTCAGGACATTCAGCGTGCTTCCTCCAAAGATATCCGGGATGAACCCGGAGCTGATCTTTTGAAAGGTTTTGGGGAAAGGGGCTATCGACTGGCCATTCAGCACAATCATCGTCAGCCCCCTGAACAGTAGCATACCTGCAAGCGTTACGATGAACGCGGGGATTTTGATATAAGCGACCCAGAAGCCCTGCCAAGCTCCAACCATTGCTCCCATCAGCAGTGAGAGAATGACCGCCAGCACTGGATTCATCTGCATGTCCACCATCATTATTGCGGACAGCGCCCCGATAAAAGCGGCTACGGAACCGACAGAAAGGTCGATATGACCCGTGATAATTACGAGCACCATCCCGATGGCCAGCACCAGAATATAGCTGTTCTGCAGAATCAGATTGGTTACATTAAGCGGCTTAAGCAGAATTCCGTCTGTAAGAATCTGAAAGAAAATCGAGATAAAGATCAGAGCAATGATCATGCCGTATTGGCGGATATTCTTTTTGAAAATTTCAGTTATCGCTCCCATGCGGTGCTACCCCCTGCTTCGTGTCATATATTTCATTAGCAGCTCCTGCGATGCATCCTGCCGTTCTACTTCGCCGCTGATGCGGCCTTCACACATGGTATAAATCCGGTCACACATTCCGATAATCTCCGGCAGTTCCGACGAAATGACCAGCACCCCTTTGCCTTCTGCCGCCAGCCCGTTAATAATGGAGTAAATTTCGTATTTGGCTCCCACATCAATTCCGCGTGTAGGCTCATCAAGAATGAGGATATCCGGCTGGGCGTAGATCCATTTGCTGAGGACAACTTTTTGCTGATTGCCTCCGCTGAGGTTCACGGTTTTCTGCAAAATGCTTGGCGTCTTGATGTTCAGCTTCCTGCGGTATTCCTCCGCGACCAGCACTTCCTCGTTCTCATTAATGACACCCCGGCGGGACAACTTCTTCAAGCTGCTGAGCGAAATATTACGTTTGATGTCATCGATTAGAATCAGTCCGTAATGCTTGCGGTCTTCAGTCACATAGGCCAAACCGCTGTCGATTGCTTTGTTGATATCATTCAGATGGACCTCTTTACCCTGCATGAACAACTGGCCGCTGATCCGTCTGCCGTACGATTTGCCGAATACACTCATTGCCAGCTCTGTCCGCCCTGCTCCCATCAGTCCGGCAATGCCAACCACTTCCCCGCGCCGGATATGGAGATTGATATTGTCTAGCATTTTGCGTCCCGCCTGAGTCGGATGGTATACTTCCCAATCTCGGATTTCAAAAATTGTCTCTCCCAGATTCGGCGTCCGCTCCGGATAACGATTGGTCAAATCACGGCCCACCATGCCTTTAATAATGACATCCTCGGTAACCTCATCTTGCTTCATATCCAAAGTGCGGATCGTCTGCCCATCCCGTAGAATGGTTACAGAGTCTGCTACCTTCTCAATTTCATTCAGCTTGTGGGAAATGATAATTGAAGCAATCCCGCGTTTTTTTAGCTCGAGAATTAATGTAAGCAGGTTTTCACTGTCATCCTCATTCAATGCCGCTGTCGGTTCGTCGAGTATGAGTAGCTTAACCTCTTTGGACAACGCTTTGGCGATCTCCACCAGCTGCTGCTTGCCGACACCAATCGTGGATACCTGTGTGAACGGCGATTCACTTAGGCCGACGGTCTCCAACAGCTCCTTGGTTTTGACCGTGGTTGCGTTCCAGTTGATCACCCCGCGTCTTGCCTGTTCATTGCCGAGAAAAATATTCTCCGAGATGGACAGATAAGGAATCAGGGCCAGCTCCTGATGGATAATGACAATCCCCAAGCTTTCACTATCTTTAATATCCTTGAACTGACAGACCTGTCCTTGAAATAAAATATCCCCCTCATAGGTTCCATGCGGATAGACGCCACTCAGTACCTTCATCAGAGTAGATTTTCCAGCTCCGTTCTCCCCACAGAGGGCATGAATTTCCCCGGCTCTAACCTGCAGGTTCACGTTGGAGAGTGCCTTGACCCCGGGAAAGGTTTTGGTTATGCCCTTCATTTCCAGAATAATCTCGCTCATTGCCTCTCACCCAGCTTTCCTTTATGACTGTTGCAGCGGTTGTTGCGGCTTGCAGCCTTTACAAGCACTGCTTGCCGCATTCCGCTAAAAACATTCTCAGCCTGCTATTCGCCAAGCTGTTCTTTTGTATAATAGCCGCCTTCTACGAGCACTTTATCCACATTGGCAGCATCCACTGATACTGGCTCCAGCAGGTAAGATGGTACAATTTTGACTCCATTGTCATAGGTGGTGGTATCGTTGACTTCTGCTTCTGTGCCGTTCAGTACACTCTCCGTCATCTCTACCGCTTTTTTGGCCAGCAGACGAGTATCCTTAAATACAGTCTGTGTCTGTTCTCCGGCCAGAATCGACTTCACAGAAGCGAGCTCAGCATCCTGTCCGGTTACAACCGGAAGCTTCTTGTCACCCGAACCATAGCCCACGCCTTTCAGTGAAGAAAGAATACCAATACTGATGCCATCGTAAGGGGAAAGGACAGCATCCAGATTATCGCTGGCATAATTGGCACTCAGCAGATTGTCCATGCGGGCTTGAGCAGCCGCACCATCCCAGCGAAGTGTAGCCACTTGGTCCATCGTAATCTGCTTGCTGCGGACAACTAGCTTGCCCGAATCAATGTAAGGCTTCAAGATCGACATGGCTCCGTCAAAGAAAAAGTAGGCGTTGTTGTCATCCGGCGAGCCGCCGAAAAGTTCAATGTTAAACGGCCCTTTGCCTTCTTTCAGTCCCAGCTTTTCCTCGATATAAGAGCCTTGCAGCACACCAACTTTGAAATTATCGAAGGTAGCGTAGTAATCCACGTATTCGCTTTTCTTGATCAGACGGTCATAGGCGATGACTTTGACGTTAGCATCATGCGCTTTTTGCAGAACGTCTGTCAGGGCTTCACCATCAATGGAAGCGATAACAATAGCATTCACGCCCTTAGTGATCATATTCTCGATCTGTGATACCTGGTTCTCAACAACATCCTCAGCGTATTGCAGGTCTGTGCCATAACCCAGGCTCTTGAATTCTTTTACCATATTGTTGCCGTCGTTCACCCAGCGCTCTGAGGACTTCGTCGGCATCGCAATGCCCACCTTGCCCTTCGTTCCTTCCGAACTGCCGCCGGAGCTGTTTCCTCCGTTATTGCCGCAAGCGGATAATACCAGTACAAGTGCCAATGCCAGCATAATGAATGAATACTTTTTCATAATCTGCGCTACCCCCTGAACTATTCTGGTGTCGCGGGCAGTCTGCCCGTTTGACAAGTTGAGTATAGCAAGGGGAACAGGGGTCGGTATTTACACTCAGGCTACTGTTTTTATAAAATCAGAACTTTTGTCAGCGTTTTCAAAATTGATATGTATGTCGAACTTTTGATTTATTTATGACGATAAATAAACCACATACGGGATAAGCCGCATGTGGTTCCTTTTATAGCCTATGAGTATAGTCTTACTCTCCTTCGCGACCTGCACGCTCTCCATCTTCCGGCAGTACACCTTTGCGGAACTGGAGCGGGGATACGCCCGTCTGCTTCTTAAAAGCGGTACTGAAATAATGCTGGGTTTCGTAACCTGTACGTTCCGCCACTTCGCTAATGCTAAGTTCTGTGGAGTGCAGCAGCTGTGCCGCTTTGCGGATGCGGATTTGGGTCAGATACGCCCCGAAGGATTCACCTAGTTCCTGCTTGAATAGCCGGCTGAGGTAGACCGGTGAGGCTTGAAGGCTGCCGGCAGTGGATTCTAGAGTGAGCCCGTATTCGTTAAAATGCTCCAGCATATACTGCCTCGTTCTTCGGACCAAGGGGGACAAGGGCTGTTCCCTGGAGAGGTTCACTCTGCATTTGCGGTAAGCGGCTGCCAGACTTGAGGTATCTCCCTCAACAGATTGGATGCCCACCTCAACGGCGATCTTGAGATGGGTTCGCACTACGGCCTCAACCCCGGCCAGTACCGGTTCCCCAGATTCATCCCACAACAGAATGATGATCTGACCTGCAGCATCCCGGAAGATTACCTTACGATAATCCTGAAACAGCTCTGCCACAATGTTCTCAATCGCAAAAAGAAACAGCTGCCGCTCTTTCTCCTGCATCCCTGAGTTCTGTGTCTCCCTCCAGCGGATCATGCCGATAACTTCAGGACGCTCCGGCGGCAGGCGCAGGAAGTGCAGCTGCTCCCTGATTTCGCCCCGGCTCAGATTCCCTTCCAGCCATTCCTGGCAGAAGCGTTCCCTGAGCAGCGGGAAGTTCTTAAGAATCTGCCGGGAGGCCTGCTGGAGATGCTGGCTCTTTTGCTTCTCCAAGACCAGCTGATCCCTGACTCCGCGAAGCACCTGCATCAGCTGCTTGGGATCGGCAGGCTTGAGAATATAGTCGTGAACCTGCAGACGAATCGATTCCTGAGCGTAGGAGAACTCATCATGGCCGGTAATCACAATGATTTTACAGTCAGAACGGTGCTCCCGCAGCTGCTTCATCAGCTCAAGGCCATGCATGATCGGCATGTTCAAGTCCACTAAGGCAATGTGTACTTCATGCTGGACGGCCAGCTCCAGCGCTTCCTCGCCGTCCTCCGCTTCCGCAACTACCTGAAGCCCCAGACCTTCCCAATCCACACTTCGTCTGATCCCTTCACGGATGATCGCTTCATCATCGGCAATCATTACTTTCCAAGGTTCCATTGCTTACGGCTCCTCCCTATCAGATTCATTTCTCCGGATAGCTGTCAAGGACAACGGGATGTCGCACAGTTACTACCGTTCCCTTACCGCGTTCGCTCTCAATATGCAGCCCATAGGGCTCTCCATAAGTGAGCCGCAGGCGGGCCTGCACATTCAGAATGCCGTAGCCACTACCCGCACTGCCCGGCACCGGCTGCTCGATTTCCCCGGCATCCCCGTCATTTCTGCCCACAGCCGAAAGACGCTCCTGTAGCATAGCAAGCCTTTCCGGGGTCATTCCTGCCCCATCATCTCGAACCGTCAGGTACAGCTCATTTGCCTGCTGTACCACCTCGATGGAAATATGGCCCGGCCCCCGGCGCTCCTTGATGCCATGGTAGATGGCATTCTCCACAATGGGCTGCAGCAGCAGCTTAAGCACATATAGCTCGTGAAGCTGCGGATCCACTTCAATACGGTAAGCCAGCTTGCTGCTGTAACGCACCTGCTGAATTTTCAGATAGCTCACCATATGCTCCAGCTCGTCGGACAACGGAACCAGATCACTGCCTTTGCTGAGGCCTAGCCTGAACAGCTTGGATAAGGATTGAACCACTTCCGCAATATCCTCCGCCCCCTTGTTGCGGGCCATCCAGTGGATCGTATCCAGTGTATTATAGAGAAAATGCGGCTTGATATGCGCCTGCAGGCTGCGCAGCTCCGCTTCCCGCTTCTGCCGGGCCTGAAGCTCTGTCAACGAGAGCAGCCGGGCAATCTGGGCCAGCATCGAGTTGAAGCTGCGGCCCAGCAGGCCAATTTCGTCGGAACGGTTGCCCCAGTAACGGATCGTCAGATCACCGGACTGCGCCTTGCTCATGAAGGAGGCCAGTTGACCGATCGGACGCGAAATCGAGTAGGCCAGATAGAACGAGGCTGTCATCCCCAGCATGCAGACGATAAATACGAAGGTGACCACATTGAACGTAATCTCCCGGACCCCATAGGCCGATTCGTCCATAGGGAACACGCCCATGGTGGTCCAGCCCGTAAAGGGAGAGGTTCGATAAATCAGCTGCAGATGACGGCCAGCCACGGTCTCTGATGTAAAACCCGAGGTTTCAGTGAACAATGCTTTTGGGATATTGTTCATAAAAGGATGTTGCGGCGCGTAGATGATTTCCCCGCTGCTGTCGACGACGGTAAGATAACCGGTTTTGCCCAGTGTGACGTCTCTTGCTGTTTCAGCGATGACCCTCAGCTTCAGATCAATCAGTACAACCCCCTGAACCACTTGTGTCTCTGGGTCAACAATGGCTCTTACAGCAGACACCACCTCGCTCTCCTTATAATCCACATGTGACATTACGGCACGGCCATAAGGGTGACCGATGATTTTGAATATCCCTTTATTGTTTTCAGCTTCTTTATACCAGGCTTCGTTAATCACAGAGGTGCCCGGCCGGGTATACATCTCATTGCTGATGAAATCGCCTTCACGATTAACCAGCATAATACCCGCAATTTCGGAGCTAAGGGTGGTAAAGCCCTGGAGAAATTTACGGATGTTATATTCCGCAGACTCCCCGCCTTCGTACCATTTCCCAGCTTGCTCCGGATCCTTCATTGAGCCGTTCATAAAGGCCTGCACACCGGGGTCAAAAGAGATCAGGTAGGTGATCTTCTGGAGATCCTCCACTTCATTTTCCAATGAGGAGTTGACTTTGCCGATAAGCTGCATTGTATTCTCGTTACTTCTTTCCTCTACAATCCGATCAACTGTCCAGCCGATGAGCAGCCCGAGTCCGATGGAGGGGAGAATACTGATTAAGAGAAAATGAATAATTAGCTTATAGCGGATCGGGAGGTTATTCAGCTTCAGCTTTTCCACATTCAGGCTATTCTTGCGCACAGGCAGCCCTCCCCTGCTTCTCACTACTTGGCATAGTAATTATCCACATTGGCCCGGGTCACTACATCAATCCCGGTATCCACATTATCCGGCACGGGCCTCGGCTTGCTGCCCTCATAGGCCGCCCGGTCTTGCTGCAAATCACGGTGCAGGTGGAACAGCTCGGTCAGCGACCAATAACCCATGTTCCAGGTCCCTTGCGCCATAGTCGCAGCAATCCTGCCTTCCTTTACAAGGTCGAGTGTCCCCTTATCGGTATCGAAGCTGATAATCTGTAGCGTGGAACTGTCTCCCTGCTTCGCCTGCACGGCTTCGGCTACGCCTATTCCACCGTTCGACTCTGTTGCAAATATCCCTTGAAGCTGCGGATACTGAATCAACAGCTGCTCTGCCGCCTGCCGTGAAGCTACCTGATCTCCACGTCCATCCTTGACCGATACCAGCTTCATTTCCGGATACTCACTGCGGATCGTATGACTGAACCCATCCGTGCGTTCCTGGTGATTGTGCTGGTCAGGTGTTGTAATCACCGCCACTTCGCCTTTGCCTCCAGTAAGCTCGGCCATTTTGCGGGCAGCTTCAACACCGGCATTGTAATTATCCGTCCCAAGAAAAGAATAGGCTTTGCTGTCAGGCGCCCCCGAATCAAATAGAACCACCGGAATTCCACTCTCCACCGCTTTGTTTATCGTAGCTGTAAGCAGCTTTGAATTCACCGCAGAAATGGCGATTCCCGCTGGTTTTTTGGCTATCGTCTGCTCCAGCACCGTCATCTGCTCATTGGCATTATGCTGGGTTGAGCCATGATATTCTACAGATACATTCAGCTCCTCAGCCGCATCCTCGAAGCCTTTGAGCACACTTTTCCAGTAATCTATGCCGATCTGGAACGTAACCATCACGTACTTATCTTCGATGTTCCCGCGCAGACCGGCATTTTCCCAAGGGTCTTCGGGGCCCGGCTGCAGCTTGTAATTCAGCACATAAATCAGGAATAGGCCAATCAAAAGCACATAGACAAGCCCCAGCTTTTTCAACATGTAACCCCTTTCAATAATAAAATAACAGCTATTCGCTTTATACCCGCTCCCACCCTCATATGTTAAGTCCAACATGCTGATTCCGTCAATGAATGTACCAGACATTCCCTTGTCCGATTCCTAGAATCAAAAAAAGAACTCTGCCATAACAGCAGAATTCTCATCTTTCAAAAGTATCATTTTTCTCCGGAACAATAGGGTTACTCAGAACATCAAATCTGCCGCATATCCTTCTCCTTCAAGCAGATCATACTCCACCATTCGGTAGTCATCCAGCAGCGGCTGCTGTTCGGGAGTCACCGTGGTTATCTTGTCTGTTGCACCGATCAGTACGTTTTTACTGAGGCCGGGCAGCTGTGTCTGCACCTGCTCCAGCATTTTATAGTAGGACGGCAGCGATTGGCCAGACAGCTTGAACACGGTTGGTCCAAGATAGGCAGGACTCAGCGTTCCCAGCTTTTCCTTCCCGATATCATAATTGGCCAGGATCATAAGCTTGGTCTCATGCTTCAGCCGGGGTTCCTGGTCCCAGCCAGCATCCGTATAGATTCCCGCCGACAACGCCGGCAGATGGTCCCCCCAGAACACTACAATGGTTGGCCGTTCGATCGTCTTCAGTTCCTGCTGCAAATAAGACAATGCCTCGTCAGTCAGCTTGGTGTCCTGAACATAGGTTTCGAGCTCATCCTTCCAGGAATCCTTAGCACCCTGTACAGTGATCGTATTCGGGCCATTATGACCTTTGGTAAATGGAAAATGATTCTGCATGGTAACCATGTGCAAGAAGGTCGGAGTATCTGAAGCTTTCAGCTCATGGATAGCCTCTTGGACTGCAGCTTTATCAGAAATATATCCCTCTGGTGTGATCCGCTCTGCATGCTGTAAATCCTTCTCGCTCGTAAAACGGTCAAACCCAAGTACAGGATATACCCGGTTCCGGTTGTAAAATGTCTCATCGAACGGATGCAGAGCCAGCGTCTGATAACCTCTTTCCTTCAGGATGCTGACGATGGAGGGAAGTGAGGACATTTTGACAATCCGCTGCTGATAAGGAATCGACCCGTCCCCCAAAAAATACATCGACATCCCCGTCAGCGCTTCAAATTCCACATTCGCCGTATTGCCTCCAAACTCAGGGGAAAGCAGGTACCCTGCCGGGGTTACCGTTTCCTCTTGATGAATAAATGACAACGGATCTTCACTGAACTGGAGGCCAGGCAGCCGGGTGGGATCAAAAAACGCCTCATCCATCATGAACATGATGTTCGGCTGCTCCACCGCTTTTGACGCTGCAGGAGTATCCGGCAAAGAGCCATATTTTGCAGCTATGACTTCAATTGCCGCCCGGGTGTATCCTTCCGGTTTCTCCAGCAGATTCTGCCGCAGATTCCCTGTGAATGCAAACACAAAGCCATTCTGGGAGTAATTCACCTTCTGGTTCCAGAAAATATTCTGGTAATTCAGGGAGGAAGCAAAGGTCGTTTGTCCGCTGACCATCACCACAAAACCGGCCATCATACCCACTGACACCGCAGTGAGCAGCATTCGCAGCGGCAATTGCACTCTGACCTTGGGCAACTTAAGCAGCAGCCATACCCCCGCCGCAATCACCAGAATAGCAAATATAGCCGCAAGCGGAGAAATCATACCTTTCGTAATCTTGCTCATTTCTCCGGCATTCTTCACCAGCATCAAATCCCAAGGGAACAGAGGCTCCCCTGTTGTACCTTGCTTCTTGTAATTCGCGATACCCAGCAGAAGAATCAGAAGAGTCCCAATCACCGGGCCAATATACATATTGGGTAAGATCGCCGAAAAGGCCATAAGCACGAAGAAAAAGAACAAGCTGCCGCCTACATACAGCCAATAAGACTTCCCGATCCACTGGAGCACGCTTATGAAATTCATGTCCAGCGAAGCCGCTTGAATCATAAAGTTCAGCACAAAACCGCCCAGCAGCAGGCCAAGCAGCAGAAAACCCAGTTTTTTGGAAGGTAGAATATAACGCATTGCTTTCACTCCTATCTGTACTAAACGTACAGTATACGCCTCTTAGCTTAAAGGAGCATTAAAGCGGCCTCATAAATTAAGCTTCATACTATATAGCTGCAAAAAAACAGGGCGCAGCCACATTCGCTGCACCCCATCCGTAACACTGCTTACTGAACTCCCGCACTTAGTGACTTATTTTACATAAATACGGCTGGTTTCTTCCCAATATTCGCCCGGCTCCAGGCCAAACAATCCGATATCATCTGCTGGTAGATCTACCTTAGGTGCGTTAACCAGATTGATCTGCGGCTCCGGACAGAAGAACCCTTCGGTTGCGCCGTTGTTCCAGATCATCCATTGCTTGTAGGAAGTTCCCACATCGTATACGAGTGTGACTCCGGCCTTGCTGTCCGTAAGCTCCATGCGGTTGCGTCCATTCTGGGCGACTGCAGTGTAATGATTGTCCATTGGCGCATAAAAAGGATACAAGCCTTCGTCACGAAGAGCAATCTCATCGGCGGTCAGTTCCTGGAAGGAGCCAGTTGGCAGCATACGGTTGCTGAGCTCCCAGCGGTTCCCGATGGTTAGCTTCACCCGGTAATCCTGAGGAGTGCTTCCCGGTGCAAATGGTGCATTAATCGCAGTGTGGAATGCGAGCAGACATGGCATAAGTTCCTTACCATCATTATGCACCAGAAGCTGCTGGGACAAACCGGCATCGCTAAGGCTATAACGCAGTTTGACCGTATAATTGAACGGGAGGTATTGATACGATGGATGATTCTCGTCGACCTTAATGAACACCGTAACAAAGCTCTCACTAACCCCACTGCCGAATTCTTCAACCTGCCAGGCTGTTGTATGTAAGAATCCGTGCAGATGGTTGTGCGTAGCCTCTTCATTCACCGGAAGACGATAGGTTTGTCCATTCCATGGAAATTCCCCGTCCTCATAACGGTTCGGTGGAAACAGTACAGGGATACCGTGGATTCCTGGGTTCGCCTTGAACGCATCCATCTCATCTGCACCCGGCTCATGCAGAAAACGGTAACCGTTTTCGGTATCGCGGAAGCAAATCAGATTGCCGCCGATGCCTGGTAGAATAGCTGCTTCATACCGGCCCGCCTTCAACCAGACCGCAGCCTCTCCTTCATATAGACCTTCATAAGCTGTAATTGTCATAGTGTGTTTCTCCCTTCCATAATCTCAAAATGACGCTCTCCTAGATAGATTACCACATCTGTCCAGGAGGGAACATGTCATTTTTACAACTGTTCTACTTCAACGCTCATTACATGCTCTATTTTCTTCACGTCATAATAGATTTCTGTTGCGTAATCCCGGTCAGGGGCGGAAATAACCATATCGATCATTTGTCTGCCATCATCCAGATCCTTGATTTTCATCCGGCGAATCGTTCTTCCGTTCCTCTTCGACTTCCTGGATTCGACGGCATGACGTTCCTCAATTTTCTGAATCACATCTGTCAGTACATAATTAGGCTCCATGATGATTTTGATAGAGATCTCATGCTTGTTCAGCACCCCAGGGCCAATGGCTTTGATCAGATGCGGGACAGCATTGACAGCGAACATCAGCAGCACAACCGCATACCCGGCTTCCATATAAAAGCCTGCCCCGACGGCAATCCCGATCCCGGACGCTGTCCAGATCAGTGCAGCCGAGGTGAGGCCCGAAATAGCATCCCCGCCGCGCCGGAGAATAACACCTGCGCCGAGAAACCCGATCCCGCTGACAATCTGTGCCGCGAGACGCATGGGGTCCATATTCGGATGCGACGTCCCACCAAATTTGTCGTAAGCGTGAATAGAGACGAGCGTCACCAGACAGCTCGCGATACTGATGACCATACTGGTCCGGATGCCCAGCGGCTTCTGTTTCAATTGCCGGTCAATCCCGATGAACAGCCCGAACAGCATGGCCACAAGCAATTTGATAATCGATTCCATGTGCAAATTTAGATCCATACTCATAAATGCCCTCTCTTCTAAGACGATAAAAATAGTATACCTAAGCAGCAACGCCCGCGCCATCTTTAATAAGGGATCCTTATTAAGGATATTAACGTGAAGTTGTCTCATCAATAGAAAATGAAGAAACGGCATCGCTGTGATCTGCTATGCTTGCAGCCGTTCAGAGCTGCGCAAGTGCAGAAGACAGAGTCCGTTTCTCCAGACCACTGTTTCATTCAAGGTATGCTTTTTTATTATCGGTTAGAAGAGGTCACCCGTGCAGTAACGACTCAGCACCATCACAAAAGATTTCCGTACCGGTAATGTGGTCGGAATCATCGGAAGCCAGGAATAATGCCAGCTTAGCAACCTGATCCGGACGTCCAGGGCCTTTTTCCAGCGGCTCACCGCCATCCGGGAATTCCACAGCAATCTGCACTTCCTTCAGATCCTCGGATGGATAGGTATTGTCGTCAATATTGGTAGTGATCGCTCCCGGACATATCGCATTGACACGGATTTTGAATTGAGCCAGCTCCAGCGCGGCCATCTTCATAAAAGCGACTTGCCCAGCCTTGGTGGTACTATAAGCTGAGAAGCCAATATTTGAAAAAACACGGTTACCGTTAATCGAACTGTTAATCAATATGCTGCCGCCATTCTCTTTCAAGAAAGGAATTGCATATTTGACAGTGGCAAAGGTACCGCGCAAGTTGATGTTGATCGTCTGGTCCCAGGATTCAATGTCCATGGTCTCAATAGGTGTCATCGCCCCGTTAATACCAGCGTTGGCGAAGACAATGTCAAGTCTGCCCCATTTCGCTGCAGCCTGCTTCACCGCCTCTTCCACCTGCTGCGGTTCAGCAATGTCACACTCGATGACCACAGCTTCTCCGCCTTCTTCCTCAACCTGCCGGCGCACCTTCTCGGCATTCTCAACCGTCCGGTCAAGCAACGCGACTTTTGCCCCGTTTCGGGCAAATTCCAGCACAGACGCCCGTCCTATGCCTGATCCGCCTCCACTGACTATGGCTACCTTGCCTTGAAGCCTTTGTTCTGCCATACCTGATGTCCCTCCTAAGTAATTACGTGTTCAAGTTATGTTGTTTCCCTAACTTATACCTCGCATACCTTGTCGTGAATCGGTAAATCATCGGAACTTCGGGTATTTGGAGGTGCAGTGTTGGCCAATTGGCTCCATAGGGCAGCTAATGCTCTTATGTACAATACATGCTAAAAGGTTCCCGCCAATGAAAAATACACACAGCAGCGCTCCCCGGATGGGGGACCGCTGCTGTGTGTATTTAATTATTGTAACTTGATATAGTGAAAAGTACTGCTTACGTTCATTCACCCTGGCGCAAGTGAATAATCAGATCATTCAGTCCGGCTTCACGGATGCCCTCCACAACAAGCTGTGCCATAAGACGTGCTCCCAGGATTTGAAAATGAGTGTTATCTTGTACTCCGGCAGAGTGGCATAGATACTCACCGGGATAACTCCACATGAACAAGTCCTTGCTACCCTCCGGACCGTAAGTTTCATACAGCCTGCGGCTTTTGGAAGCCAGGTCAATCAGCGGCACCTGCTCGTCAGCGGCTAGTTCCTGCATTGCCGCTAAATATTCGCCGTGGGTATCCACGATCAAGCCTGCCTGATCGAACCTCCGCCGGTGCATTGGAGTGACTAGCACCGGATAGGCACCAGCGTCACGCGCGGCCATAATCATCTGGAGCAGGTTCTCTTTATAAGTCGTGTACGGTTCCGTATGTCTGGCTTCATCGGGCTTCGAATCATTGTGTCCGAACTGGATGAAGAGGTAATCGCGTGGCCTGAGAACGGCACTGATCTCCTGTAGGTGGCCTTCCTGGATGAAGCTGCGAGTGCTGCGTCCAGATAAAGCGCGGTTATCCACGACAACCCCGGGTTTAAAGAAGAGCGGAAGCAGCTGCCCCCAGCCTGCGTAGGGATAACCTTCCTCTCCCTGGTCGGTTACAGTTGAATCTCCAGCGAGTACAATCGCCAACGCCTCGGTATCCTCTTGAATCACAAGTGTGTTAATCCGTGGCGCCTGTCCTGAAAAGGACAGGCTTAGCTGCCCTCCGCTCACCCTAAGCGCGAAGGCTTCGTGCAAAACCTGTCCTGCCGGAACGTTCAACGTTTCAAGGACATATTTGCCATTGCCCGCTCTAACTGTGGTAATGGTGTCAGCCAGTATATCGCCGACCAATAGCGTGACCCGGTAGATGCCATCCGGCATATCCACCAGAAACTTAGCCTTCTGCGGGATACAAAAGTCTCTCACGAGTGTATCTTCTCCACCCCGGAATCGTCCAAATACAGATGAACCAGGAGCGAATCCAAATCCTTGCTCAGGACTGTAAAGGCTATCCGGCTTCACTTTGGTGTAGCCGGGTGCAGCAGCCTGTATGCCAAAATCAAAACAATAACTTTTCACAGGCGAAGCGCATCCTTTCCCCATGCATGCATATCTAGCCTTTGAGCCCGCTGGTGCTGATGCCATCCACGATCTGCTTCTGGAAGATGAAGAAGATCAGCATAACCGGTGTCAGGCTCAATACGGACATGGCGAACATTGGCCCCCAATTGGATACGGACTCACTGTCCAGGAACATTTTGAGGCCCATAGACACGGTATACTTGGACGGGGAATTCAGATATAGCACAGGTCCCAGCAGATCCTCCCAACGCCAATAGAAGGAGAAGATTGCTGCTGTTGCCATCGAAGGACGGATCAACGGAAGGATGATTTTGTAATACAGTCTGAACTTGCCGCACCCGTCGATGGTTGCCGCTTCATCCAATTCACCGGGAATGGTGCGGATGAACTGCAGCATCAGAAAGATGAAGAATGGAACTCCGAAGAACTGCGGAATTACGATCGGGCGGATGCTGTCCAGCCAGTTCAGCTTGGTATAAATAATATATTGCGGTACAAGCACGACATCAGCCGGCAACATCAGTGTCATCATCATGATTCCGAACCAAAGGCCATGACCGACAAATTTATTGCGGGCGAAGCCGAAAGCGACCAACGATGAGGAAAATACTGCTCCAATTGTAGCTACGATAACAATTACAAACGAATTTTTGATGAAGACACCGAAGGAATAACCGGCTACCCCTTCCCAGCCTTTAGCATAGTTCCCCCATTCCCAGGGATGCGGAAGCAGAGTCTTCGCCGTAACAAAAACCATACGGCTTTCCTTGAAGGAGCTCATGATCATCCATAGAATCGGGTAGAGCATAATGATGGCGAGCCCGCCGATAAGGATGTGATAGATCGGCCATTTGATTTTATTCTTCGCCATGACTCACTTTCCTCCTCCCGATTCGTAGAAGACCCATGATTTGGAGGTCTTGAACAGAATACCTGTCATAATGCCGACCAGCAGTAGCATCACCCAAGCCATAGCCGAAGCATATCCCATGTTGTTGAACATGAAGGCCTGACGGAACAAATACAGGGAATAGAGCATCGTGCCATCCATTGGGCCGCCCTCGCCTTTAGAGATGATGTAGGCAGGAACAAAGGTCATGAATGCACTGATCGTCTGCATAACCATGTTGAACAAGATGACAGAGCTGAGCAGCGGCAGCGTGATTTTGAAAAATTTACGGAAAAAGCTCGCTCCGTCCACACTCGCGGCTTCGTACATCTCACCTGAGATATTCTTCAGCCCGGCCAGGAATATCAGCATGGAGGAGCCGAATTGCCAGACTGACAAAGTAATCAGCATGAACAGTGCGGCATTCGGATTACCAAACCAGCTAACCGGTCCAAGACCAAAGAAGCCAAGCATGCCGTTGATAATACCGGTATCACTAAAAATATTACGCCACATGATGGAGACTGCTACACTTCCCCCGATGATAGAAGGCAGATAATACACCGTACGGTAAGCTCCCACCATCTTGGATTTTGTATTCAGAATCATCGCTACGAACAAGGCGAAACCCAGCCGAAGCGGCACTCCGATGAACACATACAGCAGCGTAACCTTAAGGGAATGCAAGTACTTCGGATCGCCGGTGAACATTTTGACATAGTTATCCAGTCCTATCCAGCGCGGCGGAGCGAACAGATTATATTTGGTAAAAGACAGATACAGTGATATGACCATCGGCACCAGTGTAAAACACAGGAAACCGATAATGAAAGGACTGATAAAGGCATACCCCGTCAAATTTTTGCGCAGCCGCTGACCCAGCGATTTTTTCGCTCTATAAGTGCCAGGACTTACGGTAATGGGATTACTTAAGCCCAATGTTCTCCAACTCCTATCCAGTTAAATTCACAGTATGGCAATCACCATTTTAGCGGTTCGCAAGAATCTCGCTGGCTTCTTTGCGGAACTGGGTTGAAGCTGCTTCTGGTGTAATCTGGCCAAAGTTCATCTGCTCTGCAAGGTCAGTCAGCAGGGCAACCACTTCAGGTGAACCTACAGGAGGACTCATCGGTGAAGTTTTGGGCTCCATATCAGCAACGAATTTGAATACCTGTTTGCCGGAATCTGTTAATTCTGTAGCAAGCGATTCCTTGATTTTACTCGAAATCGGTACGCCGCGTTCGCCCTTGATCAGCTTGTTCGCCTCAGCATTATTCGTCCAGAAATCAATGAACTTGGCTGCTTCTTCTTTGGCTTTGGAGTTCGATGTGATCGACCAGTACATGCTCGGCTGCATATACAGACCTTTCTCCATATCTGGACCCGGCATCGGGGCCAGTTCCATCGGACGGTTCACCGCGATTTGCAGCGCGACATATTGGTTGGACCACTGCCACATACCGATTCCAGTTCCTTTGACGATGTCAGATTCTTCGATAACGCCTTTATTCTGACTCAGCTTATCTTGCGACGGTACTGCCCCTTTGGCAATCAGATCAGATGTCATCCCGAAAAAGTCAGTGAACAGCGCATCGTCATCATACCCGAGAGCAGAGCCTTCTGAATTATAGAGTGACAGGCCTTTAGTACGCAGATAGTAGTTGAAGAAAATATCCGCGGCCATCGAGGAGTCCATGAAGAGTCCGGCATCCTTGGCTTTCATGGCAATTTCTTTGTATTGATCCCACGTCCAGTTCTCTGGAATCGAATCTACACCGGCTTTCTTCAGCAACGCAGGATCATACTGGAACCCGAGTACGTTAACTCCCAGCGGAATACCATATTGTTTGCTGTCGATAACACCGGTAGAGAGGACATTTTCATTCACATCACCCACCTGAATCGTTTTGTTCAGATAAGGCGTCAGATCCTCCAGCTGTCCGTTGGTGCCGTATTGATTAATATAAGAAACATCCATTTGTACGATATCAGGGAGGCGGTTAGCTGCAGCTTGGGGAGCAAGCTTTTTCCAGTAATCATCAAAAGATGCATATTCCGGTTCGATCTTCACATTAGGATTCTGGGCTTCATACATATCAATGACCTGTTGGGTATACGAATGACGCGTATCGCTGCCCCACCAGGCAATCCGCAGGGTTACGGGATCTGACGAGCTGGCGGCCGTTGCTGCGGCTGGCTGGTTGCCTGCTGCGTTTGTGGCAGCTGCATCCTTGGCGGCGTTATTGCTATTGTTGCCGCCGCATCCTGCCAGTATAGACAGCAGCATCGGAACAGCCATTAATGCGAATCTCTTTTTCAATTGGATATCTCCCCTTTTAGTGAAATGAGTAGGAAGTCCAGTTATTCTGGTAACGCTTCCATGAATAGATTTTCTCAAATTTCGCCGCTTTCTTGAATACAAAAAACCGTCATCTTTGTTCAATAATCAGGTCCAAGTGTTCAATCAATCACTGAGGCTCATAAAGTCAGTCGGCGTCATCCCGGTTACCTTCTTGAACACCTGACTGAAATACTGCGCGTTGCCGCCAAATCCGTACAGTTCTGCAAGCTCAAATACCTTCACATCACCGCTGCGGGTAATATGCTCAGAGGCCTTGCCGATCCGATAATTAGTGACATAATTCGAGAACTTCTCGCCGGTCACTTTTTTGAATATTTTGCCGAGATAGTCCGGATTCATATATAGCATCTCTGCAGCCACCGAACCGAGCGACAGCTCCGAGTTCTGATAATCCGCCTCGATGATCCGGAGCATTTTATCTACAATGGACGATTGTCGGGTCACAAAATGGCGGTCATACATTCCAGTAAGTCTTTCTGCCGCCCTCATAACAAAACCTTTGAGATTGCCCAGCGTACCCAGCTCTGCCAGCTCTGCCAGCCCGGAAGTAAAGCTGCTGCGCTCGTCGGGAACGCATAACCGGATCATAGCCGAATACAGCTGGAGCACATAAGAACGTGTTACATTCATATCATAGCGCTGGTCTGCAAGTACGCTGAATAAGCGGTCCAGCTCGTTCACCACTGCATTTTGATCCCCGGCTTTGATCAGGAGACAGATCTGCTCCTCTTGCAGATCTATTTCGCCAAGGCCGCTAAGCTCATCCTCGGGAATATCGCTGCCAGTGATCAGACTGCCTTCTTCCAGATAAAAGCGGTGACTCATGCACTGCAGCGTCTGCCTGAACAGACTGCGCGACTCACTCATCCTTCCCTGGTCGCTGACAGCGGTCGTGACATGGATTTTATAAAAGTTAAAAAATACCTCCTTCACACTTGAAATCCGCTCAAGCAGATGTTGCTGAGGGACTGCTTCTTCCGGCTGCTCCAGGAGAATCAGAAGTTGTGATCCGATATTTGTGCTGAGAAGTACCTCACATAGCATATCTTGGGCGATATTTTGCAGGGCGAACAAATGCTCATACTCAAAGGAATCCTCCAGCCTGAAAAGAATAAGCCGGACGTTTTTGCTGCCCAGCTCAATGCCGAACAGCTCCTGGTAATAATCCAGGTCATGGCTGCCATACATCTTATTGGAAATCCATTCCTTTAGAAATTGTGTTTTGACATGCGGCAGCACCTTGGTGAGGCGTTGTTTCATCTCGGTAACAAATTGCTCACGGCGGCTCTGCTCATCCAGTTCCTGCACAAGCTCCGTCAGCGCTTCATGAATCTGCTGCTCATTGCAAGGTTTCAGCAGGTAATGCCTTACTCCATGCTGCATGGCGCTGCGGGCATAATCAAAATCTTTATAGCCGGTCAGCATGATGAACTTTATCCCGGAATACTTGCCGCTGCAGCGGTCTACAAGCCCAAGTCCATCCAGCCCCGGCATGGAAATATCAGTGATTACAATGTCCGGTTCCAGCAGCTCAATTTGTTCCAGCGCTTCAAGACCGTTGCGCGCCGTTCCCACCAGCTCGGTCCCTGCAAGCCCCCATTCCACCACTTGGGATATCCCCTCCAGAATTAGGCGTTCATCATCTACCAGCAGCAATTTGTACATGTCTTACTTCTCCTCTCCAATACGGGATATGCACATGAATCGTAGTGCCTTCTCCCGGTTCACTCTCAATGTCCGTTCCCCATTCCTGCCCAAAAACAATCTGAATTCGCTCTGTTATATTAGCCAGCCCGATCCCTTCGCCACGTGTCTGAATGTTGCCCTGCTGCAGTTCACGGATGAATTCAGCCGTCATTCCCGGACCGTTGTCACTGACCATCAGATCCAGTCCGCTTTCCGTCTTGTTGATGATAATCGAAATAATACACGGCTCAATATTTGGCTCAAGCGCATACCGGATCGCATTTTCTACCAATGGCTGCAGCGTGAGCTTGGGAATCAGCGCATCCAGCAGATCCTCAGGAACATCCATCCTGAAATCCAGACGTTCCTCAAACCTTGTGCGCTGAATCGTTATATAGCTTCGGACGATATTCAGCTCCTTTTCCAGGGAGATCAGCGGGTCTTTAAGGCCGATAGAACTACGGAGCAGAAATCCCAGTGCCTCAACCATTTCAGAAATTTGCTTCTGCTTGTTGACCTTTGCCAGCCAATTGATGGATTCCAGCGTATTATACAAAAAGTGTGGATTAATCTGGGCTTGGAGCGCTTTCAATTCTGTCTCCCGAATCACCAGCTGCTTGGCATAATTCTCGTCGATCAGCTCCCGGATCCGCCGGATCATCATCTGGAAAGTCCGGTTCAATTGACTTACTTCATCCTGCGCAGTTTGCGAGACAAACCCTAACGCCTGCTCCTCAAGATTATCCAGGTCGCCCTTCTCAATCCGCCGCATCTTTTGTGTCAGCTTGGAGATAGGCCGCGCAATGCTCCGTGCCAGCCGGTATCCCAGCAGCAGCCCCAGCAGGAGGATACAACCGAAGATGACTACCACTAGTCTTTTGACAAAGGTGATCTGTCTGAACATTTCATTGAACGGTGTAGCATTAATGTAGGTCCAGTCCATATAAGAAGAATTCGTCTTGGCTACAAAATACGTGCCCTTGCTGTAGCTAACGGTTCTGTAGGATTCCTGGCGACGTACTTCCTCAGTCAGTTCTTGCGGTAGAAGGAACGGATTAACCGGGTAAATCGACTCTCCGGTACCTTTATCCATTACAATGACCTGGCTGCCATCCTCCGCTGTGCTGGTGCTGTCCGCAATAATGCGTTCGACGCGGATACGGATGACAAGGGTTCCCAAATGGTCCAGTGTGAAGGTAGACCCGGTGTACGATTTGATTTGTCGAATGGCCAGAAGTGAATTTTTGCTTCCCTGGGTGTACCATACATTACTGCCTGCACCTTCGATCGCGAGCGGTTTAAGCCGGTCCTGCAGATCTTGTGACAGTCCTTCCCTGTTCCCCGCAGTCATCACTCCGTCGTTCGCATCCAATATCATCATCGAATACACATATTTCTCCGCACCCGCAAAAGCCACGAGCCGGTTGATGATCTTGTTGTGGAGCAGCTGACGCTGATACGGTGAAGGATTGTCCAATAATTGGCGCAGACAGTTTTGAATCTGTTCATCTGATACAACAGTGAAGGATAGCTGCTCCAGTTCTTTCAGCTCGTTCTCAATGCTGATCGACGACATACCCAGCACCTCTGAGGCTTTTTCGTAAATTTGATGGTCATAAATTCGATAGACATATTGGAGGAAGATCAGAGAGAACAAGAACGACAGTAGTAGTAAAAACGAAATCAGCATGATCATCTTGCTAAAAATTCCTGAATTCTTGAAAGCGCTCTTATTTCTATGCAACATCATGTCTCTCCCTCTGCTTTCTCATTCTGTTGTAAAATATGTACTTCATTATATAATAATCGAAAGCGCCTGCCATGGAAATATAAACCAAAAAAACTTGAATATCAGTCACATTTGACTGAAATCCAAGTTTGTTTGCTTTTGCCTATTGGCATCTAACCCAACATCATCCGGTCATCCGCCAGCTTATGTCCGCTGATGGCCTCAAATTCACCAAGCAACCGCTCGACCGTCAGATCCTGCTTGCGGTCCTCATTAATATCCAGTATGATGCTTCCTTTGTCCATCATGATCAGCCGGTTGCCCAGACGTATGGCCTGTTCCATATTATGGGTAACCATAAGTGTCGTCAGCTTCAACTCGCGGACAATAGACTCCGTGAGCCCGGTGATCAGCTCCGCTCGGGCGGGGTCCAGTGCAGCCGTATGCTCGTCCAGAAGCAGAATCTGCGGATTCGTGAAGGTCGCCATGAGCAGACTCAGAGCCTGGCGCTCCCCGCCGGAGAGCAGTCCTACCTTGGCTCTTAGCCGGTTCTCCAGACCAATACCAAGCCGGCTTAGCTGCTCACGGAAAAGGGTCCGGCGTGCAGCAGACACACCGAGAGACATACGACGGCTCTGACCTCTTTTGTAAGCCATAGCCAGATTCTCTTCGATCGTCATGTGAGGTGCTGTACCCGCCATAGGGTCCTGAAAAACCCGGCCAATCCAGCGGGCCCGCTGGAACTCGGCCAGGGAGCTGATCGGGCTCCCTTCAATGTGTACTTCCCCAAGATCCGGTTTCATCACACCGGAGATGACATTCATCAGAGTGGACTTGCCAGCACCGTTGCTGCCGATGACGGTCACAAAGTCTCCGCTTCGAAGCTCAAGGTCAATACCGAGGAGCGCAATTTTTTCATCCGGTGTACCCGGATTGAATAGCTTGGATACACGATTAAGCTTTAACATCGGCTGCGCCCCCTTTCTTGTTGTTCAGCGCTTCTTGCACCAGCTCCACACTACGTCTGCGCGCCATTCTCTTCTGCTTCATGAAACGCTGAACCGAAGGGAATACGAGTGCAATAATGACAATGATTGCAGTGATCAGCTTTAGGTCCGATGCCTTGAGCCAAGGAACCCGTAGCGCCAGCGCAACAACTATGCGATAGACGATGGAACCCAGTATGACTGCCAGCGTTGCCCGGAACACATTTCCCGCTCCAAAGATGGCCTCACCTATAATGACCGAAGCCAGACCAATCACGATCATTCCTATCCCCATAGTAGAATCAGCAAAAGCTGAATATTGGGCGACCAGCGCACCCGAGAGCGCCACCATTCCATTTGCCAGACTGATGCCGAGGATAGTAGTGGTATCCGTATTCACTCCGAAGCTTCGGATCATTCTGGAATTATCGCCAGTAGCCCGAAGAGCAAGCCCAAGGTCGGTACGCAGAAACAGATCCATCAGAATTTTGACGGCAATCATCACAATGGGCATTACCAGTAGAGGGTTAATAGAGGTAAATAAAGAATCTTCGCCCATGATTGAGACGTTAGGCTTATCCAGAATCCGCAAATTAATGGAATACAATGCGATCATCATCAAAATACCGGACAGCAGGCCATTAATCTTCCCCTTGGTATGCAGAAGTCCTGTACACATTCCCGCTGCCATTCCTCCGCCAAGTGCACATATTGTGGCCAGCCACGGCGAATAGCCGTGCGTAATCATAACCGCGGCAATTGCTCCACCTGTAGTGAAGCTTCCATCCACAGTCAAATCAGGAAAATCAAGAATACGAAATGTAATATATACTCCTAAAGCCATAAAAGCATATAACAAGCCCATTTCCACGGCTCCAATTATTGAATCAACCATTGCTGACTTCCTCCTTCAAGCGGCAAGGGGCGCTCCTTTCGGATTCCCCCCATTGTTGTCATAATTATTGAATAATATTATTAGTCGGATCAGCAACTTCAGCTTTCATAGCATCTGTCACTTCAATCCCCTGCGCCGCCGCAGCTTTGAGATTCATAATCAGGTCCAGCTTCTCCTGCATGGTCACCTTCATGTCCCCCGGATTCTTGCCGTTCTTCAACACTTCCACAGCCATTTGGCCTACTTGGTAGCCATGATCATAGTATTTGAACCCGACGGTTGCAAAAGCCCCTTTTTCTACCGTATCCCGGTCAGCGGAGAAAAACGGAATTTTGTTGTCATTAGCAGTCTGAATGATCGTATCCACAGCGCTTACTACCGAGTTATCGAGAGTGATGTACAAGGCATCCACACGGCCAACAAGTGATTCTGCTGCCTGCTTCACTTCAGAGGTGTTAGTAATCGCAGCTTTAACCAGCTCGATGCCATGCTTGTCCAGCTCTTTTTTGGCAATATCAGCCATTACGACAGCATTCGGTTCACCCTCATTGATAATAAGGCCGAGTTTTTTGACCTTCGGGAACTGTTCGGCGATAAATGTCATCAGGCGTGTGATCGACTCAGGGTTGGTATCCGAAGCCCCGGATACATTGCCGCCGGGATGATCCAGATCGGTTACGATCTTGGCATCCAGCGGGTCTGTGACCGCCGCGAACAGAATCGGTGTATCCTTGCCCTCTGCCTGAACAACGGCCTGAGCCGAAGGTGTGGCGATTCCCAGCACAAGGTCATTCTTGTCAGCCGCTATCTTCTGGGCGATAGACAGATTATTGGATGAGTCTGCCTGGGCGTTCTCCAGATCCACCTTCAGATTCTCGCCTTCCACCAATCCAGCGTCCTTCAGAGCGGCGAGGAACCCTTCCCGTGTAGCATCCAAAGAAGGGTGCTCGACATATTGTGAGATAGCTATTTTGTAAGTTTTGGAATCCGCGCTCCCGGAATCAGCTTTTCCTGAATCCGCAGCATTGTTATTGTTGGAACCACAGGCAGTAACCGCCAGCAATGCGCTTAGACTTAAACCTAGCCATATTTTCTTTGTTTTCATCGTATAAACCCCTCTTCTTTTTACGAATCAGCGCGTGCTTCAAGGGTAGCGTCTCAGCAGTAACACTTTCATCTTTAAAAGCATTAAAGCAAAATCAGCCACGAAGCCCGTAACTAAAAAGTAAATATAATATGCTTATCTTATATAAAGGTTCATTTTCCGTCAATCACTTATGACAGGACCACTTTTTACAATAAACGCACAATATTGGATTCCATCTAATTTATCTGGGTGATCTTTACAGCGCTTGTCTTCTTCTCTTCCTACATAAAATAGGGCTCACTGTGCAAACTTATACTACAGTTTGAATATGGAGCGTGCCCTTATGACAACAAACCGATCTGTAAAATCCATCACTGTCACCGCTTTGTTGACTGCAGCAATTATAGCAAATAGTGCTTGCAGCTACGGCACAAGCGATCAGAAGCCAAAGGTCAATGCAGTCACGCCTGCCGGATCACTTTCAGGCAGCTATTATGAAAAAGCTTCGTTCACCGATAAACAAGGTAAATACTGGATCCCTCTGAAACCGGCAGCCGCTTCTATCGGTTACCGGATGAAGGATGATACCGCCAGCGGGGGCTATGCCAAAATCGGCTATACCGATGTAATGTACATGCTTCATCCGAATTCAACACAAGTATTCTCCTTGGGCGAAAAAATAAAATTGCCGGATGCTCCGATACGTCGAAACGGTCAAATTTATATCACTCCTACTTCACTGTCTAAATTATTGCAGACCGAAGTCGGCTGGAACTCCCGTACCGGTGAGATCAACGTCGCTTCTCCCGCCGATAAGGAGCGTGCTGAACAGACTGGCAGACCCGAATCAGCCAATACTCTGCGTATCCAAAGTCTGTCCACTGCAGACAGCAGAGAACTGGTTGCCTATGCCAAAAGGTTCCTCGGCGTGCCGTATGACTTCGGCGCTGGACCATACGAGGAAACCAAGCGGTTCGACTGTTCCTCATTCACTCGCCATGTCTATAAGAAATTTGGTGTAGACCTCCCCCGTTTAGCCAAAGACCAGGATAATCGGGGCAGACGGGTAAGCCGCAGTGAACTGGAGGTTGGCGACCTGATCTTCTTTACAGTCCCGGGACGTTTTGAGAGTGATGCGGTTCCGGGACATGTGGGCATATACATCGGAAACGGCAAATTCATTCATACCTGGGGTGATCCGGGTGTCCAGATCAGTGATCTGGATACTGGCTACTGGAGTAATGTCATGCTACACATGCAAAGAGTTCTTTAAACCGGCAACGCACCATTACGTAAAAATGCAAGGGGATCAGGACTCCGGGTAGCCGAAGTACAGACTCTCCTTGCATTTTTTGCGGCCGGCCGGGTCATCCTAAGTTTGCATATTACTACCGGAACATTCCCCATAACCGGATCAAATGAAAAGTATTATTAGGGTCAATCTTCTGCGCAATAACAAATTTAACAATTTGCTCTTCCTGCGTTGAGGTCAGCTTCTCACCCAGTACCCCCGAGGCATTTCGCACCAGTCTGCGCACCACCGCAGGATCCTGAAGCTCCTGCTTGGAGACTCCGTTGATCATATTCTTAATACGTTCTTTAACAGCCGGATTTTTCATCTTCAGCTTGATGCGATCCACCAGCTGGGGACTGATTCCAAATTGCTGATAGCCCACGCGCAGCACCTCCTGTCATATTCCAACCATTCACAGTATATGAGGGAGAGCTGGCACATGTGCCTAATTAATTAATCGATTAAGTCCCCTTGAAAAATCTGCTCATTCTGCAAATAGCTCCGCAGCGGCGCATAGTCAGTAGAGGTCCAGAAGTCAGTTTCTTTCAGCAATCCTGCAGCATCATCTCTGGCTTGCTCCAGCACATCAAAATCGGCAGTCATGTCGGCCAGCCTGAACTCCGGAAGCCCGCTCTGCTTAGTCCCAAAGAAATCCCCCGGGCCCCGCAGCTCCAGATCCCTTCGCGACACCTCAAATCCATCGTCTGTATCGGTCATTGCCGTCATGCGCTCACGCCCTATCTCTGATTTGGGATCAGCTACAAGCACACAGAAGGAGGCGTGCTGGCCCCGTCCTACCCGTCCGCGTAACTGATGCAGCTGGGACAGTCCAAAGCGGTCTGCATCCATAATGATCATCAGAGTAGCATTAGGAACATCGACACCAACCTCTACCACCGTTGTGGAGACCAGCAGTTGAACCTCATTACTATAAAAAGCACGCATGATTTCGTCCTTTTCCCCAGGTGTCATCCGTCCATGCAGCAGCCCTACCTTGTAATTGGGAAAAGACTGCGACATTTGAATATGCAGGTCAATCGCGTTCTGCACATCCAGCTTTTCCGATTCCTCAATGAGCGGACAGATTAGATAGGCTTGTCTGCCCTGATCGATCTCACGGCTGATCAGCTTCAGCACCCTCTCCATCAAGTCCGGTTTTACCCAATAGGTTGTGATCGGTACACGTCCCTTAGGCCGCTCAGAAAGTGTGGACACGTCCATATCTCCGAAGACCGTAATCGCAAGCGTACGTGGTATAGGCGTTGCCGTCATGGTCAACACATCCGGATTGTAGCCCTTGCGTCGCAAAATACTGCGTTGGTTAACGCCAAAACGATGCTGCTCGTCCGTGACCACCATCCCCAGACCCCGAAAAAAAACATCCTCCTGAATCAAGGCATGCGTACCCACCACAATATCGAGCATTCCCATTTGCAGGGAGGCTAACAGATCCTTCCGTTTGCGTCCGGTGACGCTTCCTGTCAAGAGACCGACCGTAATCCCAAATGGCTCAAACATCTTAGTGAGTGAACGCATATGCTGCTCTGCAAGAATCTCAGTAGGTACCATCAGCGCTCCCTGAAATCCGGATTTCACTGTGGCATACAGGGCAATTGCTGCGAGTACTGTTTTACCGGAACCCACATCCCCTTGTAAAAGACGATTCATGCAATGCGGAGAACGCATGTCCTGCAGGATTTCCAGCTCCACGTGCTTCTGAGCATCGGTCAGTTCAAAAGGCAGGCTGCGGACAAACTGCCGGACCGTGGCATTGTCTACCGTATGCACCACTCCATCCATTCTGCCGCGGTTTAGCACCCGGAAAGCCTGTACCTTAAGCTGGAACAGAAACAGTTCTTCATATACCATCCGCCGCCGCCCCTGCTGGCCTTCCCGCGTATCTTCAGGCCGATGGATGGTGGCAATAGCCCGTTTGCGGGACATAAAATCATATTTACGTATAATCATCTGCGGAAGAATTTCCGGAATCAGCTCACCATACTGCTGCAGGCCCTGATGAATCATTTTGCGTATCCAGGACTGTGTTATCTTGCCCCCTACAGAATAGACCGGCTGCAGGGTGCCGATTTTGCCTTCTCCCCGATCAGTAAATTCATAATCCGTAACAGTGATGGCGTTACGTTTCTGATCCCATTTGCCGGTTATTACAATTTCACGCCCCACGGTCAGCTGCTCACGTACATAATGCTGGTTGAACCATGTAGCTGTGAACATCCAAGGCTCTGCTACCATTTTGCAGCTCAGTCGGGATTTACCCCCAAAACGCTGCAGGACAGGTATACCGATAACCTTCGCGACAAGCGTAGCCTTATCACCGTGTTTGATCTCACTCAGTGAGCGGGGGCTGAAATCATCATAGCGGAATGGATAATACTCCAGCAAATCCTTCACTGTAAAGACGCCAAAGGCGTGAAGCTCATTTTGCTTTTGAGCGCTCACGCCATTTATTTGTTTCACTTCGATTGAATCCAAAGATAGTCCCATATTCATCCCCTATTTACGCAGGCCAGATGAAAACGGCTAAGGTACCGTTGCCAACATGGCTCCCCACAACCGGGCCCACATTGGTCAGCACTTTCTCTTCCAGGGTGAAGTGTCCGGCCAATTCCCTAAGGAACTCTTCGCCGGAAGCCGGTTCAGCCGTATGACCCACGGCCACGTTGATTTTGTCCACACCCGGCAGTTCATTTTTGAACAGCTCGATCATGTGGGCTACTGCCTTTTTACGTCCTCTAACCTTCTCAACCGCGTAGATAATTCCTTCTGCATCAATAGAAAGGATCGGTTTGATGTTAAGCAGAGTCCCCAGAAACGCGGAGGCTTTGCCGATTCTTCCGCCTTTTTGCAGGTATTCCAAGGTATCGACGAGAAAGTACAGCTTGCGGGATTGACGAAGACTCTCCACTTTAGTCAAAATATCTTCTGGGCTATGCCCCACTGCCGCCAGCCTCGCTGCCTCGATAACCATAAAGCCGAATCCATAGGAAGCGGAGAGTGAATCAATTACAGTAATTGATTCACCTTCCTCTTCCAGCATGGATTTAGCCAGAACAGCCGATTGATACGTACCGCTAAGACCTGAGGAAATGTGAAAAGATAGAATTCGGCAACCCGGTACACGTTCCTGAATCCCCCGGTAGACATCCATATATTCAGCCGGTGATGGCTGAGAAGTGGTCGGAAGCTGCGTTGAACGGGGAAGACGTTCATAGAATTGCTCCGGCGTCATGTCCACATTATCCCGGAATGCCTCCTCGCCAAACATCAGAGTCAAAGGAACAACCTCAATACCATACGCTTCCGCCATGGACGGCGGGATATCGGAAGTGCTGTCGGTGACGATCACAGTACGATTCATGGATTTCCTCCCCAAACTATGATGTGGCAGACAGAATGGCAGACCTGATAAAGGACACCATGCTGATTCTGCTTAAGACTATATAAGGAGTAAATGAAGCCTACGGTTCGACAGAGAAAAGGTAATAATACAGCGGCTGGCCGCCTTCATGAACCTCAACTTCAACCTGCGGGTAAGCCTGTTCAAGCCAGCTCTTGAGTGTTTCGGTAACCTTTTCCTCGGATTCAGCACCTGTCAGAATAGTGACAATCTCATCACCATTCACAAGCATGCTTGTGAGCAGCGCCTGACTTGCAACCAGCAGATCATCGGCAGCGGATACAATCTTCGAATTGGAAATTCCGATATATTGCCCCGATTTGATCTCCAGCTCCTCGATAACCGTATCACGGACGGCATTGGTAATTTGCCCCGATTTCACTTGAGTGATAGCTTCCAGCATATTGCTTGTATTCGAGTCTACCGTGTCCTCCTCCTGGAAGGCAAAGGCAGCGGCTATCCCCTGCGGGATGCTTTTGCTTGGAATAACGGTGATTTCCCGTTCTCCTTCAAGCAATTCCTTGGCCTGCTGGGCGGCAAGCACAATGTTCGAGTTATTTGGCAAGATGTAAATATGCTTCGCCGAAATGGATGAGATCGCGTTAACGAAATCTTCGGTACTCGGATTCATCGTCTGCCCGCCGGACAGAATAGCATCCACCCCCAGGCTTCTGAAAATATCAGAGATGCCTTCACCCGAAGAAACGGCAATGAATCCGTACTGAGCCATATCATCCGCAGGAGGAACAGCTGGAGCCTGTACACTGCTCACTTCCTTAGGAATATCTGCAAATACCTCAGGCATAGGCGCAATATCCATTCCTGCAGTCAGAAGATCACGATGCTGCTCGCGCATGTTGAGGATATGGATTTGTGTGATCTCACCATATTGAAGCGCCAGATTCAGTACCTCTCCCGGAGTCTTGGAATGAACATGTACCTTGATGGTCTCATCATCCGAAATGACGATAATCGAATCACCATTAACTGATAGTGCTCTGCGGAATGCCTCTTCATCAAAGTGCGTTTTCACCGAATTGCCAAGCAAACGGTTGATAAAAAACTCCATATCGTATAAAAATTCAATGTCTTCCGTAGACAGCCGGGATTGAGCGGAGGACTGCACGGAGGACAATACGTTCTCATGTTTGGTCAGCACTGGGGCTGGGGCCGCTGCAGGAGCGGGGGCTTGTCCTTGCACAGTAACGGGAACTGCCGTGCTTCCATGGCCCGTCAAATGTTCAAGAAATCCTTCGTAAATATATACCAAGCCTTGCCCCCCGGAATCAACTACCCCTACCTGTTTCAGCACAGGCAAAAGTTCTGGAGTATTGGCTAACGCTTCTTTGGCTTTGGCCAGGACCTCAGTCATCAGTTCTATTACATCCGTTGTGCGCCGTGCATAGTAGCCGGCATGTCTTGCAGCTTCCTTGGCAACTGTAAGTATCGTTCCCTCTACCGGTTTGACCACCGCTTTGTAGGCTGTATCCACTCCGGTCTGCAGCGCTGCTGCGAACTGCTGCGTGTTCAATTCTTCGTATTGGGCAGCGTACCGTCCAAGACCTCTGAACAGCTGTGACAAAATAACGCCGGAATTTCCCCTCGCGCCCATTAAGAGACCCTTAGACAATACTCCTGCACATTGGCCAACAGAGGCGGTATGATTTTTCTTCAATTCGTTCACGCCTGCAGTCATCGTCAAATTCATGTTGGTTCCCGTATCTCCATCAGGTACAGGAAATACATTCAGGGAATTGACGTGCTCTGCATGCTGCTGCAGCTTCTCCGCTCCGGCGAGTACCATTGCGGTAAAATCTGTTCCGTTTATAGAACGCTTACTCAATGAGAATTCCCCTTCCTAACTTCATGCCTAATCAATTCTATGATTAACTGGACATAATACACTAATTTATATTGTACTATAAGAGCCAAAAGAAATAAATGTTTTTGAAGCGGTTGACGAAGCAAATTTTGCTGTGATATTATATTTAAGTATTGTTTTACGCAGGTGTAAGTAACAAGGAGGTGTAATCTATGTCCCGCAAATGTACTGTAACTGGCAAGAAACCGGGCAGCGGCAACCACGTATCTCATGCGAACAACCGCAACCGTCGCTCTTGGGGAGTTAACGTTCAGAAGGTCCGTATCCTCGTGAACGGCAAACCGAAACGCGTGTACGTCAGCACCCGTGCTTTGAAAGCCGGCAAAGTTGAACGCGTTTAGTCTTAGGTTTTCCTAGGACCTAGCGATATCTCATATGAAGCAAAAAGCACCCTTTACATATGTAAGGTGCTTTTTTTCATGTTTTCTTTTCTACTCCGCCCTCAACTTTTCTGAAAAGTGTTCAAAATCGCTTTAACAAAACCTCCCAAAAATCTTGGCAGCTTGAACGTGTAAAATTTCATTATTAACCCTCCCATCAATTCATGCCATACGGTAGGAGACTTTCCTGGCGAGCCGATAACCTGGCGAATGCAGACCTCCCTTATTGAATAAGAAGAAACGACTTGGCCGTCCCCTGGAAGAGGCGGTGTTTTTGTTTCTCAAAAATAAAAGGATACAGGGAATACTGGAACTTTGGCTTTCCTATTCAAAAAAGGCTACATGAGATTTCTGCTCATGTAACCATATTTATGCGTCGGCAACTTGGCCTATACCATTAGATCGAACGTATCGCTTACGTTTTAGCGCAGGGCTGCCTCCGCCGCTTCCCGAATGGCCTTGATGGCAGCTGCGCGGTCTCTTCGTCCGAACACCGCATTTCCGGCGACCAAAATATCCGCACCAGCTTCTGCAACTAGTGGAGCGGTCTCTTCGGCGATTCCACCGTCTACTTCAATCCGCAGGGAGGTATGATTCACTTCCCGGGCCCATTCCCGGATCTGACGGATCTTCTTCAAGGTGTGCGGAATAAACGATTGACCTCCAAAACCGGGGTTTACCGTCATTACGAGCACCATATCAATATCCTCCAGCACCTCTTGCACAGCTGATGCAGGTGTACCCGGATTAATCGCCACACCGGCCATTAGTCCAAGCTCCTTAATCTGGTGAACTACACGGTGAAGATGAACACAAGCCTCGGCATGCACTGTAATAACCGATGCCCCTGCGGCTGCAAACTCTGGGATATAGCGTTCCGGATTCTCAATCATCAAGTGGACATCGAGCGGCAATGAGGTGTGTGCTTTGACAGCTTTTACAATCGGTGGGCCTAGGGTAATATTCGGCACAAAATGGCCGTCCATGACATCCACATGAATCCAGTCCCCGCCACTGGCTTCGGCTTCTGCGACCTCTGCGCCCAGTGCGGCAAAATCAGCTGATAATATCGATGGTGCGATTGTAATCATAGGGTTAGTACCTCCGCTTTTTATCTTTCATTTCACTATAGAACAGCTTGTAATGGTCATAACGGCTGCCTGCAATCACTCCCGTATTCACGGCATCAATGACATGACATCCGGGTTCATGCAGATGGCTGCAGCCGCGGAATTTGCATTGTTCGGCAAAAGGGGCAAACTCCCGGAAACAAGTAGACAACTCATCCACACCTAGCTCCAGAAAATCCAGCTGACTAAAGCCCGGAGTATCGGCCACAAAACCTCCGTTGCCAATATCCATTAACTCCACATGACGGGTAGTATGCCGCCCCCGGCCCAAGCGAAGACTGATTTCTCCTGTTTCCAGTTCAAGGCCGGGCACAAGGCGGTTCAACAGTGTAGACTTGCCGACACCGGACTGGCCGGAGAAGACACTGATAATGCCTGCCAGACGATTCCGCAGCTCCTCACTGCCGGAGCCGGTAAGCGAACTGGTGACCAACACTTCGTAACCAATACGCTCATACAGCTCTTTGACAAGTGCAGTGGCTTCACCTTTATCGTCAGCCAGATCCTGCTTCGTCAGCACGATAAGAGTATCCAGACCAGAGTGTTCAATGTGTACCAGGAATTTATCAAGAAGATTCAGATTCATATCCGGTTCCCGCACCGAGAAGAGAAGCACAGCCAGTTTGACATTGGCTACCTGCGGACGGATCAGCTCGGACTCCCTGGGAAGCAGCTCATCAACCATCCCTTCTCCATTTTCGGTCAGAATATATTTAATCCGGTCACCCACAAGCGGAGCAACCCCTTTCTTCTTGAGGATTCCCCGCCCTCTGCATTGTACAGCCTCTTCCTCCGTAGCTATCAATCCTTCACGAAGCGGCTTGACGTAATAATAACCGCTTAATGCTTTGATTATAATTCCTTCAGGCATACATCCTAAGCCTTCCTCTCCTGATATTGCACAAATGACCCAAGTCTATAAAAAGCTCCCCGGGTCATTCTGCTAGCTGCAGTCAGCTCCGGAATTTCTTCAGAAAAGCTGCAGCTTTTATCCATTTATTTACCTTTTTTGTCTTTTCCACTCTTCGAAGATGCCTGTACGTTTCCGGCATTGTTATTCGTAAATCCGGTCTGATCCGCTGCTCCAGTGCTGCCACCTTCAGTAGAAGGAGGTAGAATCTCCGGTGCTATTGTAGGATCAGCTGAAGCTGGTGCCTCCGTAGGGGCCTGAGTCGGCTCAGGAGTATTCTGAACCGGTGGCTCTGGATCAGGAACCGTTCCATTTTTGGCGTCTGAATATTTTATCGTATAGGTTTCGATGAAATCGCCATCCTGATATACAGAGATGGAACCGTCCTTATTAGGAGCGAGCAATAGATTCACGGCCAGATTCTGGCTTTTGGCTATCGTGCGGGTTCCCCATTCCTGGTTCTCGCCATCCTTGCGGGCGTCAGCATAAATAATGCGGATTTTTGTCTTTTTACCTTCGACTGAAGGGGTCACCGGCACATTGAATGTGAATTCCAAAGCCTCAGGTGGATAACCTGTACTTACCGTAATATTGATCTTCTCACCCGGTGAGGCCGTATCGCCTTTTTCATATGGCCATTGGTTCATTACGATGCCTTTTTCTTCAGAGAAGCTGGATTCCTCTTTAACTTCACCAAGGACAAGACCGGCTGCCTCCAGCATAGCCTTCGCATCTTCCTTCGTGTGGCCTTTGAGATCAGGTATAGGTGTCGTCTCTTGCCCCAGACTGACGATCAGCTTGATCGTTGCTGTCTCAGGGTCATATGGACTGCCCGCGGCCGGCTCTGTGCTGATGACCTGCCCTTCAGGAAAGTCCTCGCTATAACGCGGATCTTCAGTAATCCGGTTCTGTTCAACACCCTCGGCGATCAGCAGTTTTTCGGCTTCGTCTTTAGGTTTGCCCGATAACTCAATCATCTCAGGCAGCTCCTTGGCAATACTAACTGTGAGCAGAATAGAGGTTCCTTCTTTGACCATGGTATCCGGAGCTTTATTTTGCTTAAATACCACATCAGGCTCCTTATTGGGATTGTACTCCGTCAGTGGTGGTTCTTCCGCGACGAGCCCTACCTTGGCAAGCTCTGCTTTGGCCGCTTCAAAGGACATGTCGGTCACCGAGGGTACTGCCACTTCATCCACATCGAATTTGTCACTGACATACCACACCAGCCCGCCCATCGCCGCCAAAAGCAGCAGTGTGAGGCCGATCCATAGCATAGGACGTCCCCATTTCCGTTTGGAAGGGCTTCGCGGCATTTCTTCTTCGTCATCACGCCTCATCCGATCTTCGCCGCCACGGCTGCCTAAAGTCCGCTGCATCGGCCGGATTGCCGGAATAATACGGGTTCTGTCCTCATCTTCTTCATCATGAAACTGAGCTTTGGATTCGCTTCGACGTTCAGGCAGCAGACAAGTCTCCAAATCCTGCAGCATTTCTTTGGCAGACTGGTATCTCTCTTCAGGATTCTTGCGCATGGATCTTAAAATAACATTCTCTACGCTTTGGGGTATCAGCGGATTCAGAAGACGTGGCTCTTCAAATTCCTCCTGTAAATGCTTCAAAGCTACGCTAATCGGGCTTTCACCCAAGAATGGAAGCACTCCGGTAAGCATCTGGTAAAGGACAATTCCCAGGGAATAAAGATCGGACTTTTCCCCAGTCGCTACCCCTTTTGCATGCTCTGGCGAGAAATAATGAACTGAACCAACTACAGATCCCGTCTGGGTTATGGTAGTAGAAGTAACTGCACGGGCTATTCCGAAATCTGTTACCTTGACTCGTCCATTACGGCCAATCAGAATGTTGTGGGGTTTGATGTCCCTGTGAATGATCTGGTTCTGGTGTGCATGGTCCAGGGCATCGCATATCTGTGAAGCAATACGGATGGATTCATCTACCTGAAGCGGGGCCCGTTCTTTAATAATCTCATTCAAGTTCTTGCCTTCTATATATTCCATAACAATATAATGAACTTCATCTTCCTGTCCTACATCGTATATGCTGACCACATTTGGATGAGACAAGGATGCGGCGGATTGCGCCTCCCGCCGGAACCGGCGGATAAATTCCTCATCATGCACAAACTGGTTACGCAAAACTTTAATCGCGACGTTACGGTTAAGCAGGATATCATGGGCCCTATAGACGAGCGCCATGCCACCTCCTCCAATCCGTTCGATAACCTGGTAACGGCCGCCCAATTCGTGACCGATCATTTATCCCACTCCTTCGTTTCGGGCACAGCGGCCACTCCTTGATGTTCTAGCAAAGCGACGCTAATGTTATCGCCACCGCCGGCAAGCAAAGCCAGCTGAAGTAAACGGTCCGCTCTTTCCTCCAGGGATATTTCATGTATCCCTGCCACCTTACCCAAATGCTCCTGGCTGACGAAATTGCTTAATCCATCACTGCACAGAAGCAAAAGCTCCCCTTGTGACAGATGGACAGGTGCCAGATCAGCCGTTACCTCCGCATCCGTACCCAGCGCCCTGGTCAATACATTTCTACGCGGATGGTTGTCAAGCTCCTCGTGGCTGATCTGGCCATTCTTGAACAGCTCATTGACCAGCGTATGATCATCGGTTAACTGCACGGCTATACCATCCTTGATCAAATAGGCTCTACTGTCCCCGATATGGCCGATATATCCATCCGGACCATTTAAAAGGACAGTAACGACAGTCGTACCCATGTTATGGTATTTCTCATCGCGGGAAGCCTCATTGTGGACTGCACTGTTGGCCTCATAAATGGCAGCAGCGAGCGCACCCTGAAGTTCTTCCTCCGGAAGATCAGGCTGTAGCCCGTCCAAGGCATTCTTTATGGTCTCCAGAGCAAGACGGCTCGCGGTGTCGCCAGCCAAATGTCCACCCATTCCGTCGGCTATAATGCCGAGGGTATAGCCGTTATGTGTCACCCCGATCCAGACTGAATCCTCATTGACCGTACGTACCCGGCCAATGTCGCTGGCATGAACTGTTCTGATCAAATATCCTCACCCCAACTCCATATGTTTGGCGCGCAGCTGTCCGCATGCGGCCGCTATATCATGGCCCTGCTCACGGCGGATGGTTACATTCACACCGTGATCGGCCAAAATACGTTGAAATTCAAATATATCATTGCGTGAAGTCCGTACATATTTGCGTTCAGGCACATGATTGACGGGAATCAGATTCACATGGCACAGCATCGTCTTAAGAACTCCGGCAAGCTCCTCGGCATGCTCCTTCTGGTCATTAACGCCACCAATCAGGGCGTACTCAAAGCTGATCCGCCGACCTGTCTTAGCCTGATAATACCGCAGAGACTCAATCACATCATCAAAAGGATACCGCCGATTAACCGGCATCAGCTTCGAACGAAGTGTATCATTAGGTGCATGAATGGAAATAGCCAGATTGATCTGTGTATCTTCATCAGCAAACTTATATATATTCGGCACTATACCGCTGGTTGAGACAGTGATATGCCGTTGTCCAATATTCAGGCCTTTCTCATGGATCATGAGACGCAGGAATCGCATGGTGGCGTCATAATTCTCAAAAGGTTCACCCGTTCCCATGATGACAATGCTGCTGACCCGCTCCCCACGGCTATCCAAAATCTGTTGGGACCGGACGACTTGAGCCACTATCTCGCCCGCGGTCAAATCACGCTTAAGACCACCAAGTGTAGAGGCACAGAATGTGCACCCGATCCGGCAGCCTACCTGAGTCGTAACACACACGCTGTTGCCATAATTGTGTTTCATAATTACAGTCTCTATCGCATGATCATCATGCAGCCCGAAGAGGAATTTCACAGTACCATCTTTGGATTCAAGCTTAGTGATCTCCGTAAGAGCCGTAATACGGAATTGTTCTTCCAGCTTGGCGCGCAGCGCCTTGGACAAGTTACTCATCGATTCAAAATCATTCACCCGTTTGACATACAGCCAGTCAAAAATCTGGCCTCCGCGAAAAGCCGGCTCACCATTCTCCTTGGCCCACTGCTGCAACTCTTCCAGAGAAAAATCATATATTAAAGGTTTCATTAGATTCAGCACCTGTACTTTCTTAAAATATTGAAATTTATTAGAATACGCATCAATTTATACATTTTTATCATATGCGTATTATTTCTCATTCTTCCTATTTTAACACAAATTTCAGAGACGGTAAAAGAAAAGCCCGCCGCGCATAAAGACGTGCGGGCGGGAGACCGTAAAATGTCTTAAAGTTTGCTATATTACAAGAGTCTTTGAAGCCGGGAAATGAAGAAACCATCACTGCCATAATGCTGCGGCAGCAGCTGTATTCCGTCGCCCTCAGCAAGCGCGGTTCCCTCTACTCTATCCCATACTGGGGAGCTGAAGGTTACAGAGCTAAATCCGGGATTATTCTGAAGAAATTCAGCGATAATTTTGCTGTTTTCCGCCTGTTCAGTTGTACATGTACTATAGACCAGAATACCACCGGGTTTCAATAAACCAGAGACTGTCTGCAGCAGCTCAGACTGTAGTTCAGCCACACTGGCTACATCCTCCGGCTGTTTACGCCATTTAAGATCCGGTTTGCGGCGGATTACCCCAAGTCCGGAGCAAGGGGCATCAAGCAGAATCCGGTCAAACGATTCCGGCTCGAACTTCTGTGCTAGCTGCAGTGCATCACTGCTTCCCGTAACTATGCTATCGAGTCCAAGCCTCTTAGCCTGGTCTCCAATCAGCTGTGCCTTGTGAGGATGCAGATCATTTGCATAGATGAACCCTTCGTCCTTCATCAGCTCACCCATATGGGCGCTTTTGCCGCCAGGAGCAGCACAGCAGTCAAGTACTCTCATGCCAGGTTCCGGTGCAACTGCCTCCGCCACCAGCATGGAGCTCTCATCCTGAACAGACAAATAGCCGTCCCGGTACCAGGTACTAAGCGCGAGATTGCCGCCGCCTTTGACAATAATGCCATAAGGGCTGAGCTGGGAGGGGGAGGCCTCCAGTCCTGCTTCAACCATTTGTGCCAGCAGTGCTTCGCGGCTGATCATCGTAAGATTCACACGAACACTGGATACTGGCGGTTCATTGTTCGCAGCGCATATCGCTTTAGCAGCCTCCAGCCCATACTCCGCAGCCCACTGTCTAACCATCCACAGCGGATGGGAATGGAGTACGGAAATCCGTTCTTCGCGGCTCAGATTCTCTGGCAAAACTGGGAGATCCCCGGCGCGAAGCACGCTTCGAAGTACACCGTTCACCATGCCAGATATCCCTTGATGCCCGCGTTTTTTGGCGATATTCACCGCTTCGTTAACAGCTGCATGGGACGGGACACGGTTCAGATACATAATCTGGTACAAGCTAAGTCGAAGCAAATTGCGTACCCAAGGCTGGAGCTTGGCAACACCTTTGCTTACGAAACCACCAAGTACATAATCTAAGGTAATTAGGCGAGAGATACTGCCATATACCAGCTCCGTTGCCAGTCCCGTATCTTCACGGCTAAGCGAGGACTTCTGCAAGCTGCTGTTGAGCAGCAGGTTACTGTATGCTCCTTGCTGCTCAACACGGACAAGAATATCTAGCGCTACTTCCCGTGCAGATTCGGCTGCTCCGCTACCCGAAGCACCTGACCGGTTATTCCTACCACTAGCTCCTTTGCCTTTGCTGCCACCTGCAGGTCTCGCTCCAGATCCCTTACCGCTGACGTTCGGCTTCACCTGTGGACCTTGGCGGTCCGCGCCGCCTTTGCCCGCGCTCAACCCAGCACCATCCCGGGCTTCATCACCCCTCCACGGCTGAAGTCAGCTGCAGTCATGGCTTTTTTACCTGCTGGTTGAACTGAAGTAAGCAGTATAAATCCATCCCCTGACTTCACCTCAATACCGTCACTGCTCACTGCAAGCACCGTTCCTGGCATAGTCCCTTTGCTTTCACTGTTCCCGGCAGGTTTCTGCGCACCCCATACCTTGAACGTTTCTCCATTCCAAAGTGTAAAAGCGCCGGAGAACGGGACCAGTCCGCGAATACGGTTATAGATGTCAAGCGAACTCGCCTTCCAGTCAATCCTTTCATCTTCTCTGCTGAGATTTGGAGCGTAGGTTGCTTCACTATCGTCCTGAGGAGTTGCCTGCACGCGGCCACTGACAAGCCTCGGCATTTCTTTCTTAAGCAGCTCGCAGCCGGCCAGACTAAGCTTCTCAAACAACATTCCCGAGGTGTCCGTATCTTCAATAGGAACCTCTACCCGTGAGATCATATCACCAGTATCCAGACCCTCCGCCATATACATCAGAGTAACGCCGGTAACCTTTTCCCCATTAATAATACAACGCTGAATTGGAGCACCCCCCCGGTATTTCGGAAGCAGTGATCCATGGACGTTCACACAACCGAATTGCGGAAGATCCAGCACCGATTTGGGCAAAATCTGCCCGTAAGCAGCCGTAACAATCAGATCCGGCTTGTAGGCTGCCAGCTCAGCTACGGCTTCAGGGCGCCGCATCCGTTCAGGCTGCAGGACCGGCAGGCCCAGAGCCAGAGCCGCTTCCTTCACTGGAGAAGGCGTCAGTGTTTTTTTGCGTCCCTGCGGACGGTCCGGCTGGGTGACGACGGCCACAACCTCATAGCCCTGCTCAAGCAGCATTTGCAGGGAGGGTACCGCGAACGCCGGAGTTCCCATGAATACTATCTTCATTTCCTTCACTCCTCAGTTTCGCTGCGTTCAGCTGTATACTCATATACCTTCTCGGCAATATCCGTGAACAGCACCCCGTTCAGATGATCTATTTCATGCTGAAACGCCCGGGCCAGCAAGCCACTTCCCGTGATAGTCACTTCCGTGCCCTCACGGTCAAGTCCGCGTACAGTCACTGTCTCTGCACGGCGCACATCTCCATTTAAGCCAGGTATACTCAGGCAGCCTTCCGGTCCGAACTGCTCACCTTCCATACTAACAATTTCCGGGTTGATCAGCTGGATCAGTCCATGCTCTTCATCTGCATCCACTACGATGAGACGCTTCAGAATGCCAACCTGCGGGGCAGCGAGTCCGACGCCCTCCGCATCATACATAGTATCCGCCATGTCATCCAGCAGTTTTTGAACATTGGGAGTTACCTTCGTTACTGTCTTTGCTGTCTTGTGCAGCACTTCATCCGGTTCTTTTACAATCAGCCTTATCGCCATATACACACACCATCCTTGAAGATTTCTATAGGTTATCTAATTCTAATAAATCCAAGCTTGCTTGCGCTCTATATTTGCATTTTAGAATTTTCTGAAATGCGTACCTATTGTAACATGCCTGATGATCACATCAACATCTGCGGGTCTACGTCCAGACTGATTTGAAGCCCGGTATCGCGCACTGAATCCTCAAGTTCTTCAGCCACCTGACGGGCCAGCCCAATCGCATCAATAGAGCCGCGCCACTTGATAATACATTGGAATCTGTATCTGCCTTTCAGCCGCGGTAGCGGAGAAGCGACAGGTCCGAGCAAATCCAGCGCATCGGATGACAGCTTATCCAGACTGCCGAACCAGCGCAGCTGCCGGGCCTTTCCCTGCAGATTCAGCGCATAATTTTCTGCCATCCGCAGCAGCACTGGAAGCTGTTCATGGGAAAGGGTAACAAGAATCAGGCGGCAATACGGCGGATAATGCAGCTCCCGGCGGTGTTTCAGCTCTTCCCGCACAAACGAGTGATAATCGTGTCCGCTGGCATGCACAATTGAATAGTGCTCCGGCGTATACGATTGTACAACCACCTCTCCCGGAAGCTGGTGTCGCCCAGCTCTCCCTGCCACCTGTGTCAGCAGCTGAAAAGTCTTTTCTGCCGCTCTGAAGTCCGGCAAATTCAGTGCTGAATCTGCTGTGATCACACCCACCAGTGTAACATCAGGAAAGTCCAGCCCTTTGGCTACCATTTGCGTGCCCAGCAGCACATCTGCTTTCTTATCTCTGAACTGGTTAAGTAGTTTCTCATGCGAACCCTTCTCCGTGGTAGTATCAACGTCCATTCGGATGACACGGATACCCGGGAACAGCTTTCCGAGCTCCTCCTCCACCCGCTGAGTCCCCGTACCAAAGAAACGGATATGCTCACTGCCGCATTCCGGACACAGCTTGGGCGCCGGTTCGGCATGGCCGCAATAATGGCAGCGCAGGTTATCGCTGCGGCTGTGGTAGGTAAGAGAAATATCACACTCTGGACAGCCGGCCACATACCCGCAGCTACGGCACATCACAAAGGTGGAAAACCCTCTGCGATTCAATAGTAATACTGTCTGCTCTCCGCGTTCCAGTCTGCTCTCCAGAGCCGAATGGAGCCGGCGGCTGAACATCGAACGGTTCCCCTCCTTGAGCTCCTCCCGCATGTCAGTCACATGCACCTTAGGCAATTCATTGCCGAGCGCACGGCTTGGCATGTGCAGGAGAACCGGAGAGAAATGAATATCGCTCTGGGAGCGGGCCGCATGATAGCTCTCCAGCGAAGGAGTCGCTGAGCCGAGAATCACAGCAGCTCCTCCCTGTTCTGCTCTACGAACCGCCACATCACGGGCATGATATTTCGGATTCTCCTCCTGTTTATAAGAGGATTCATGTTCTTCGTCCATAATGATGAGGCCAAGATTCACAAACGGTGCAAAAACTGCGGAACGTGCGCCTACCGCCACTGTTGCTTTGCCTTCACGGATTTTACGCCATTCATCATATCGTTCACCGACAGACAGGCGGCTGTGCATCACCGCCACGCCGCTTCCGAAGCGGCCTTTGAAGCGTTCGACCATCTGCGGAGTAAGGGCAATCTCAGGAACCAGAACCACGGCCTGTCTGCCCTGGTCCACACAGCGCTGAATACACTGCAGATAAATTTCTGTTTTACCGCTCCCGGTTACCCCATGCAGCAAGAACACCTCATGCCGCTGCTCATCGACGGTTGCTGCGATTCGCGTATACACTGCTTCCTGTTCGGCTGTCAGCGGCAATGGAGCAGTGGGCTTAAAGTCACGACCGCGGTAAGGATCACGGTATACTTCAATCTCTGTGATCTCAATAAACCCCTTATCTTCCAGTGCTTTCACCGTCCCGGCCGTGACTTGCAGAACTGATAATATGTCCTTCATCGGCATGGGCAGCACGGCTTCCATTTCAATCAAAAAGGCCAGCACTTCTTTTTGGCGGGCTGAACGCGCCGGAAATCCGGCAAGGGATTCGCGGGCTGCGGAAAGGCCAATGGCCAAATCGACTGCCTTTAGCTTTTTCTTACCCATCTTATCCTTAATCAACTGGCTCTCAGCCAATACACCGCGGCGGAGCATAAACTTCACCGTTTCCGCAGCATGAGGAAAGGTACGTGTCAGCAGCTTCATGGAGACTTCACCATGACGTCCCACGAATTCAGTAATCCGGCTTTCTTCCTGATCGGTCTCCAGAAACATAGGGAACAGCTCATCCGGATTGCTTCCGTTGTCTTCCGAAGTATCGCCAAGTGTGATGAGCCGTTCGGCCTTGCCTTTCAGAGCGGTTGGAAGCATCGCCTGAAGCGCAGAAATACGTCTGCAGGCATATCTTTGACTCATCCAGTCACCGAGCTCCACTAGCTCAGGGGATAGCGGGGGAAGCAAGTCCAGCACTTCCTGTATGGGCTTCAATCCCGATACTGCACTAGTCTCCCCTGATTCCAGTGAGACTACAAAGCCTTGCACCGTCCGGTGTCCAAAAGGCACCGCCACCCGGCTTCCCACTTCAATCCACAGCTTAAGCGAGTCCGGTATCAAATAGTCAAAAGGCCGGTCAGTGCTGCGTACAGGAACATCGACAATGACCTTGGCTATCTCCATTATAATCCAGCTCCGGAAATGCGAGTTGCGGCCAATTGCAGCACTTGCCTCGCAACTTCGTCTTTGGAAACCAGCGGAAGATCAAGCACTAGACCCTTGGCGTCATAGATGGATACGATATTGGTATCTGTCCCAAAACCCGCACCTTCGGTTGCCACATCATTGGCAACGATCAAATCCAGATTTTTGCGGATCAGCTTGTCCTTGGCATAAAGTTCGGCATTACCTGTTTCGGCAGCAAATCCGATCAAAAATTGCTTATCCTTCATTTTCCCGAGACTCTCCAGAATATCGGTTGTCTTCACCAATTCAAGTGTCATCGTATCGCCGCTTTTTTTGATCTTGGATTCAGCACTCTGCCGAGGACGGTAATCTGATACTGCAGCAGCCTTGATCAGGAGATCACAATCCTTCCAGCGGCTTACCACTGCTTCATACATCTCCGCAGCCGATTCAACCTTAACCACTTGGATCTCCGGGTCCTGTGGAGGTGCTTCGTCCGTTCGTGCTGCGATAAGTGTTACCTCAGCTCCCATTGCACGCGCAGCCCGGGTGAGTGCAAAACCCATTTTTCCGGAGGAATCATTGGTAATGTAGCGTACCGGATCAATCCGTTCAATGGTTCCGCCAGCGGTGATGATCACTTTTTTGCCGGTTAGGGGCCCGTTAGCTGAAGTATGCTGAAGAGTGAAAAATTGCTCTACAACTTTTACTATAGCTTCAGGCTCCTCCAGCCGACCCTTCCCTACATAGCCGCAGGCCAGCAGACCCTCGCCGGGTTCGATAAACTTCACACCCCGCTTATACAGCGTATTAATATTTTCGAGCACCGCCGGATGCTGGTACATATGCACATTCATAGCAGGTGCCACCATTACGGGAGCCGTTGCAGCAAGCAGTGTAGTGGACAGCATATCATCCGCCAGCCCATGTGCCATTTTAGCGATGATATTGGCGGTTGCCGGTGCTATCAGAATAAGATCGGCAGAATCTGCTAGGTCAATATGCGAAATCGAAGACGGATCGCGCTCCTGAAAAGTATCGCTGTATACGCGCTGTTTGGACAATGACTGCAATGTCAGTTCGGTTATGAACTGTTTCGCTGAAGCTGTCATGATCACATGCACCGTAGCCCCTTTTTGCGTAAGCTTGCTGGTCAAGGCGGCTCCTTTGTATGCAGCAATTCCACCGGTAATCCCCAATATAATCGTTTTGCCCTGTAAGCTCTTCAACTTAATCTCCCCCCTGTTTCCTTGCTGGCACCTCTACTATCCTCAATTATGAAAAGAAAAACCGAAAATCCTCACTTTTTGAGAAAAAAATAACAACCTTCCGGTTGTCAGGTACAGCCCGGTCCGGGCTATTTAAAATATTGGACCTCTAACCCAAGAAGAAACGGCAGCAGCCCATACAAAAGGTTGCGTCCGTTTCTGATCATGGCTTAGCAGGAATAGCTCGGACTACTCTTCGCCGCGAGTTACAACGATGCGGTCTTCGTAAATTTCTTCCAGAGCAACACCGACGTTCTTATGTGATCTCGGAGCTTTGACATCAGTCTTGCCGCCTTCACGCAGCGCTCTTGCACGGCGGGCTGCCGCAACAACCAAGGAATACTTGCTGTCGACTTTGGTCATCATTTCATCAATGGATGGATATAGCATGTAAAACACCTCTTCATCTTTTACTGTGATATGAGCTTGAGTTCTGATGTAGCTATCATCTCACCTTACAATGCTCGGCGATGATGATACTTTCTATTCGTTTGCAGGCCAGATCAATCTCATCATTCACTACTGCATAATCGTAATGTCGGATCAGGCCGATCTCATCCTCTGCCACGGACATACGGTGGTTAATGACATCAGGATGCTCCGTACCGCGTCCGCGGATGCGGTCCTTCAATTCGTCCATAGACGGTGGAAGGAGGAATACAAAGATACCTTCGGGAAATTTGTCTTTGACTTTGAGGGCTCCCTGAACTTCGATCTCCAGAATAATATCTCTTCCGCTGTCGAGTGTTCTCTCCACAAAATCACGCGGAGTACCGTAATAGTTGCCTACGTACTCCGCATATTCAAGCAGTTGGTCAGCTTCAATCATAGCTGCAAACTGCTCTCTGGTCTTAAAGAAATAATTGACTCCGTTCTCTTCGCCTTCACGCGGCATACGTGTGGTAGCAGATACGGAATAGACTAGTTCAGGCATCTTCGGCCGCAGTGCGGAACACACGGTTCCTTTGCCAACACCGGACGGACCGGATAGTATGATCAGCAATCCTCTTGACATAGTACACTCCATTTGTTGTTATTCGTCGTTATCGTCATCTTTGCTGGAAAGACGGTGTGCCACAGTCTCCGGCTGCACAGCCGAGAGAATGACATGATCGCTGTCAGTAATGATGACGGCCCGCGTCCGGCGGCCATAAGTGGCGTCGATCAGCATATGCCGGTCTCTGGCCTCTTGAATAATACGTTTGATTGGTGCAGATTCCGGGCTGACAATGGAAATAATTCGGTTGGCCGATACGATATTTCCAAAGCCGATGTTGATTAATTTAATTGCCATGTTCCGGTTGTTCCCCCCATAGGTTACATCGTTGCTTGCTTCAGATAGCTGTCATTCCAAATTCGCTGCTTGTTCACGTATCTTCTCCAGCTCAGCCTTCATATCCAGCGTGAGGTTAACCAGAGTCAGATGATTGCATTTGGACCCGATTGTATTCGTCTCCCTGTTCATCTCCTGAATGAGAAAATCCAGCTTGCGTCCTGCCGGCTCGCTTCCTTTCAGCAAAGCCTTACATTGTTCAAAATGACTATACAACCGGGTAAGCTCTTCATCAATATTACAGCGGTCGGCAAAGATAGCCATTTCCATTCCGAATTTATGCTCTTCAAAAGGGAACGTCCCGTCACTCAGCACGCTAAGACGCTGGCGCAGCTTCTCACGGTATTCGTTCACGACCACTGGAGCAAGCACAGCCATTTCAGCATGCAGCTCCTCCAGATGATTCAGCCTGTGCCCCAGATCAGCGGTTAGAAATCCGCCTTCACGTGCCCGCATCGCTATCAAGGCTTCCAGACTCTGGTTCAGACCTTGCACAAGAATATCCTTGAAGTCCTGGGACAAGTCGGATGCATGGGCATCTTCCTTGGACTCCATTACACCGGGTAGCGAAAGGACATCTCGCAGCAGCAGCTCACCTTGAATTCCAAATTCTTCTCGCAGCTGCTCTGCAGACTTCAAATAGGAACGTACCGCCGAAAGGTTCAGCACTTGTGCTAACTCAGCTTCTTCGGTATGCTCCCTGTTAATGATGACATCCACTCGTCCCCGTTTGATATGAGTTTGAACCTGTCTTCGCAGCATATCCTCATAAACCGTCCATTCCCGGGGCATCCGCAGTACAACTTCGCAGTAACGGTTATTCACCGATTTGACTTCGAATGTAATCTTGTAACCGCCGAATTGCAGGGAAGACTGACCGTATCCGGTCATGCTAAATGACAACGGAATCACATCCATTACACTATTGTAATTGATTATTACTAGCGAAACAAGGGGGACAATTTGCGTCCTTGTTTCTCCCACACATACTCCAGTAGCTGCACACTCATATCATAGAACATAAAAGGCGTCATCAAATAGATACCATTAAAATGCGCAGTAGCCGCATCCAGCAGTTCTTTGGCTATCCGTACACCCTCTGCACGTCCTTCTTCGCCTTCCAAGCCCTGCATTCGGCTTCTCACTTCCTGGGACAACTGTATGCCGGGAACTTCGTTGTGAAGGTATTCAGCGTTACGTCCGCTGGCCAGCGGCATAATGCCGATAAAAATTGGAATCTCCAGATGTGCCGTAGCCTTTGCAATTCGTTCGATCAGCTCTGGATCATAGACAGGTTGGGTCATGATATAGTCTGCACCGGAGGCGATTTTTTTCTCCAACCGTTCAACCGCTTTGTCCAAATGTTTAACATTGGGATTAAAAGCGGCTCCGATGACAAAATTCGCATTTTGTTTCAGCGGCTTGCCGGAGAAGGCGATACCGTCATTCAACTGCTTGATCATCCGTATAATCTCAAAAGAGGTCAGATCGTAAATCGAGCTTGAGCCCGGTAAATCGCCGAACCTGGCCGGGTCACCGGTAACTGCCAGCACATGATCAATCCCTAAGGCATCGAAACCCATAAGATGAGATTGGGTTCCAATCAGATTGCGGTCGCGGCAGGCAATATGAACCAGCGGGCGCAGCCCCGTACGGGCCTGTACCAGATGTCCCAGCGCCATGTTGCTCATCCGTGTCACAGCGAGCGAATTATCCGCCAGAGTCAGCGCATCTGCTCCTGCTCTGCGCAGCGCTTCCGCTCCACGCATGAACTTTGCGATATCCAGATCACGCGGCGGATCAAGCTCAACAATTACCGTATGACGTTCCTTAACCAGATCAACCAGTGTCGGTTCACGGCCATCGCGTTCCTCGTTCTCTCCCAAATGCTCCTGCACTATGATTCGTTCCAGATTGTTCTGGGCGGTAGGCTCCGGCAGGGGCTGCAGAGAATACCCTCTAAGTGCAGCAGAGATTTCGGTGATATGTTGTGGTGTTGTGCCGCAGCAGCCGCCAATAATACGGGCGCCCATATCCGCAAAGACCGGGGCCATCTGGCCGAAATAATCCGGCGACGCACCATACCGGTACTGGCCGTCCACATAATCTGCGATCCCGGCATTGGGATACACCGATGCGGGGAGCCTCAGGCTTCCCTGCAGCGAATTCAGCGCCCGCTTAATGCCATTAGGTCCGGTCCGGCAGTTGAAGCCGATAATATCCGCCCCATCCTGTTCAAGAATATGAAAGGCCTCCGTCAGTGTTAATCCGTCCAAGGTCCGCGCGGTCTCATCTACAGCGAGCTGGCAGATGACCGGGAGCTCGCTGAGCTTGCGGACTGATCTTAATGCCAGATGCAGCTCCTCCACATCATAGAATGTTTCCAGCATAATCCCGTCAGGCTGCTCTTCCAGAAGCGCCGAAAACTGCTGGGTATAAAACCGCTTCAGCTCCGAGCTGGACAGATTTGCCCGTTTACCTGCACGGATTGAACCTACCGCACCTACAACGTAACCGTTATCTCCAGCGGCATGCCGTGCGATCCGCACACCTGCGCGGTTGATATCAGCCACCTTGGCCTCCAGGCCAAATTTGGACAGCTTATCATAATTGGCGGAGTACGTATTACTCTCTAGCAGCACCGCTCCCGCTTCCATATAGCTCCGGTGTACATCTTCAATAACCTCCGGAGAGGTCAGATTCAATTCTTCATAGGAGATACCGACCGGGAAGCCTTTTTGATATAAAAAAGTTCCCATCGCTCCGTCTCCGACCAACACGTTATTCTTCCACGCAGAGCGCAAATCCGGCTTCACCGTAAGAACCTCCCCTATTCAGTCCATAGTTTCATACTAATGTAACATAAAACGGGATGGATGATAAGCTTTCGCCCAGCTAAATCCAAACCTCTTACTAGATCCAAAAAAAGTAAATCTTCTTATTAGAGACTTGCTGTAAAGTTATAAAGATTAGCTTATTTTTTAATAAAAGTATTTCAAGGACAAACGCCGAATGTAAAAGAGCTACTTCCAAGTGAATAACCCACTCGAAAATAGCTCTAGTTATTAATTCATCTTATAGTTGGGCCGTTTAGATATCTACAGAACCAGTGTAAACCACCTGGGCCGGACCGGTCATGTAGACATGATTGTCTTGTTCGTTCCATTCAATGTACAGATCCCCGCCCTTCAGACTGATCGTCGCGGAGCGGTCGGTGAGACCATTCAGCACAGAGGAGACTAATGTGGCACAGGCGCCGGTTCCGCAGGCCAAAGTAGGTCCCGCGCCGCGTTCCCAGACACGCATATCGACATGTCCGCGGTCCAGCACGGTAGCGAATTCAACGTTAACTTTTCTCGGGAACAGCGGATGAACTTCCAGCTTCGGTCCCCAAGTGTTCAGGTCAAAGCCTACAGCATCGTCCACATAGATTACGCAGTGTGGATTGCCCATGGATACAGCTGTGAATTTGAACTCTCTGCCATCCGCTTCAATCGGCTGATCCAGTACCGGCTCAGCGTCAATAGCTACAGGTATCTGTGTTCCCGACAATACAGGCTCGCCCATATCAACCGTAACAGTCTCCACCACGCCATTATCCACCTTCAAAGATACTTTCTGTTCGCCGGCACCGATAGTTTCGATAACGATCTGCTCCGAGCTTACCAGGCCGTGCTCATAGACATATTTGGATACGCAGCGGATCGCATTCCCGCATTGTTCGGCTTCGGATCCGTCTGAATTCATGATGCGCATCATATAATCGCCGCGTTCAGACGGCAGGATATATACCAGTCCGTCAGCACCAATGCCGAAGAACCGGTTACACAGCTTTACTGCAAGCTCAGAGGCATTGGCAGGAAGCTCCTGTTCGCCGAAAACGATAATAAAGTCATTGCCAAGGCCGTGCATTTTGGTAAATTCCATTGAGATCCCACTCCTAAATGTTATTAACGTTAACCAAGCATACCTTAAGGAGTAGGTTTAAGCTATTGATTTTATGCCGAAATTTTTGTACTTTTTATCATCGTCCGTCCTCCGCTGCGGCTGCGGTTTTTCTTACCACCCCAGACACTGCCCGCTCCCATAAGGAAGGTAGGGATGCCAGCGGTGACAAGTACCAGACACCATTCACGGAAGCTAAGCGGCACAGTCTTAAAGACTGGCTGGAGCACAGGCAGATACATAACTGCCAGCATCAGCAGAACAGATGATAGCACCGCTAGCACCAGATATTTGTTCTGGAACGGATTCCGGTGGAACACCGAACGGGAGCTGCGGCAGTCGAAGACATGAATCAGTTGAGCCATAACCAGGGTGGCAAAAGCAACAGACTGCGCCCGAATCAGCTGCTGCGGACTGTTAGGGTCAATTCGCAGGGTAAGCCAGAATGCAGCCAAGGTGCACAGGCCGATTAACAGCCCCCGGCTGATGATTTTCCAGCCGAGACGGCGGGCAAAGATATTTTCCTTGGATCCGCGCGGCTTGTGTTCCATCAGATCTTTCTCGGCCTGATCCACACCCAGCGCCATCGCAGGCAGGCCATCGGTCACCAGATTAACCCAGAGAATCTGGATAGGAACCAGAGGCAGAGGCAATCCCAGCATCATGGCAAAGAACATTGTCAGAATCTCTCCGACATTCGAGGCGAGCAGGTAACGGATGAATTTACGGATATTCTCGTAAATGTTACGCCCTTCTTCAATAGCCGCTACAATAGTAGAAAAGTTGTCGTCACCAAGGATGAGTGCTGAAGCTTCTTTTGTTACATCTGTACCTGTGATGCCCATGGAGATCCCGATATCCGCCGCTTTGATCGCAGGAGCATCATTAACACCATCTCCGGTCATAGCCACCACATGTCCATGACGCTGCAGCGACTTGACAATACGCAGCTTGTGCTCAGGGGAAACCCGGGCATATACATATACGTTATCCGACACTTTATCCAGTGCATCGTCATCCATCCGTGTAAGCTGACTGCCGGTCAATACAGTGCCGCCACGCTGCAAAATACCCAGCTGATGGGCAATCGCTTCAGCAGTGGTACCATGATCCCCAGTGATCATTACTGTCTTAATTCCAGCTCTGCGGGTGATACTGATGGCATCACGGACCTCACGGCGCGGCGGGTCGATCATCCCGGCCAGTCCGGCGAATACCAGCTGGCATTCCGCTTCTTTTTCACTGCCCGCAACTTCTCCGGAGCGCATGTCCCTGTAGGCCATTCCCAGTACCCGAAGTGCGCCTGAAGCCATTTCTTCATTGGCCTCCAGCACCTTCTGGCGCAAGGTAGGCGTGCAAGGCACGACTGCACCCTCCCACAGCATATAAGAGCAGCAGCTCAGTAGAACATCCGGTGCACCTTTGGTGCAGATCATTTTACCACCCGGATGATTCACAACCACTGACATCAGCTTGCGTTCCGAATCAAACGGGAACTCAGTTTCCCTAGTATAGGTTACAGCGAGCGACTGCGCAGTGAGCCCCATTTTTGCGGATAATGCAACCAGCGCCCCTTCTGTAGGATCCCCTTTCAGCTCCCACACGGACGACTGAACCATATTCTTGTCGGCTTCACTGCCCTTTTCTTTCTCCTTGCCTTTGCGCTTGCCGCGCGTTTCTCCGGGAGCAGTCTCAATAATCTCTGCGTTGCTGCACAATGCACCGATCTGGAGCATGCGCCGAAGGTTTTGGTCATTTTTCAGGTCAATGGGCTTGCCTTTTTGCAGCACATGTCCGATTGGAGCATAACCCTCACCCGTAACCTCCAACTTACGTCCGGCGCTCCATAGCCGAGTAACCGTCATCTTGTTCTGAGTCAGCGTCCCTGTCTTGTCGGAACAAATTACCGAGGCGCAGCCAAGTGTCTCGACCGATGGAAGCTTGCGGACAATGGCCTTGCGCTTGATCATCCGTTGAACACCGAGTGCTAGAGCAATGGTGACAATTGCCGGCAATCCTTCCGGAATCGCGGCTACCGCAAGGCTTACCCCGGCAAGGAACATAGCAGCAACAGGCTGCCCGTGTAAAATACCCGCCGCGACAACTACAATCGTTAATCCTAATGAAACATAGATCAGAATTTTACCCAGCTGCTCCAGCCGGTGCTGGAGTGGAGTTTCCTGGGATTCGGTATTCAGGATCAGATCGGCAATTTTGCCCATCTCGGTATCCATGCCGGTTCTTACCACGATAGCCCGGCCGGTTCCCCGTGTGACCATCGTGCCCATGAACCCGATATTTTTCTGGTCACCAAGTGGAATTTCTTCGGCATGAATGGTTTCCGAGTGCTTCGAGACAGGCAGCGATTCACCGGTTAGCGCAGACTCCTCGGCGTACAGGGCGCTGCACTGGAGCCAACGGACATCTGCCGGAATCCGGTCACCGCTCTCCAGCAGCACAATGTCCCCAGGCACTAGCATTTTAGCAGGAATATGCTCAATCTTACCGTCCCGCAGCACTTTGGCAGAGGGTGCCGAGAGCTGCTTAAGCGCACGCAGCGAACGTTCTGCGCGGAATTCCTGTACAAAACCCAGCACTCCGTTCAACATAATAATGGCGACAATCGTTATGGCATCCAGGTATTCTCCCAGCAGACCGGACACCAGTGTTGCTCCCATCAGCACCAGCACCATAAAATCCTTGAACTGGTTGAGCAGCAGGATAAGCGGGGATATCGCTTTTCCTTCCGACAGCTCATTGTGGCCATTCTCCTTTAACCTCTGCGCGGCATCCTCTCCGCTTAGGCCCGATCCCGGATGAACGCCGAATAATTGCTGCAGTTCCTCTGCACCGAGCCGGTGCCAACTTTTTTGTTCCATATTTCTTCTTTCCCCTCCCGGTCGTTTCTTGACTTCCGGCGGCGCACAGCTTTTCCACCTGTTCATGTCCAAGTGTATTCATGGTCGTCCCAAAATATCACCTTCGCCCGGCTTCTCCTTTTGCGCAATTGTGTCAAAGTATGGCATCATAGAGAGAGTAACTTTATTATCAGGCGACAGGAGAACATGATTATGGCATTAGACGGCATTGTAACCAAAGCGATCGTGCATGAGCTTCAGCCCTTTATCGGTGCACGCATCGGCAAAATATATCAGCCCAGCACACACGATCTAATCTTCATCCTGCGTGGCTCCGGCGGTGGCGGCAAGCTGCTGCTCTCGGCCAATCCTACTTATCCGCGGGTTCATCTGACCGACAGAAACAGCATTAACCCGGCGGAAGCGCCGATGTTCTGCATGCTGATGCGCAAACATTGTGAAGGCGGAGCCATTGAGAGCATCACTCAAGTAGGTATGGAGCGCATTATTCATATTCAGGTACGGACACGGGATGAGCTCGGGGATGTATCGGCCAAAAAAATCATCATCGAGCTGATGGGCCGCCACAGCAACATCATTCTTACCGATCTTGCGACAGGCACCATTATCGACGGTATTCATCATGTTACACCGACGATCAGCAGTTACCGGAATGTTATGCCTGGTATTGCCTATATTGAGCCGCCGCAGCAGCATAAGCTGAATCCTCTGGAAATTGATCAAGAGTCATTCATCGATCTGGCAGCAGCTGCCGAGCAGGAAGCACGTTCAGCCGGCTCCGGTGAAGATCAGGAGCCCGAAGAGATCATTGAGGGCGAGCTGGCCGACCTATTGAAGTCGCTGGAGGAGCCTAAGGTTGACGGTTCGGGGGGACCGGCGCCATCCGCAGATCCTATAGGCTGGATAGTGCATGCCTTCAGCGGCATGAGCCCTCTGATTGCCGGTGAGATTGTGCGGAAGAGCGGCGTGACCGGCGCTGCTGCAGCAGATGGCTGCGCAGGTGAACCTTCTGTGGCTTCACCTGATTTGGATGAACATTGGACGCAAGGGATCACTTCCTTATGGAGAGCCTTCGACAAAGTGCTTGCACCCGTACGGGCATGCAGCTTCTCCCCGATGTCAGGAGCGAATGCCAAAGGTAAGCCTGTCTTCTCGGCCATTACACTGACACTTCCGGATGAGCATGTGAAGCATTACAGCTCTATCAGCGCCTGCCTGGAGGATTATTACGGAGATAAAGCCGAACGAGATACAGTGAAACAGCGGGTTAGTGACTTAATCCGTTTCCTGAGCAATGAACGGACCAAAAATATCAAGAAGCTCGCCAATCTGCAAAAGGACCTGGACGAAGCCCAGGATGCCGATCAATTCCGGATCTGGGGCGAGCTGCTGTTCGCTTCATTACACGCCGTCTCCAAAGGCGACAAGCAAGCCACGCTTGTGAATTACTACGATGAGGACCAGGCAGAAATTACTATCCCGCTAGATCCGCTGCTCACCCCCTCAGACAATGCACAGCGGTATTTCAAGAAATATAATAAATACAAGAACAGCCTGCTGGTGATCAATGAACAGTTGCTCAAAACCCATGAGGAAATAGCCTATATGGAAACACTACTCCAGCAGTTGGCCCATGCTTCATTGAATGACATCGAAGAAATCCGCGATGAGCTTGTAGGTCAGGGCTATCTGCGCGACCGTAACAAGAAGGGCAAGAAAAAGAAAAAAGTCACCCGCCCTACCCTGCAGGTATTCACTTCCTCGGAAGGCGTGGAAATCTATGTTGGTAAAAACAATCTTCAAAATGAGTATGTCACCAACCGTCTGGCTTCGGCCAATGATACGTGGCTGCATACCAAGGACATTCCCGGCTCTCATGTGGTGATCCGGAGTGAAACATTTGGAGATGCTACCCTCGAGGAAGCTGCACAGCTGGCTGCTTACTTCAGTCAAGCCAAGCAGTCGAGCAGCGTCCCTGTGGACTGCACACTCATTCGTCATGTCCGCAAACCTAGCGGAGCCAAGCCCGGCTTCGTCATCTATGATCATCAGAAGACTCTTTTCGTCACTCCTGACGAGGAAAGGATCAAGAGTCTGCCGAATACGCTCAAGAGTTAACGCATACTTAGGATTGCTGCTGCAAAATTGAGCGCAACGCAACCTAAGCTCTAACCTAAACATAAAGAACCACCAGCCGCATCCGTCCTTTGGCTGGTGGTTCTTTATGTATCAAGAATTCGTTGACAGCATAAGCGAGGGGGTGCAAATAAAGGCATTTCTGCCGTTATTCCTACCTATTTTTCACCTAAGCTCCAGTTGCCTCGCCCTTCAGCTGTTCCAGCACCGACACCGGTACCGAGACACTGCCGATCTCTCCATGGAATACAACACCTTGGCGTGCACCGTGAAAATCCGAACCACCGGTGACTAGCAGCCCGTACTCTTCAGCAAGCGAGAGGTAACGATCTTCATCGGCCCGGCTATGATCCGAATGGTAGGCTTCGATGCCGCGCAGTGTGCTGCGTTCAATAATACCGCGGACCAGCTCATCATCCCCGTAGATTCCCGGATGAGCTAGTACAGCTGCCCCTCCTGCTTCGGCAATCCATTCGCAAGCCAGCTCCGGCGTAATACGCGGCGGTGACACATAAGCTGCTGCACCTTCAGCCAGGTATTTGTCAAATGCATCGCGCATATCTGAGGCGGCACCGAGTCGAACCAATGCGTCAGCGATATGCGGACGCCCCACGCTCTCGTCCGGTTTCAGTTCCCGTCCTATACCTGTGATGACTTGGTCTAGAGTAATGTCGATGCCGAGTCCCTGCAGCTTAGCAATAATAGCCTCATTCCGCTGCGCGCGGGTATCTCTTTGCTCCGCAAGCCGGGACAGGAACAGATCCTGCTCCGTATCCATGTAATATCCCAACACATGGATCTCTTTACCGCCGGCTCGTGTACTGATCTCGACACCAGGAACAACGGTAATACCATATTTCCGCCCAGCCTCAAGCGCTTCAGCAACTCCGGCTACCGTATCGTGATCCGTGATTGCCACTGCCGCCAGCCCTTTTTCATAGGCCAAACGCACATTCTCAGCCGGAGGCTGCATTCCGTCCGAAGATAATGTATGGGTATGCAAATCGGCTCTGCCTGAGAAACCGCTGCCTGTCTGTTCTTTTAAATAGTTATTCATATGCTTCTGACCCATCGCTTCTCCCTGCCCTTCAGGTCTAGTATTTACAACATAATTATACTCTTTACTGATCTCCTGCATGGTCACGCAAAAACGTCAAAAACGTCACCGCCGAGATAGGCAGCAGCGTCGATTTGAGATGGATTGCATAAAACTGCCTTTTAAACGAGGCATCCGCAATGTTGACAATCTTCAGTAATCCCAGTGCCACTTCATGCTTGACCGAGGAGGTAGAGATTATAGTGAGGCCGAGCCCTGCTTCCACCGCAGATTTCACAGCTCCTGTACTTCCCAGCTCCATCACCACACGCATCGCTCCCGGGTCCAGTCCTTTGGCCAGCAATTGTTCTTCCATAACCCGGCGCGTCCCCGAGCCCTGCTCACGCAGAACAAACGGATGCTCCAGCGCTTCAACAAGTGTGACTTCGTCTCTCTCAGCCAGCGGATGCTCCCGGGGCACGATCAGCTTCAGTTCGTCCCCCATCACCGGTTCAATGACCATATCCGGATGAGAGATCGGCGCCTCAATCAGGCCGAAATTCAGCTGATGTTTGTGAATCTCCTCCAGCAGCTGCGAAGTATTCATTACCTTCATCACTATAGAAATATGGGGGTAAGTTTTGCCGAATGGACCTAACAGGCGAGGCAGCACGTACTCCCCAATAGTCAGACTTGCCCCCAGCAGCAGTCGTCCCTCCAGCATATGAGTAAATGCCGACATCGCCTGGTCCGTCTCACGCATCAGCTGAATGCTGCGCAGTGCGAACGGCATCAGGGTTCGGCCTGCTTCTGAGAGTATGATTTTTTTGCTGGAACGGTCGAAGAGCTTGGCTCCAAAATAATCCTCCAGCGCCTGAACCTGCATGGTCACTGCAGGCTGAGTCATGTGCAGCGTCTGGGCTGCGGCAGAGAAGCTCCCACGCTCTGAAACGGTATAAAAAATATGCAGCTGATGAAAATTCATCCTCATTACTCCTTCATCAAAATCCAAGTAGAAACGGCTACGCCTTCCTTAAATGTAGTGTAGGCCTACTATTTCTCTATATCAAAAAAAGAACATGCAGCCTTCCGCCGCATGCCTTCTCTGTAACCGTGCACTTGTTACCTGCGTCTGCGGCGTTTCTTCACCAGCTTTATGCGGCGGGAATGGCGCAGCCACGAAAAGTAGGCTCTCAGATCCCGCAGCTGGGGAGTTACCGAAATGTTGCCGAGAAAACTAACCACAACCATCACATACAGCGGTTGGCCTGAGAGTGTGGTGGTACCTTCCAGTTCCTTGAACTGAACCACCATCGACGTATTGTTGTCGATCAAGTAAGCATTATATTCACTCTGCGAATACGGCCTTACCCGGTTCTGTTTCACGCATTGCCATATCCACGCGCCAATATCCGCTTCCTTACCGTCTTCATTGCTGATCCGGTCTGCATATCGGCTTTTCGCATGCGGTGTTATAACAATATCGGCTACCCTGTATTCATTCAGCATGATGTGAAAGGGCTCGTACACCCCCCACATTTCCATCCCCTTGACATGCATAATCATCACACTCCACTGAAAGGGTCTTGGCATGCTCTTATTGTTGTCAATCTTACCGCATTGACGTTTGTTGTTCAAGCATGCTCCCATTTCAGACCCTGGTGCCGCAAATGATTAGCTGGGTTTATTTACGGATAGATCCCTATCATCCACATAACTGCTGCCTTTGATCGATTTGCATTTTTTCTTAAGCCTTGCGGCCTCACCAGAGAGGTCCTCAATAGAATCGAATGGGCGGTAACGGTTCGTAACAACGGCTATGGAGATCGAGACCAGTGGAATTTCTTCCACCACGCCTGAACGGCTCTCGGTCAGCACGTAATGCTGTGCCAAATGCCCGGGATGATAGAACTCTAGCATCACTTTGTCAAACTCTGCCATAATGGTCTGGCAATATTCCTCATAGTGATAATCGTCTATACAAATAATAAAGTCATCCCCGCCGATATGCCCCAAAAATCCTTCCAGCCGCAAGGTACAATGCTTTAGGATCTCCGCCGTGGCCTGAATCATCCGGTCGCCTTCCTTAAACCCGTAAGTATCGTTATATGCCTTGAAATGATCCAGATCTATGTACAGTACACTGAACTGCTCTTGCAGCAGCGATTTCACCATCCACTCATTGATGCTCAGATTTCCCGGCAGACCGGTCAGTGGATTCAAAAAGCTCGCGGCCACCGCCTGGATCTCGGCAAAATTCAGCAGCAAATCCCTCACACTTACCGCTCCGAACAATACCCCTTCATGGGTGACCAGCACGTAATCATACAGATGCTCTTCAGTTCTGTCCATTGCCAGCCGGCTAACCTCGGTAATTGGCGTTTTGTAATCTACAACTAGCGGAGAACCGTCCATGATCAGTCCGACGGAGCGGCCCATATATAGCGTGAAGCCATAGAGCGTGCCAATCTGCTGATAAAATCGAATCCTCATAATCAGTGCGACCGCTTGTCCGCCCTCCGTCACCGCCACACCTTGAAGCTGAGGGTTGCTTTTGAAAATTTGATCCACATACGCGCATTTCTGGTGAGGGGAGATCTCCGGAATTTGTTCAGCAATTTCACCGATCTGAAGAAACATGCTTATAACCTCCTCTAACTGGAACTTGTAGTGAATCCGTTGGAAAAGCGCCTCGCACAGGCAAGTAGCCGGGTCTGCCAAGCGCATAACCCTGTCCGAATTCAATGCCTGCCATTTGCAGATACAGCAGTTCTTCCCGCGTTTCAATGCCTTCGGCAATGATCCGGGTAGCAGAGCGATAAGCATATTCACGGATCAGCTCCAAAAGCTCCTGCTGCTCCCTGTTGCCGTGGATGCCTCGGATCAGTGATTTGTCCAGTTTTATGAATTCTGGCTTCAGATAGACAAGCGTCTTGAGGCTATTATAGCCGGAGCCGGCATCATCCACCGCAATACGAAAGCCCTGCTCACGATAATGAGACAACACTTTCTCGAATCCTACATAATCCTGGACCGCCTGCCGCTCGGTTAATTCAAATACAACCCGCTCCGGGGAGAGATTCAGCTCCTGCAGAAGACTGAGCGTTTCTCCGCTTTTATGCCGGGCATCGTTCAGGACTCCAGGGTGTACGTTGATAAATACAAGCCTGTCTGTCCATACTTCATCTTCCGGCAGCCGTTCCATGTAGCGAGATAGTGAAATCCGCCGGCAGTAATGCTCAAATCTGAACATCTGATCTGTGCGGCAAGCAAATTCGTAGAAATGCTCCGTGGTGGGAAATTGTGCAGAGTTGGGCGGCCTGTTCAGAACCTCATGTCCCATCGTCTGCCCGCTTCTCAGCTGCAAAATCGGTTGAAAAAAGGTATCCAGCCGCCCATGATTCATAATATCCAGCAGAGCAGACAGCCTTCCCAGCTCTTTCACTTCGTTACGCAGCCTTCCGCTGATATGTTGAACATACTGGGGAATTGCTGATAGTTTTTGGGTTATTGCCATTCGTTTCGTCATTTGGTCACCTGTATGCTTTTCCTCGTGAATTTGGCCACTCTCTCCCCAGCTTAATCCGGAAGTATTAAGCAGCGATAAAATACAAGGGAAAACAGAGGCATTTCGACAAACTTCACAGCTTCAAAAAAAGTCCAAAGCTCATTTTTAACCTCCTTATACAAAAAAAAAGCAGATGCCCCTGGCACCTGCTCATTCTCAAAGATCAGAACCTACAGACCATAATAACGGGTCTTGTCCGGTCCATTGCTTGTATATTCCGTCTTCAGTTCATTCCGGTAGGATCTTTCAATCTTGCGCACGTAGGAGAGTCTGCGGACGTTCTTCATTACTTCCTCGGCACGTTCAGCGTTCACATACATTACGGCGTAATGCATTTTCCTGGAAACATAATGCAAAGTCCCGTATTTCTCCAGATTCCGTGCCGCCTTAACGTCACTTACCCATACAATATATCCTGTTCGTTCCGCAAACATCAGCTATTCGCCTCTCTTTCTCTTGCCCTGATCCGAAGCCTATCCGCAGGAGCAGCTACCGCCGCTTCCGCATCCGCCGCCCTTGGGAGACGGGTCATTGCTTGGAACCTTGATGCTCTCCGATACCGAGAAAGCAATGGTTTCCGACATGGAATGAAGCATGTCATCGAGGTTTTTCTCAGCCTGCTTGAAGCGGGCAACCTCTTCGAACAGCTCAAGCTTCTGCTCAACCGCCGTAACCTCATCCTTAGCCGAATGATAATTGGGATGGAAATGTCCAAACCGCTGCGTCTCCTCAAACAGCTCTTTTTTCGTTTGCAGCTGCTTGACCATGGCCTGGACTTCCGGGTTGGCATCCACCTGGCCCTTCCAGTATAAGTAATCCGATACCTCGGCGGATTGATTAATCATATCACCTAATTCATAGGCGTATGTCAGCACTTCGGCCATATCAACCGTATTCAATTCCGCTACGCTCATGAACTTCAACTCGTTTCTCTGTTAATGTTCTACTTCATATCGTAGACTTACTTATCATACCATACCCGGCCGCCTAAGCAGAAGAGGAATTTCTCCGCATTTTGGGAATGATGAGCTGCATTTCCTGCCAATCCTCTGCGCCTAGACATGCCTCCTCCACACTATCCGAATCCACAGAGAGCAGCACACCCTGTACTTCCCAAGGATTCCGGCGGATGTGTGCGGGAACGAATTCATAGATTTGGCCCTTAACGGACAAACGGACCTTAATCCCCCAGTCCCAAGCCTGCTCCATCACCTTCTGAGCGGTCGTAACGTGATACTGGCGCCATTGCTTCATCCACATCTGTGGCACAGACGCAAGACCGGTGAGCATCGCCTCCTCGTCCGTATGCGGATTCAAATGGACTTTTGGCAGGTCCGGTGCGGTGACAAGCAGCCCTCGTTCAGGCACATAAGCGGAAAAAGCAGATGCGGATGAGAGATGCACCTGGCTCCCGCTGATTAATGGCCATTCCTTCCCCGGCTTCTCTTCCACTCCCGCTATCCGCTTGGCTGGAGCCATTCCTGCTGCTCCCAGCTCCTTACGTACTGCTCCTATATCTTCTGCTTGGATAATAAAATGCAAGGGACCAATACGGGACAGCTTTCCTGCCAGGCGGGGATGGGCAGCGATATCATTGCCGTCTGTTTCGGACAGACAGGCAAGCAAGATTACCTGTGTGATTTCCGTCCTGCCAATCCCTTTTCCCCACTGCTCCAGAGACAACTCCACCTGTTCCGGCAGTCCGCCTATTGCATGACTTGCCAGCCAGCTAATTACAGTTTGCGGTGAGAGCCCGAACTCTGCTGCAGACTCCAGCTTTTCCCGGGTCAGCCGGTAGCTCCAAATATCGTCACTGTGCAGAAGCTCTGCACAGGCTGCGAGTATCCAGCGCTGGATGTAAGGACACTCCGGAGGAACCAGCACTTCAAAATCAGGGTGAATAATGAACCCTTTAGATGCCGGAATGCCCACTTCTCCCGCTTGCTGTTTACCCTGCTGATCCCCTTTTATCTCAGCTTCGATATCCCGTTCTGCAATACCGCTGCCTGAGCATATTAGCATAGCAGACTCGTCCGAATGGATCTCCGGTTTAGCCGGTGCCCAGCGGAAACAAGCTGATCCGTCCTCCGTACTTCCCAGCTCACACCAGCCGAATCCTGCCAGCCCTTTGAGCCAACGATGTGCAGAACCCCCTAATGTTTCTAGAGATTGTCCATGCGCCATTCCCTGTTCAGACATCCAGGCCAGAACATCCCGGATCATATACCACTGGCCTGAATGATATGCGGATGAGGAAATGATATAACGGAAAAGCTGCTCTGCTGGTCCCAGAAGACCGTAACGATTCAATATCAATCCGTACAGCTGATTTGACATCTGCTTGCCGGTAAGCTGCAGCCAGCTTCCCAGTATGTCCGTTTCCACAAGGTATGCCGATTCCGTTCGGCGGATAAGCCCAAGGCATAGCAGCAGATCGAGCATAACCATAACCGGAAGTGGAAAAGGATACACTGCAAGCTGCTCCGGCGGGAACAATCCTTTCAGCAGTTCCTCGGACAGAGTAAGCTTGGCAGCTAGACGGCTGATATTTTTTTTATGAACAGCTCCTTTGGCTGTAACCGGCAGCCCATCGCCGGCGATGAACATAAGAGTTCGAAATAATTCTCCCGCGAGTTCCGGTCCGGCCTCCGCTTCAATTCCCGTTACCCTTTCTGTAGTCGGCATAGGCTTACGTCTGGGGAACAAATTGTGCAAAAGACCGGACAGGTGCTCTACGGGGATTTGATACAGCAGTTCTCCCCATAATTTCTGCCGAAGCTCCAGCACACCAGCCTCCCGCAGTTCCAGCAGAGCCAGATGCAGATCTGCCCGGCACAGCGACACTGGAGACAGCTGCACCGCCTGCGCTTCATTAAACGGGCGGGCAGCGTAGGCTTTGATAATCTGGTGGAGTACCAGCAATGCTTCAGGCGATAACCCCATCATAAGATAATCTCCTCCTGTTGCTCTGTCTGGACCGCATAATCATAACCCTGCTCGGTCAAAAACCTGCGGCGGCGCAGTGCAAAATCCTGCTCCCTGCTCTCTCCAGACACGAGTGTATAGAAGTAAGCCTTGTTCTCTCCGGATTTTGGCCGTAGAATACGTCCCAGTCGCTGGGCTTCCTCCTGCCTAGAACCGTAGGCACCAGACACCTCGATGCCTACAGAGGCATCCGGAAGATTCACGGCAAAGTTCGCTACCTTGGATACAACCAGAATCCGTATTCTTCCATCTCTAAAAGCAGAATACAACTCGCTGCGTTGCCGCTGCGGTGTTTTTCCGGTAATAAGCGGTGCACCCAGGCTTGCCGCCAGCTGGTTGAGCTGGTCCAGATATTGTCCGATCACCAGCACTGCTTCATCTGGATGTGCACTAACGATCCTTGTTACAGCAGTAATCTTAGCCGGATTGCATGCAGCGATACGGAACTTTTCTTTTTCTCCGGCATACAAGTACTTCAGCCTGATCTCAGTGGTCATGGGTACGACAACCTCTATGCAGTCTACTGAAGCTATCCATCCCTGCTTCTCCAGCACCTTCCACGGCAATTCATAGCATTTGGGACCGATAAGCGAAAACACATCACTCTCCCGTCCATCTTCCCTGACTAAGGTTGCGGTCAATCCAAGTCTCCGGGTGGCCTGAATATCCGCCGTAGCTCGAAATACCGGAGCTGGAAGAAGGTGTACCTCGTCATAAATAATCAGTCCCCAATTCCGCTGCGTGAACAGATTCATATGAACAAAAGCACCTCCCCTGGAACGCCGGTGTGTCAACATTTGATACGTCGCTACCGTTACAGGTAAGACCTCTCTTTTCACGCCGCTGTATTCCCCTACAGATTCTTCATTCAGTCCCGTTCTCTCCAGCAGCTCATCCCGCCACTGCGCCACTGAGATGGCGCTTGAAGTTAAGATCAATGTCTCGCATTGCAGGCTCGCCAGCACAGCCAGACCCACAATTGTCTTACCAGCACCGCAGGGCAGAACTACAACTCCGCTAGCACCCATCTCCTTGAATCTGCGGACTGCTGCTTCCTGATAGTCGCGAAGTCCAAAAACATCCTTAACGGAAGCCGTCCCGCTCGGCGCCGACTCTTTCCATGGCACATCCAATGCCTGACCATCCCGATAACCTGCATAATCAAGAACAGGATACCCCATCCGTGTCAGCTCCTGCTTTAACAGACCGCGTTGTTCCGACGGACATCGGTATTCCAAAGGAGCTGTTCTTATCAGACCAACCCCGCTCAAGCAGTTTTGCTCTGCCAATTCTTCTATTAGCCCCGGGTTATCCGCTCGCAGAATGAGCAGCGAAGGATCAGCCGAATCGGTATGGAGCTGCAATCTTCCGTAACGGGAGACCAAAAGTCTGATCTCCTCCTCCAGACCTGCAGGAACTCCCGAGCTAGATAGCAGAGCCAGATTCTGCAGTATATCTTCGGCTGTTCTGCCTGAGGCCGCCGCATTCCAAAGTGACAGATGGGTAATCCGGTAAGTGTGATAGGCCGGCAGGCTCTTCACAAGCTCACAAAAATCAGCCAAAACCATCCTCGCCGCCTCAAAACCCGAATGCCCGCATTCCAGCAGCAAGGACCCGTCCTTACGAACAGTGCATACTCCCATTCCGCTACCTTTCATCCAATAACCTCCATTACAAATCTCTCAATGATCTACGGCACTATGTATCTTTTGAAAAAAATAAGATAGCAGGAAAAAGCCCACCCCCGTAAACAACGGACATGAGCTTCCCCTAATTCTTATCTAATGCAGATGCTGCTGCGAAATGTCAGTCAAGGCATCCGCTGCTTCATCAGCGAAAATGTTCTTCACTGCCAAATCGCCTAGCGATACAATTCCGATCAGCTTTTTCCCTTCTACGACCGGTATACGACGAATTTGCTTGGAAGCCATCAGATCGGCTGCTTCATCTACAGAGGTGGTCTCAGATACTGCTGTGATCCCTTTGGTCATCACCGTTTCCACGGAAGTTGAACCGGAATGCTTCTGCGCATAACCGCGGATGACCAAGTCCCGGTCCGTAATGATGCCAATCAGGGTTTCTCCATCCGAATCCACAACAGGAATTACACCTGTATCGGCATCTTTCATCTTCACAGCAACCTCATACAGATTATCCTGCAGCTTCACACATACAGGATGTGCTGTCATCACTTCTTTGACTGTCTTCAAGATTGAACCCTCCTGTCATGTTATCCATGCTATTCGGAAGTAGGTTCCCCTTGAAGTCCAAAATTTATGCGTGAGTCATCTATTCATTCAGACAGGAATCAGCCATCGCTATAAGCAGTTTCGCTCCATACAGCAAAGCATCCTCGTCAAAGTCAAATTTGCTGTGGTGGTGCGGGTATACTGCATCTTTATCAGGGTTCCCTGCACCAACAAAGATAAAGCAGCCGGGAATTTCCTTGACATAGTATGCAAAATCCTCAGCCGGCATGATCTTCTCCATCTGTACAACGCTGACCGCATCACCGAGCGCGGATGGCGCCACACGGAGAAAACGCCGAAACTCCGCTTCATCATTCTCCAGCGGAGGATACCCCATTAAATAATCCATCTTGGCTTCCGCACCGTAAGTAGCCGCCACGGCAACCACCATCTCTTCCATTCTCTTCTTAATGAGATAACGGGTCTCCTCGTCAAACGCGCGCACTGTCCCTGTAAGCCGGCAGCGCTCCGAGACGATATTCTGAGCGGAGCCTCCCTGAATCGTGCCTACATTGACTACAGCGGGCCGAAGCGGGTCTACGGATCGGCTGACAATGCTCTGCAGCTGTGTCACAAGAGCAGCTCCGGCCAGTATACTATCAACTGTGCGGTGCGGTGTACCCGCATGCCCGCCTTTACCGGTGATGTCAATGAAGAATTCATCGGCTGAGGCCATCAATGGTCCAGGTGCACTAGCTACTGTTCCAATCGGCAATGGTGTCCACAGGTGAAGCCCATAGACCGCATCTGCACCCTCCAGCACCCCTTCTGCAATCATTCCCAGTGCTCCCCCGGGGCATATCTCCTCCGCCGGTTGGAACAGGAAGCGCAGCTCTCCTTGCAGCTCTTCCTTGCGGCTGCTGTAATAAGCCGCCGCCGCTAGCAGCATGGACGTATGTCCGTCATGACCGCAGGCATGCATGACTCCTGGTTTCTGCGAGGCATATTCACGGCCATTCTCTTCTGTAATGGCCAGAGCATCCATGTCAGCACGCAGCACAACTGTTTTACCAGGCTGCCTTCCCTTTAATATCCCGGTCAATCCATAACCGGCTTTGCTTCTAATGACTTCAATCCCGAATGCTTCCAGCTTGGCAGCAACAAATGCCGACGTTTCTTTCTCCTGGTAAGACAGCTCCGGATGACGGTGTAAGTGCCGGCGCCATTCCACCATATCCGGCATCAGCTGTTCAAGCTCTAACCTCTCCATATCCAATCCATTCCCTTCTCCTGATTCCTGCTATGGCAAGGCATATAAGTCTACCGTTCTACTTCCAATCAACCCTAAGGCTATATTTCTATTATTGTAGCAGAAACACAAAAAAGAGGGTACCGATAGGCCTCTCGTGCCTTGCAGAACACCGGGAAACATACTATCATGAAAAAGAACATCTATAATAATGAGCATAAAATTATGATTATACTTCATAAGGGGGATATGTGCGCTATGATATTTGAGAACACGGGCCTCGTTGGATTGAAGAGTGACCTTGTCTATCTGGACGAAAGTGCTGCCAAAGCCGGATTTATCCGCTGGCAGTGGGAATACTACCGTGCCACTTACGACTGCAAAATCGAAGATAAGCAGAACGGTGGAGAGTACTTTTTGCGGATCAATACACGTGCTGTCGAGGGTAAGCTGGAAAAATCGGATGCTGTGCTTGCAATTGAAGCCGTTTACTTGGGTAAAGCTACCTTTCCGCATGGTCTGGAGTATGAATCTCCGGTGCCCAAGCCTGTTCTGGATGATGCAGCGAAGCATATTCTTGAACTGAAAGCGTTGCTGGAGGCTTGAGCAGTGTAAAGGGAAAGACGACCAAAAATGTCAGCCTGCCCAAAAGAGGAACGCCTGATTTCCAGTTACTTATTCTGACCCTCCTGCTTGTCGGCTTTGGACTGGTGATGGTCTTCAGTTCCAGTTCAAGCCTTACCCTGGCCAGTGAGAAGTTCGGAAATGATCCCTTATATTTTGTTAAACGCCAGATCATATGGGTGGTGCTTGGAAGCATTGTTATGTTTGTAACGATGAATATCCACTACACCAAATTCAAGAAATGGTATGCCCCGATCTTCATGATCACCCTATTTCTGCTATTATTCGTGGCATCCACAGAGAAAATCAACGGTGCCAAAAGCTGGATCGGCATTGGCGGACTCGGCATCCAGCCCACGGAGCTGGCCAAAATATCCATTATTCTCTATTTGGCCGCCCTGATTACCAAAAAAGGTGAACGGCTTAGAGACTTACGTACAGGATATATTCCCGTGATGGTTATTGTCGGAATTGTCGCCGGACTCATTATGATGCAGCCGGATTTAGGTTCATGTCTTATCCTTGTAGCCACAAGCGGGCTGGTCATCTACGCAGGGGGGGCCAGCATGAAACATATTATGGCCTCTATTGCTCTGCTTGTGCTGGGTGTCGGGATTGTTATGGGGGCGAAAACGGTTATAGATTCCCTGTCACCGTCTTCAGAGACCGTAGTAGTCAACCAAGACTACAAACAGGACCGGATCAGTGCCTTTATTGACCCCCTCGCAAATGCTGAGGACAGTGGCTTCAATATCGTTCAGTCTTTGATCGCTCTTGGTGAGGGTGGAACCCGCGGCTCAGGCTTCGGGCAGAGTATTCAGAAGCTACACTACCTCCCTTATCCCTATACAGACTTTATCTTTGCCGTTATCGGTGAAGAACTGGGATTTGTGGGAACCTCCATTTTTCTGTTGATCTATCTTTACTTCATTTGGAGAGGCATCCTGATTGCGCTTAGATGTACTGATCCCTTCGGGACCCTTGTCGGTATCGGTGTCATGGGTCTGATTGCCATCCAGGCCTTTGTCAACATCGGCGGTGTCACCAACACCATCCCGCTTACCGGGGTAACACTTCCATTTATCAGCTATGGAGGTTCTTCCTTGCTTGTTACCATGCTGTCCATGGGGATTATGCTGAGTATTTCAAGAGAGACCAACCGGCCAGCCAAAGAGGAAGTCACGAAATCTGTTACGACCGTTAGACAAGTACGTGCCCGCTGACGCTACATAAGTGTCATCTCATCGACTAACCCCATCTAACATTTTTTTTACCAAATACACAAAAGGCAGCCCAGGATAACCTCCCGGACTGCCTTTTGTAATTTGAGTCAGCATGCTGCCCTCATAAGCCTTTATACAGTTTTACGAAATTTCGTCGTTCTTAAAGGCTACGCCTTCTACCTTAACATTGACTTCAACGATATGAAGTCCTGTCATGCTCTCCACAGCCTCACGGACATTCTGTTGAAGCATCCGGCACACCTCGTGAATCGGAGTTTCATACAGTACGATAATTCGCAAGTCTACTGCGGCTTCAAGCTGACCCACTTCAACGGTTACACCCTTTTGAACGTTCTTACCGCTGAGACGCTTAGCCCAGCCTTCCGACAAGCCGCCAGACATGGCCGCGATTCCCGGGGTCTCCAAAGCAGCCAGTCCGGCAATCTTCGAGACGACGTCATTTGATATCCGTATGTTACCCATTTCCAGTTGAAGTTGTTCCGCCATGCCATAACCCCCCTACACTCATTATCAATTATTGTAATTCGAAAACAGGCTAAAAAGCAAATGACTTTCTTGCATTCCCGTTTACACTTAGGAACAATTTGGGTATATTGATTATGAATTCAACCTACATATTGAGACTGGAGTGTGCTTTACTTGAAAAAATGGATATCTCCGGCGCTGTTAGCTGTTACTTTTCTCCTCAGCGCCATCGGACACTATGCGAATTGGGACCACACGCTGCAGTTCGTGCTTTCTGCCATTTCGGTCGTTTTTGTAGCAGGGTTTCTGGGAAGAGCTACCGAGAGTGTAGCCCACTATGCCGGACAGCGGCTGGGAGGCTTTCTTAATGCCACCTTCGGCAATGCGGCTGAGCTGATCATCGCCTTTTTCCTGGTAAAGGAAGGTCTCTTCGATATGGTCAAAGCCAGCCTCACCGGTTCCATCATCGGTAATCTCCTGCTGGTACTGGGCCTCAGTATTTTTGCCGGCGGCATGAAATTCAAAGTTCAGAACTTCAATGTCACGCTGGCTGGACTGAATGGCTCCCTGATGATCGTTGCGGTTATAGCCCTGTTTGTACCCGCCATGTTCTTCAACACCCATTCCATCACAGAAAAAGATACCGATGTACTAAGTCTCGTGGTGGCCGGACTGCTGATCGCCGCCTACATGGCCTGGCTGATCTTCTCCATGATTACACACAAAAAATATCTGGCAGACGTTACCGAAGACAACGATGAAGAACTGCCGAATGAACACAAGCCAGCCTGGTCTATGCGCAGATCAATTATCTATCTGGTGCTGGCAACGGTTATGGTTGCTTTCGTCAGTGAATGGCTGGTCGGCACACTGGAAACCTTGACCGAACGTTTTGGCTTCAGCGAGCTCTTTGTTGGTGCATTCCTTGTAGCCATCATTGGGAATGCCGCAGAGCACAGCGCAGCAATTATGCTGGCTATGAAGAACAAGATTGGGGCTGCGGTAGAAATTGCTGTCGGCAGCAGTCTGCAGATCGCCTTATTCGTTGCTCCGGTTCTGATCTTTGCCAGCTATTTCATGGGCAACACAATGGATATTGTCTTCACCACGATAGAGATTGTCGCGATCGCCGTATCGGTCTTTATCGCCAAATCCATCATTCAGGATGGTGCAACCAACTGGTATGAGGGATTGCTCCTGCTTGCCGTGTACATGATTCTCGGCGTTTCTTTTTATCTCGTGTAAGACAAAAAAGCACATGGGCGGACCAAAGGTCCCCATGTGCTTTTTAATAATATAAGAATTATAGGTTGTGCACCATTCATCATCCTGCTATTCACTGCTTCTAAAGGTTAGGATTACAGCATCTCGCGCTCCTCAGCCTTCTTATTCAACGCCTCGTACAGTACAGCCAGATTACGCTCCAGTTCGCTCAGAATCAGCTTGCCCGTAATTTCCGGAACCAGCCCTGCTCTGACCGCAAAGTCTACCTCTCTGGAGAAACCGTACATCTGGGTATCCAGCACTTCCTCATAGAGAGGACAGTAACGTGTCGCCAGATTCTCCATTTGCACTTCAATGAGCTTCTGAATTTTATCTGCATCTTCTTGTAGAAGAGTGATTGCTCTTAGATTAAGCTGTTCCTGTAAATCCGGTGAAGTCATGCATTATCCCCCCATTCCCAAAAGTTACAGCTGCAATTGCTATTAAGTCTAATATTAGTCGAAATCGGAACCCAATACAAGAATGCAGTTCATCCTCAGCCAGAAATGCAGTCTATATTCAAATATTTATAGAAAAAACGCCCTGCCGCACAGGCAGGACGTCCCACGGAAATAAATAATTTATTCCGCTACTACTGTAAATTTCAAACCGTGTTTGGCAAAAACTTCGCTCATTGCCTTCTTGGCTTCTTCAGCATCTGCGCCATGCACATGCAGCTCGTAGCTTTGGCTGGATACAAGAGTTGTAAACAAACCAAGAATACTCTTAACATCAATGTACTTGTTCTCTGCTTGCAGAACGATAGATGAGTTGAACCGGCTTGCCGTTTGGGCAATATCCACGATTGCCGCATTGTTACTGGACATAGGAATCCCTCCGCAACTTGATTATGAAACTTAAGTCTGGTGTAACCAATACCATGATACATTGAATCCGCTTACTCGTGCAAGGAATTTTCCTGAAAATAGAATGTAAGCAGCAAATTTCGCTTGTGATACCATTTTATTTCAAGTTTTCGGGGTTCAGACCTTCAAGCTCAGGAAGTACAAAAATCCCATCCTTACGGATCAGCACATCGTCAAAATAAATTTCGCCGCCGCCGTATTCCGGACGCTGAATGAGGACAAGATCCCAGTGAATCGAGGAACGGTTCCCGTTATCCGTTACATCATAGGCTTGGCCCGGTGTGAAATGCAGGCTACCGGCGATTTTCTCATCGAACAGAATGTCTTTCATGGGGTGCAGGATATAGGGGTTAAAGCCGATCGCAAATTCGCCAATATGGCGGGCACCCTCATCAGAATCGAGAATCTCGTTCAACCGCAAGGTATCATTGCTGGTAGCTTCAATAATTTTCCCGTTTTCGAATTTGAATTTGACATTTTCGAAAGTCACACCGTTATAGAGTGTAGCCGCGTTATAGCTGATCGTTCCATTCACAGAGTCACGTACAGGGGCGCTGTAGACCTCGCCGTCCGGTATGTTTTTCTGTCCGGAACATTTCTCCGCGCCAATTCCCTTAATGGAGAAAGTTAGTTCTGTACCTGGTCCGGCGATGCGGACCTTGTCCGTTCTGCGCATCAGGTCAGCAAGCGCGTCCTGAGCCTTATCCATTTTGGCATAATCCAGATTGCAGACCTCAAAGTAAAAGTCCTCAAAGGCTTCAGTAGTAGTATTGGCCAGTTGAGCCATACTTGCATTCGGATAACGCAGAACAACCCATTTAGTGTGCTTTACGCGCTGCTCGCTATGTACCGGATGGGAGTACAGTGAATTATATAGCTTCATATTCTCTTCAGGGACGTCCGAAAGATCATTAACGTTCTCCCCGGCACGTATACCGATATAGCAATCCATTTGTTTCATCCGGTTCAGATCAATTTCAGCCCAGGCTTGAAGACCTTCGGGTGTTGCATATTTAAGCATGCTGCGCAGAACCGTACGGTCGGTAAGTTGCACAAATGCACGGCCTCCGGCTTTGCCCACTTCCTCCACCACAGCTTTGATCAAATCTCTTTCGCTGCCAATCATTTCCACGAGCACATTTTCACCCGGCTGCACGTTTACGGAGTAGCTTACAAGGTTCTCCGCAAGCTTTTGAATCCTTGGATCCTTCATTCTTTTCTCTCTTCCTTCCTCATGCTAAATAGTAGGCATACCGTTTTATTGTAGCATGCCTGTACTGGAGCGCAAGGCATTTGAGGCACTGAACCTCAGCGGTAACCATAAAAATTGACCTGTGTTAGATAATTTTCCTCTGCAGTGTTGCCGCTTGCTTCCCGGACTCCCGGATAGCTTACTGTGCGGCTGCTCGTCAGGCTCCTCGGAAGATTTCGTTTGGTATCTACCTTGAGGTAGTACACAGTCTTGACGGATGCCCGTTGAAGCTTCTGATGAAGTTCATTATTCTTCTTTTCCCAGAGAAGCTGTAATGGCTCCAATCCCTTGTCAACCATCTGATGGTTTGCTATCACCACATCGGGACGGATGGCATCCATCTGACGCTCCAGTTCAGCAGTTAACTGCCTGTTGGCCTCCGCTTCACTGAGCTCAATGCGCAGCACCCGGGTTCCTCTTGCTGCACCAGCTTCTTCGCTCACCTTTTTCTCCAGATTCTCCAACTCTTCAAGCTGGCTGATCGGATTAAGCGAAGGCAGCGGATTCTTGCCCTGGGCAGAACCCTTCTCCGATAATAGAGTCCACTTGCCATTTTTTTTCTCAAGCTTGGAATAGTAGGCCGGAGTTCCTGCTGAACTTGATTTCAGCGTGTTCTTCTTTTCGCCACTGACCGCAGTACGAGGTGTGCGACTATCCGGCAACAGCGTATAAAGGCTTACCTTGTTATGGTCTGCTACCGTTCCTCCATAGTAAAGAGCGGCTTCCGGGACTGGTTTACCGTCAAGCAGCAGGGAAGAAGCCCCTTCAAAGGTTACTCCGTCGCTCCCGTCCATCCCGGCCAGCACCAGACTCAAATTCTCAGCAGCAGGTTTGTCATTAAGAGAGCTACAACTCGTGCTAAGTATGGCGGTACACAGCAAAAATGTGCTTATTACCACCCTGTTAACTTTTCTCATGGCAGTCAGGCCTTTCGGGTTATGGATGCTTAGATTTCTTTCCATAGGATTTCCCGCCAGCTGCGGCTTATACGCCTTAAGATTTGCAGTTAAACGCAAAAAAAAATCCTCAGGCTTACACCCAAGGATTCTGTACATTGATCTCAACTTTTTTGTTATCTATCACAACCAGGTTTCTGCCGTTATTCTTCGCTTCATACAGCGCCATATCTGCCCGATAGAAGAGCGATTCCACACTGACTTTATCATCGGTCCAACTCCACTCCGCAATACCGCAGGATACGGTAACATGTGGATGAGTCTCAGCCATTACCCGCTTGCGGATACGTTCTGCGACAAATACTGCCTGCTGGACGCCAAGCTGAGGCAAATAGACCGCAAGCTCCTCCCCGCCCCACCTCGCGGCAATATCCCCCTGACGGATGGATGACTTGACGATTTCGCTTACCTGCCTCAGTATTCTGTCTCCCTGTTGATGCCCGTATGTATCATTAACCATCTTGAATTGATCGATATCCACAACGATTAAAGAACCGCAGAAATCAGTAACCTGCTTATCCTTGATCACTTCGTCTAAATAATGCCTCGCGTACAATCCTGTCAGAGTGTCCCGGTTTGCCAGACGCCGTACCTCGGCATGCAGACGGGCATTGCCTACTGCAAGTCCAATATGGCCCGCCATTGCCTGCAGCAGCCTGTAGCTGTCATATGAGAAGAAATGCGGATCACGGTGGGTCAGCATAATCGCTCCACGAACCTCTCCACCGACACTAAGCGGAGTGGCAATCATGGAATTCGATCCTGTAGCATCCATCAGACGCGAGTAGGTTTCTGCCGAATTCTGATAATCGGATAGAATAAGCGCTTCGCCCGTAGCATAGACCTTGCCTCCAAGGCCAACACTATCCTCAATAATCTCACCCTGCATCGGATGATAATTGCAGGCAATCGTCTCAAGCCCGCCCTTTTCTTCATTCATATGTAAAATGCAGCAATAATCTGCATCAAACATTTCGAGCAGCTCTTCAAAAGCAAATTTAAAAATATCACCAAGCCGCAAGCTTTGATTCAGGCGCTGAGTAAGTTCATTGCTCATGCGCAGTTCCCGAATCAGCTGATTGGAGCGTTCATACAGTTTGGCATTTTCAAAAGCAGTCCCTGCTGTATCAGCAACCATTGATAGAAATCGCAAATCAACTTCCGGGAATGAGGGTTTGTCCATGACCAAATGAAATACTCCATACACCCCCTGCTTACCGCAAAGCGGGAGTCCAATTTCAACGGAATGGCTGTTATCACGGCCGGCATACAAGGTAACACGCCCATCTTTGAACGCCCTTGCACACACATCATCATTCCCCCAGCGGAGCGGGAGCGGTTTGACCTGCGGATGTGTGCTGCGGTGATCTTGAGACATGAAAAGCTCCAGTCTGGCTCCCGGGTACATGGCAGAAATACTGTCAATAACCTCTGTAAGCACAGCATTCACATCTATATTGTCATGCATCCGCTGCACAATCTGGAAGAGTAGGGAACGCCTGCTGCTCTCACGCTCTGCATGAAGGTGCACACCGGCCATATCAGAGACGAACACCTGCTCAAATCTGCGGTAGAAGCAGGTCTGGAAATGTACGGCCATAGCTTCCGCAACATGCAGCCCGCCTTGCTCATATTGAGATTGCAGCATGGCACAGCCGAGCAGAGCAAAGATTTCATTCTGCGTACGCGAGAATACCGGCAGAACAATAACGGTCATTTGGCGTCCATCTGCCACTTGATGGGCCGTATAAACCTCTCTCGATTCCAAGGCAAAAGCGGCAGCCTCTTCCCATTCATCCTTCCAGTTGTGCACCGAATGACCTATATCATCTGTACTGCAAATATATTCACCTTCAAAATTAAGCACACCCCAATTCCAGGACCTCGCGAATTCCGGTGCAGCCTGGCTCTGCCATTCTGTGAAGCTCTCCACTATCAAATTGACTGCATAAGGAAAGTCATACGATACAATATCCATTTCCCTGAGCCATGCGGCCGGATCTTGATGTTCTCCGTTTGATCGCATGGTATCCTGTAACAGCACACGATTCTCCTTGCGTTCGTATGCTTCCCGTTCTGACATAAAAAGGATCCCCTTTACATCTCGTACAAGCAGAAACGGCTTTGCCAACCACCAAGAGGCCTGTACCGTTCCAGCGAGAAAGAGAAGGATATTTTTAGAATGTGAAACATATAAACACTTAATTTCAAAATAGCTTTCCGATAACATCTAATTAGTTATATTTTACTCCCTTTCATTGGGTATTGCATTATATTTTCCTCAAAACCGGGATTTTTTTTAGGACCTAAGAACTAACGACAAAGTTAGACAAAATCTCTTTTAACTTGCACTTGACTTTATCTGTCGTTTTCATATAATATTTATTGTTGAACAAGACTGTAAGCAGTCTTAATTGGGCGTAACGTTGTGTCACCCTCACGCATCTCGTTACTGCCAGGGCAGCGGCTGAACTTCCCCGGCAGAGTGAAACCATCTAACGCTTTCACGGATACGATTTGCGGCGCAAATAGGCCCTAACATGAAATTTCAATTATAAAGGAGTCTACTATAACATGGCACGTTACACCGGACCTAAATTCAAACTCAGCCGCCGTCTGGGCATTTCCCTTAGCGGTACAGGCAAAGACCTTAAACGCCCTTTCCCACCAGGACAGCACGGCGCTAACCAACGCAGAAAAGTAAGTAACTACGGAATGCAGCTTTTGGAAAAACAAAAACTGCGCCACATGTACGGTTTGGGTGAAAAGCAATTTAAAACTCTTTTCACTAAAGCACAGAAGCTCCAGGGTATCGCGGGCGAAAACTTCATGTTCCTGCTCGAAAGCCGCTTGGACAACCTGGTATACCGTCTTGGTTTTGCTAACTCCCGCGCTGGTGCGCGTCAGCTGGTATCCCACGGACATGTTACCGTTAACGGTAAAAAAGTCGACATCGCTTCTTACCGTGTAAGTGTAGGCGACGTTATCGGACTTCGTGAAAGAAGCCGCGCTATGGCTTCCATCAAAGAAGCTTTGGAAAACCGTTCCCACCTTGCAGGCTATCTGGAATATGCTGAAGGTTCTTTCGAAGGCAAATACATTCGTTTGCCAGAACGCGCCGAGCTGTCCCAAGATATCGATGAAAAGCAAATCGTCGAATTCTACAACCGTTAAGATTTCGCCTACAAGCGAAAACGAGCAAAGCCTCCAGAGCAATCTGGAGGCTTTTTTTCATTTCCATTGAACCTCAGAGCCATGCCTAGACCAAGATCAACTTGACGAACTTCCGCTTGCCCGACTGGATTATATCTCCATCTTTAGGCCGGAGTTCACCGTTGATGTCCTCCTGTTTCACTTCGTTCCATTTAACCGAACCTTGCTTGATACTTCGTTTGGCTTCACTTTTGGAGTCTGCAAAACCAATCCGGGTCAGAAGCTCTGCCAGTCTGATCATGCCGTTCTCAAGCTCAGCCTCTGCGAGAGTATACGTCCCGATATCCTCGGGCAGCAACCGCCGCTGAAAGACAATGACGAAATGCTCCTGCGCGGCATCTGCCGCTGCCATACCGTGGTATGTACGTACAAAGTTATGGGCTAGCTGCATTTTGACATCCCTGGGATGTGCTTTTCCTGATGCCAGAGCTTCCTTCAGTGAAGCCAGCTCCTCATTGCTCAGGTCCGTAACCATTTCGTAGTATCTAAGCATCAGCTCATCCGGAACAGACATGGTTTTCCCGTACATTTCATTCGGCTCTTCATCGATACCAATGTAATTGCCAAGACTCTTACTCATTTTCTTAACTCCGTCAAGCCCTTCAAGCAGCGGCATCAGCATCACAACCTGCAGCTCTTCGCCGTATTCTTTCTGCAGAGTACGTCCCATGAGTATATTGAATTTCTGATCCGTGCCGCCCAGCTCGATATCAGTCTTATTGTGAACCGAGTCCATTCCCTGCATCAACGGGTAGAAAAATTCATGTATGCTGATGGCTTGGCCGCTCTGGAAGCGTTTCGTGAAGTCATCACGCTCCATCATCCGGGCTACAGTGACTTTGGCCGACATATTTACTACTTCTGTAAAAGTCATCGGGCTCAGCCATTCAGAGTTGCATAGGACCTCTGTTTTTTCAGAATCTAGAATTTTGTAAATTTGCTTCTTGTACGTATCAGCGTTACGCTGAACATCTTCTTCACTAAGCTGTTTGCGTGTCTCGGATTTGCCTGTAGGGTCGCCAATCCGTCCAGTGAAATCTCCGATAATCAATTGTACGTGATGTCCCAGCACCTGGAACTGGCGAAGTTTGTGGAGCACCACAGTATGCCCGATGTGGATGTCGGGAGCGGACGGGTCCAGCCCCAGCTTAACGTTAAGCGGAATCCCTGTTACCACTGACTTTATCAGCTTGCCCCTCAGTTCCGACTCAGGCACAATTTCTGCCGCTCCGCGTGAGACGACTTTCAGTTGCCGTTCCACTTCCAGCTGCTGTTCCCGGGTCAACTCTTCCCATTTCATAACTACCCCTCCTCGAAAATCTGTCAGTGCATATTTCGTTTCAAGCCAAGCAACGCAAAAAGAGCCTTCCACTCATCCCATAAGGGACGAGAAAAAGACTCGCGGTACCACCCTAATTAAAAGCACTCGCAGCCGGCACGCCGGAGGGCTTTTCACTTCATTGCCATAACGGGATCGACCCGGAACCGGACTACTGGACAAATCTGAATTCAGATTATTGTTCCTCCGGTCAGCTCCAGACTGTAATTCAAAGGGGCCTGCTGCCGGTTCGCACCACCCACCGGCTCTCTGAAATACCTGGCTTCCCTTCTACTAATGTCCTTCTATGCCTTTATGATATCTAATTGAATCTATTTGTATCACAGCGGCTTTTCAAAAGTCAATATAAGGCTAAAAAGCCCATAAAGCAGGGGCGCATTCAAAATCGGCAAATTGTGCTATAATAGTTCCGTTAAAAGGAGGATTAACGTCGATGGTTGAGGAGAACAAAAAGAAGACCGCAAAGCAGCGTCCACCCCGTAGATCCTGGCTCCGCAGGTTCGGTTCCGTCGTGAAGTGGATGTTTATACTCGGCATACTTGGCATACTGTTTGCCGGTGGTGCTGTGGCAGGCTACGTCACTTCCATAGTGAAGGACGATCCTGTCCGTTCCGAAGAATTGATCCAACAGCAAGTCAGCCAGAATGCCGTTACCGGCTTTGCGTATTTCCGGGATGGCCAACCGATCGGCCAGCTCCGGACTGAAGAGGACCGCAGACTTGTAGAATTCAACAATATTCCGCAGCTTGTTATTGATGCCGTCCTCGCTATAGAGGACAATAATTTCTACAATCATAAAGGGGTCGATTTCAGCGGCACCCTGCGTGCCGTAAAGCAAAAGCTGCTGAACGAATCTGTCCAGACCGGCGGCAGTACCCTGACCCAGCAATTGGCGCGGCGCGTGTTCCTCAATCTGGACCGGACCGAGGACCGCAAGATCAAAGAGATTCTGCTGTCTCTAAGACTGGAACGTTATTTATCCAAGCAGGAAATTTTAACGGCCTATTTGAATAAGGTTCCTTTCGGGAATGGATCGAACGGTTACAACGTGTACGGTATCAAAGCAGCGGCAAAAGGGATTTTTGGCTTGGATGATCTGGATAAGCTGAATACAGCCCAAGCCGCGTATTTAGCCGGACTCCCCCAACTGCCCTCCAAATATTCCGCGTTTAATGGAGTCGGTGAATTTAATGAAACCGCATTTAATCGTGCTATGGAGCGGCAGAAGCTTGTACTTCGCCGGATGCTGGAGGAGAACAAAATTACTAACTCCCAGTATAACGAAGCGCTTCAGTTTGATATCAAGGGTTCTTTAGCACCGCATACGAAGAAGGCTTATGCAACATATCCTTATTTGATGCTGGAGACGGAGCGCAAAGCGGCCGAGATCATTCTGTCCATCAATGAAGGCAATAATGGTGTGATCGATCCGAACACCCCTGCCACTGAAGATAACAGTGTGCAGTTGGAGGAAGCACGCCTGCAGCTTATGACCGGAGGGTACCGCGTATACACAACGATAGATAAAAAAGTATACAGCGCCATGCACAGCATCTCCGAGGACAGCGAAAACTTCACGAAGGACAGTAAGGCCAGAGGTAAGGAACAGACAGCTGGCATGATGATCAACAACAAAACAGGGGCTATCCTGGGCATGATTGAAGGCAGAGACTTTAATATTGAGCAAATGAACTATGCCACACAAATGGTTCGTCAGCCGGGCTCAACCATGAAACCGATAGCAGCCTACCTCCCTGCACTGGACGCCGGATTAATTCAGCCTGCAGGCATTCTGGATGATGCGCCGATTATTCTCAAAGACGGTGGCAAAGGCTTCCACATTCCAAAGAATGCCAACAACCGGTATCAGGGACTGGTAACAGCCCGTTATGCGCTTAACAAATCCTTAAATCTGCCAGCCCTTAAGCTGTTCAACGATAAGGTTGGCATCGAGAAAGCATGGGCCTTCTCCAAGAAATTGGGCATTACAACTATACAGGATAATGATTACAACGCTCAGACCGGGGTTATCGGCGGGTTACGTTATGGGGTTACTGTTGAGGAATTAACAAATGCCTACTCTTCGATTGGGAATCAGGGGGCATTCAATGATGCCTATATGATCGAGAAGATTGTGGATTCACAGGGTAAAATCATCTACCAGCATAAAGTGAATCCGGAGCAGGTCTACTCCAAACAAACCGCTTATCTAATGACGGATATGTTGCGTACGGTTATTACCGACGGTACAGCAAGCACAGTTAAGAAAAACTATAAACACTTCAAAGATGTACCCATTGTCGGCAAAACCGGGTCTACCCAAAACTATGGAGATGTGTGGTTTATGGGCTATACACCGGATGTAACACTTGGAATGTGGGTGGGCTACAAGGAACAAATCAATACACTACAGGGCGATACCCAAAAACGTCAGGCACAGACCCTGTGGACAAAAGTGATGAACGCCGTTATTGACAAGCAGCCTGAGCTTTTTGTTACCAAGGAATTTCCGAAACCTGAAGGAATCGTCAAAAGGACAGTTTCTGCATACAGCGGCAAGCTCCCGACTGACTTGACCGACAGGTTCACCACAGATGTATTTAATGTGAAGTATGTACCTACTTCAAGCGATGATGGAATCTCAAGAGCCAAGTATATTAGTTATAACGGAGTTAATTATATCCCTCTCGAAGGCACTCCTGAGGATTTCCTCAAAGAAAAAATTGTCGTCAAGCGTGAAAAACCAATTCAGGATCTGGTGAAGGAGCTGCTTGCCGCATTCCCGTCAATGAAAGAGCATGAATCGCTGGAATATTATATGCCTGAAGATGCGAAATCCGATTATCCTACCGAGGTTGATCCCCGTGTGGATGACGGAAGTGCACCAACGGCTCCAAGCGGAGTCAATATATCCTACAATACAGGTAAAGCGGTTATCACCTTTAATCCGAGCGGTTCGCCGGATGTAATTGGCTACCGTTTGTACCGCTCGCTGAATGGTGGTTCGTTTCAAAAGCAGGCCATTCTGTCAGTTGGCGAAGGAACTACTTTCACACCGGGCACTCCGGCCAGTGTGAATGCGTCCTTTTATGTAGCTGCAGTAGATGTTGCCGGTCATGAGTCAGCTTCCGGCAGCGTGGCCGGGGCTACACCAACACCAGAAACCACCCCTCCACCCGTAGATCTTCCAGATGCAGAAGCTACACCAGAGCCGGGAGCTCTACCGGGAGCTACGGAGGATCCCGGGATGATTATTATCCCGCCATCGGATGGCTCTGACATTCCTACGGGATCCGGAACCAACGTTGCCGGCGGCGGCAATGCCGCTGGCGGCGGAAACGCAACTGGTGGTGGCAACGCCGCTAGTGGTAGTAACGCCGCTGGTGGTAGTAACGCCGCTGGTGGCGGCAATGCCGCCGGAGGTAATGCCAGCGGCGGCGGGAATGCCGGCTCTGGCAACGGTGGAGCTAAAACCCCTTAATATTAGGTCTGCAGACACCATTATACTTTCGAAACCCCAAAAAACACCACTACCGGTTCATCACCGGCGGTGGTGTTTTTGCCATGTCTCTGGAATCAATTAATCCTCTATGGTGGATAGATCTCCTGCGGGAAGATGCAGCTCCCAGGCTTTCAGCACGCGGCGCATAATTTTGCCGGAGCGCGTCTTGGGCAGCTTTTCCTTGAATTCAATTTCACGCGGCGCCGCATGGGCAGATAACCCGGTTTTGACGAAAGCCGCAATTTCCTCCTTCAGCTCTGCCGTAGGGAAATAACCATCCCGTAAAGAAATGAACGCCTTGATGATCTCTCCCCGCATGACATCCGGTTTACCGATAACCCCAGCTTCAGCAACTGCAGGATGCTCTACCAGTTTGCTCTCCACCTCAAAAGGTCCTATCCGCTCACCAGAGGAATTGATGACATCATCAATGCGACCCTGAAACCAGAAATAACCTTCATCGTCCATGTAAGCAGAGTCCCCGGAAATGTACCAGCCTGGAATGCGGAAGTACTCCTCGTATTTCGCCTGATTGTTCCAGATCTGTCCCATCATAGAGGGCCAGGGGGTCCGGATCGCGAGGTTCCCCATGGAATAAGGCGGTAACAGATTACCCCTGTCATCCAGTATTGCAGCTTCGATACCAGGCAAGGGCCGCCCCATGGAGCCGGGCTTGATGTCCATTCCCGGATAATTGCAGATCAGCTGTGCTCCGGTTTCTGTCATCCACCATGTATCATGAATGCGTTGCTGATAGAATTTATCCCCCCAACGCACCACTTCAGGATTCAACGGTTCCCCTACTGACAAGACATGCCGCAGACTGCTTAGATTGGTCCCCTGCAGGCTCGCCTCTCCTGCCCCCATAAGCATCCGGAAGGCGGTAGGAGCGCTGTACCATACAGTAACCGCAAAACGTTCAATCGTCTTATACCAATCCTGCGGACTGAAGCGCCCGCCACGAACAACATTGGTCACACCGTTCAGCCAAGGAGCAAAGATCCCATAAGATGTTCCAGTGACCCATCCCGGATCTGCTGTGCACCAATAGATATCATCAGGACGCAGGTCAAGTACAACCTTACCTGTATAATAATGCTGTATCATTGCTCTTTGCACATGGTATACACCCTTGGGCTTGCCAGTGGAGCCGGAGGTATAATGCATAATCAGCCCATCCTCCAGACTAAGCCATTCGGGTTCAAGCTCCGCAGATGCCGCAGCGGTCTCTTTTTCATAGCTGATTAGCCCTTGTTCACTATCTGCAGTGCCTCCTACCACAAAAATATGCTTCAGCGCAGGCAGCTCTTCACGCTTGACCCGCTGCAGCAATTCCGGGGTTGTAACGAGAGCTATGGCACCACTGTCCTCCAGACGGTCCTTAACAGCTGTTTCCATAAACGCCTCAAACAACGGTCCCGCCACCGCACCGACTTTGAGCACACCCAACAGACTGAAATACAACTCCGGCTTGCGGGGCATAAAAATAAACACCCTGTCCCCCCGGCCAATACCGTGCGCACGCAACACGTTCCCAAAACGATTGGATCTCTCCCGAAGGTCAGAGAACGTATACATCTCTTCCCTGGTGGAATCACTGTAGATTAAAGCCGTCGCCGCTCCGCGGCCTTCCTGGACATGCCGGTCAATCGCTTCATGGGCCATATTCACCTTGCCACTCTCATGCCAGGAGAAGTCTTTCTCCACATCCTCCCACCGGAATTCGCTAACTGCCCGGGAATAATCCGCCATATTGGCTTGCTTCACGCGGCCCGGTAAAATTTCGCTGTGGACTTGCCCCATTACTCTTGCCTCCCTCACTCGTTTGATTTAAGCTTTAAGGGCGAGACTCTTCTCTTAAGCAATGCTGTCAATGGATTAAATGTGAATATTTTATGTCGGAACTAGTATATCACAGGAAGCGGTTACATTCTAGATTTGCCTAACTTGGAGGGGAGCCTGTCCATGGAGCACCGCAAAATCCCTGTATCCCATATTCTTCATCATCAAGAAAGCACCCTTACCGTTAGTGGACCTTTGTCTCCAGACAGGCTGAGGAGGCTCCAAATGCATCCTGATCTGGACGCCTTCCGTAAACCGCAGGAGCAGCTGGAAGCGCTTATAGAGATTGCTGGACTGCCTGAAGGGCGTGTAATAGCCGCTGTTGCTGACCACATGATCACCGGATATGTTACGTTTCATTATCCCGATGAATTGGAGCTGTGGTCGCAGGGTGGTATGGTAGATCTTATAGAGCTGGGTGCTATAGAAGTAGCAAATGTATACAGGGGGATGGGGCTTGCGAAGCTGCTGATTAGCACTGCTTTTGAGCGGGAACAGCTGGAGAACTGCATCGTATTCACCACTGAATATTACTGGCACTGGGATCTTAAAGGCAGTGGTCTTGATGTATGGGCTTACCGCCAGATGATGGAAAAACTTATGCAAACGGTGGATATGGTCTGGTATGCCACAGATGATCCGGAGATTTGCTCCCACCCTGCCAATTGCCTCATGGTCCGTATCGGTCATGAAGTGCCGATGTCTTCACAGGAAACTTTTGACCGGGTGCGATTCAGACAGCGATTCATGTACTAGGCTGCAGATAAACCTCCGGAGAAATGGTTCACATTGCTTTCAGTATATATTCGAGGATGGCATGGGAGCGTTCGGCAGCGGTTACCGTAAATTCACGATAATTCGCATGCGCCGAACCATCTGCTTTATCAGACATCGAGCGGATAATGACAAAAGGAATCTCATTCATGAAGCAGACTTGTGCCACAGCAGCGCCTTCCATTTCCGCACATGCTCCGCCCAGCTGCTCCCGAAGCTCGGATACAGCGGCCGTACTGGCAATAAATTGATCCCCTGACAGTACGATTCCCGTAATCGACCTCTGCTTCATGGCATGGCAAGCCCCTTCTGCCAGCTGCACAAGGACTGGATCTGCTGGGAAAAAGGATACCTCCTGATAAGGAATCACTCCCCGCGGGTATCCAAGAGCGCTAGCATCCATGTCATGCTGAATGCACTGTGAAGAGATGACGATATCCCCAATTCCCAGATCTGGGTGTAACGCTCCCGCAACGCCTGTGAACAACACACACCCCACTCCGAAGCTATCGATTAGTATTTGCGTCGTCACCGCAGCATTCACCTTGCCGACCCCAGATTTACAAAGAACTACCTTTTGGCCCGAGATGGTACCTGAATAGTACGCAATACCTGCCTTAATAGTGCTCTCTCTGTCTTCCATACTGTCTAACAACAGCTTGATCTCCTCATCCATCGCTCCAATTAATCCAATGACTTCATTCATATGTATCCCCCTACGGTAAATTTAAAGATATAAAACATAAAAAGCCCCAAAAGGAGCTTTTTACGCACTTATGTTCCAACCTATTCCGAATGCTTACTTGTTCAAATGATTAACAGACAAACGGAGAATCGTCTCATGCGGCAAAATAACCCGCGGGTTCTCAACGGTTTCCTTCTTCATCAGCTTCGTCAGCAGTCTCATTGCTACCGCACCCAGATCGTACATTGGCTGTGCTACTGTCGTCAGCAACGGACGAACCATTGAAGCCATACGGATGTTATCGACACTGATAATGGAGAAGTCATCCGGAACTTTAAGACCTTCATCCTGAATGCTGTGGATGGCTCCGATCGCCATTTCATCGGTTGCAGCAAATACTGCCGTTGGTTTCTTCTTGAGTCCGAGGAAATACTTCATGGCTTCGACACCGGATTCGTAACGATAGTTCCCGATACGCACCAGGTCCTCCTGATACTCAATACCTGCTGCTTCCAGCGCTTTCTTATAGCCTTGGAAACGGGCATAGCCGTTGGCAGGATCCTGCAGGGTACCGCTGATCATCGCAATTTCGCGGTGGCCATGACGGATCAGTGTGTTCACTGCGTCAAAGGCAGCAGTCTCATGGTCGATATCCACCGACGGATAGCTACCCTTTTCATCACGCGTCGCGCAAAGTACGATTGGCACAGCAGACGTCTGAAAAGCTTGAATATGCTCTTCAGTTACAGTCCCGCCCATGAAGAGCAGACCATCCACTTGTTTCTCCAAAAGCGTATTAATTACACGAATTTCCTTCTCTTTGCGTTTATCCGCATTACACAAAATAATATTGTAATGATACATGTTGGCAATATCTTCGATCCCGCGCGCAATTTCTGCAAAAATCGAGTTCGAGATATCGGGGATAACAACCCCAACGGTTGTCGTTTTCTTGCTGGCGAGACCTCTCGCCACGGCATTTGGACGATAGCCCAAACGTTCAATCGCTTCAAAAACTTTCTTCCGGGTCTGCGGTTTCACGTTCGGGTTATTATTCACAACCCGTGATACCGTAGCCATAGATACGCCTGCTTCTCGAGCTACATCGTAAATGGTTACCGTCAAATTACTCTCTCCATTGCGATAAATTTTATCGTTCGACTAATTAAAATTATGATACGACACTTTGTACAATTGTGCAATGATAACGCTTCATTTTCCTTTCAAAATTTCTTTCAAAGGTTAAAACGCTATTCGCTATACGGAATAAAGGCCTGGTGTTGCTACATTTCCTCCGAGTAATTGCCACTAATGAGCCAGTCGCATTCATAGGTTTGTCTGATCTGATACTATCGTATCAAAAAGCGCGTGAAAAATCCAACATTCGTGAAATATTTTCATTGATTTTGCAGAAAAAATTTCAGAATCCGCTTTATTCTGCATTAATTACGTTCTTTCTGCAGGCTCAACTGTCAATTGAGACAGTCTTTTACCAGTTTCCTCCATCCACTTCCGGTCGGAACTATCTGCCGCTACCCGGTAGACATCCAGCAGTAAATCTACACGCCCCTGTATGGCACACCGGATCGTTTCCTCTACCTCAGACATTCCGCCTTCGAACAATCCCGCAGCAAAAGTTTCTTTCAGAACGCTTGCCCATTCATTGTTATCCGCAAAGGAAATATGCCTCTTAGGCGGAGAATCCCCAAGTTCATGAATCAGCTTGGACAGATCGCTTCTGATGAATGGCAGAGGGTCGTAACGGCCGCACACTCCACAGGTGTAGACTGGAACATGTGTGATTTTTATTTTTGCGCTGTAGATCAGCGTATGCATATGTATGGTCATGATTCCGCCGCAGCCACACGACTTCTTCATTAATGGCTCTTTATACATCTCCCACACCTCAGATTTAATAGTAAAATTCACTGAACGTCTATCCTAGGGAAAATTGCGAAAATTCTCCTGCTCCATTGCTATATTCGACTCGCATCCTCCAAACCCTTCTGATTTGCATAAAATGATTTAATTGGAAATTAAGTAAAAGATTGCTGTCACCAGGATGACTTCATATATCAAATTTGCTAGAATGTACTGAAGTCAAGATTAATGAAGGGAGCTGCAAAGCATGAGACTAACCGGAAAAAAGGTCATAGCACTCGTAGACGATGAGTTCGAAGATTTGGAGCTGTGGTACCCGGTGTACCGTGTCAGGGAAGAAGGTGCCGAGGTACATCTGGCCGGACTGGAGAAGAACAAAACTTACGTTGGAAAATATGGCGTACCCGCCAAAGCCGATTATTCCTGGGATGAACTGAACGCTTCTGATTATGATGGCATCCTCGTACCGGGCGGCTGGGCTCCCGATAAGATCCGCCGCTATAGCGCTGTACTGAAGCTGGTGCAGGATTTCAATGCTGCTAAGAAGCCGATCGGCCAAATCTGCCATGCCGGCTGGGTGCTGATATCCGCGAAAATTCTGAACGGTGTCACTGTCACTTCCACCCCAGGAATCCGTGATGACATGGAAAATGCCGGAGCGATCTGGAAAGATGAAGCTGTCGTCACAGACGGACACATTATCTCAGCCCGCCGCCCACCAGATCTGCCGCCTTATGGCAAAGCCTTTTGCGATGCGCTGGCGGAAATATAAGATTAGAAAGCCCTGACCCTCTGCTATGCAGAGGATCAGGGCTTTTATTATGGTATATGCAGCTGTTTACGGATGGAGAGGGAGGTTTTCTTTTATCAGATTAGGTAGCTATTGATCTTCTGAGTTGAGTCCTCCTGAAACTTACGAGCTTTTACTCTTCGCCTCGGCACCTGATCCAAGAGGCACCCCACTCCGTCCAGGAAAAGCTGTCAACAGCTTTTCCGTCTCTGTACTGGTCCGGTGTTTGAAACAGAGCTTGGCCGTTTCTCTGGCTTCCGAAGCCAGCGTATTCAGGGTACGGTGCTTCACCTTCAGCAGCGCCTGCGGCGACATGCTGAGGTTACTGATTCCCAGCTCCAGCCAGAGCGGCAAGGACCGTTCGTCTGCAGCCATCTCGCCGCATACACTAATATCGATCCCCACTCTCCGCGCTGCTTCCACTGTCATCCGGATCATCCGCAGCACTGCAGGGTGGTATGGATGATACATATGGGCAATCTGCTCATTCATCCGATCCACCGCCAGTACATACTGTACCAGATCATTCGTGCCGATACTGAAGAAGTCGACCTCTTCTGCCAAAAGATCTGCTATCATCACTGCTGCCGGAACCTCAATCATTATGCCTACAGGTATATTGCGGTTATAAGGAACACCCAGTTGATCGAGCTCATCCTTGACCTCGTTAAGTACCGCTTTGGCAGCCTGTACTTCCTCAATGGAAGAAATCATGGGAAACATCATTTTCATATTTCCGTAATGACTGGCCCGCAGTATAGCGGTAATCTGGGTTTTGAACATGTCCTTACGATCCAGGCTGATACGGATTGCCCGGTAGCCCAGAAATGGATTCTGCTCTTCAGGAAGCTGGAAGTAATCCAGATGCTTGTCTCCTCCAATATCCAGTGTGCGGATGACTACCGTTTCGGCACCTACTTTTTCCGCAACGAGCTTATAGACTTCGAATTGTTCTTGCTCAGTAGGAAAGGAGGTGCGGTCCATATACAGAAATTCGGTCCGGAACAGCCCGACACCCTGCGCCCCGTACTTGAGCGCCATATCCAGTTCCTTCACGGAGCTGATATTACCGGCCAGACGCAGCGGTACGCCGTCTTTGGTGACGGCTTCCACGGTAGCGAGCAGCTCCAGCTGCTCTTTCTTGCGCTGCTGCTTCGCCCGTCTGGATGCATAATCCTCTACAGTCCGTTCATCCGGATAGAGCTGAACGACGCCGGCTTCACCATCCATAACCAGCATGTCGCCGGTCTGAATTGGAGTCAGTATCTTGTTCTCCAGCCCGGCTACCAGCGGAATCCCGAGCGCCCGCGCCATAATGGACGAGTGAGAGGTCTTGCCTCCCATCATAGTTACGATGCCAAGCACATAAGTAGGGTTCAAATGGGCCAGCTGTGAAGGTGACAGTTCCTTAGCAACCAGAATATAAGGCTGCGTATCAGACGGAAGTGTGACCTCTGGCGCCCCCAGGAGATGCTTCAGCAGACGGTTGCCGACATCCTTGATGTCGACAGCCCGCTCCTTCATATACTCATCGTCCAGCAGATCAAACATGGCGACAAAGTGGTCGATTGCTTCCTTGACTGCCACCTCGGCAGCCTTGTATTGGCGCTCGATAATACCGCGGATTTCACTCATGAAGACCGGGTCATCCAGTATGGCCAGATGGGCGTCAAAAATGCTTGATTCCTCAGGCCCGACAACCTCCCGGAATTCTTTTTTGATGAACTCGATCTCATCCTTTGAGGTACGGATGCCTTCATACAGACGTTCAAATTCCTTCGCCAGATCTACAGGGCTGACCTGTGTATCCGGTAGGCTCCATTCCCAGTTCGGCAAGACAAAGGCCTTCCCGATGGCTACACCTGCTGCGGCGCCTATGCCTTGTATCATGCTTCAATCCCTCCAACATTGCTTTCATGTAGAACTACGGACATCACGGAAGACTGTCCTTTTTTTACACTTTTAAAAGGAGCATAGCTCCAGGACTTAACGCGGTCCGGGTTGGTGATGACCATCGGGGTAGCGAGTGAGGCTGCATGGTCACGCAGGTAAGTCAGGTCAAACCTGACCAGCAGCTGCCCTGGCTCCACGCTGTCCCCTTCCTTCACAAGCGCCTCAAACGGCCCTTTTAGCTGTGAAGTATCGATCCCGATATGCATCAGCACCTCTAGCCCCTCCGGAGTCGAAATGCCCACTGCATGCATGGTCGGGTATACGTGCATAACCTTACCGAAGACTGGTGAGACGAGCTCCCCTTTTTCCGGGAAAAAAGCCACACCGTCGCCCACCAACTTCGCGGCAAAAATATGGTCCGGCACTTCTTCAATCGGCATCATCCGGCCCTGAATCGGCGAACTGAACAGCACCTGAGGCAGATCGCGGAGCAGAAGCTTATTGATCTCCTCACGGATCAGCTCCGAATAGGTCCCGAATACGACTTGGACATTTCCTCCACCCAGCTTGATAATACCTGCCGAGCCCAGACCTTTTAGTGCTCCTGTATCTATATTCCGGTCATTGTGCACTGTTAATCTTAGCCTTGTGATGCAGGCTTGCACTTGTACGATGTTTTCTTTCCCGCCCAGCGCTTCCAGGATCAATGGGGCCTGATAAGGGATATTGCCCGCCCAATCCCCAAGCTCCGAGCCCTCTTCGCGTCCTGGCGTCGGAATCTGAAAGCGCCGTATTGCCCAGCGGAACACATTATAGTAAACAATGCCATAGCCGATCCCTATCGGAATCAGCAGCCAGGCCCGCTGCGATAAATGCAGATTAAGAAAGAAATCAATGGCCCCTGCAGAATAGGAGAAGCCGTGATGGATGCCCAGTGAATAGGTCAGCACCATCGCCAGTCCGGACATCACCACATGCAGTGCAAATAAGTAGGGCGAAGCGAACAGGAAAGCAAACTCAATCTGCTCCGATACCCCGGTCAAAAAGCAGACCAATGCGGCGCGCAAAAACGTCTTCTTGATCTTAGGCTTCAAGTCCTCACGCGCTTCCTGGATAATGGCGAACGCAATTGCCGGCAGCGCGAACATCATGATTGGAAACAGTCCCGCCATAAAAACGCCTGCAGTAGGATCCCCGGCAAAAAAACGCGGCAAATCCCCCTGAACAACAGCACTGCCGTCAGGCGTAGCAAAGGTACCCATTTGAAACCAGAACAGATTATTCAAAATATGATGCAGACCAAAGGCTGTGAGAACCCTGTAAAGAACCCCGTAGACGAAGACTCCGTATCCGCCCGTCGCCTGAATATCCTGGAACATAATGTCCAGGCCATGCTGCAGCACCGGCGACAGTCCAAGCATCACCCAGGCGAACAGCGCAGAGAACAGTCCCATAAACAGCAAAACAAAACGCGATCCTCCAAAAAACTGGATCGCCTCCGGAAGCTTGATATTTTTGAACCGGTTATGCGCTACACCGGAGACAATTCCAAGGATAATTCCGATTAGTGTTGCGGGCTGTACGGCCCCGTCTCCCATGTTGGAAACAATCCGGTCATAAGTGAACATTCCTGCGAGTGCTGCCATCCCTGCCGGTCCGGCCTGATTGGACAACCCCCATGCCACACCGACAGCAAACAAATAAGGCATGAAATAAAAAATCCCCTGCCCCGCGTAAGTAGTCACTTCGGATACCGAAGAAAGTCCCCATGCAGACCACGGCAGACTGCCCAGACTAAGAAGGATAGCCGCTGCCGGAAGCACCATGGTTGGAAGCATTATGGCTCTGCCCAATTGCTGCAAAGATCCGAGCCAATTCAAGGTGACCCTCTCCTTTCATTCTATATTGAATGGTAAGCGCTACAGCAGCTTTTGTCAAAAGATTATGAACTTAAATTACCGGGTAAATGAGGAATTCGCACAAAGTGCAATAGTTGCATTTTATTAGGGTGTTATTTATTAAATTCACGATTTCCGGACTACAGTATAGCCTTCCCCACCGCTCGCCAGTCCTTTCATGCGTATGCAAGTCCATGAAGAAACTGTGTGCTTGCTCCATAAAAAAGAACGTCCTGCTCCAAGAGTGAACCGGAGAAAAGGACGTTCTTCGTCTGCGTTCAATATAACCATTCCGGCCGGTTGGCTCCACCTTCAACCTTACAGCCGGCTGCGGCCTTTCATCGTGATTGCTTCCTCGACCTTGATGCAGCGGTCCATAATGGCAATCATATCGTGCTCAGCCGCGATATCGGCTGCTTCCTGACTGATGATGCCCTGCTGGAGCCAGAGGACACGTGCACCGATAGCGGCGGCTTCCCGGGCTACATCCGCGCAGTATTCACTGCGGCGGAACACATTGACAATATCCACAGGCTCAGGGATTTCCGCCAGCGTATGATAGCATTTCTCGCCAAGGATCTCGCCATCCACCGATGGATTGACCGGAATGATGCGATAGCCCCGGCTCTGCATGGCACCTGCCACCATATACGAAGTTCGGTCTGTTTTGTCGGAGAGCCCGACCACAGCTATATTGCCTGCGGCGGCAAGGATTTCTCCAATCTGCTCACGGCTTGGGTTCTCAAAGCTCATATCTATTTCCCCTTTCTGCTAATTGTGCCGCTGGTAACTTAAGCAACATAAATGCTTTTTCCACACAGCAAATTAATCTTTTGCTATTCCATCATACCGCGCAGCGTAAGAAGATCCAAATTTACAGCGTCAGCTAAAATTCGCTTACTTTGCACAACCACACCATGTGAACAGAATCAGGACCCCAATAGTCCTTAACCGTCCTGTAGGGTACTCCAAATTTCCGCAGCCATCTTGCCTGTGCACGTGTATAGCCGCTGTCAAGACAGAACTGTTCAATTCCTTGCTGGCGCAGATACGCCATAAGTTCCTTGATGAGCGCCGAACCTATACCTTGCCCCTGATAGTTCGGCATAATGTATAAACTCCCCAGTTCCCCAACATCATCAAGCTGGTTTCCGGTACATGATCGGATATCCTCACCACACGGTGCAAATGAAATCGTACCGACGACAACCCCATCTATTTTTGCAACGAGGAAATAGGGGGATGTATTTTTTGAATCCAGAGAAGCTTCAGCCATTAACTTCTTTTTTTCAACCTCATTGTGAATGTCCTCTTGCAAATGAGCCAGTCCTTCTTGTTCAAAGGCATCCGAGATCGAACATGTGAAAAGCTGAATGACCGGCTGAATATCCTCAGGAGTAAGTGTGCTGATGCTTAGCTTACCAAGCTTAGTCATTATTAACACCTCAAAATAAAATAAGCTATACAGGCGGGAGACTTATTCTACCCACTCTACATTTGCTCCAAGCAAACGCAGATGGTCGAAATACTGCGGATATGATTTGGCAACATGATGAGCATCTTTAATCCGCAGAGGCTGACGGGCGCGGAGGCCAACTACGGTCAGTGCCATAATCACCCGGTGATCATAGTGTGCATTAATCGTTACACCGCCCTCAACGCCCTCCGGCTTGCCGTGGACAATGATCTCATCCCGGCGCTCCTCCACACTGGCTCCTGCCCGGGTCAGCTCAGCCAAATAGTCAGTGATGCGGTCGCATTCCTTGTACCTCAGATTCTCTACATTATAGAAACGTGAAGTTCCTTCGGCAAAAACAGCCGCAGCCACCATCGCGAGGACCGCATCCGTTGCCGCATCACCATCAAATTCCACAGCCTTCAGGATACCGTTACCCTGCACATGGACTGTACCTTTCTCATGGGTAAGCGGTACTTCCATCATGCGCAGCACGTCAACAATCGCTCTCTCTCCCTGCTTGCTTTGTTCGGCAAGCCGGTGGATTTTCACATCCGATTTCGTGACCGCCGCCGCCGCAAGCACAGCTGCCGACCCCGGGTAATCTCCCTGTACCGTGTATGATTTGGCTTCATAGGCCTGGCCGCCCGGCACCTTGAAGGACATATAATCCTCAGCAGCATGAACGACAATCCCTGCCTGCTCCAGAACCTCCAGCGTCTGTCCTACAACTACTTTTGACTTCAGGTCATCCAGCACAATAATTTCGCTGTCTTCCTCAAGCAGCGGTGTCAGAAACAGCAACGCGCTTAGATACTGCGAGCTGACCGCGCCTGATACCGTGATCCGTCCACCCGCCGGTTTGCCGCCGCGGATCGTAATCGGCAATCTGCCGTTATGATGCTCAACCTCAACACCCAGCTGACCAAGTGCAGTAATCAGATCATCGTGGGGCCGTTTGCCCAGAGAATCGGGATACGTATTCACAAAGGTGACCTCAGGACTGAGCGCGGCCACAGCCATCAGAAACCGCAGTACTGCACCGGCGTTGCCGACATTAAGCTCTTTGACGTCACGGGGGTGGCGGCCGAAGCCCTGAATGACGATTTTCTCCTCATCTTCAGTAAGCACAGCTCCCAGATCAGCAATACACCTGCGGATCGCATCACTGTCTTCACTGTGCGCAGGGTGATAGATGGTGCTGACTCCTTCCGATAATGCGGCGACCAGCAGGTAGCGTGTAGTGTAATTCTTGGAGGACAGAGCTCCGAATTCACCTTGAAGGGCAGGTGTAGGCCTAACGATAACATCCATGTATTAGCTCTCCTTATCGGTTGGAATATATATTATGTATTGCTCGGTTTGACAGGGTAATCCGCGATTGTGTTATCATGAAGGCATTCTTCTGATGAAAAGAGGTCACAACCATGAATGAAATTCCCCAAATCACAGCAGTGCAATTGCGGCAGCGTCTGGAGACAGGTGAAGACCTTGTACTGATAGACGTCCGTGAAGACGACGAAGTCGCTTTCGGGATGATTCCCGGCGCGCAGCATATCCCCATGGGTGAGATTCCCCAGCATGCGGACGAGCTTCCCAAGGAAGCAGAGTTCATCTTCATCTGCCGCTCCGGTGCACGAAGTCAGCGTGTCTGCGAATATTTGCAGCAGTTTGGCTACAGAACATCCAACCTCAGCGGCGGGATGATTGAGTGGAATGAAACTGCAGACGCTTAAGTCTAGCACACATACGCTTAAAAGCTCAACCGCGGTAGTGCATTAAAATATGCTGCGACACTTCTTCCACACTAAGCTCCGTTGTATCGACCGTGCAATGTGCAAAACGGTAAGCGTCCCGGCGTTGTTCCAAAATCGTGCGTACCCGTTCCTGTGCGTTGCCGGCGAGCAGCGGTCTATTCTCATCCCCGCTGACACGGGCGATAATCTCATCCTCTGTAGCTGTCAGTGCGACTACAAGTCCTTTTTGCAGCATAATCTCTGCATTCCCTGGAGCCAGTACCGCGCCGCCGCCTGTGGAGATAATACGCCCTTCCCCCTCTAGCATTTCTTTCAGTACAGCCGATTCAATCTTCCGGAAATATTCTTCTCCGCCCTCAGCAAAGAGTTCTGCAATACTCCGTCCTTCGTTCTGTATAATCACATGATCCAGGTCAACCAGCTCATAGCCCAGTTGCTCCGCCAGCAGTGCACCCACCGTCGACTTGCCTGTGGCCATCATCCCGACAAGAATGATATTTTTATTGGTGTAATTCATAACGACCCTCCAACCGCGACATTTGTCATATCATAACACAGGGTAAAAACATTGCACAAATGATAAATCGCCCAGCAGAATAGGCTTCACGATCATTAAATAGAGGCAGTTTGCATAAAAAAAAGCCCGAAAGCCCCCGCATTCGCGCGGGTAGCCATTCGGACTGCTGTCTGTAGCTTATGTCTGAATCTATTCAGACAACCAATCGTGGTGGAAGACGCCTTCCTTATCCACACGTTTGAAGGTGTGGGCACCGAAATAGTCACGCTGTGCCTGAAGCAGGTTCGCAGGCAGACGTTCTGTACGGTAGCTGTCATAGTAAGCCAGGGCGCTGGAGAAACCCGGAACCGGAACCCCCTGCATTACAGCAGCGGATACCACTTTACGCCATGCAGACTGGTAGGAGTCCATGATATCCTTGAAGAACGGATCAAGCAGCAGGTTCTTAAGCTCTGGGTTGTTCTCGTAAGCATCAGTGATGTTCTGGAGGAAACGGGAGCGGATAATACAGCCGCCGCGCCAGATTTTGGCCAGGCTGCCATACTTCAGATCCCAGTTATATTCCTCGGAAGCTACACGAAGCTGCGCAAAACCTTGGGCATAGGATACAATTTTGCTGGCGAACAGAGCTTTGCGGACATTCTCAATGAACTCGGCTTTGTCGCCCTGGAAAGGCTCGGTTACCGGACCGCTCAGTACTTTGCTGGCTGCCACACGTTCTTCCTTCATAGCAGACAGGAAGCGTGAGAATACGGATTCGGTAATCATGGACAGCGGCACGCCAAGATCCAGGGAGCTTTGGCTTGTCCATTTGCCTGTACCTTTTTGGCCGGCAGCATCAAGGATGACATCCACCATCGGTTTACCGGTTTCTTCATCATATACTGCAAAAATATCCTTGGTAATCTCGATCAGATAGCTGTCCAGCTCTCCGTTGTTCCAGTCCTCGAAGATGCTGTGAAGCTCTTTGGCATCCAGACCAAGAACATCCTTCAGCAAATGATAGGCTTCCCCGATGAGCTGCATGTCGCCGTATTCGATACCGTTATGCACCATTTTCACATAGTGTCCGGCACCGTCAGGTCCGATATATGTACAGCAAGGCTCTCCGTCCACTTTGGCCGAGATTGCTGTAAGTATAGGTTCAACCAGCTTATAGGCGCTTTCCTGGCCGCCAGGCATGATGGAAGGTCCTTTGAGCGCGCCTTCTTCACCGCCGGAAACACCCGTACCGATGAAGCGGAAGCCTTTTTCCTCCAATTCCTTGTTACGGCGAACCGTGTCAGGGAAATATGCGTTGCCCCCGTCGATGATAATATCGCCCTGGTCCAAATGCGGCAGCAGCTGCTCAATGGTAGCATCGGTTGCTTTACCCGCCTGAACCATAATCAGAATTTTACGCGGTACTTCAAGCGATTCAACAAATTCCTCGACGGAAAAAGTACCCACAAGGTTTTTGCCTTCCGCTTCGCTGATAAGGTCATGAGTCTTCTCCGGGGAACGGTTATATACCGATACTGTGAAGCCTCTGCTCTCGATGTTAAGAGCCAAGTTTTTGCCCATTACTGCCAAGCCAATCACACCGATTTGTTGTTTTGCCATCTGGTTCTCCACCCTTTGCACCATATATTTTTGTGAAATCCATTTCTCGCAGTATTAGAATACCATCCTTTATCAGAGACAGCAAAGTTCTGCCTGCTTGAAAGCGATCAATTTCATTGACAAATTCCTGCGTAAATCGTGGAAATTGCTCACAATGAGTATTTTAACGGTTTTGCCGTCAGAAGTGAACCCCCGCGCCCTGCTACTCCTCCAAAACACAAGGCACCCCATAAGCGGGATGCCCTGACCTGCGTGAATTTCGGTTGTTTCACCATTCAAGCATATTGAGTTCTCTTGTCAACACCAGAAGCCTGGCTTTGCATGCCGCTATACGTTCCGTATCCTTGGCCTGAATGGCCTCGTGAAGCTGGTCCAGATACTCATCCACCTCAAGCCTGCGGTCACGGATCCGCTCTTCCCCATCTACAGAGAAGAACAGCTTAGTCAGCTCCTGATCAGAGAGCAGCGGACCTTTCTGGTAGAGCACCCGCTGTTGATACCCGGAGATTTCCACCAACCGGATCACTTCGCCGAACAAAATATTTTCAATAATGATCTGGCGGTCACGGAACCGTTTAACGACGGCATGCCCCCGCATATCACCAATCAGCTTCTCCATCCACTCAGACAGGCGCGCATCACGGATCATGTAATCTCCCACCAGTTTGAAGCCTTCCTTAATCCGCTGGAAACGCAGCTTCACAAGCTTGCGGCCGGTGCGCACCGAGATAAGAAAAACTGTTTCATTCTCGCTCCAATAAAGGGAATAGCCTTCCTTAATCAAGTCCTTAATCAGGTCCTGGAGATGCTGTCTGTCAAAGCGCAGCTCCAGATTGCAATACTCGACTTCGTCGTTTTTGTTCACGGCACTCCCCCCTCACTGCTTTGTTACAGCAAAGCCAGCTTCATTAGCTTAACTTCGAGCAGAACCGACTGCCGGACCTCAACCTGCTTGTTAAAATTATGCGTTCGTCTTACTCTTATTTTATACTTCATTTTATGTAGCGGTAACTTGGTTTATTGACTATTTTTACCCGCTTTCCGTCATTTTCAAACGCTATTCTCCGGTTTTGCTGCAAATAACTGGTTCTCTCCTCCTAGGGCTCTTATTGAAACTGAAGCGTCGCACCCATTTACATAAAAAAAGCCGCTGCTTCCGGAATCTCCGGCTGCCAGCGGCTTATGCTGTCTTAAATACGATCTCTAATCACACCTCAGCTTGTCCGGTCTTCCGTCCGGTTCTGTGGACAATCAGCAGATGCAGCCCGAATAGCACTACCATAACAAATGCACTAACCAGAAAAGGAGTGCTGTGACCCACTGAATCCCAGAGTTTCCCTGAGATCACGGGACCAGCCACCATACCAGAGCCCTGCAACGTTAGGAAAAGCCCCCATACAGTCCCTCTCTCTCCCTTAGGTACTTGCTTGGCCAGAAAAGCATTCCAGGCCGGAAGAATCAATGCATAACTGATACCTACGAGTGCTACTGCACAGAAGGCGAGCGGCAGCCAGCGCACCTGTGAAAAGAAGGCCAGAGAGCCGGCAGCGAGCAGGAATCCTATATTCAGGAAGATGGTTGTTCCGATCCGGTCCACCAGTTTACCAGCTGGAATCAGTGCCAGAACGGTAATGCCGCCTCCTGCGATCAGCAGCAGACTGAATTGGTTCGGCGTCACATGCAGCTCGGAACGGGCAAACAGGGTGACCACAGGGGTCATGAGACCTATCGCAAATGCCTGCAGAAACAGTGCAGGAAACAGCAGACGGCTGACCTTCAGCGAGGTTCTGACCTGATGCAATGTTCGCTTCAGACTTTCCAGAGGTTTCATCCGTCCGCGTACGGCTGCCGCTCCCTCATCTCCCAGATCCCGCACAACTGCATGAGGCGCATGAGTTCCAATCCTTGACGGTAACAGCAGGGCAACGGCCGCTACAGCTGCAGCACAGCCCATAAGCACCAGAAAGACTACCCGGTAGCTCTGTCCGCCATGATCCATCATAAAGTTGACGACGATGGGGCCAATCCCTGTCCCAGCCAGTGAGGCCATCTCTACCGCACCCATGGCCGCCCCGCTGCTTCCGCTTTTGGTCGAACCGGCCAGCTCGGTAATTCCGGTCATGGTACAAGGCCAGAGCGGCGAGGTGCCAATGCCCAGAATCAGACAGGCAACCGATAACCACACAGCATCTTTGGCATAGATGATCAGTCCAACGGCCACAAGGATCAGCAGCAGAGCCCCTGTCATCGTCCAGCGGTATCCAATACGTTCCATAACCCAGCCCGACGGGCTGCGGAAAAGATTGTCACCGAGGTATTGCATGGCAAATGCGAAGCCTACTACCGTTACCGAAAGTCCAAGGACATTCTCCATATAAACCGGCAGAAGAGCTACCAGGAGTGACCCTTTTACAAATTCAACCAGAAAGATAATGACCCACATCTCCATAATAAACGGAGAGGCCAAATTGATATGCATACGTTCTGCTACTTTGCCAGACATTTTATCACATCCTAGTATTATGGTGATTGATTTGTTATACTGATGCTTGCTTGAAAAATTACTCTTCATGAAAGGTTGTGACAGCATTAAATGGATCAACACGTAACTCCCCTCTTCACCGCTCTCAAAAAGCATGCCGCCGGAAACCCAGTTCAATTTCATATTCCCGGGCATAAGAAGGGGCTAGGAACCGATGCCGAATTCCGTGAGTTTATCGGCGATAACGCTCTATCCATAGATTTGATCAACATCGCACCGCTTGATGACCTTCATCAGCCTACCGGCGTAATTCTTGAAGCTCAAAAGCTGGCTGCAGAGGCTTTCGGCGCCGACTATACGTATTTTAGCGTACAAGGCACGAGCAATGCCATCATGACTATGATCCTCTCTGTCTGCTCGGAAGGAGATAAAATAATTGTACCGCGCAACATTCACAAATCCGTGATGTCTGCGATTATTTTCTCCGGAGCCAAGCCTGTTTTTGTCTCTCCTGTACAGGATGAGAATCTTGGGATAGACCACGGTATTACTACCAGCGCACTCGAGAAGGCCTTAAAGCGCCATCCCGATGCCAAGGGTGTACTTGTTATTAATCCAACGTATTTTGGCGTGTGTGCCGATCTGCGTTCGATTGTCGACCTGGCCCACAGTTACGGAGTTCCCGTACTGGTGGACGAGGCACATGGAGTATTGATTCATTTTCATGAGGATCTCCCGGTATCGGCTATGCAGGCCGGAGCGGATATGGCGGCAACCAGTGTACACAAGCTGGGCGGCTCGATGACACAGAGCTCGGTGCTCAATCTGAATGCCAAGACCGGCCTGGTCAATCCGCAGCGGGTTCAGACCATTCTCAGCATGCTGACCACAACTTCAACATCATATATTCTGCTGGCATCTCTGGATACCTCCAGACGTAATTTGGCCCTGAACGGCCACGAGATGGCTGCCAGAACCATTGCCCTGTCGAACTATGCACGGGATGCCATTAACAGCATTGAAGGCCTGTACAGCTTCGGCAAAGAAATTCTGGGTACGGAAGCAACGTTCAATCTAGACCCGACCAAGCTGAACATCCATGTGCGCCACCTCGGCATTACCGGTTACGAAACCGAGAACTGGCTGCGCCAGAAATACAACATTGAAGTTGAGCTTAGTGACATGTATAACATTCTTTGCCTGATTACGCCAGGAGATACCCAGGAATCGGTGGACAAGTTGCTTGCCGCACTGAAAGTACTCTCCGCTATTCATTACAGCAAGGGTGAAATCTACGAGCTCAAGGTGCAAGTACCGGAAATTCCACAGCTGGCGCTGATCCCGCGGGATGCGTTCTATGCTGATACCCAACTGGTTCCTTTCCGTGAATCTGCTGGCTATATCATCGCAGAATTCATATACGTATATCCTCCGGGAATTCCAATTCTGCTTCCTGGTGAAGTAATTACCCAGGATAACATCGATTATATCATTGATCATGTGGAAATCGGGCTGCCCGTCAAAGGTCCGGAGGACCGCAGTATCACGAACGTCAAAGTCATTGTGGAGGCGGATCCGATCTCCTGATCGCCTCCCCTTCATACATTGTACATACAAAAACCCGATACTTCTTCAGTATCGGGTTTTTGTATGCAAGCCTCGCAGGTCTTGTCCAATGATCGAGAGGCCCACTTGCTTCATGAAATCTATTCTTGCTGGGCAAGCAGCTCGTTGTAAGCTTCTTCTACAGCTTTCCATTCAGCTTCATCTTCAATGTTGTACAGCACCATTTCTTCATCTTCTTCTTCCATACGCAGAATGATGCCGTCAGCTTCAGGGTTTTCGCGTTCCAGCAGCAAAGCATATAACTTCTCGCCTACGTCGAACGTTTCCACCAGCACCATTTCTACATCTTCGCCCTGCTCGTTCGTCAAGGTCAGCACAAACTCCTCGTGCTCATGGTCGTGATCATGTCCGCAACCGCATGCTTCACCATGTTCATGGCCATGCTCATGTTTGTGATCGCTCATTGTAATACCTCACTTTGAATAGAATTATCCTACATTTGGTATCGTAACACGTAAGATAAGCAAGGTCAATTTGAGCGGGCCCTGAATGGATTAATCCAGCGCAGTGATTACCTTCTCTGACACAAGTACATAATCCGCGCCTTTGGAAGGTTTGATATAGAAGCCTACCCGGTATTTCCCGGCAGCCTTGAAATCATAGGTGAACTCTGAAGTTGGAAACCAGAAGTCCTCTTTCCTCGAGCTCCCCAGTTCCTGTGCCTGGATGTCCTTCACGTTGCCCGACGGGTCTGTGATCGCAACCTTTACCGCCGCAACATCCTCGGTCAGACTATCTACCTGGGTCAGCACCTTGATCTTAAGCTTGCCTACGTTCACATTGCCAAAGACGTTATCCCCTTTAAAAAGAGCAATATGCACATTGGGCTTCAGGATACTCAGTCTCCCCGAACCATCCCAACTGACAACGCCTCCCGCCTCTCTGGCCGGAATATAGGCTTTACCGTCAATCAAGTAACCGCCGTCCGATATTTCTTTGCCGTTGCTCCAGACTCTGATCTTCTGATTAACAGCATCCGCAAACAATAATGAACCGCCCATTAAGGAAAATACAACCACGCACAGTGCTATTTTTCTCCATCTCATCCCTAGAGACCCTCCAAGTAATTCATGCTGTTAATATATACTGTGAAAATTACGACAAGTTGCGGAATGACAGGGAATTATTTCATTCTATTTGTGAAGAATGATACGATAGGATAAATAGAATGGTTATCAATTCCTGGAGGGCTTTTTACCATGACAATGAACTTACAAATGCTGGGCACAGGAGATGCCTTTTCCAAAAACTACTATAATAATAACGCGCTGCTGCAGGTCAATGACTATACCCTGCTTATCGACTGCGGAGTAACTGCCCCCAAAGCTATGAAGGCACTGGGGAAGTCATTCCGTGAAGTGAACGAAACCCTGATTACACACATCCATGGTGATCATATCGGCGGACTGGTGGAGCTGGCCCATACCATGCACCGGGAATCACACGGCAAAATGAAATTGCTGCTGGCTGAGACTCTGATTGAACCGTTATGGCAGCATCCGCTGCTTCATCAACTTCATCAGGAAGGCAACCGCTCCCTATCCGATGTGTTTGATATCCGGCCGCTTACAACAGGGATTCCCCATTCCTTGTCACCCTCACTAACCGTGGAGCTGATCCGCACACCGCATATCCCCGGAAAAGACAGCTATTCACTCCTGCTGAATGAGCAGGTTTTTTACAGTGCGGATCTGACCTTTCAGCCTGAGCTTCTGCTCCGCCTTGTCCAGGAACGCGGGGTGACAACCATCCTGCATGATTGCCAGCTGCGTGGACAAGGGCAGGTTCATACTACCCTCAAAGAGCTGATGTCCCTGCCGGAAGAAGTAAGGAAGCTGATTCTGCTGATGCATTACAGCGATGAGAAGCCTGGCTTTGAAGGCCTGACGGGAGAAATGGAATTTATGGAACAACAGAGGCTCTATAGATTTTGATGGATTGGGACATACAAAAACAGCCGGACAACAGCGTCAATGTACGCCTGTCCGGCTGTTTTTATCTATACCGCCTTAAAATTGCGGAAGCTGATCCAGATTGTTGGTGGGATCGCCGTCCGCATCCCCGCGGATATACATCTCGCCGTCTTTGCCTTTAAACACATTCACTCCGGCAATTGCGCCTGCCTGAACCTCCTGCAGCGCCTGCTGATAATCAAGCACCCGTCCTGAAGAGGTCTGGAAGCTGGTTAAATCGCCGTCCCCGTTACGCTGAGCCGCAATAAACCGTTCGCGTGTACTGTTACTGTTCATTTGAAAGCTGCTCCTTCGCATTTGGATTGTCCATGGTCAAAATCAACCATAGTTTGTCCTCCCAAGCCAAAGAGTATGTATCCACTTGCCCGTCTACAACGCCTTTTCCATCCGTACATGCAGGATACCGGCATCATAGAAAGGCTCCGGGGAGATTACTTTGTAGCCCAACTTCGTATAAAAATCTTCTGCATGGCACTGGGCGTCCAGAATAGAGGTTTCCAGGCCAACCTCCCGGGCCAGCTCCTCCAGCGCCAATAAAAGAATCCTTCCGTACCCCTTGCTGCGGTAAGCTTTAAGGACGGCTATCCGCTGCATTTTGGCAGCTCCGGATTTATAATAGATCAGTCTTCCGGTCGCTACCGGAATCCCTTCATCCACAAGAAGCATATGATGGGCGTTGTCACCCACTACATCATATTCATCTACTTCCTCTTCCATGGGAACCTTCTGTTCTTCTACAAATACTTTCTTGCGGATATCCAGCCCCATTTGGAGTTGTTCCTCTGTAGTTATTCGGACAATTTCTGCTGCCATAGCTTATTGGATCTCCTCTCCATAGATCAAAAATGATAGTTGACCCATTATACAGAAATTCCATTTTTCTGTACAGCGCAAGAAAGATGGCCTTCAAGCATCTCTATTGCGTGGAATAGACATCTTCCGGGATGGAAAGACCATAGACATCCTCTAGTACCGGCGACAGCGTGCTGTCTGTCCGGTCTAATGGACCTTCCAGATCAGACAGCCGATGGAGCTCCATCACGCCGGGAGCCTCATCTCTAGCCGTGCATCCCGCTATTCCCACCAGCACCAGCAAGCAGAATGCAGCTTCCACCATGAATCTTCTGCGCATAAGCATACTCCTCCTATCCTTTAGCTTTTTACAGCTTTGACGGTTTGGAGTGCTGTTAAACAGGGGATCACAGATTTACATTTCCCACTACATGCACCAGGTACATCAGGATGCCGATACAACCCGCAAGCGCAAAATAGGCTGCACCAAATTTCCAGCGTGAGCTGGCCGGCACCTCATAATATTTATCGTTCTCAAACACCGTATACTGGACCTCGCATTGTGCACTCAGGTGCAGTCCGTTCTCTGCCGTCACCTGGTCAAGCCCGGTCAGTCTGACCTTCTCAATAATGCACTGTACAGGAAGTCTGGCGGTTCCGTAATAATCCAGGCTTTCATAGCGGATGCCGATATATTGCTCCCGCTCCAGATCACTGTAGGTGGTGAACGGCAAATCCCGTTTATGCTCAGGTCCTGGAATCAGATACCCTTGTTCCTGCAAATGCTCTACAGGAATCAGAAATCTGTACATAACCGTCCTCACCTGGCTGTTCTTGCGCCGGCTGATATATTTCTTGTACATATCATAGGCAAACAGCACCCAGATAATCAGGAACAGGATCGACTTCAGGTACAGAATCACGCCCAAACCGCCAATCAGCCCCACCAGCCAGAGCCAGCGCGTGACCGCAGTCGCAATACGCCCCCCATCCAGTGGATGGATCGGCAGCAGATTCAGAAGGTTGAGGAGAAATCCGATATAGGCCAGTGAATACAACAGCGGACTGTGATAATAATAGGCGAAAGCAAAGACAACAGCCGCCCCAGCGCTGCCCAAAAGAGGACCGCCAAAGGCTACATAAGCTTCCATTTTTGCGTCAAGCGGCTGTTTTTTCATGGTGATTAAGGCTCCCAAAAAAGGGATAAATAGCGGAGCACTGACCGGCAGACCGATCCGCTTGGCGGCGATTACATGTCCCAGCTCATGGATAAACAGCAGCAGGACAAAGCCGATGGCAAATTGCCAAGGATAGATTAGTGCATAAGCCCCTACGGAAACCATCATGGATATAAGCGGACCGGCGATTTTTCCCAGCTTCAAAAGAGACAGTATCGCCTTTCCTTTCAGGAGCAGCATGGCTGCCCCGCCTCCCAGCCATTTCAGTCCGGCGGAAGATTTATTCTTGTGTTCATTGGGTTCTGGCAAATTCTTTGCTCCTTTTTCTTCGTTTGATTCCAGATTATCATGTTGACGGCAGCGATTCCACTATTGTGGGGGGAGCGGGACAACTGTGGATTCGTTCTGTACTACCGGAACTGTATTAATAGAAGAAACCGACTTATTCTTAAGGCAAAATGTTGATCTTCCCGGAATCCAGGTATTCGCAAATATCGATCCCCAGGTTCGTGGCCGGGCCCGAAAAGATCACAAAGATCTCGTCAGCCCTTCTGTGAAAATGATTCAGATACGAATACTTCCCTGGATCTAGCGAACTGATCCCAAATTCCGAACCTGCCCAGAAAAAAATATTGCCTTCACCTTGCATCCTGTGGTATTATAAATTTCGTTGCAGGACGGTAGCTCAGCGGGAGAGCACTATCTTGACAGGGTAGGGGTCATGGGTTCGAACCCCATCCGTCCTATACGGTTTTATCAGACATATCTCGCTTAAAGCCCTTATTCTATAAGGGTTTTTTGTTTTTTCGTTTAATTCAAGTATTTATGTAAACCATTGATTTCGATCACTGGGGGGCTTATCGTGGGGCATATATTGGGGCAAAAGTTTTTCCTTAATGCAAAAAACATAATATGGAAATGCTTTGATTCAATAGGGCATGGATTTTAATCAACCAAATCTTGCGAGCCTTGGACTACTCAATATTAGTTATTTTTAATTTATTGAATTGAATAACATTCTTTTTCACGATCCTAGATTACTCACATCAATTTCAAGACTCAATTTCTTTATTTAATTCTACAAACTCAAACCTCACCAATGAATCAGGTATAAAGTTTCCTGTTGGTTGTAGCATGATAAGATTTAACATTAATTATATAAGAAGAGTGACCTAGATGCCCGTTTAACTAATGGCTAATAATTTTTTACACGATAGACGATTCTTTGTATGGAAAAAATTGTAGTTGTGTGTTAGAAGGAAGAGAAAAATAAATTAAGTGTAGGAATGGATGTGCTATGTGGATATATGGTATATATTGGATAAATCGTGATGTAACCCCCCCACTGAGAGTTGGCTTTGAGTCTGTAAAATATATTGTGTAAACTCTCAAACCCATTAAAATGGAAGTAAGAGAAAGGTTGGGGAGAGCACATGG